>CAZXSE010000007.1:0-60137 GCA_964643325.1 uncultured Planctomycetales bacterium
CCTCGATCTCTTTGCCTAAAAGCCCCTGGTCGCAGATCGCCTGGAACACCAGACGCCCGATGCGGCCAAACCCGTTAATGCCGATCTTTACCATATACCCCTCCCTTTATAATTATAAGTGCAAGAAACTGCGAATGTTCGTCGATTATAGCAAAAAACAAAGCAGGGGCAACTTATTTCTCTTCTGAAACGACCCCTCTTCCAATGGCGTCATTTTGCCCCTAACATCCATTTCTCATGCAGGAACGCCTCATGTTCCATCAACAACTCCATGTAATCCAGCTCCAGCGCGATCATCTCCTCATCATTCTTACGCAGCCATTCCGACAGCCACGCAAAACGCAACGCCAGGACCAGGCCCTGGAAATGCTCCCAGCTCAATACTGAAGAAATGCCCGACGCCTTCAACCTCGCGATCAATGTAACAACAAGATCTCTCTCCAGGCTTGAAGGATGCTCCATGCCCAGGCAGCCGACCATGTTCGCCGCGTCATACAACTCGGGCTTCAGGCCGCAAAACTCCCAGTCGATCACGACGCGGATATCCCTCTTCCCCCAAATAATATTGAGCGGATGATAATCCCCGTGACAAAAAGCAAGCGGCAGCGCATCATACGCCGGCATAAAGCCTTTCTCAAGGAACTGAACAACCTTCTCAAGCCGCGGCATCAGATCGGGCCGGCGCTGACGAACCTGCGTCAACAGCGTATAAATATATTTCTTGAGTGAAAAGGGGTGTTCTGCAACAGAGGCATCTATTCCGGCAGCAGCATTGCGCAAGGTGAGCAGAAAATCCGCAACTACATCCCCGCGCCACTGCTCGTACATATACGCGCTGCGGTCAAGGGCTTCGCCCGCGTAGAACGGTGCACACTGCCAAACACCACCGCCATGTTCTTTCAGATGCCGGCCGTCAGCATCCGCGCAGTACAACGGGATCCTGCCCATGCCCGCGCGGACAAGGAACTGCAACGCATCGATGATCCTTTTCTTGACGGGATACGCGCCGGACGGGACCTTCTCAAGGACATAATACTTCCCTGCCGCATCCTCGATCACGGCACGATAAGCCGTGCGCTCAGGGCTTCCCGCAGGCACCAACCCGGGGCATTCCCTCTGAAAAGCAATGCCCCAAAGGCCCGCAACCTCTTTCACGGCGCCGGATGGACGACGATCTTGTCCCCTGTGATCTTGGCATTAGGAACAATGACCTTTTTATTATCCGTCGTGGTGATGATCGTATTAAAGATCTGGATCTCCTGGACAATCCCTACCGCGCCGCCCGCCTCGATGGTATTGCCCACACGGAACGGCTGGAACAGGATCAGCATGACACCCGACGCGAAATTCGCCAGCGACCCTTGCAGGGCGAGGCCGACGGCCAGGGATGCCGCGCCGATGACCGCGATGAACGAACTTGTTTCAACGCCAAGCTTATTAAGAGAGGCGATCACAACGAACGCCATGATGCCGTAAAACCCTAAATGCCGCGCGAAAGAAGCCAGAGTCTTATCAACCTTGGCCTTGAGTAATCCCTGCTCGATCAATTTCGCAACAATATCAGCGACCCAGCGGCCGATGATGAAGATCAGGATGGCCGCGATCACATTCATCCCGTACTGGATCACATACCCGTAGATCTTATCCATTGTTTCCTGCATATACCCCCTCCTGATTTATTCAACAGCACATCCGCCCGTTAACGGCCAAAATCCTTGTCCAGGCCGCACGCGGCCAGGAAATCCTGCCCCGAACATTTCAGATGCGGCGCGACCGACTTGATCGTTCGCAACGACGGCCAGCGCACGCCGCGCGTCATTTTGGAGACCTCGGACTCGTCAACGCCGCTGGCGATCGAAAGGTCCCTTGCTGTCATGCCAACCTCGAGCAATTGCGCCCGGAGCCATTTGCTGAACTTTGCCAGATCTTCCTTCTTATCGACCATCCCGGCCTCCTTGCCCATCATTCAACACACACTTAATAAAAGGTCCGCAGGCCATATCACAACGACCTGCGGACCTTGTTGAGAACAACTACTGTCCTTATCGCCTTAGAAGGACCAGTTCACGATCGGCAGGAACTCGAACGGCTCTTTATTGCCGTTATAGTTGCCCAGCCCGATCTGCAGCCCGTCGAGAGACTTCGTCACGTTGACGAACCCGAGCTGGAACCCATGCATCTCGGCCGCGTAATTCACGAAGCCACCCTGGAAACCCTTGACAGAGCCCTCGGCATAATTGACCGCGCCAAGCGCCGCGCCCGTGAACTCACCCATGGACGTATTCACAAGCCCGCTCTGCAGGCCGACAAAACGCCCCTTGGTGTGATTGATCCAACCTGACTGCCAGCCATGGAAGAACCCTTCTGTCCATGTGACAAGGCCGGATTGCAGGCCCGTGAAATCACCCTCGGTGACCGCCACAAGGCCGCCCTGCCAACCAACAAAACGCGCACCCGTGCGGCTGATCCAGCCCGACTGCCACCCGTGGAAAGAACCATCAGTCCAGTTGCCAAGGCCCCATTCAACGCCCTTAACATCACCTTTGGTGCGGTTCACGCCCAGAAAGCTCAAACTGAAACCCGTCATATCCTGGTTCACCGTATAGAACAGGTCCAACCGGATGCCCTTGATCGATTCTTCCGCCGGAACCAGCTGCACCGGTTCGAACACGGACAACTGCAGGAACTTCGCGTCCTGCGCGAACGCCGCCGATGTTGCGGCGATCACGAACAGCCCTGCCAATACAAATGCCTTCTTCAACATAGTTACCCCTTTCTTTGATTTAACCCTTGTTCCAACGAACTGCATCGAACCTTTGATGAAGATATTATTTTACGCCTTCACCAAATACAGTCAATGTAAATTCCAAGGGCACATGACCCATCGACCCCTGAACTTCATGAGCAGCGCCCATCACTGCTTTTTGCGCGTCAAGGCCAAGGGCTACGATCTCATCATGGATCTTTTGGGCGCGCGCCGCGGCCAGTATGTTCATCGCTGCTTTATCCGCAGGGGCCTTTTCGATCAGCTGCTTTTTGATCTCCTCAATGACCCGAGGCGCATCGTAAGAACCATCCTTGCTCT
Organism: uncultured Planctomycetales bacterium; assembly: GCA_964643325.1. Taxonomy (GTDB): domain Bacteria; phylum Omnitrophota; class Gorgyraeia; order Zapsychrales; family Fredricksoniimonadaceae; genus Fredricksoniimonas. The sequence goes on from CAZXSE010000007.1 coordinate 3,086, forward strand.
TATACTTTTTATTCAACGCCCAAAGATCACGGATACCGAAACTGCGCTGATAGATCTGCCCGTATATCTTCATCTCGTCGCCCGTGGCCTCGCGCCTTAACGCCTCGTATTCCCTGGCCAGAACATCCGCCTGTATCGCCTTCCAATCCATCGCAGGGTCATAACTGCCGTTGATCTCAAGTTCAAGCTTCGGGCGCTCCTTGAGCCCCTTGACCAGCAGCGCCAATTTTTCCTTCTCTGTATCCGTAAGCTCCGCGCTCCCGGGGGCGAACTTGACATACCCCAACTCATCCGTGCCGCTCTCATCGCCAAGCATGGACCCCAGAAAAGCGAACGGTTTTGTCACAACCTTGAAGAAGAAATTACGCACCACCTGCCCGACCAGCGGCCAATAGCGGAATTCCGGCGAACTCATGTCGCCCGTCACAGGGAGCGATATCTTGATCTGCCCGTTGGCATCCTCGAGAAGGGCCAACGCTAGGCCAAAGGGAAGCCCTAAGGCATCCTTGCTTTCAACCTTGTCCCCGAAAGTGAAGTTCTGGATAAGGACCTTGTGGCTCGCCGTTAATTTGTTATCGGCAATGCGATAGTCCATCCGCAAGTCGAACCCCCCGTCAGCGAGCGCTCTGCCGGTATATTTACCGACATACGGCGAAAGCACGGTCAATACATAACTGCCCACCGTCACCGCCGTCTCCAATTCAAGCGGCTTGGCCAGCGGCTTCACAAGGGCCTCTACCGAAACTGCCCCCTTAGTATCAACCTTACAAGCGGCGATGATCTTTGTCGAACTTGCCGGATCGGTTGAAAATCCCGTCAGGCTGACATCAATATCGCCAATAGTCGTCGTAAAACGGGGCTCGATGGTCTCATCCGTGAATATGACCTGGCCATGCTTAAGCTCAACAAGGTCAGCCATGATCACAGGAGCAGGCCCGGCAGGCGCTGCCTGTGGCGCGGCTGCGGTGGTGGAAGGCGCGGGGATCAGTTCCAAGAGGTTGATCTTCCCGCCAGATAAAAGCCGCGCATCGATCCTCAATCCGTCGATCAGCAAGGATTCAACACGATATATCTTCTTAAGAAGCGCCAAGAAACTGGCATCAACGGCGACCTTATCGACGGCAATCAGAGGGGTTTTATCGGAAGCCAGGATCCGCAGGCCATTCACATCAAGGCTCAACATGAAAGGATTGACATGCACCGCCCGGACCTGCACGGAGTGCTTGAGGACCTTCGAGCCCTGGCTTTCAATGCCCCACTTCAATGCCAAAGGAACAATGACAAAACCAATGACCAAAAGGATCCCAAGCCCCCACGCAACGATCTTGATCGTGATGTTAAAGCGTTTATTCAACATCAGCCCGGCCTTTTCATTAACAGACACAGGGACAGCCCTTATTCGGCCGTTGCCGCTGAAGTTGCTTCAGCCTGGACCGACTTCCCGCCCTTGCGCTGCGCCGCTCTCTGTTTTCTCAATGCCTCACGCTCGGCCTTCTGCTTGGCGATCCATGCAGCGTTCTCGGCCTTGTTGCTTTCCATCAACGCTTCCCATTCGGCCTTATTGGATTTCTTCAGGGCTTCCAACTCCGCCTTGCCGACCTCCTTCTCTGCATCAGAGAGGACTCCATCATTATTGGTATCACACTTCTGCTTTAAGGCCTTCGCTTCCTGATGATTTTGCGTGCGCAACTGCTTGCGCTCAGCAACATTCTCCTTACGCATTTCCTTCATCTCGGCGCGTACCTGCTCACGCGTCTCTTTCCGCTCGGCGCGGACCTGTTGCGCATTCATCCGACGCTGCTGAACGCGCGTTTTCTGCGTTGTTGCCGCATTCTCGGCAGCAAAGACCGGCGCTCCTGTCATCATAAAAATGCCCGCGATCAACATGATGCATGCTTTTTTCATACAGACCTCCCTGGATAGATGAAGACCTTATTACGAAGAATTGAATTATACCGCTTGCCGCTGCTTTTGCCCACAGTTTTCTCGGCCCGCACCCGGGATTTGACCGGAAAGAATGACTGTGTTATAAAAGATATTACCTTATCCTTCCGCACTCCTGTTTGCTACCCAACAACAGGAGTTGCTCATGCTTGCCAGATCATTCACCTTCGGGCTCAACGGACTGAGCGCCTACCCCATTACCATTGAAGTGGACGTTAGCCAGGGCCTGCCATCGTTGACCATCGTCGGCCTGCCGGACAATGCCATTCGTGAGAGCAAAGAGCGCGTCCGCTCCGCGATCAGGAACTCCGGCTACACATTCCCATCCGCGCGCATCATCATTAATCTCGCTCCGGCCGACACGCCCAAAGAAGGCCCCTGCTTTGACCTTCCCATCGCCCTGGGCCTTCTGGCCGCGACCGAACAACTGCCTGTAACACTCCTGGCCCGTTTCGCCTCTTTGGGAGAACTTTCACTGACCGGAGAAATAAAAACAGTTGCCGGTGTCTTACCCGCATCGATCGCTTCGGCGCAGAACACGGACGGCAACGGCGGCGGATTGATCGTACCGCGCGCCAACGCCGAAGAAGCTGCCCTCGCGCACAATGCCCGTATATTCCCTTTCACCACATTGATCGAAGCCGCCCGATTCATCCAGGAACCTGAAAAGACCAATGCATTCCTCGCCGCTGCGCAAGGGCCGGGCCAAGATGCCGCTACCTGCGGCGAGCTTGATCTAGGCGATGTCAAAGGACAGACCATTGCCAAACGCGGACTTGAAGTGGCGTCAGCCGGCGGGCATAACGCGCTTTTGCTGGGGCCTCCGGGCAGCGGCAAGACCATGCTGGCCCGGCGCCTGCAGACCATCCTGCCACCATTGACCCGCGACGAGGCGCTCGAGATCACCAAGATCCATTCGATCGCCGGCATCAACAGCTCCGGGACCACGCTGACCTGCACCCGGCCGTTCCGCTCGCCGCATCACACGGCATCGACCGTTTCTCTCGTCGGAGGCGGCTCCGACCCAAAGCCGGGAGAGGTGACCCTCGCGCATCACGGCATCTTGTTCCTGGACGAATTACCCGAATTCAGCCGCAGCGCCCTCGAGGCCCTGCGCCAGCCACTGGAAGACCGCTTCGTTACCATTGCTCGCGCCACCAGGACCCTGCGCTTCCCCGCGAAATTCACCCTGCTGGCGGCCATGAACCCCTGCCCGTGCGGGCATCTCGGCGACAGGCAAAGAGCCTGCCGCTGTTCCAGCACGCAGATCCAGCGGTATCAGATGAAAATATCCGGGCCGCTCCTGGACCGGATCGATATCCACCTGGATGTCCCTGCGTTAAGGACCGAAGACCTGCTCGGTGCTCCATCGGGAGAATCTTCCGCGACGATCCGCGCGCGTGTCGTTGCCGCACGAGAGCGCCAGCTGGCGCGCTTCCATGCGGAGAATATTTATGCCAACGCGCAAATGTCCCACCGGCATATCAGGAAATTCTGTGCCCTGGACAAGGCCTCGCAAAAACTTCTCAAAGAAGCTGTGGATAATCTCGGACTTTCCGCGCGCGCCCACGACAAGATCTTGCGCCTGGCGCGCACGATCGCCGACCTGGCTGAACAAGAGGACATCTCCCCCGCGCATCTGGCTGAGGCTATCGGGTACAGGACGTTGGACAGGAATATTAAATAAAGAAAGGAACATCATGAAAGAAAAACAACGTTCCGTCACTATTCTTGGAACAAGGATCGAACAAAAAATATTTTTTATCCGCGGTAAGAAAATAATGATCGACAAGGATCTCGCTGAGCTTTACGAAGTCCCAACAAAACGGCTGAATGAACAAGTTAAGCGTAATTTACAGCGCTTTCCTGATGATTTCATGTTCCAGCTTTCACGCCGGGAACTCAATGAGGTGGTCGCAAATTGCGACCACCTCAAAGGCATCAAATTCTCTCACACCTTGCCCTACGCTTTCACAGAACATGGAATTCTGATGATCTCCAGCGTCTTGAACAGCAACAAAGCCATCGCAGTCAATATCCAGATCATGCGGACATTCACAAAACTGCGGGAACTGATGATCGCGCACAAGGACCTCAACGACCGGATCAATGCGCTAGAGGGCAAATACGACCGTCAGTTCAAGGTCGTATTCGATACGATCAGAAAGCTTCTCATGCCGCCTCCGGCGGCAAAGAAGCTCCCGATCGAATTCCATGTGCGTTCTACAGAAGAAACAACACTGCCTGACCAGAATTTACGATCCCAAGCGAGCAAGCAAAAAGGAAGGTCCCTCGAACGCTGAACAGAACAGTTCTATAAAAGAAAGGCTCATCATGCAACCCAAAAAATGCGTAGCCGCTATTATTACAGAAAGAATCGAACAAAAAATATTCCTGATCCGCGACAAGAAAGTTATGCTCGACAGCGACCTAGCAGAACTTTACAAGGTAGAAACAAAACAACTCAAAAGAGCCGTCAGAAGGCATTTATCCCGATTCCCTGATGACTTTATGTTCACGCTTTCATCCCGGGAATTCCGTCTTCTAAGGTGCCAAAATGGCACCTTAAAGAAAGGCGCTCACTCAAAATACCTTCCCTATGTCTTCACTGAACAGGGCGTGGCCATGCTCTCGAGCATTTTAAACAGCGAGCGCGCCATTGAAGTCAATATCCAGATCATGCGGACATTCACAAAACTGCGGGAACTGATGATCGCGCACAAGGACCTCAACGACCGGATCAATGCGCTAGAGGGCAAATACGACCGTCAGTTCAAGGTCGTATTCGATACGATCAGAAAGTTTCTCATGCCGCCTCCGGCGACAAAGAAGCTTCCGATCGGATTCCATGTGCGTTACAACGAGGAAGGATCAAAACAGCGTGTAAATGAACGGCGCCACCGCTGAGCTCTGCGCGAAAATGATGAGCACGCTCAGCAGAAGAAGGATCATGATGATCGGCGCCAGCCAGAAGCGCTTGCGGGTCTTTAAGAAATCCCATAATTCTTTCACAATGGATAATTTTGCCATAGCACCCTCAAAATTGCTGTTGATAGCGTTCTTTGGGAATATCTTCCGCCAACCGCGCATGCCAGTATGTTGCTGCCGTCTTATCCCACCGGCGCTCCAGATGATCCTTGCCGATAAGCCTGAATAAAATACCGATCGGCGCAAAAAGGAGAAAGAACACTCCCGCCAGGATCACCGTTGTAATAATGCCGCCGATGAAATGCGCGACTTTCATCCATCCGCGATAGCCAGGCTTAAGTGCGTCCGCATCCCATAGTGTCACGCCCGCGAAAACAACCGCGCAAACGAGCAATGTTACCGGCGCCCAGGAAAGGCCGTGCTTCAATAGCCCGCCGACGCCGAACACGGCCGTGATCAGCCCCAGCCCATAACCAAACACTAAAAGATCTTTTCTTATCTTGTCCATTTTAATCCAACGCCTGCGAGATCTGGTCTTTCTTATACTTATCCCCATCCGGCTGCTTTTGCTTATCAAGCACGAACCGGTTCAGCACCAGATAGTCCATGTTGGTGCACATAAAACAGCGGTACGCATCCTCGAGCGTACACACGATCGGCTCACCGCGAATATTGAACGATGTATTGATAATGACCGGGCATCCGGTCTTTTGATGGAACGCCTCGATGACCTTAAAATAAAAAGGATTGCGCTCCTCATTCACGGTCTGCACGCGCGCGGAATAATCCACATGCGTGATGGCCGGCACCGTCGAGCGCCTTACTTTAAGTTTGGCCAATCCCGTCAAGACCGTCTGCCGCGAAGCGGGATCTATCTGATGTTCTTTCACCTGGCCAACCATGAGCATGTAGGGGCTTTCATACGGCAGGTCAACAAAGTCCCCTGCCTTATCCTCGAGCATGCTCGGCGCGAACGGGCGGAACGACTCGCGGAACTTGATGCGCACATTCATCTGTTCCTGCATTGCCATGGATCGCGCGTCCCCGATGATGCTGCGCGCGCCCAGCGCCCGCGGCCCGAATTCCATGCGCCCCTGCACGAATCCGATCACCTGTTCGCCGGCGACCAGATCGGCGATACGCGTAAAGATCTTCTCCCCGTCGCACTTTTCATAGGGAACGCCTTTGCCCCGCAAGAAAGCCTCTACTTCATCATCCCTGTATCCCGGCCCAAGATACGAACCCTTCTGAAGATCATGCACGCCATCCACCACGCGCGGATTACCCAAATACTGATACCAAACAAAAAGTGCCGCGCCCAATGCCCCGCCCGCATCACCCGCAGCCGGCTGTATCCAGATCTTCTTGAAAATATTCGCGCGCGCGATCTTCCCGTTCCCGACGCAATTAAGCGCCACGCCGCCGGCCAGGCACAAATTCTCCTGCCCCGTCACTTCGCGTACATGGCGCGCGGTCTTGAGCATGATCTCTTCGGTAACTTCCTGGATGGACTTTGCCATGTCCATGTCAAACTGCGACAAGGCCGTTTCAGGCTTGCGCGGCCCACGCCCGAACAAGCGATGAAAGCGCGCGCTGGTCATCGTTAGCCCGACGGGATAATTGAAATATTTCATGTTCAGCCGGAATGACCCGTCTGGCTTGATATCAACAAGTTCTTTACGGATCACGTCCGCGTATTTCGCTTCGCCGTAAGGCGCGAGCCCCATCAATTTATACTCGCCGGAATTAACGCGGAACCCGCAATAATAAGTCAATGCGGAATACAACAGGCCCAGCGAATGCGGAAAACGGATCTCATGCGAAAGCTTCAGCGCATTCCCCTCCCCCGTGCCAAAACTGGTCGTTGCCCATTCCCCGACGCCATCCATGGTCAGGATCGCCGCGCTTTTAAAGGGCGAGGGAAAGAATGCTGATGCCGCGTGCGATTCGTGATGCTCTGTAAAAAGAAGTTCTCCTTCAAAGCCTTCCAGCTTCGTTAAAAGCAGGTCCTTGAGGAATATCTTTTCTTTGAGCCAGACGGGCATGGCCTTGAGGAACGACATCAGTCCCCGCGGGGCGTAATTCAGGTAGGTCAGCAATAACCGTTCAAGCTTCAGGAACGGCTTGTCATAGAAAGCGACGAATGCAACGTCCTTGAGGGTAATGCCCGCTTCCTGCAAACAATACTGCACGGCATGCGCCGGGAATCCCGCGTCATGCTTCTTGCGCGTAAAACGTTCTTCCTGAGCCGCGGCAATGATCTCCCCGTCGCGAATGATCGCGGCAGCGCTGTCATGATAGAACGCGGAAATACCTAGGATATGAAGGGGTTTTGTCATCAGGCAAAAGCGATATTGATCACATCATGCCGGCCAATAATGCCGACCAGTTTGTCGCCGTCATAGACAGGGATCGTCAGCACATCATTATTGTGCATCAAGCCGATGGCTTTCGCCGTGCTGTCGGTATGCTGCATCTTCAAGAACTGACGATTAACAAAAGTCCCGACAGGCTGATCCGCGACAACACCAAGCGCCTTCATCTTTTTGGCGCCGGATGAGAGCGCCATATTCATCAGGTCCACAAGATCCGCCGTCGTAAAGACGCCCAGCAACGTAGTCGGGTCCTGCGGATCAACGACCAGGATGCCATTGATCCGGTAACGCAGCAAAAGATGCGCCACATTACGGATCGACACATCCGCCTTCACCTTGATCGGATGGTCGTTCATGATGTCTTTAACAGGAAGTTTCAACATGCGCGCATTACGCCGGAATGATCCTGGCGCCCCTATATTCTTTTATATCCATCCCCGGCCCTGTCAATGTTTGGGCTGACGCAAAAGACAAAAATGGTACAGCTTCAGGCATGTATCCTCGGCGGCAGGACTGTCAATGACAAAACCCAATCCCGCACTGTACTCACCTTCATCATTGGCAGGCTCGGCCCATTTGACCTCGCCGGTGAGGCTGATCGATCCTTCAAAAGGGATCTCCAATACCAGGCGCACCATCTGCCCCTGCTGGAACGCGACGGGCCCGAGAAGGGAACAGCCGTGCTGGTGCATATCAACGATGCGCGTCGTTTCATAACGGGCAGGCCCGTCCACAGCGCGGCATTTGGCCGCCATGTTAACGGGAATGCGCTGCCATTCCCTCTGCTCTCTATCGTACATACGCCCCCTTAAGTCATCCTGATCAGGGCACGGGCAGCAAAAAGCCTCCGTGCATAAGCCTTATTAAAGCACGGAGGCTCTTGAGAAACAAGCGTAAAGGTGCGCAAACAACGCGCGCCTGCTCTGGCTTATGCGCCGGCCATGATCGCAGCCACATCCGCCTCGGCAGTTGTCGTCGGCCGGATCCCGAATTTCTCTACCAGGACCTTTGTAACGTTCGGCGACAGGAACCCGGGAAGGGTCGGCCCGAGCCTGATATCCTTAACACCCAGATACAACAAGGCCAAAAGAACTGTGACAGCCTTCTGTTCATACCAGGCGATATCATAAGACACGGGGAGCTTATTGATATCGTCGAGACCGAAGACCTCCTTGAGTTTCATCGCGATCACGGCCAGCGAATAAGAATCATTGCACTGCCCCGCATCCAGGACGCGCGGGATCCCGCCGATATCGCCCAAAGGCAGTTTGATGTAGCGGTATTTCGCGCATCCTGCCGTGAGGATCACGGTATCTTTCGGCAACGCGCTGGCAACATCCGTGAAATACTGACGGCTTCTCATGCGGCCGTCGCAGCCAGCCATGACCACAAAACGCTTGATCGCGCCGGACTTGACCGCTGCCACAACCTTATCCGCCAGGGCCATGACCTGCGCATGCGCAAACCCGCCGGTGATCGTGCCATCCTCGATCTGCTTCGGCGGCGGGCATTTCTTCGCAAGACTGATGATCGCGGAAAAATCCTTGCGCCCGTTATCCGGACGGTCCGCGATATGGGTCGCCCCCGGATATCCGACCGCACCCGTCGTGAACAAACGGCTCAGGTAGGTTCCCTTGACCGGGATAACACAATTGGTCGTCATCAGAATAGGGCCGTTGAAACTCTCAAAGTCCTCATTCTGATGCCACCAGGAACTGCCATAATTACCGGCGAGATGATCGTATGCCTTGAGCTTCGGATAATAATGCGCGGGCAACATCTCGCTGTGCGTGTAAACATCAACGCCGCTGCCTTTGGTCTGTTCCAAAAGATCCTCCAGGTCCCGAAGATCATGCCCGGAGATCAGGATGCCCGGGTTGCTGCGCACGCCGCACGCAACCTTCGTCATCTGCGGCGAGCCGAAGCGCGCCGTATTGGCGCCATCCAGAAGCGCCAATGTCTTGACCGCAAACTCGCCCACCTTCATGACCAGCCCAACCAACGCTTCAACCGGCATGTTCTTCGTCGTGGCCGCAAGCGCGGTCACCATATGTTCATAGATCGCCGCATCTTCCTTCCCGAGCTCCGCCGCATGATGCGCGTACGCGCACATACCCTTGATGCCATAGGTCACCAGCTCGCGCAAAGAACGCACATCTTCATCCGCAGTCGCCAGGACGCCGACCTCGGTCGCTTTCGCGCGGATCTTTTCGTCGGTAGTAACCTCCCATGTGGCGCATTCCGGCAAAGGCGCGGTCTCGCCGCCGCAGGAACACCCGCAGCCTGCCCCGCAGCCGCCCAGCGCCTTCACCCGCCACGCGTCGCGGACCTTCGCGGCCTCGCGGATATAACGCATGATCGCGGCCTCATCGAAATTGGCATTGGTGATCGTCGTAAATACCGCGGTCGTAATGAACTTGCCGGTCTTTAAGTCAACGGTCATCCCGACCTTGCGGGCCTCATCGACCCAAACGGCAATGCCTTTAACGATGAACAACAGCACATCCTGCAGCTGCGCCGTCGTGTCCTGCTTCCCGCAAACGCCCTTGATCTTGCAGCCCGTCCCGGCCGCGGTTTCCTGACATTGAAAACAGAACATACCCATATGGATCCCCTTTTGCGTTAATGATGTTGTTAAACAATATCGCCCTGCAGGCCGATCGTATATTCCTTGATGATCACGTTCTTTCCCGATCGCCGCACGGCATCTTCAACAATGCTGACAACGCCGCCGCAGCATGGCACTTCCATGCGCACCACGGTCACAGAACGCACCGTGTTCCGACGGAAGATATCCGTCAACTTTGCCGCATAACCATCAAGATCATCGTCGAGTTTCGGACAAAAGATGACCAGCGCCTTGCCTTTCAGGAATTTGCGATGGAAATCACCGTAAGAGAACGCGGCGCAATCCGCGCTGACCACAATATCAGCATCCTGAAAATACGACGCTCCCGGGTTCAAGAGTTTTAACTGCACGGGCCATTGGCGCAATTCCGAAGCAACGGCTCCCCCTGCCGGCGCCGCGGCAGAAGATCCGGCTACTGTACGAAAATCCCTGGCCATAGTGCCCGGGCATCCGCATGCCATGGGCGCGGGGTCATCAGCCGTGATCGTGATCGCCCCTTGAGGACACTCCCCCAGGCATGCTCCAAGCCCGTCGCAAAGCGACTGCGTCAACCGGGCTTTCCCGTCAACGATCGCAATAGCGCCTTCATGGCACGACGGAACGCACCGCCCGCAGCCATTGCATTTATCTTCATCTATATGGATGGTATTCTTGATCATGCGCCCTTCCTTATCAGATCCGCCACCGTGACCGCCTTGAGCCGCGTCAGGAGCATCTGTTCCATGTCCGTGATCTCCCGGCGCAGCGGGCATGTGCTCCTGTGAGCGCACACCCGTTTCTTGAACAGGCAATCCCCGAGAGAAATATCCCCCTGAAAGACTTTCATGAGATCAGCAAGCCGGATCTTCAACGGAGCCATGGCCAGCCGAAAGCCGCCCTTATGCCCCTGCACCGAAGAAACATGCCCGGCCTGCTCCAAGACCTGCAATATCTTGCGCATGAAAGGCCGCGGAAGCCCCAGGGCGCGATTAAGGTTTGCCGTCGAAACAAGCTCACCCTCATGTGCTGCCATATAAATGAGCGCCCGGATGGCATAATCTGTGCTCCGTGAAAGTAAATTCATGTGATAATGATACCACGCTAGTATCATTTGTCAAGAAAAAAATACGGGGGGCATGCCCCCGACGAGATGTTACGGGAATACAGCAGAACGGACGATCCTTAAAAGCTCTTTGTTGTCCCAGGGCTTCTGGATCAGATGCGCGACCCTGCGCTCTTTCACGATCCCGGCAAGCCCCTGAAGGTCCGTGCATCCCGAAAGCATGATCGCCTTGATCGGGCCATAACGCTCGTGCACCCTGGCAAGAAGCTCATCACCGGTCATCATCGGCATACGCTGGTCAACAATGAGCAGCGAAACCTGCCCGCCGCGCTGTTCAAGGGCCTGCAGGGCCGCAGGGCCATCAGGCGCCTGAATGACCTCGTAATCATCGAACGCAAGGCAGCGTTCCAGGCTGCTCAGGATGCCCGGTTCATCATCAACGCACAAGATGACGGGCTTCATTGCACAAACTCCAGGCTGCCACCCCCGATCCGGCGGTAATAACACCCGAAACGGGTCTTTCCGGCGGCATCTTTCACGTGACAGGACCCCTTGCCCTTCATGGTCACGAGATACAAGAGCGAATTCTGGTCGCAATTGACCCTGACCTCAACAATGGCCAGTTCATCGCCAGATGTCTTTCCCTTGACCCAAAGTTCGTTGCGCGACGTGCTCCAGAACGTGGCCAGGCCCGTGTCCAGCGTGTGCTTCAATGCCTGCGCGTTGGCATACGCCAGGATCAGCACTTCTTTGGTCGCAGCGTCCTGCACAACAACAGGAACGACCGGATCCGGGCTTTGCGCGATCTTGCGCAGTTTTTCAAAATCGACCAGAACATCCGTGCCATTCTCGATCGCCTGGTGCGTCAGCTCTTTCTTGCAGTCTTTACGGTCCATAAGCCCCCGCGTATTATGCGCATCTTCTCTTAAAACCGGAAATTAAGGCTCGTGGCAACAGCGCTTCCCGTGCCGGCGGCCCCCTCAAGATTCACCCACACTTTTTCGCCAAGAGGAATATCCACGCCAAGGATCATGTCCGTTCGGCGGCTCCCGCTGGGCGAAATACGTTTGCGTTCAACGCCTTGGCGATGGATATAATCAGTAACCCCATAACGCACACCCGTATACGGCGTGCATTTCTTCAGGTCATACGAGATCAGGGCCGACCCCTGCCAATCGTCCAGGATCGCATTATGTTCAACGCCGCTGATCTCCCTGGTCTTGGGATGGATGCTGATATGTTGAAAACCTGTTACGATCTTGACCGGGCCGCCCTCATACAAACGGATGCGGAATCCGTAACCACCGCCCCAGACAGGATCCTTGTACTTGATCCGGTCGCCGCTGGCGGCCTTATGTTCGATCGTGCCCATGCTGGCCTTTAGATCCAGCGACAGCCAGTCCGTCACGCCATATGACAAAAGCACATGCTCCTGCCGGCTGCGCATATCGCCCTGATCGTTCTTCAAATGCCTGTCCATGATCTCATAATGCTGAATGCCGGAAAAGAATTCCTTCTGCTTCGGCATCTTCGTGCCGTATGCCGGAGCCGCCGAGGCTGTGGGGCATATCAAGACAAGAACGAGCAAGGCGCACATCATGCGATACATAGCTATCCTCCATTAGTATTCAAATGATCAGCCGCTGCAATGCATTGAACAAATAACCCGTCACGATAATGCCTGCGGTAGTGATGCCAAAAAAGATCAGGATCAGCTGCAGCCGCATGGCCCGGCGCAGCATCACAGCCTCAGGAAAACTGAGCGCCGCGATCGCCATCATGAACGCCAGCGCGGTCCCCAAGGGGATCCCTTTCTGAAAAAGCGCCACCGCGATCGGAACGATCGCCGCGCAGCTGCCGTACATGGGAACTCCGACGAGCGTTGCCAGCGGCACGGACCAGAACCCGGTCGAGCGGATAAGCGCATCAACGGCCGACTGCGGCACGAAATTATGGATCACGGCGCCGAGCGCCACACCTGCCACGACCCAGATCCAGACCTTGCGCAAAATAGCCATTGCTTCGTCCCATCCATACTTCAAACGCGCCGCGAACGAGGGATGCGCATTATCCGCCGGGATCCCGGCTGCCGCGGGCGCCATGAAATCCTCAACAAGAAGGTGTTCAAGCTTCATGCGCCCCAGCACCGCCCCGCAAACAATACCGATCACCATGCCGCTGAGCGCATAGAGCACGGCGATCTTCCATCCAAAGAATCCAGCCATCAGGACCAGGACATACTCATTGACCAGCGGTGATGTGATGAGGAACGCGAACATCACGCCTAGCGGCGCTCCTGCCTTAAGGAATGCAAAGAAGATCGGGATGGAGGAACACGAACAGAACGGCGTCACCGCGCCAAAGAGCGCGGCCGCAACATAACCAAGTCCGCCGGGGACTGTCATCCAGCGCTTGATGCGTTCGGCAGGGATAAATGTACGGATCACGCCGATAATAAAAATAAGAACGACCAGCATTCCCGTGATCTTAACCGTGTCATACAGAAAGAACGCAGCCGCCTCGCCTATGCGCGAAGAAGGATCAAAATGAAGAATATCAAATGCCAGCCAGCGCGTAAAGGTCAGCAGCATCCTTTATTCTCCGGTTTCTTGGGCTCAGATGAACAGCAGCAGCAACCGCCGCTCTTAGCCTTAGCTTCCATCTTTTGATCCAGCGACTCCATCAACCGCGCGAAGAAACCTTTCTTGACGCCAGCCTTCTTGTCATCTGCCATAACGATCCTCCTGTTCCTTATATGTCCCCGAAAAGCATCCTGCCGTAATGGAAAAAATCCCCATTTTTTTCGTTCTATGTTAGAATTTTTGCCGTTGTCCCCTTAGCTTAACGGATAAAGCACAAGCCTCCGGAGCTTGGGATGAGGGTTCGATTCCCCCAGGGGACGTTTTTTCAGTATTCTACACAAATCATAGCTGAAAGCAATAAGAGCCTCTAAACTTCGCGCTCCGCAAGCGCCTGCAATTCTTCCCAGCGCTTGTACGCCTCCAGGATCGCAAAGCCCAGCTCCTGGGACCGGGCATTGACGCGCGCGATCTCCTGCGGTTCTTTCTTGTAAAGCTCCAGGCTTCCCAACATGGCGCATAATGCCGCCTGCTCTGCTTCCAGCTTCTCGATCTTTCTCGGCAAATTCTCCAGTTCGCGCCCGTCCTTGAATGACAACTTGGCGCCCGTGCGCGGCCTCTCAGGCTTTACGACTTTCACTTCTTGCAGTATTTCGTTCTTCAAAGGCGTTGCGGAACTCTGCGCCCCCTGCGCTCGCTGCGCGCACTGCGCTCGCTGCGCGCACTGCGTGCGCCAATCATCGTACCCGCCGGGATATTCATTCACCTCGCCGTCGCCTTCGAGGACGATCGTGGAAGTGACCACATTGTTCAGAAATGAGCGGTCATGGCTGACCAGAATGAGCGTGCCCTCGTAAGCCACCAACAACTGCTCCAAAAGTTCCAGGGTCTCCATGTCCAGGTCGTTCGTCGGCTCGTCCATGACCAGCAAATTGGAAGCTTGCGTAAAAAGCCGCGCCAACAGCAGACGGTTGCGTTCCCCGCCGGAAAGAACATGCACCGGCGTGCGCGCCCGGTCCGGCGAAAAAAGAAAATCCTGAAGATAGCCGATAATGTGCCGCGGCTTGCCATTGACCATTACGGTCTCGCTCTGGCCGCAGACATTCTCCATCACGGTCTTGGTATCATCAAGCGCTTCACGCATCTGATCAAAATATGTCACTTGAAGTTCTGTGCCGAAACGAACCGTGCCTTTGGTGGGGGCCTGCTTGCCCAACAAAATGCGCAGCAAGGTACTTTTACCGGAACCATTGGCGCCGATCACGCCGATCTTATCCCCCCGCATGATATTCGTCGAAAAATCACGGATCAGGCACTTGTCCCCGTAAGACTGCCCCAGGCGCGATACCTTCATGACCAGATGGCCCGAAAGGCCGGCTTCCTGAAGCTTGAACTTCGCCTGCCCCTCGCGCTGGCGCCGCGCGCGCCTTTCGATGCGCATGGATTCAAGCGCCTTCACGCGCCCTTCATTGCGGCAGCGGCGCGCCTCGACCCCGCGCCTGATCCACACTTCCTCTTCCTCCAGTTTCTTGTCAAAACGCTCCTGACTCGACGCTTCCATGCGCAAAGCCATCTCCTTGCGCTCAAGGAACGTGGTGTAATCACAACTCCAGCTCATGATCTGGCCGCGCTCCAGCTCGACGATCCTGGTCGCCACATGCTCCATGAACATCCGATCATGCGTCACAAAAAAGACCGTTCCCTGATATGCTTTCAAAAGCCCTTCAAGCCAGTCAATAGCGTCAATATCCAGATGATTCGTGGGCTCATCCAATAAAAGGACATCGGGCTTCGCGACCAGCGCCCGCGCCAGAAGAACGGAACGTTTCTGCCCGCCGGAAAGCAGCGCAAAATCCCTGTCAGGGTCAAGTTTCATCCGGGCGATCACAGCTTCGACCTGATGGTCCAGCTCCCAGCTGTGCGTGCGATCAAGCTCGGCCTGCACCACGTCCAACTGACGCAAAAGCTCCGGCGTTGAACCGGCCTGCAGCTGATGGCTGATGTGGTGATACCGGCTCAATAATGTCGCGCGCACGCCCAAGCCCGACGATACAATATCAAAAACATCGCCTTCCATATCACGCGGCACCTCCTGAAGCAGGTGCGCGACCGTGATCCCTTTCTGCACAATGACCTGCCCCGCGTCAACACCGCACAGGCCAGCCATTACTTTCATCAATGAGCTCTTGCCTGCGCCGTTACGCCCGAGCAGCGCAATGCGCTCCCCCGGCTCAACCTGCAAAGAAAGCTTATCGAACAATTTGGGCCCGCCAAAAGCGAGCGATATTTCTTGAAGACTGATGAAGGACATGATTTCCCGTCAATAATTGAAGAGATCTTGCATCACGAAGGGCTTCTCTGGGAATGCACGCTGGAACGCGTGAAGGACCTTCATTTGCACATTGGCACTAACGCGACGGCCTTTACGGGATTTCTGGACCATCTTAAAAGTCAATTGCTCGGTGGAAGCTTTTACAAGGTCGGCATTGGAAATGCCTGATGCTGTCATCAGCGCGTCGATCGGCTGCGATCCGAGGAATAATTCCGTCATAACCTGGCCAGCACCGCGGTCAAACAACTCTCGGCCATGAACCCGCTGCCTTCAAAATCAACGTCCTGACCCAGGCATTGCACGTCTTTAAGGGCGCGCTTGTGTGCCGCGCCTTTGATGATATTCTGCAAATGTGAATGAAGCATTTCACTGAAATTCGTTGCCACGAACAGGATCCCGTCGGGATTAAGCACTTTAATGGCCATCTCCATGACACGCGGCAGGTCTTTCTTGACGCTGAATATCCTGCCCTCATAACGGGCAAAGGACGGCGGGTCGAGGATGATCATATCAAAACGATTGTCTTTCTTAACAGCGCGCTCCAGATACTCAACAGCATCCGCGCGAATGAACTCGTTCTTCTCGGCAACAATGCCGTTAAGCTCATAATTCGCCCGGCCGCGCTCCAGGCTCTTGCGGCTGACATCAACATTCACCACCTGTATCGCGCCTGCCTTGCGGCAATGGACGCCGAACGAACATGTATAAGAGAAAAGATTCAGGACCTTACGTCCGGCGCTTTGGCCTGCCGCCAGATGACGGTTCGCGCGCATATCCAGAAAAAGCCCGGTATTGAGCGTGTCGTTCATGTCCACGCCAAAACGCAGCCCATGCTCCTCGACCACCGTCGAAGATGCCCCATCGATCCACACATGAAAACGCATGTTATCAGGGCTTGCCGAGGCGGACGCCGTCCTGTCTTTGGCCACAAAATACTGCGCGCCGCGGCCCTGGACAAAATGAATAAGAGTTTCCTGCTCTGCCAGCCAGTGTTCGTCGAATATCTGGGCGCAAAAATGCGCATTGTGCTGTTCGAGGACCAGGCCGTCAAGGTCGTCGCCATAGCCGTTGACCAGGCGCACGGCATTCGTGACCGTCAAAAGCCCCGCGCGCTTTACGGATGCCGCCTCAAGCTTTGCAAGCAGGGCGGTGTCCATATCAGACGCCGATATTGGCAAAAAGTTCTTTATTATTGGGAAATTTCGAAAGGCGGCCCACAAGGTCCTGCATGGCCTCGATGGGATTAAGGTCCGCCAGATAGCGGCGGATCATCTGGACCTTCGCGTTCTCAGCCGGGTCCAGCAAAAGCTCCTGCTTGCGTGTGCCGCTTTTAGGGATGTCGATCGCCGGAAAAATGCGACGCTGGGAAATATCGCGGGACAAATAAACCTCCATGTTGCCCGTCCCCTTGAATTCTTCAAAGATAACCTGATCCATGCGACTGCCGGTATCGACCAGGATGGTCGCAAGGATCGTGAGCGACCCGCCGTTCTCGATCTTGCGCGCGGAACCAAAGATACGACGCGGCACTTCAAGCGCCCGCGCATCCACACCGCCCGAGAGCGTACGGCCGCTGTTGCGGCTTTCGGCATTATGCACGCGCGAAAGGCGCGTGAGCGAATCGATCAAGACGACCACATTCTCCCCCGCACCGGCCTCACGGACAGCCCGGGCCATCAGGTCATTGGCAATGACCACATGATGATCATAATCCTGGTCTGACGATGAGGAATGCACCTCAGCGGTCACGCTACGCTTAAAGTCAGTCACCTCTTCGGGTCGTTCATCGACCAGAAGGCAGTATAATTTAACCTGGGGATATGCTTTAGAGATCGCCTGACAGATATGTTTCAGAAATGTTGTTTTACCTGAACCCGGAGGCGCCACGATAAGCCCCCTCTGGCCCATGCCGATCGGACAAATAATGTCCATGGCGCGCATGGTCAACTCGGACGATCCGTCCTCAAGCCGCATGCGTGGCGTTGGATCAATGGGAGTGCCGGCAAAGAATTTCGCCTGGGCTTCGTCCATCACGCGACGGACAGGCTGATGCCCTCCCGCGCCGCGATGATCATGAGAGCGCGAAGGACCGTGTTGCGGCCTGCGAGGGCCGCTGGAAGACTTTTTATTGTAAGGGGTATTTCGCATGAAACTTTTTTAGAGGATATACAAAAGCCCTCCGGTCTTACGACCGGAGGGCTTTTCTACAGAACTTTAAAGCTATTACAGCTTCACAACGTTCTTGGCTTGCTCGCCTTTGGGGCCCTGGGCGATCTCGAATTCAACAGCCTGACCATCGGTCAGAGTCCTGTGGCCTTCGCCCTGGATCTCGCTGTGATGCACGAATACATCTTTGCCAGACTCCGGTGTAATGAAACCAAAACCCTTCTTGTCATCGAACCACTTCACTTTACCTGTAACCATGAAACTTTCTCCTTGTTATAAGATTTGAGCAGATTCTGGCGGATCAATAAAAAAACCACAGGGTTGGTGTTACTTGCCCCTGCGGTCCAAGATCACTTCACCAATCTACTCGGGCATAAGTATGCACGATGCCCCTGCATTTGTCAAATGAAATCTTTGCAGGATGCAAAATATCAGGAATACAGCTCCTGGCGCAGGTTATGGACGCGTTCGTCCGCCAGATACTCGTCGAAGGTCGTGCCCACCCGGTCAATGACCCCTTTGGGCGTGATCTCGATGATGCGGTTGGCCACGGTCTGCACCAGCTGATGGTCATGCGATGAAAAAAGGATCGTTCCCTTGAAACGCTGCATGCCCTCATTGAGCGCGGTGATGGACTCAAGGTCCAAATGGTTGGTCGGCTCATCGAGGATGACCACATTGGGCTTCATGAGCATCATGCGCGACAGCATGCAACGGACCTTCTCGCCTCCCGAAAGAACATTGGCGGGCTTAAGCGACTCTTCTCCCGTAAAAAGCATCTTGCCCAGGAATCCGCGAATGAAGCTTTCCGCCTTCTCATCCGAATACTGGCGCAGCCAGTCCACAATGCTGAGCGTTGACTGGAAGAACGCGGCATTATCCCGCGGCAGGTACGCGCGCCGGGTCGATACGCCCCACTTGAATGCGCCGCCGTCCGCCGTGGCCTCCCCTGCCAGGACCTGGAACAGAACGGTCTTGACCAGGTCATTGGGCCCGACAAAAGCCACCTTCTCGCCCTTCTGGATGGTAAAGGTCAGTTTTTCGAACATCTTCTGCCCGTCCAGGGACTTGGAAAGATGGTCCACATCCAGCAGGTCATTGCCCGCCTCGCGCTCCTGCTCAAAGTGCACGAACGGATATTTGCGCGACGAAGGCTCGATCTCGTCGATGGTCAACTTCTCGAGGATCTTCTTGCGGCTCGTGGCCTGGCGCGACTTGGAAAGGTTGGAGCTGAACCTCGCGATGAAATCCTGCAGTTCCTTGCGGCGCTCCTCGACCTTCTTATTGACATCCGCGCGCTGGCGGGCTGCCAGCTGGCTGGATTCGGACCAGAAACTGTAATTGCCTGTATAGACCTTGATCTTGCCGAAATCAATGTCCGCGATGTGCGTGCACACATTATCCAGAAAGTGCCGATCGTGCGACACGACGATAGCCGTGTTCTCAAAGCCGGAAAGAAAATCTTCCAGCCACATGCACGTTTCAACGTCCAAATGGTTCGTCGGCTCGTCGAGAAGCAGGATGTCAGGATTGCCGAAAAGCGCCTGAGCCAAAAGAACACGCACCTTGTCACCGCCCTCAAGCTGCTTCATGAGCATCCCGTGCCGCGGGGTCGGGATGCCGACATCGGTCAGGAGTTTCGCAGCGTCCGCCTCGGCGCTCCAGCCGTTCATGTCCGCGAACTCGGCCTCAAGCTCCGAAACGTGCATGCCGTCCGCGTCGGAGAAATCCGGCTTGGCATAGATCGCGTCCTTCTCCTGCATGACATCAAAAAGGCGCTTGTGCCCCATGATAACGGTCTGCAGGGCCGTTATTTCGTCATACTTGAAATGGTCCTGCTGAAGGACGGACACGCGCTTGCCCGGCGTTACCAGAACCTCTCCCGCGGTCGAATCGATCTCGCCGGAGAGGATCTTTAAGAATGTGGATTTGCCCGAGCCATTGGCGCCGATCAGGCCGTAACAATTCCCCGGCGAGAAGACAATATTAACTTCGGAGAAAAGTTTACGCTGGCCAAACTGCAAGGTGACATTATTGACGGTGATCATGCGGTCCTTTAAGATTGAATTTATTCTTCAGATGTTCTTTGCCCAACAGGCGCAGGGCCTTTGCGATCCAGGGCCCGCTCGACGGGTTTTGCGACTGAACAAGCGCGCGCTGCATGGCCCGTTCATTGTCCTTCTTCGCTACATATACCGCGGCACCCGTAAAGGGATCGCGGCCCGTATGATACATGCACGCGGCAACGGTCATGGGCAGGGGCAGGAAATCCTGGACCTGCTCGGGGCGCATGCCGCGAGACAAGAGCGTCGTCGCGCAATCCAGGGCATCATCCAACGTTGCCCCGGGATGCGCGCTGACAAAATAATTCACCAGATATTTGCGGCTGCGGGACCCTTTATTGATCTTCTCGAACTCATCGACAAATTCTTCATATCGACGATAAGAGGGCTTGTTCATCAACTTAAGGACGCCGTCGGATGTATGTTCCGGCGCAACTTTCATCTGGCCGCTAATATGATGCTCGACGAGTGTTTTGAAATACGCGCGCGCTTCAGGCACAAGCAAAAGATCATAACGGATACCGCTCTGAACGAACACATGCTTAACGCCCTTCACGCGACGCAGCGTATCATACAAGGAAACCATTTTTGCGCAACCTAATTCAAGCGACGGGCACTTCGACGGCACCAGACAATGCCTCTGCGGGCAAGGCCTGCCCTCATCCCACTTGTCGCAACGCGCGCCGTAAAGATTCGCGGTCGGGCCGCCCACATCATTGATGGTCCCGTGAAAATTGATATCCTGCGTGAACCCCTGCGCTTCCCGACGCACGGAATCCTCGGTGCGGCTCTGGACAATGCGCCCCTGATGCATGGCAATACCGCAAAAACTGCATTCTCCCGGGCATCCGCGCACCGCCGTGATCGACCAGCGCACGGTCTCCAGGCCCTTGACCCCCGTCTTATAAGAAGGGTGGGCCTTGCGCGTATAAGGCAATTCATAACTGCGATCCAACTCCTGGGATGTCAGCGGCAAAGGCGGCGGCAATTGCAGCACGGCCTGGTCCGCGTGGCGCTGCCACAGCATCTTCCCGTCAGCGGGTGCCATTTGCGCATAGGCCATAACAAATGCTTTATTAAAAGCCGCGAGGTCCTTGCTCACGGTCTCGAACGACGGCAGTTCCAACGCCTCGGCCGGAGCCTCTGTGGGCTTGATGCGCACGAGCGTACCGCGCACATCCCTGATCGCCGTGATCCGCTCACCCTTAGCCAAACGAGCCATCACTTCAACAATAGGCTTCTCGCCCATGCCGTAAACGACCATATCCGCCTTGGCATCCATCAGGATGGACCGGCGCACGGCATCATCCCAGTAATCATAATGCGCTAAACGGCGCATGCTGGCCTCGACACCACCGAGAATGACCGGGATGTCCTTGAACGCCTGCCGCACGCGATTGGCATAAACAATGGACGCCCGGTCAGGCCTAGGATGCGGCGCGCTGTCGTCCTGGCGCGTGCGCTTGTTGGCCGTATAATTCACGACCATGGAGTCCACACTGCCCGCGCTGATGCAAACGGCCAGGCGCGGTCGCCCCAGGCGCGTAAAATCATCCACCGTATGCCAGTCAGGCTGGGCAATGATGCCCACACGATAGCCCTGTTTCTCCAGCAAGCGGCCGATCAGGGCCGTACCATAAGAAGGATGGTCCACATACGCGTCCCCGCTGATCAACAGGATATCCAGCTGATCCCAGCCGCGGGAGCGCATTTCATCCATGAACATGGGCAAAAAGTTTGTTGTTTTCATAACCGCCAATATAAAGATATCCAGACTTCTTTTATATATAAGATCGCATCCCGGCTTAATGAACCAGCATAGAGTATCAAACATCCGGCTTTAAATCAATCTATCCTGCGGCTTGCTATTGCCCCAAATAAGCCATAAAAGAGAAATAATTTAGATATAACTACAAGTCTATATATATCAGTGACTTACATCCCAACATTTTTTGGCAAAGTGGTGGTGGGCGTGTTATACTTTCTTTGGGTTTGGTGCTCTTTAAGAAATGATCGAATGAAGTTGGCAAACTACTTGAAAGAGTAGGACGCAAAGCCACGAGCCTAACCTCACCTTCCGGTGAGCACGGTCGTCGGGTTGCCGTAACCAGGGGTTCTCCCTCTGGCTTCGTCAATACTGCGCCCTCTCTTTAGAGATAATGAAGCTCTAACAAGGGAGGGCGAAAATGTTTAAGACAATCACAGCGGTTACAGCGGCGGTCATGATCATCTCAGGAGCAGGTGCTGCCTGGGCAGAGGCAACGAGCTTCTCCATTTCGGTGACCATCCCCCCCATGATCTTCTTTGACCAGAAGGCGCTCGCGCCGGGCCAGGCGGTCCTTGATCAGCAGGGAGATTCCCAGAAGAATATCCAACAGCAGGCTTTGGTCAGGGACAATAAGAAAGTCCTGATGACCTCTGCAGTCGTTCTGTAAGCCGGCATCTTCCACCCTTGGGAAGGCGTCAGGCGTCATAGGCCCGGATCATCGCTAATAGAGATCCGGGCTTTCTTTTTTCAACGGGAACTATTATTCGGTGGGAGTTTTCTGCTGCATCGGGATATGAAAGACATACGTGACGCCTTCCGCCAGATCGATCTCAGTCTTGAGCTTGATCATGGGAATGAGCGCCAGCGGAACTGTTGCCATATCAATGGAAATAGTATGCTTGCCCGCATCGACCTTCTTGAAGAAATACGCGCCGCGCGCGTCCGTGAACTGGCTGGTCTTGCCATCAAGGATCAGTTTCACACGGGTGATAAAAGTATCCCCCGGATCGGGGCGCCCGGTATCATTCCTGTCCACATAAACAACGCCAAAGATGCCCGACTGCGTGGTCAACCCGAAATCAACGCGGTCCCGCAGGCCCTGACGCACCTCCACCCGCTTGGATGACGGCGTCGAGAATGTATATCCGACGGGAAGGCCGTTCACATCAGGCGCAACGACCGCGCGTTTGGCGCGCACCTTTGCATTGTACCAGCCATTGGCATCCGTAACAGCCTGCCTGTCCCCCACCTTGACCTTAATGTCCGGCATGCCTTGATCGTCGCTATCCTGCTTGCCGTTGCCGTTCTTGTCCTTGAACACAACACCTTCGATCGTACCTTGCGGGTCCCAGGACCAGGGCGAACCCCATGCGGCGCGCATGCCCATGCGCAGATCAAGCGAGTGGTACGAAGCGTCCTCGGTCCTCTGACCCCACACATCGCGCAAGCGGCTGTCAAGAAAAAGGTCGACATCCTCGACGGGGCTGTACACGAAAGAGGCTGAGCCTTCGACGCTGTCTTCGCCGGAAAGATAGCTGTTATTGCCCCCGTACCCGGCTTCATTCTGATAGGTCAAGCCGAAGTTCCCGTGCAGCCGTTTTGTCAACTGATGGCTATAGGAAAGGCCTGTGTTAAAGACATTGGGGTTATAATCCTCGTCCGTCTCAATATCTTCAAGCCATGAATATTCATAACTTGCCGAATAATAAAGATTCCCGACGAGAGGGATGTTGAACCCGGTCAAAAGCCCGTAACGGTCATACTCGGACTGCGGCGAGAACGCGTAGCGGCTGCTCTGATAGACGTGGCCGATATAGCCCGATCCGCTGCGGCCATTCCAGACAGGCAAGGTGCGGTGAAGCCGCATATCCGCCGAGAAATAGCGGCGGGGGGAAATATCCGCCGGCGTGTGCGTATAATATGTTCCCGTGCTCAGCGAATGCTTCTCGTCGAGCTCAATATCGACCCTGGCATTCGCATCATAATTGAACGCGTTCGGGTCATCGGGGTTCAGGCTCAACCGGTCGCGATAAACATCAAGCGAGGCGTCTGTCTGCGCCTTGCCAACAGGCACCTGCATGGCCCACAAAGCCCCGACCTCTCCCTGATTCGACGGATATCCCGTGACCGTCGTGAACTCCTTGTTGATATCCCTCAGGTTCAGGCTCATGGTGCCCCGGCCAAAACCCCACTTCGACCCGGCCAAAGCCGCCGTGGTCTTCTCATCCTTGGCGATCTCGGCGTTGAGCCTCATCTGGTCAATGACCTGCCACCCCTCGACGGAATAAACGCGCTTGGTCAAGGCATCATCCCGATCGGGGCCGGAACCCTGGGCATAATTGAACGCATACTGCCTGTTCTTGTCCTTGGGGAACAGGGTGATCTTCGCCGCATCAATATAGAAATCCTCTTTCCCGGAGCCGCTGCCCAGGATATAACCGAACGTGCTCCGTTTCTGCCCGCGCGTCAAGGCAAGCCCGAGATTCTCGTCAAGAAGGTTCACATCCACATACCCGCCGAACAGGGCCGTTCCCGGCAAGGTCAACGGGCTCAAGCGGCGGTTAATATCAAAAAGCCTTATATTCAGGTCTTTGGTCCCCTCGACCGGAATGCCGGTAAGCCCGACGGTATAGGACGTTACCTCGGTGATCGGATGATAACCGGTCATCGTGGCAGACCCGTCCAGAAGGCCGTAAGGGGTCTCGCCCACGGTCCCGACGCTTTGCTGATAACTGGGATGATCCCTGCGCTCCAGCCCGTCGATGCTCGGGCCATAATGATAAGAGCTCCAATCATTGGAGTAGCGGAACCTGAACGGGACCGAATGGTCCACGCCGGTATCGATCCGCGGGACGCCCACATCAGCCCGCGGAACGATCACATCAATATAAACAGTGCTGCGCGCCGGGGCGCCTGTTGACTCGTCCCAAATATGAACAAAGGTCGATCCCCAGCGCAGGGTATCCACCTGGATCTGATCGCGCGTGATCTTCTTGATGTTCACAACCCCTTCATCAACGATCAGGAACTTGTCGATGCTCTTGCCTTCAATAATAACAGAAGACCCCATCTCGATCTTGACCACAGCCCTGCTGCCCTGGGCCGCGTTCATGATATCATTCAGCGTGATCACATCAGGCACGGCTTTCTTGGCAAATGCCACCGAAGTCTTGGGCTTTTCAGATACGGGAACCGGTGTCTGGGCAACAACTTTGGCCGGTGCAGCCTTTGCAGGCGCTATTTTTACGGCCGTCGCTTTTGCAGGTGTCGTCTTAACGTTCACAGGCTCAGGGCTCTTGGGAAGAACGGGCTCTTTGCGAACAGCGGTCTTTTCCGGAACGACCGCCGTATCCTGCCTGATCTGCACAGTCGCCACCGGAGCCCCCTGCAAGCGCTCAAGCTGCGCCCAGGATTCAAGCAATCGAGGATCCTCAGGATCGATCAGGCGGGCTGTATTCAGGCTCTGACGCGCCGTCTCAAGGTCCTTGCGGGCCAGTGCTTCTTTGCCTTTACGCAACATCTCTTCAAAATAAGGCAATGTCACCCGCTCCATGGATACTTGCGCGGGAAGAGACTTCTTTCTGTTCGCAATAAGTTCAATATACCGGGCAGGTTCTTTCGAGGAGGGGTCTATCTGCTGGGCCCATTTAAAATAACGGGCAGCATCGTCATCCTGTTGCTTTTCAAAGGCTTTAGTACCTTCTTTAATACAGTATTGATAGACATTCGACGCGTCCGCGCCGGCCGAAGGGCAAGCCAACGCCGCGAATACGAGAAAAAGAAAAACTCCTGTTAAGTGCTTCATGGTCATATTGTCTGACCGGCCAGGAAAAAGACCCGCGCCGTGCCCCTGTTCCTAGTCCCGAACGCCTGTTATGTCGGCACTTCCGGAGGCATTCTTCGTGATCTCTATTTCCTTAACAAGAACATCCCCTCCTTCAAGGTCCGCGTTAAGAACAAATGTGTATTTGCCCGCCCCCAGATCAGCGGGAAGAGCAAGCTCAAAAGGCGCCGCCTCCCCGGGCGGAACATATACTTTCTTGACCGATCCCCGGTCCTTGACGCTGCCACCATCATCCATGGCGTAATAAGTAATATCTGCGATAAGAACAGCGTCCCCCTGGTTGACAAAGCTCCCGTTAACAACCGCGCCGTTCATTTTGAAATCCTGCATTGCGCACGACTTGTCCTTATTCTGCGACTCAATGAAGAACAGGACCCCGGTGCGCATGACGATATTGACGCCCGTCTGGTCCTGCAGAAGATCCCCTGTCTTCTCAAAGAAAAGGACCCCGTAATGCCCGCCCTTGATATCCTGCGGCACATTGATCAGGTACTGGATCTTCTCCTTGGCAAAGCCGGCCAAGGTGACCTCTTGCGGCGTGATCCTGACCCATTCGGCCGCCGAACCCGGCATGATCCCCGCCGGAGAGAAATCCTTGGCCCCGTCGTAAGGAGCTGTGTACTTGAAATCCTCCCAATACAGACGGTATGTCTCCGTGTTCTTGGAGAGATTGTGCACCATGATCTCGCCGCTCACGCGCTCGCCGGGAGCGACCGAAATAACAAGCTTGCCGTGCTCGATCATGAGCTCCGCCGATGCCGGCGGCAGCGCGCAAAAGAATAAAGCGATCAGGGCAACAACGATCTTTTTGATCATCATATGTCTTCTCTTTTCCTGCTTCTGTTAATTCTGGTTCAGCGAGAACCTTATCGGCGCTTTATAGCTTCCGCTGGGAAGCCCTTTATAACCCTGGACCCTGTACACCACATTGAATTTCACCGGTGCGCCCTTTTTATTGGAAACGAACACCGGATACTCGCCGGTCTTGACCGAGACAAAGTCCGTGAACTGCGATGCGGCCTTCTCGCCTTCGACAACGCCGACCTTCATCGTGAAATACTCCGGAGACATTTCGTCGCCTTTGGCATTGCGCATCAGGGTGCTTACCTGTTGCGTGACCTGATAGGGCTTGTGCATGTTCGACCGGACCACGACCTGCACCTCTTTCTCCATCGGAGGCTGGTCAGGAAGCACCTGCGTGAAACTGATGCCTTCCGGCGGGAACACCAGGTCCATGCTGAACACCGGCTGGATATGGACCTGCAGATCGACCTGGAATACGCTTTCTTTATCATTCGCCACGACGATATACTTCACCCGGCCCATGTAAACACCGGCCTCTTCAAGCTCAGCCAATTCCTTGGCCATGGAGAAATATACCGCGAAATCATCCTGCTGTTCCTGGCTGGAATAAACAAGAACGCGGTCTTTCTTCAGCGGCTGCGGATCACGCACGCGCAGCGCTTCAAGGACCTTGCCATCGGCAACAAACCGTACAACATCAGCGCCGATCTCCCTGCCGTCCTCACCCTGGGGCAGGAACTCGACCTCCTGATACACCTGGACCTGCTGGCCCATGTTCCCCGAGAATGTCACCTTGACCGCATCCTCAAGGCTCGCCGTGGCCCCGGAATCACGAACGATCACACGCTCCGGCATATGCCCGCCGGAAACCATGACCTTCCAGTCTGCCGTGCTTTCCAGGGACACATTCACAAAGACCTGGGTCGGCGCGCCGCCGGCAATAGGACGCAAGGTGAAAACGATCTTTCCCGAAAAGATCCCGCTCGTATTCAACAGGTCCGGCCTCACCGCATACGCGATCCGGAAAGAATCGCTCTCTCCGTTCTGGCCTGATGTATAAACAAGCTGTTCGCTGAAACTCAAGTTATCCGCATTCTGAAGATATAATGTGCCTGCCGCGTTGGAAGAGCTCAGCGACGCACATTCAATGACCTGAAGATCAAGGCGCTCGCCTCTTTCATTCACGATCGGCTCAATGACCTGCTGAAAGACCTGATAACGATTGCCGTCATCATTGGAAACGCGCAGGCGCAGCTCCTGATTGTTCGCAAGACCCGAGATCACGCGGCCAAGACGCAAGGAACCGCTGCCGTCCGTCGCGGTAACGGCCAGGGATGCAGCCTGAGCCGCTCCTGCACAAAGAACAAAAACTGCAACGGTCAATATCCTGAACATTTCTTTCATAGGAAAGCACGCTTTCTATACAATCAATGCCGTTAGATATATAAAAAAATAGAACCGCTAAGTTCTATTATATCGTCCGTTTTGTCTTTGCAACAAAAGAAAGTTGTTTTTTATACTTTTAACAATACTGCCACGGTGATCCTAAATGTAGTGCCGCGCGGCGATATCAAGCCTCGCAAGAAGCCTTATGATACGGTCGCCGTAACGGTCAAGGTCCCGGTATACGTTCCCGCTTTATCGGAAGATGTGAATACCTCTGTATTATCAATGCCGTCGTCCGTTTTGGTAACGATCCCCAACTGAACGCGGAACCAGACACCCGGAATGGTCGTTGATCCAACGGTAATGCCGTTCGTATCACGCAATGCCCTGGTGCCCAGGTCGGTAATCGTGGTCGTGGTCGCGTCCACATACACAAGTTTCTGCAAAGTGGCGGCCACCTTATAACCAAGGCCGTGGCCCGCTCCGTTAGGATTCGCGCCTTCCGCGTAATTGAGCTTAACGACCAGGCCTGGCAATGTCCCGCTATTCGTGACATCAATGGCAAAGCCCTGCGACGTCTTCCAGATGCCCAAACCGAGATCATATGTCAAATTGCCAAAACCAAGCGTCGTGTCCTCCGGGGTCCACACAGTGCCCGGGTGACCGGCCGCGTCATACTGGAACGCATTCGCGTTGATCGCAATGATGGCCGTACTGGGAAGAATGGTCTTTAAGTGCCGTATGTGTTTATACGTTCCCGCCAGCGCCGGGCCGCCCGTCGCCAACAAAAAAGCCATCATCATGAATGCCGCTATGGTTCTTTTCATTTTGTCACCACTGTTATGGTCAGTGTGCCCTGATAAGTGCCGGCATGATCCGCATTAGTGAATACCTCAGCACCGCTGACAACAGGATCCCCTGTATAGATCCCGACATACATCTTGATGTTATGATCCGATGGTCTGTCCGGGATCGTCAATCCATTAACATTCCGGATCGCCCTCGCAGGCATGATATCAACCTCGGTCGTGCCGATAATATCCTTGAACGCGATCGCTGTCTTATAACCAAGACCGTGCCCGCTATATCCAGCTGTCGTGTTAGGATTCTCTCCCTCGGTGTATTCCAATGATACATCACCGTTGAGCGTAATATAATACCCTTTGGATGCTATCCATATCCCATACTCGGGATTGAAACTCAATGTCCCGAAGTCCCATGTCAGATCAGTGTCTTTGACAGGACCCTGGCCGATAATGCCTTCCTCTACAACACCGCCGTTGAAAACTTCCGGAACATCGGCTGTGACGATAAAGGTCTTGGCATCACCGGCCAGAGCCTGGCCTGCCTGTGCGGCTAAGAACACCACCATGACTATGAGGTTCAGTAGCATCCTCATGATGTCACCTTATGATACGGTCGCCGTAACGGTTAACGTACCGGTATATGTACCTGCTTTATCCGTTGATGTGAACACTTCCGTATTCGCAACACCGTCATCCGTGTTCGTCACAACACCCAGCTGGACGCGGAACCATGTTCCGGCAACCGTCGTAGATCCGACCGTGATGCCGTTGGTATCCTTCAACGCCTTGACACCCAGCGAAGTGACCGTCGTTCCGGTCGAGCTGTAAACAAGCTTCAGCAACGTAGCCGCGACCTTATAACCAAGGCCATGGCCTGCCCCGTTGGGGTTCGTGCCTTCCGCGTAATTCAGCTTGACGACCAAGCCGGCCGCGGTGCCGTTGTTCGCCGCATCGATCGCGAAACCCTGCGCTGTCTTCCAGATACCCAGACCCGGATCATACGTCAGATTACCGAAGCCAAGTGTTGTATCTTCCGCGGTCCACACAGTACCCGGGTTACCGGCCGCGTCATACTGGAACGCATTCGCATCGATCGCAATGATAGACGCACTCGGTAACGTTGTTGAAACAACGAACGCCTTCGAATCTGCCCAGGCGCCTCCCGCCTGAACCGCCAGCACGAAGCCAGCTACTATGAAACTGATTAACTTTTTCATAACTACCTCCTGTTTTATTAACATTTTTGTTTTTCCTGGTTTGTACCTTTAAAATATAGCTTCAAAGCTAAAGATCGAGCTTTGTGAATTAGGGTGGCATCGCAGCATCGAAAATACCCGAAATCTGACTGGAATGCCGTATTGGTTATGCTATGACAACAGTAGATGGCACAAACATAACACACATGTCAAGGAATGACAAGGGCTACACAACCCCATTTTGGAAGTGTGAATCATACCATAAAGGTGGAAGTTGTTGCAAGTACTTTAATTAGGGACAAAATAGCTGCGTTTCCCCGACGCAGAATATTTTTATAATAAACACCTGCTTTCCCTAATATAGCCAAATAGCTTTCCAGGGGCGTTTTACCCTGCCCAACCTATTGCGGTTGGTCATCCCCATATGCACTACATATAGTTCATCGTTTCTGGACGAAAAAGGCTCTCTGGAACATATAAACAGCCCCCTGCAGCTATTGAGGCCACAGAGGGCTGTCAAGACTCTTCAAAGCACGATCTTACGCTTTGGACGAACCGATATACTTGAAACAATGCGCAATGTGCTCTTTGCTCATCTTCTTGGTCAACAGACTGACAATAACTGCTGTCAAGGCCGATGCCGGCAATGCAATAAGTATTGGATCAACAACCGGCCACGGCATGGGCGCAAGTGTCGGCTTCTGGAAAAGAAGTTGGCAAAGCCCGATGGCCTCGGATTCTTTCTTGTGCACGAACAGGAACAATACAACATTGAGCGTGAACCCGACCACCATGCTGGAGATCGCTCCTGCTTTTGTCATGCCCTTCCAGAACAATCCACCCGCGTAGGCCGGCAAGAACGTCCCCGCGCATAACCCGAAGAAAATGGCGGTCGCGATCGCGATCACGCCCGGCGGCAATTTATAACCCAGCGCCACAGTCACAAGCACGCCGATCAGGATGCCGATGCGTGTGAACAACACCGTGTTGATCGAATCCTTGCCCTTGAGGATGCCGCGCTCGAACACATCGCGCCCGATGGCCGTTCCCATGGTATGGAACTGCGAGCTCGACGTGGACATGGCCGCGGATAACAGTGTCAGCATGAACACATAAACGAACCACACCGGCATGCTGCTATTGATATACATCGGAATGATCTTGTCCACATTACCACCTGCCACGTCCATGGCGATCTTGCCAAAGCGCGGGTCGTTAAGAAAATACACATTCGTCAGCGCGCCGACGACAAAAGCCACGCCCGTCATCATCAGGATGAAGACCCCGCCCACCATGACCCCGCGGTTGATCTCCTTGTCGCTCTTGACCATCATGAAACGCACCACCAACTGCGGCTGGGCCAGAACGCCGATACCCACGCCCATGACGATCGTCGAGACCAGGGTCCACCACAAGCCCGAGCCCGCGGCCGGCATGGCTGTCCAACCCAAATGCCCCATCTGCGCCAGTTTCGCCGGGACCTTATCCGCAATAGCACCCAAAGCCTGATGCGCCGCAACAACGCCGCCCATCTGCATGTAGGTCATGACCAGCAAAAAGATCATGCCCACGAACATGATAGAACCCTGCAACGCGTCCGTGTACATAACACCCTTGATCCCGCCCGCAAAAACATACGCGACGATGATGAGAACATAAACAAGCATCGCCACATTGAAATCAAGAGTGCCCGGGAACGTTGCCTCCAAAAAGCGCGCCGCGCCGATAACAACGGCTGAAGCGTACAGCGGCATGAACACGAATATCACAAGCCCCGCGAACCATTGAATGAACGACGACTGATAACGCTTGCCCAAAAGTTCCGGGAACGTGTGCGCCTCGAGGCTGTGCCCCATCTTGCGCGTGCGCTTGCCGAACAAGATGAAGGCAATGATGATCCCGGCAATGATGTTAAGCACGGTCAACCACAACAGCCCCATGCCGAACATGGCCGCTACGCCGCCAAAGCCGACGATGGCAGAGGTGCTGATAAAGGTCGCGCCATAGGAAAGCGCCATGATGACCGGATGCACATTACGCCCGGCGACCAGATAATCCAGCGCGTTCTTGGTCTGGCGGTAACCGTAATATCCCAATGATGCGATCATGAACAGGTAAACAACGACGATAACGGTCAGCAAAAAGATATTGTTCATAAAGTATCCTCGACTTTCTTCTCGCCTTCGACCCAGGCCTTATCCTCATGATGGATCGGCTCATCGCCCTTGTTCCAGTTCAGGACCCCATACACAATACAGAACGCCGCGCTCAAGATACACAGCAAATAAGCGCCCCACACCTGCGGATCAGCAATGCCGAACATACGCTTTCCTCCTTGATTGGCCTGATATCCAGATAATCACAAAACTCTAATATTGCGCATTTTAACCCAGACAGGAATTTCACGCAACTATTTATGCAAGATCGATACCAAAAGATGCGGCGTCCGTGCGTCCCGACGGAGGAATGACGACCAGTTTGATCGTATGCGCGCTGCGCGGTTCGTAAAGGACCCTGAATGACGACCGGGAATGGAATACGGGGCTCGCAAGGACCTGGCGCATCTTCACCAGAAGATGCCGGCGCGCATAGGCGCTGCTTCCTTCCTTGATGAGCACTGCCGCCTGCACTTCGTCCACCAGGATCTCTTCGCCGAGCCAACCCTGACGGGCCTGTGGTTCATTCTGCACAACGATCCTGATGCCCGCTGTCTGCGGCGCGTCAGACTTCTGGCTCTCAAGTTTCGTGACCAACTGCTCGAGCGTCCGGCACACGGCCTTCCACGCCGCCGACGCGACAGCAAATGTCCCCGCATGTTTGATCCCGGGAAGAGCCGCCTTCAGGGGGAACCACAATTTCCATGCCCGCAGGATGCTTTCCCAAACGGGCGCTAATGAAGGGTCTGCCTGAACGGCGCGGCGCATGATATTGCTCAGTTCAACACGCAGATCATAGGGGATATCCTTAACGAACTTTGCTTCCAGCGGCGAAGAAAGGTCCTTGGGGTCATGATGCCCGACGTGAAGGACCATGCCGTCGCTGCGGACAATGACACCATTGGCGCTGCCCGGCACCTGCGCGGGAATGGCAAGCCCGCGCCTGATGGTGATCTCGACGGGATCAAGGCCGTGCTCCATGGCCGACGGCAGGCTCAATGAAACGGCATGATCGTTCAGGACGCGCGGCAAATGATCGACATCAAGAAAACCGAACTCGCGCATCCTGTGTTGCAGTGTCATGCCCCTCCCCCTGCCCCCTCCCACGCTTCGCGGGGAGGGGGGTCTATCTGTCCCCTTCCTTATTTTATGAGAAAGGAGATCTATTTATTCCATCTCTCGTTTCTATGATTCCATAACCTGCGCCGCATCCGAGCGACGGGCGTGATACTGGTAATAATTCACTTCAATGGTGCCATTAAAGAGTTTTCTGACCTTATCAGGCCGGGCGCGCTTGAAGAAATCCGGGAACCTATCGTCGGCAGTGATCACATAAAGCGCCCAGCCCAACTTGTTCTTGAACATGTGGTGGATCATCACATAGATCGGCGTTAATTCCTTGAGACTGCCGAGCTTGATACCGTAAGGCGGATTCGATATCAGAACTCCGGCGGGCTCGCTGATCCACAAGTCCTTGAGGTCTTTGTGTTCAAAGATAATATCTCCAGCAACCCCGGCTTTCTTCGCGTTGGCCTGAGAATCCTTGATGCGCTCGGGATCAATGTCATAACCGCGCATCTTCAGATCTCCGCCGGGAAGAATGGCCGCGCGGGCCGCGGCGCGGGCCTCATCCCACGCTTTTCGGCCGATCTGCGGCCATGTTTCAGAAGCAAAAGAACGGCTCAACCCCGGAGCGATACGGCGCGCGATCATGGCTGCCTCAATGAGGATCGTGCCAGACCCGCACATCGGGTCCATTAAAAGCTGATCCTTGTCCCAGGAGCTGAGCATGACCAGGGCCGCGGCCAGGTTCTCCCTGAGCGGCACATCGCCCTGCCCCACGCGATACCCGCGCTTGTGCAGGCCGCCGCCGGAAGTGTCCATAGTGAGCCGCGCCACATCCTTGAGCATGGCTATTTGGATGACGCGCTCCGGGCCTGTCTCGGGAAGCTCGTCAGTATGAAGCTTCTCCTTAAGGCGCTCGATGATGGCTTTCTTGACGATGGACTGGCAGGAGCGCACGCTCTGCAGGATGGACTTGACGGACTTTCCGACGACAGTGATCCTGGCGTCAGCGGGGATCCACTCTTCCCAGGGCAAAACGCGTGTCTGATCGAAGAGCTTGCCGAAATCATCCGCCGGAAAGTCAGCTACTTTAAGAAGGACCCGGTCCGCGGCCCGCAGCCATATATTCAGACGCGGAACATCCTCCCAGGATGCCTGGACCTCGATCCTTCCGTCGGTAACAATGAACTCGTGAAAACCAAGGGCCTTGAGCTCGCCCTTGATGACGGCCTCCAGGCCGAAGGTGGATGTGACGATAAGTTTGATCCTTGCGGCCCCCGGGATCGCGGGGCGTTCCTGGGCATTGCCGATCATGGAACAAGGGCCCCGGCGGACTGAATGACCATCCCCGCGGCAATGCTGACGCCCGTCAATACCCCGAGCATCATGGCCGTATCCTGCCACGGCCTGTTCTCGCGAACAAGGAGCAGCAATCCCAACCCGGCCCCGGCGCAAAGGCCGGAGACCAGCGAGCCGAACGTGAGCGTCCCGGCGGCAAAAAGGTCCGCCAAAAGAACTGACGCGAAACAATTAGGAATAAGCCCGACCAGGACCGCCAGCAAAGGCTGGAATATCGTGCCCTGTAAAAGGAATGCGCCGATCCTGTCCTCGCCGATGCCCGCAACAGCCAGGTTCATCATGAATGTCAGGATGAACAGGAAGGCAAAGATCTTGATGGTATGCCAGAAAGGATGCCAAAGAAGCGCCCTGGCCCATGACCTGACGCCGGAGACATCATGCGCACAGCAGCCGCAGCGGGATTTCGACGGGATATTCCCGTTATCCGCGACCCTGCGTCGCAACAAAAGATCGAGCATGACGCCTGCGACGATCGCGATCACGACCTTGAGCGTCAGCAATTTTGCGACCATGGGCCCCTGTTCGGGCATGGACAACAGGACCGGTATCGCCTCATCAGAAGTGGAAATGAACACGGCAAGGAGAGTGCCGGGAGAGATCAAGCGCCGGATATACAAGGCTGCCGCAACGACGGAAAAACCGCACTGCGGGATACATCCGAGCAAAGCTCCGGCCGCCGGAGCCATAACGCCAAAACGCGTCAGGAACACGCCCATCCCGTCGCCAAAACGGTACTCCAGGAAGGCTACCAGGACATAAACGCCCGCCAAAAGCGGAACAAGTCTCCCGGTATCAAGCAGCGCATCCATGAACTGTTCCATGACGCAGCCTCGTCAATAGTTCAATAATTCTTTGCCCGAAGCTCGAACACCGCGCGCGGGTGCTGGCATGACGGGCACGCGCTCGGCGCCTGCTTGCCCGTATGAACATGCCCGCACTCACGGCATACCCACACCACCGCTTCGTCACGGGCAAAGACCTTGCCGTCTTTCACATTCTCCGCCAACTGACGATAACGCTCGGAATGTTCCTGCTCGATCTTCGCGATCATGCGGAACTGATTGGCGATCTTAATGAACCCTTCTTTTTCCGCGACCTCGGCGAATTGCGGATACAGCAGAGAAAACTCTTCATGCTCGCCTTCCGCTGCGGCTACCAGGTTCGCGTGCGTATCGCTGACCTTCCCCGCCGGATAACCCGCCGTGATCTCAACAGCGCCGCCCTCAAGGAACGCAAAGAATATATCGGCGTGATGTTTTTCATTATGCGCGGTCTCTTCGAAAATGGCCGCGATCTGCTCAAACCCGTCCTCACGCGCGGCGCGCGCGAACATGTCATAACGGTTGCGCGCCTGGGACTCGCCCGCAAAAGCTTTCAGGAGATTCTTCTCGGTGGCTGTGCCCTTGATGGATTTTCCGCCTTTATATCCGACGAATCTCTCTCTTAATTCCTTTTTCATGACAACCTCCCGTGATCTTAACTGTTAAGCCCTTTTGCCAAAGCTTCGTATTCCTTGCGGATCTCCGTCGGCAAATGCGCCCCGAACCCGGCCAGGAACTTCTCGATATCCGTCAGTTCATTCTTCCATTCAGCAGGCTTGATCTCGAAAAGTTTTGCCATCTTCTCATGCGGGATATTCAAACCCGTCATGTCCAGGTCCTTGATCTCAGGCAACAGGCCGATGGGCGTTTCCTTGGCGCCGGCCTTGCCGTTGACGCGGGCAATGATCCATTTGAGCACGCGGATATTATCGCCGAACCCGGGCCAAATGAACTTGCCTTCTTCATCCGTTCTGAACCAGTTGACCGAAAAGATCTTCGGCGGCTTCGTCAGCTTCTTGCCGATATTAAGCCAGTGCGCCAGATAATCGCCCATGTTGTACCCGCAGAACGGCAGCATGGCCATCGGATCCCGCCGGAGTACGCCTTCCTGATGTGCGGCCGCCGCGGTGGTCTCGGAACCGAGCCGCGCCGCCGTAAAAACGCCATTAGCCCAGCTTTTGGATTCACACACCAGCGGGATCAGTTTCGTCCTCTTGCCGCCGACGATGATCGCGGATATCGGCACACCTCTGGGATTGTCATACTCTTTAGAAAGTGTCGGCGCGTTCTTGGCCGATACGGTAAAACGCGAATTCGCGTGCGCAGCCTTGGTCCCCTTGGACTTATCCCACGGCACACCCTGCCAGTCGTAAAGGTTCGCCGGAACAGCGCCGTCAAGCCCCTCCCACCAGGGCTCGTTCGTATCCTTATCAAGCGCCACATTGGTGAACAGTGTGGGATAGAATTTCCCCGCCTTGAGCGTTCTCATCATGTTCGGATTGGTCTTCATCGCGGTCCCCGGCGCAACACCGAAGAACCCGGCCTCGGGGTTGATCGCCCACAAACGCCCGTCGGGCCCGGGATTAAGCCACGCGATATCATCGCCGAGCGTCCATACCTTGTAGCCCGGCAACGCGGATTCCAGCATGGCCAGATTGGTCTTGCCGCACGCCGACGGCAGGGCCACGGCCATGTACGTAATATGACCCTGAGGGTCCTCGACGCCCATGATGACCATGTGCTCAGCGAGCCAGCCTTCTTTCTGCCCCAGGCAGGAAGCGATGCGCAGCGCAACGCACTTCTTCCCTAAAAGAGCATTCCCGCCGTAACCGGAGCCGACGCTCCAGACAAAGCTCTCCTGCGGAAAATGCATGATAAAACGGCGGTTCGGATCAAGATCGCCGATGGAATGCAGGCCTTTAACAAACTTATCGCTGTTGCCGATCTTGTCTTTCACGGCCTTGCTCATATGCGTCATGATGCGGGTGCTCACCACAACATAGACGCTGTCCGTCACCTGAACGCATGCCTTGGCATACGGCGAATCAGGATGGCCCATCATGTAGGTCATGACATACATGGTCCGGCCCTTCATGCAACCGTCCGTCAAAAGGCGCATTTTTTCCTTGGCCTCATCAGGCGCCATCCAATTGTTATTAGGCCCGGCGGTATCCTTGTCAGGATGACAGACGAACGTCAACTGTTCCGTACGCGCCACATCCGTCGGATGGCTGCGGTGCAGGTACGCGTCCGGCCAGTTCTTGTGGGACAACGGCGCAAAGACCTGGCAATTATTGATCTTCTCTTCCTTGATGCCGACCTCGATCAGGCGGCGCGACTCTTCTTCAGACCCGTCGCACCAGTAAACCCTGTCCGGCTTTGTCAGTTGAGCCACTTCTTCAACCCATTGTTCGAGCGGTGTCGCCATGGAACATCCCCTTTGTTGAGTTCATGATCCCTGTTGTTATTAAGCGTGTCCCTTTTTCCCGGGCAATATACCTTCCGGCGCCTGTCCTGTCCAGCAATACAGGCAAAGTTTTTCCTTCGGCAATCCGATCGCGGCGATCATGTCCTCGATCGTCTGGTACCGCAGGGTCGTTACGTCCATATCCTTCTGGATCCACGCGATCATCTTTTTATATTTCGGTGAAGAGCTGTCCAGATACGCGCTGATATCCTCAATGTCTTTGCCCTCGATCTCGCGGATCGCCTTGCGGGCGATGAGCTCTCCGGTAGTTCGCGTTGACAGGCAAAAGCGGCACGGGAACAACAGCGGCGGGCACGCCGGGCGGACATGCACCTCTTTGGCGCCCGCATCCCACAACTTCTTGACCGTAAAATTCTTCAACTGCGTGCCGCGCACGATGGAATCATCGCACACCACGATCCGCTGCCCCTTGATGATATCCTTATTGGGCACCAGTTTCATGGTCGCGATCAGGTTCCGCTTGGTCTGGTCAGGCGGCGTATAGCTGCGGCCGTAACCCGGCGTGTACTTGATCAGCGGCCTGCGGTGCGGCAGTTTCGCCTCCATGCCGTAACCGATCGCGTGCGATGTCCCCGAATCCGGAACGCCCGCGACATAATCCGCCTTGATGTCCTTATCCTTGCGGGCCAGCGCCTGGCCGCAGCGTTCGCGCGTCATCTCAACATTGATGCCTTCATAATCCGACGACGGGAACCCCGTGTAGATCCACAGGAACGAACAGACCTGCATCACATCCTTCCCGGGATCCTTGACCACCGGGCCGTCCTCGTTAATAAGAATGATCTCGCCGGGCTTAAGGAATCTCTCGACCGTGAACCCCAAATTGGGCAAAGGACTGCTTTCCGTGGCCACCGCGTAAGCGTCTTTCTTGCGGCCCAGAACGAGCGGCGTATATCCGAAGCGGTCGCGCGCGGCATAAACGCCGTCTTTGGTCAGGACCAGCACCGAGCAGGACCCTTCGATGGCCGCGAACATCTTTTGTATGCCATCGACGACATTCTTCCCGTGGCTGATCAACCGGCCCACCAGCTCGATCTGGTTCACGCCGTCGCGGCACAGTTCCGTGAAACAATCGCCCTCGCTGAACATCCGCTCAACAAGCTGCTGTTTGTTATCGATCAATCCGGCCATGACCAGGCAGAAAGGCCCGAACGCGCAATCCACATAGATCGGTTGTTCGTCGCTGTCGCTGATAACGCCGATGCCCTTATTGCCCTTCATCTGCCGGTAATCGTCGAAGAACTTTGATTTGAACTGACTCTGGGCAATGCTGTGGATCTGCCGGCTGAACGAATCCCCGAAGACCGCCATCCCGCCGTACTCCGTCCCCAGATGCGAATGATAATCCACTCCATAAAAAAGCGTTGATACGCAATCGCCCCGGGACACTGTTCCAAATAAACCGCTCATGAGCTCTCCTGCCTGTTATGACAATGTTATGCTCTGATGATATTCCTGCAGCGCCTTGACCGCGCACGCGCCCTTTTTCATGGCCGCAATACCTTCGACGGTCGCCAGCGCGGCCGCCATGGAGGTCACATAAGGGACCTTCTTCTGGATCGCCAGCATGCGGATATAACTATCGTCATGCTGGCCGGCCTTCCCGACGGGCGTGTTGATGATCAGGTGCAACTCCTTGTTCTTGATCGCGTCCTCCAGGTTCGGGCGGGCCTCGTAGAGTTTCCTGCTGAGCGCGCAGGCCACTTTTTTCTCCTGCAGGAACCGGGCCGTGCCTTCGGTCGCGTGCAGCGCAAAGCCCAGTTCAGCCAGTTTTTTGGCAAGGGGCAAGAGCGCTGCCTTGTCATGGTCCGCCACGGTCAAAAGGACATTCCCCTCGAGCGGAAGCTTCGCGCCCGCCGCCTCCTGCGACTTATAGAACGCCAGGCCAAAAGTATCCGCCAGGCCCATGACCTCGCCGGTGGCGCGCATCTCAGGGCCCAGCAGCGGATCAACCTCAGGGAACATATTGAACGGGAACACCGCTTCCTTGACGCCGAAATAACCGAATTTCCGGACCTTTGCAAGTTCCGGAAAATCGCCCAATTTCTTGCCCAGCATGAGCTCAGTGGCAATGCGCGCCAGCGACACATTCACCACTTTCGCCACGATCGGCACGGTGCGCGACGCGCGCGGGTTAGCCTCCAGGATATAGACCTTATCCTGGCAGATCGCGAACTGGATATTGATAAGCCCCACGACCCCGAGCTCGGCAGCGATCGCCGTGGTGTATGCCGTGATGGTCTTTAAATGCTCGGGTTTGATGGTTCTCGACGGAATGGAGCACGCGGAATCTCCGGAATGAACGCCCGCCAGCTCGATATGTTCCATGATCGACGCCACGAACGTATCTTTCCCGTCGCATAAAGCATCGACCTCGGTCTCGGTCGCGTTATCCAGGAACCGGTCAATGAGCATCGGATGCTCGGGGCTGACCTTGATGGCCTCGAGCGCGTAACGCTTGAGGGAAACATCATCATAAATGATCTCCATGCCGCGGCCGCCCAGCACATACGACGGACGGACCATGAGAGGATACCCGATCGAACCGGCGATCGCCTGCGCCTCTTCCCACGCGCGCGCCGTCCCGCTTTCCGGCTGAGGGATCCCCAGCTTGATCATCTTCTCGCGGAACCGTTCGCGGTCTTCCGCGAAATGGATGCTCTCCGGCGTCGTGCCAATGACCTTGACGCCGTTATCTTTCAATTCCTGCGCGATGTTGAGCGGCGTCTGGCCGCCGAATTGCACGATCACGCCCTCGGGCTTCTCCTTCTCGTAGATCGCCAGCACATCCTCGACCGTCAGCGGCTCGAAATACAATTTGTTGGACGTGTCATAATCCGTTGACACGGTCTCGGGATTGCAATTGATCATGATCGAATCATACCCGGCGTCGCGCAGGGCAAAGGCCGCGTGCACGCAGGTGTAATCAAATTCAATGCCCTGGCCGATACGGTTGGGCCCGCCGCCAAGGATCATGATCTTCCTGTTCGCGGACACCGACACCTCGTCCTTGCCTTTGCTGTAAGTCGAATAGTAGTACGCCGCATTCTTGACCCCGCTGACCGGCACGGCCTCGAAACGGCTGTTACCGATCACTGCCTTGCGGCGCTCGCGCAGGTCCTTCTCGCTGACTTTCAAAAGCCCGGCGAGATACCTGTCGGAGAAACCCCACTCCTTGGCCTGCTTCAGCTGTGCGTCCGTCAAAGCCTGCCAGCCCTGCTTGATGATGACTTCTTCAAGATCGACCAGCTCCTTCATCTCATTGATGAACCAGCGGCCGATATGCGTCATGGCAAAAAGCTCATCCACGCTCATGCCCTGCCGCAGGGCCTCGTACATGAGGAATATCCGTTCACTCGTCGGAGAAACCAGCCGCTTCTTGATCTCATCCAGGGATAACAACTTAAAATCCTTTGCGCCGCCCAGGCCGTAACGGCTGATCTCCAGCGAACGGATGGCCTTCTGGAACGCCTCTTTAAAAGTCTTGCCGATGCTCATGACCTCGCCAACAGCCTTCATCTGCGTTCCCAGGATATCTTTGGCTTGCGGGAACTTCTCGAACGCCCAGCGCGCGAACTTGACGACCACGTAATCGCCGCTCGGGGCATATTTTTCAAGCGTTCCGGCGCGCCAGTACGGGATCTCGTCCATCGTCAACCCCGCCGCCAATTTCGTCGAAATGCGCGCGATCGGGAACCCTGTAGCTTTAGACGCCAGCGCCGACGAGCGCGATGTGCGCGGATTGATCTCGATGATGACCACGCGGCCGGTCTTGGGATCATGCGCGAACTGCACATTGGTCCCGCCGATCACGCCGATCGCGTCGGCAATGCGGTAAGAATATTCCTGTAATTTTTGCTGCAGGGCAGGCGCCACGGTCAGCATCGGCGCCACACAAAAACTGTCGCCGGTATGCACGCCCATGGGATCCACATTCTCGATGAAACACACCGTGATCTTCTGGCCTTTGGCGTCGCGCACGACCTCGAGCTCCAGCTCTTCCCAGCCCAGCACCGATTCCTCGACCAGGACCTGATGCACGATGCTGGCCGCGAGCCCGCGGGTAACGATCGTGCGAAGTTCCTCGACATTATAAGCGATCCCGCCGCCTGTCCCGCCCATCGTGTACGCCGGGCGAAGAACGACCGGATAATGGAGCTTCTCCGCGATCTTTTCCGCTTCCTCGACGGAATAGCACGGCTCTGATAACGGCAGGTCGATGCCGATCTTTTTCATGGTCTCCTTGAAAATGATACGGTCCTCGCCGCGCTCGATCGCATCCATGTTAACGCCGATGACCTGCACATTGTACTTGGCCAGGATCCCCGCCTTGTACAGCCCGGTCGAAAGATTGAGCCCCGTCTGCCCGCCCAGATTCGGCAACAACGCGTCCGGCCGCTCCTTGGCGATGATGCGCTCCAGGAACTCGATGGTCAGCGGTTCGATATAAGTCCTGTCCGCCATGCCAGGATCGGTCATGATCGTCGCGGGATTGGAATTGACCAGGACGATCTCGTAACCTTCTTCCCGAAGGGCCTTGCACGCCTGGGTGCCGGAATAATCGAATTCGCACGCCTGGCCAATGATGATCGGGCCGGAACCAATGATCAGGATCTTTTTAATATCGTTGCGTCTGGGCATAACAGAAATTCTCCTTTGGCGGTATTACGCCACATCATGCAATGTTGTTGTCGAGAAATGCGGGTCTGTTGTCAGATTGATCCCCAGCCGCCTTAACCCCGCGTCGTCGCCGGGCGTGGGGATATGGGTCATGTGGACCTCACAGCCTTTAAGCTCAACGATCTTCTCCAAGGCCAGTTTTGAAACAGGGTTCGTGGCCGCGCTGATGCTCAAGCTGATCATCGCCTCATCCAGGTCAAGGCTCACGGACTTGGCCTTGAGGATGTCTTTCTTGAGGCTCGCGATCGCCTTGATAATGTCCTCGGATAAGAGCGGGATCTTCGCCGGGATCTCGGCCAGGTGGCGCACGGCATTGAGAATAAGGCTCGAGGCCGCATGCATCATGGGCGTATTGTTGCCCGTGATGATCGTCCCGTCGGAGAGTTCAATGGCGGCGCCGCAATAAACACCCTCGTTACCCGCGCCCTTGGTCTGCGCCGTCTCAGCGGATTTGCGCGCGGCAGCCACGACCTTGCGGTCAAGTTCCTTGACGCCGGCCTCCTCCATCAGCAGCTCAACCCGCTGAACCGCCTCTTTATCGACCAGCCCCATGGCATACTCATACTTGTAACGGAACAATCTGCGAACGATCTCCTGCTTCGCTGCATCCTGGACGATCGCGTCGTTGGCGATGCCGAAGCCCGCGCAATTGACCCCCATGTCCGTCGGAGAATAATAAAGCGTCTTGCCGCCCGTTATCTTGTGCAGGATCCGTTTCAGGACCGGGAAGACCTCGATATCGCGGTTATAATTGATCGCCAGTTTCTTGTACTTCTCGATATGGAACGGATCGATCATGTTGTAATCTTTGATATCCGCGGTCGCCGCCTCATACGCCACATTCACCGGATGCTTGAGCGGGATGTTCCATATCGGGAATGTTTCAAACTTCGCGTAACCGGCCTTGAGGCCCTTCTTATGCTCGTGATAAAGCTGGGAAAGGCAGGTCGCAAGCTTGCCGCTGCCGGGCCCCGGACCCGTCACAATAACGATGCGGTTCTTGGTCTCGATATAC
This sequence comes from uncultured Planctomycetales bacterium, assembly GCA_964643325.1. Taxonomy (GTDB): domain Bacteria; phylum Omnitrophota; class Gorgyraeia; order Zapsychrales; family Fredricksoniimonadaceae; genus Fredricksoniimonas. The sequence goes on from CAZXSE010000007.1 coordinate 46,532, forward strand.
TCGTTGGCCCCGTAACCCTGGTCGCTGACGATCAGGTCCACATCCGTCGGATAACCGCGCGTGAAAGGATGCGTGTAAACCTTCACTCCGCCGCGCTCAAGCTTCTTCTTGAAAATGACCGCGGAGGGCTGGTTCTGGAAACGCGTGATGACCACGGCGCAGATCGTGATGCCCCAATCTTTGAGATCGTCGATCAGCTTCATGGCATCCGCGTCGTAGGTAATGCCGAAATCCGCACGGATCTTGCGGCGCTCGATATCGCCCGCGTAAATACACAGGATGATATCCGCCTCGTCCTTGAGTTTTTTGAGCAGACGCATCTTGACATTAGGGTCGAACCCCGGCAGGACGCGCGAAGCGTGCATGTCATAGAGAAGCTTGCCGCCGAACTCCAGATAAAGCTTATTGTCGAATTTTTTGACGCGCTTGCGGATCGCGGCCGCCTGCTCTTTCAGATACTTCTCATTATCGAAACCGATGGGATTTGCCATAAGGTCCTTTCACAAAAAAAGAGACAACCTTTGGAAGGTTGCCTCATTTTAACTGGTACATTTTATCCTGTGACATATGGAGGGGTATTCTAGAACAATGTCCTGAAATTATCAATTTAAATCAAATTAGTATGAATTAAATAGAGTCCTTGCGTGTATACTGGACAGGCGAAATAGAAAATAGTTCTTATTAATGCAGGAGGGAATTATGGGTGACAAGAATCCGAAGAACAAGATCAAGAAGGCCAAAGCAGGAAAAAAGAAGTAAGAACTGCTTTAAAAGTCTTTGTTACGCAGCCCAGGGGCAAGCCGTTCTCATCAGGCTTGTCCCTGGTCTATTTTGCCGACCAACTCTATCGCCCCTCCCCCTACCCCCTCCCACGCTACGCGGGGAGGGGGCATTTGGCATCTTCACTTCCTGATCAGTTCTTCCACCAGCGTCAGTCGCGGCATGATGGGCAGCTTCTTCCCTGCAGGCAGAAAAAGTTCAACCTCTCCCTCTCTCTTTAACATCTCAAACGCCTCACTGACGCGATCATCCTCCAAAAGCGAAATAACCCGTCTTTTAACCTCTTTATCCTTAAGTTTAACGACGACCTTGGCGTTCCCGTTCTGTGCGTTCAATATCAACAACGCTTTCATAAAGACCTCCTTATAATGAAGTAGTTCGGTTCACCCTGAAGACACACAATATCCCTTGGAGACCCGGAATGATCCCGGGTTCTGAACAAAGTCAGGACTTTATCCTAACAGCTTTGATCTAAAAGTCCTTACTTGGCAATATTTCTGGTACATACCAAATATGAACTATATTGCTTCACTTGTCAAGTCGATGGAAAATATAGTTGCATTAAAGCGCTTTAGTGTTATACTAATAGTGTTATGTTTAATAAAACGCTGACACAATACAGGGAGCGGGCGGGCATCAACAAGACCGATCTGGCGCACAAGGTCGATGTGTCACTCTCTTATATTGTCGGCCTTGAATCGGGCCGCCAGAAGCCCCCTACCCGCCAGTTGTGCGAAAAGCTGGCCCAGGCACTTTCTTTGAATGAACAGGAGCGCAACGAGCTTATCGAACTGGCGGTCATCAACCGCCTGCGCTCCACCGACCTTGCAACGATCGCCAACAAGTTTGCCAAAGACCAGCCCGTTACAGCCACGGCTATCGCGATCGAAAAACCACGCCAGGTCCCCATCCTGCCCTGGGAAGCCGCGAACAAGAGAATAACCGAAGACGATATCCCGGCCGGGCTCGCCACCGTTACTGCGGAAACAGAGCCCAGGGACGGCCTCTTCGCGCTCCGTGTCCGCGATGCCTCCATGGCGCCGGAATTCCAGATCGATGACATTGTCATCATTGATGCCTGCTCTGCCCCGAGCCACAATGACTTTGTGCTGGCCGCTGACAGCAAAGGGCATGCGCCATTATTGCGGCAGTTCAAGGACTACGGCGCGACAACAGTGCTGCATCCTCTGGCCAATGACGCGCAGGATATTGTGATGGAACAGGAAAAGAGATATTCTATCGTCGGAAGAGTTGTGGAACGGCTTTCGCGGGGGAAAAAGTATTAACACGCCGGATGAACCCAGAAAACAGGTCCTGTGCGTTGATGACGAACCGGACGTCACCTACCGGATCAAGCGCTTCGTGGAGCGCCACTACCCCATTGATGTCTGGACCGCGGGCAACGGCTACATGGCGCTGGGGATGCTTGCGCATCATTCTTTCGACGCAGTGCTTCTTGATATCAACATGCCGGGTATGGACGGCTTAAGCGTTGCCGCCGAGATCATCCGGCTTTATCCCAAAACGATCGTGGTCATCATCACGGCCAGCGCCGAGCTCGAGATCCTCTCGCGTGTCAAGGGCACGCGCTTCCTTGTCAAGCCCGTGGCTATGAACGATATCCAGACGCTCATCTACCAGCAGTTCGGCCTGATGGCCTCTTAACCCTGCTTCTTGTCCTGCGCCTTCAACGGAAGAACGCCAGCCATTTCGCCGATCACATTAACAAGGTCACTCCCCGTCGGAACAACGATCTTGGCATTGCTTTTGAGCGCGGTCTCGACCATCTCCAGGCGCCTTAATATCTGGGCATTGCCCACGAAATACTGCTCAGCCGCCTCATTGACCAGGCGGATCGCCTCGGCTTCACCCTCGGCCGCAAGGATCTTAGCCTGCTTGATGCCTTCGGCCTTCTTGATCTCCGCGCGCTTGGCGCCGTCGGCCGCAGTCTCGGTCGCTGTCGCGAAATCAATGGCCGCGATCTTCTCATTCTCGGCCTTGACGACCTTATTCATGGTCTCCTGAACATCCTTGGGCGGATCGATCTCCTTGAGCTCAGTGCGCACGATCTGGATACCCCAGCTCTCGGTCTCGCGCAACAGAACGCCGTGCAGGTCCGCGTTGATCTTACCGCGCTCGCTGTTAGCGGACTTAAGCGTCATGGTGCCGATGATGTTACGCAATGTGGTGCGCGCCAGGTTCACGATCTGGTACTGGCAGTTCTGGACATTATAGACCGCATTCTTGACGCTCTGTTCGTCGGGGCGGATCTTGAAATAGACCTGCGCGTCGACCTTGGCGTTAAGGTTGTCGTTGGTGATGATCTCCTGCGGATTGGCCTCGATCATCTGCTCCGTGATGTTGAGGATGTAAATGACCTCGATCACAGGAATGATCCAGTTAAAGCCCGGGTTCGCAAAACGGCTATAACGGCCAAAGCGTTCGATAAGGCCGCGCTCCGTCGGTCGGACGATCCGTATGCCCATGAAAAAGATACCGATAGCCCCCATCAATAGATATGTGAATATTGGCGACATAATGTTCTCCTTTTGTTATTGATCTATGAATCGTAGGGGCCGAGCTTGTCTCGGCCCGATATGCGGGCGGACATCCCCTTCGGGGACTTCGCAAAGTCCGCCCCTACTTATTACCATTCAACCGGAAAGTAATCCTTAAGGAACTTACCACACCAGTGCTTGCCGGTCAATATCCCGTCGAAGAACGGATCGCAAACCCGCGCAGCCCCGTCGACAATATCCAGCGGCGGCTGAAAATCATGCTCTTCCTGCTTACGCCGGGACAGGACGAATGGGTCCTCATCCGTTACCCAGCCCGTATCGACCGCATTCATGAAAATGCCGTATTTCGCCAAGTCGCTCGCGGATGTATGCGTAAGCATATTAAGCGCGGCTTTCGCCATGTTCGTATGCGGATGCCGGTCGGTCTTCACAAAACGGTGAAACTTGCCTTCCATGGCCGACACATTCACGATGTGTTTTTTTCCTGTGTTCTCGCGCTTCATCATCCACGACAATTTATTGCACAACACGAACGGCGCGATCGCGTTGACCAGCTGAAGCTCGATCATCTCGGAGGTCTGTATCTCGCCAAGGCGAAGGCGCCAGCTGTTCACGTCCCGCAAGTCCACCTGCTGCAGGTCCGCGTCAAGACTGCCGCCGGGAAAAACTTTCTCGACGGACAATTGCTGGTCATGCACATACGGGATCTGCGAGAGTTCCGCGGACGATGAAAGCCCCACGCCCGGCTCCTGGCCGCCCCAGGTCACGGCCAGCCCAGCCCGCTGGACGCCAAGAGCGTCCGTATGTTTAAGCCCGAGCTCCTTCTTGCAATCCTCGAAATGGCGCAACAGATCCTGCGCGCCCTGTGGCAGGTCCTCGACATGAAGCGCCTCACTCTTCATCATGTGCGCGTAAAAACCAGGAGGCCGCCGCACAGTCTGCGCCGCATTATTGATCAGAAGATCCAGCCGGTCATACTTGTGTTCGATGAACCTGCAAAATATCTCGACGCTGGGCGTATGCCGCAGGTCCAGCCCGTAAATATGCAATCGATCGGCCCATTGAGAAAAATCCTTCTCGCGCGCATAGCGCAGGGCGCTGTCCACCGGAAAACGCGTCGTGGCAATGACCCGCGCGCCGGCGCGCAGCATCATGAGCGCCGCCTGATACCCGATCTTCAGGCGCGAGCCTGTTATCAATGCGGTCTGCCCGTCGAGCGGAGCTGTCTGGAAACGTTTGGCATAATTAAAGTCAGCGCATTTCGGGCACATCGAATCATAAAAGAAATGCACTTTTGTAAATTCCGCCTTGCACACATAACAATTGCGCGGATGCACAAGCTCCTCGGCCTTGCCGGATGCCTCATGCGGGATCTGCGTGATCTTCTCGGGGGCCACGAACACTGCGGCCTCACGGGCGCTGCGAATACCTGTGGCCTTACGCAGTCCGCGCTCATGGTCGTCGACCTTCTGGCGCTTGAGATACCTGCGCTCGCGGCTTCTTTTGCGGATCTCTTCCCGCAAAGGCCGCGATATCTTCCCGGCCGCGACGAGCAGTGCGACCCGCTGGTCATTCGGCAGATGCGCCAGCTCGGTGCTGTTCTCGGAAAGCGCCACCAGGATATCCAAACAACCCTGGATATCTTCACGGGAAAATGTCGCGTCAGCGATCCTGTCCACTTTGGTCATAATATTAACAATGTCGGGGAATATTAAAGTTTATCGTATTTGGTATGCCGGCCCTTGCATTTGGCGACCGGATATTTAAGGGCATTCTTGGCAGTCTTTATCTTGATGGCTTTCGGCAGATCGATCTTCAGATCATGGGCCAGCTCGAACAGATACCACGCCACATCCGCGAGCTCGTCGGCGATCTCATCCTTGTGTTCCTTGCCGTAAGCCTCAACCTCTTTGGGCGACTTCCACTGAAAATGCTCCAGTACCTCAGCCGCCTCAAGCACCAACGACAAAGCCACATCCTTGTGATTATGGAACTGCTTCCAGTCGCGCTCTTTGCGGAACGCCATCATCTTCGCGGTTATCTTCTTGATCTCGCCCATAACTCGACAAAACCTTTCTTCTTAATAAACCTCAGGAACAAAATGCTGACTGCTCCGCGGCGGTCGTTTATATCCCGATCTTTTTTGCCGCGGCGGCATTTTGACCGGCCCGGGCGTCAGGTCCTTATACGGGATCTGCGAGAGCAAGTGCGAAATGCAATTAAGCCGCGCCCGCTTTTTGTCGTCGGCGCTAACCACATTCCAGCGCGCTTCCTTGATATCCGTGTATTTCATCATCGCATCCTTGGCCCTGGAATAATCAACCCATTTGGTGCGCGACTGAACATCCATGGGCGAAAGTTTCCAGCGGCGGATGGGGTCCGCGTTGCGCGACTGGAACCGCTTTTCCTGCTCCTCGTCGCTGACAGAGAACCAATATTTAACAAGAATGATCCCGGAACGAATGAGCATGCGCTCGAACTCCGGGCAGGAGAACAGGAATTCCTTATACTCTTTATCCGTGCAGAATTTCATGACATGCTCGACCCCCGCGCGGTTGTACCAGCTGCGGTCAAAAAGGACCATCTCGCCCGACGAGGGCAGTTGTGCAACATACCGCTGAAAATACCACTGGGTCTTTTCCTTCTCGGTGGGAGTGCCCAAGGCCACAACACGGCAGATGCGCGGGTTCAGGTTCTGGGTGATGCGCTTGATGACACCGCCCTTACCAGCAGCGTCGCGGCCTTCAAAAAGGACAACGACCTTGAGGCCCTTATCCTTGACCCATTCCTGCAGTTTTACGAGCTCCAACTGCAAGCGCGTGAGTTCTTTTTCGTAGAATTTCTTTTTGAGTTTCTTGTGTTTCATAGGCCTCCTGATAAAGAGGCTTTATTCTAACATCATCCGGGATTATTGGAAATAATAAGGAAAAAGCCCGCATCATTCCGATGCGGGCTTTTGAAATTGCGATCAATGTCCGTTTACGCTGACTTGGGCGTCAATACCCCTTGTGCCTCGCTAAAGAGCGGCACGTTCGCCGCGGGTACGATCTGCAGGATCACGGGCACAAGCCCGTCGATCTTGATGTTATCAAGGTCCTGCTGATCCAAGGGTAACGGCACGCCACTGCCATCGCGCTTGATCTGCAGTTCCAGATTAGCGGAATTCATGTCGATACCACCAACATTATCATCCTGAGCAGCATCAGAACCGACGTTCTGCGCCATGTCATAGAAGTCTTCTACTGTTTTCACCTTACGGTCCAATTCACCTAAAATCCCTATGCTAAATTGGACTCCAATAGAAAAATCATTCATAAACTCTGAGAATTCTTTATCCTTCAATTTTAACCTGATCTCGCGGACTTTCTCAGCAAGAATCTTTGATCTTTCTAAATCACTTGCCGATTTTCCCTTGCTATCTTGTAATATATCCGCCACGATGCCTTTGATCAATTTGCTGCTCTCTCGAGCATATTTAATATACTTCTCATTTCCCACTAACATCTTCTTGGCAAAATCTTCACCGAGATAATAGACCAAATCATCTGCAGCTTTCTTAAAACCTCGCTCCTCCTTTTCGTCAAAAACTACTTTTTTAGCGATCACTCGGGTTTCACCCGAAATAGCATCAAAGATTTCGGTTCTAATCCTCTTAAGCAGGTTCCGCGCCCATAATACCTGCCAAGGCGGCCCTTTTATGCTCTTCATATTCCCGCTAACAATCGTTCGGATAAAATCACTGGGCGTCCAGTCTCCATCCTCTTTAAAGTCTCTCCATGCCATCTCTCTCATAAAGTCCGGACTATCAATCTTGCTGCAAAGCTCCACATGCAGATCCCTAAGCTTCCGAAGAAGATTCTGAAAATCTTCTGTCTGTAATTTCTTCAGATGCCCAACATTTATGCCGGACTTTCTTGAAATATCTGCTGCCAAGCCTTCTATAAATTTCTCCCAGCTGCTGGTGGTATCAATGGCCTGTCGCGCCATCCCCTCCAATACGCCCTCTTTCGCTGATGCATATTGTTTCCAGAACATTCCGTCCATAAAGTCATTAACAGTAAGCTCACCAAAAGATTGATCTGTTAATTTTACCGTATTATCAAAATCTGCAAAATACATCAATATAGTCTCAACTTCATCTCGAACATGAACAAGATCGGTCTGAAATCTTTTCTGCCCCTGAACCGCTTCCATTACTTGAGCGAACTCTTCTGAAGAATAAGTTAAAAGATCTTTCTTGGATGCCTCAATTTTGTCGTAATAACCCTCATTATTCAGGACCTGCGTTATTTTCTTGGCAAGATCTTTCCCTTCCTCCGACAAAGCAAGCCATAACAATTTAGCCTGTTGAAACTGAAGCTCGGTCCTTTCAATCTCCTTCTGCTGTTCTTCCGTCAATCCTGACATATTTATTCTTTTGTCCTCTGCAAACAAAAGGCTCTGCATATTACTATCAAAGTCTCCGAACATTCCCTGCGCCATCACAGCAGTTTCCAGCAATACATTCATCGATTCTTGAACCTGTGGCTGCTCTGGACGATAATTCAACAAATAAAAACCCATCTCTCGCTTAAGACGAGGCGATATCTTGCCAAGTTTATCAGCAAGCGCTGACCCTTGGGGCATGGAGAAGATAGTATTCCTGTTCGTAACTTCTCGTCTTGAAACAGAGCTCTCTGAGTTATAGTGCTTCAAAAATGCGTTCACAAGATCCCGATCTCCCGACCCGCTCTGAGCCCTGGTAAGCCCTGCGGCGTCAGACGTCCTGACGATCTGCGCCCGATCATATCCTTTCGTTCCCCCCGAGAAATACTTGCGGGGAATGATCTCCTGCGAATACGTATCCAAATCCTCGCGGATCATGTTAAAGACGCCTTTCTTGAACGCCTGGACATACTGCTCATAAATGGTCTGGTTGTTCTTCGGGTCCTGATCAACACCCTTGACCTTGCCCTGATCCGCGTACAGTTTCCCGAGAATGGTCTCTTTGAGCGCCATCTTATACCAGGTGGCCAACAGCATGCCGCTGTAAACCTGACGCAGGGGCGCGAAATTCTTGCCTTCATTCACTTCCTTCTCGATCGCCGGGATGATAACCTCGCGCATGACCTGTTTGGAGATCTTGACCGCCTCATTATCCTCGACAATGCCCGTTGCCAGCACATTGGCCTGCATGGACCGGTAATCGCTTTCCATCATGACCTTCAAATGGTTCTCCAGGACCACGACCGTATTGCCCTTTTCATAAACAACGGCCTTGTCAGGCGTGATCCAAACCTTGTTAAAAGTATCGAGGGGGATATCGGTCGTACCAAATTTCTGATAGGCCTGCGCATAAACCCCGTCCCAAAACTTTTTACCCAGGTCCGTGTCAGGGTCGGTCAGCGATGCCGAGATCTGTTTCAAGAGATAATCCTGCGCCAGAAGGTCGCGCCCCATCTCGGTCAATCCAAAATTATCCGGCACAATACGGTCCTGCTCATACGGAGATAAGTTCACCCACTGATCCGTATCGGGAACGGCCAATGACGCCAGAAAATACTTGATGAGCTTGGTATATTCCGCCTGCTTCTGATCATCGGTCATGGACGCATCACCGCGATGGATGATGAAATCAAACTTGAACGGCTCTGTCGGATGAATGACCATGCCTTGAAGGCTGGCAGGCGTAAATCCGGAACTTAACGCGACCGTAACGCCCGGTTCAGGCATGAGGCCCACAGCGGTCATGGCCTGGGCAAAACCCTGCGGAGGCATAGCACAGCTAAGAACAAAGCTGACCAGAATGAAGAATGTCGTTATCTTTTTCATATTTGCCTTCCCTTTCAGGGCCTTCTTATTAAGGAAGTAACAGGCCCCAAGACGCCACCTATATAAATATACCCTATAAAGATCCTCAAAAGGGCTTTTTCAAGGATTTTTGAGAAAACGTTATCTTCTCGTCGGAGAGAAAGAAAGATGGTCGGGAAAAATATGGAAAAAGAAAGGGCCGATATCCCCATACTGGGGACTTCGTGAAATCGGTCCCTACGGATACCATATATATGTGTGGTATCTTTGCTTAAAGTACGCGGGAAGGAACAGCGGGGCGGATGTTCAAGATAACGGGCACAAGGCCGTCAATGCGGATACTCTCAAGGTCTTGCTGGTCAGCCGGCAACACAATACCATTGCCATCGCGCTTGATCTGCAGGTCAAGCGCGGATACGTTCAGGTCAATACCGCCCTTGACGATCTCGGCCTTGTCAGAAAGTTCCGTCATATCGTCACCGCGCTCTTTAAAGAACGTATATGTCTGGTGATAGATCCGGTCCAAACGGAACTGTTGCTCATCCTGCCTGTCCCCGTCGGAGAGCCCCTCGAAGAGGCCGAAATCGTCAAAAAAGGCATCTCCAAGAAGTTCTTGGCGCAGGGCAATGCTCCTGGGGTCCGTGGATCCCTGCCTCATCATTTCCTTAAGGTCCCCCATAAAATCACCCACATCCTGTTTTTCGATACCGGCAATCCGGATCGCAAAACTCCGGCCAGCGAGCTTTGCCAGGTCATCCCAGGACTTCTGATACGCAGACACCGGAAGAAGCGAGGCGCGTCCGTGAAACAATGAATCCAGGCCGTCATCTATACCCTGCCCCATTCTTAAAACTTTATGTTGCGGTATCGGCGCCGGCATAAGAACCTTGCCGATCTCATCGCGCAGGCGGTCAATGGTCTTAAAAGTCCGTGTCTGGTTGAAGACCATCTTCAGCATACGTTCGACCAGATCATCCTTTTCCTTATCCGACGCACCGGCAATATCGGCACGCCTCTTGCTTGCAAGCACCTGATCAATACTCAAGCGCGGATGGGTCAAGACATTCATTACAAGCTCGGTGAATTTCTCAAGACTGAAGCCAAGCTCGCGCAGGCGCACAACAACAGGCTCAAGTCCCGGAATGGTCTTAAGGCTGATCCTGAGCTCGGGCCTCAGATCATCATGCCGCAGGCGCAGGTACACGACCTGCGCGCGATGACGCGCCTGAAGAGGATGCAAGGGGCCAAGAATATCCATGCTGGTGTAGGAAGATCCCGAAACAACGGCCTTTCCGGGTTTACCCAGATACTCCAGTGCCAGCTCCGTCAGGACCTCTTCGATCTCCTCCGGCGCCGGCAATTTCTGGAACATAAGGCGCTTTAATTCCCTGATGAACTGCTCCTCCGCCGCCATTTCCTGCGCAAGGACTTCCGCCGCCGCAGGAACAATGGCCTTGCCGACCGGCAGATCAACATTCTCGATGGCAATGATGCGGTTCAGGTATCTGTCCACCACATCCGCGATCGCCTGGCGAAGAACAGTTGCCAGCTCCTTTGGCTCATCGATCTCCGCGAGCGTCACTTGCTCCATGAACGATTTGCGGTACTCACCCCCTGTTTCCAGAAGAATATCCCGAAAAGTGGACCTGCTCCATGGCTCCTGCCAGATAATAGCCTCGTTGTTCTTGAGCCTGAAGAATCCGGCATACGCATCCAGCGCCTGCCGATAATGCGGATCAGTCATCAAAACCGTCCAAAATTGCGGCCCCAGATACAGAGGATCAGGCCCATCATAAAAATCAACCACTGCCCGCTCGATATGGTCAAGGACCGGCTTGATCAGCACATCAAGTTCGGCCTTGCGGAATTGACGATGACAGGCGCCCAACAGGGCCGTCTTGATCACTTCCGGCATATCGGCAAGCGTTCCTGCATCTCTTGCAAAATAACCGTTGATCAGCGCCGACCTGCGGCGGTCTTCGACAAGCTCTTCCCATAACAAAGGATCCTGCCGACGAAGCCCCCGAGGGCCGTATTCCGCGACCTTCTGGAGCGCCGCTTCATACACAGGACTCAGGCGGCGGCGATAATCCTCGCGTGCCAGGCTAGCCACCAGGGCGGTCATGACCTTGTCAAGCAAGTCTGCCCTCAATTTACGCGAAGGGTCCTTGGCATCAAGCCGTGCCAGGCGCTCATGACTGAAATTCACCGGAAAACTGAAATCCCTGCTAGTGTCCACAGGATTGAATGACTGGGCCAGGCCGACATCTTCTTCAAAATACCTGCCATCCTCGTCAGACTGGTACATCTGAATAAGCCGGATCAACAGGTTCCGCCATTCTTCCGACAACAACGACCAGGCCTTGCTCGCCTGCCTGTACTCCGCAACCTCATGACTGCCGTTCAGCCGCAGAAGTTCGGCGATCGCCTGCTTGAGCTCATTGCCAGTAGGCTTGAGACGATCATTATTCAGCGCCCAGACCTTGATGAGCGCGGTAATGCTGTCAAGCGCCTCCTGCCTCAACTCGCTGTAAGGGCGACCGCCCAGACGGACGGTCCATCCGGACTTTAATTCAAGCTGTCTGTAAAAAACCTCCCACATGTCTTTCGGAACAAGGCCTTCCCCGACGGCTGCATCCGCTGTCGTCTCAGCCGCGTCCGACACGACCCGCGTGCTCACAATATCAGCAGTATTCATCGCGGCATCTGCCCTTGCGGCTGAATCCGCATCAGACCTGACGACAACATTTTGCGCGCTGTCACCGACCATGCCGCCCGAGAAATACTTGCGGGCAACGGTCTTTTGCGTCGGAACATCAACTTCCTCTTTGATCATGTTAAAGACGCCCTGTTTGAACGTGCTCACATACTGCTCGTAGATCTTCTGATTGTTCGCCGGGTCCTGATCAACCCCCGCAACTTTGCCCTTGTCCGCATAAAGCTTTCCAAGGATTGACTCTTTCAAGGCCATTTTGTACCAGACAGCCAGCAGCATGCCGCTATAAACCTGGCGTAACGGCGCAAAATTCCTGCCCTCGTTCACTTCCTTCTCGATGGCCGGAATGATGACCTCGCGCATAACATCTTGTGTCACGTCAGACTGCGGCGATGTTCCGCCGCCAACTCGCTGTGCCCGTTGATCAGCGGCTACGCGATCCGCGTCCATCATGACCTTCAAATGATGCTCGATGATAACAGCCGTGTTCCCTTGCTCATGGATCACAGCGCTGTCCGGCATGATCCACACCTTGTTGAATGTGTCCGTCGGGATATCCGTTGTGCCGAACTTCTCATACGCCTGCGCGTAAACACTGTCCCAGAACTTTTTGCCAAGATCCGTGTCAGGATTGGTCAGCGATGCCGAGATCTGTTTCAGAAGATAGTCCTGGCTCAAAAGATCACGTCCCATTTCAGTGCGGCCAAAAGTTTCCGGGATCATGCGGTCCTGTTCGTAAGGCGAAAGATTCACCCACTGCTCATCCTCGGCAACGGCCAGCGATGTCAGGAAATACTTAATAAGCCGAATATATTCAGCCTGTTTCTGATCTTCAGTCAAAGGCGTGTTGCCACGATGGACAATAAAATCGAACTTGAAAGGATCATTGGGGTCAACGGTCATGCCCTGGAGCATAGCAGGCGTGAATGCGGCGCTTAACCCCGGCTGAACGCTGGCCGTCATGCCCTGGGCAAGGCCTTGCGGCGGCATGACACAGCCGAGGATGAAACTGATAAGAATTAAGAATGTTGTCAACTTTCGCACGACAACCAACTTCTAATAAGACTACTTTTGTTAATAATGCCCCACCTTTGACAAATATACCCTATAAAAAGCCAAAAAACACCCCCATGGACAAAAAAAGGGCGGACATAAAGTCCGCCCCTACGATTAGATCATAAGCCAAGTTTTATAAAATCTCTTTGAAACGCTTGGTAAGCAGAGGAACGACCTCGAAGACATCACCCACGATGCCGTAAGTGGCGACATTGAAGATGGGCGCGGAAGGATCCCTGTTAATGGCAATAATGGTATCCGATGACTGCATCCCGACCAGATGCTGGATCTGCCCGGAAATGGCACACGCGATATAGACCTTCGGGCACACGGTCTTACCGGTCTGCCCGACCTGATGCGAATACGGCATCCAGCCCTCGTCGATGGCCGCGCGCGATGCACCAACGGCACCATTGAGGACCTGCGCTAATTCTTCGAGCATCTTGAAATTCTCCGACCCGCCAAGCCCGCGGCCGCCGGACACAATGATATTCGCTTCCGCAAGGTTCACCGTAGATGTGATCTCGTCAACCACATTGAGGATCTTAGTTCTAGAAACGAAGAATGTATTGTCGTACTGAAGGACTTCGACCACGCCCTTGCGCTTGGGATCCGCCGCTGCCTCTTTCATGACCTTGTGGCGCACCGTGGCCAGCTGCGGGCGATGGTTCTTGGAAAGAATGGTCGCCATGATGTTGCCGCCGAACGCCGGGCGGGTCTGCATCAGATACCGCTCCTTGACATC
>CAZXSE010000007.1:60237-67946 GCA_964643325.1 uncultured Planctomycetales bacterium
TAAACTGTGATGCCGCTCATATCAGTAGATCAATCCTTTTAACGAATCAACCAGCTTGTTAACGCTGTCCTTGGCCTCGCCCTCAAAGATCTGCCCTTTGGCGCGCGGCGGCGGCGTAAAAATACTTAATACCCATGTCGGTGAACCTTTAAGCCCGATGCGATTCTCCTCGGCCCCGATATCCGCGGCCTTCCACGACTGGATCACCGCGCTCTTGGCCTTGATCTTACCTTTTAATGACGGCAGGCGCGGGGTATTGATCTCTTTGACAACGGTCAACAGGCACGGCGTGCGTGTCTGAACCACATCATAACCCTCTTCAGTCAGGCGTTCCGCAACGATGACGCCATCCTTGATCTCTTCGATCTTGCGCACATGCGTCAACTGCGGAATGTCCAGCGTCGCGGCAATGCCAGGCCCGACCTGCGCCGTATCCCCGTCAATGGCCTGTTTGCCGCAAATGATAATGTCGTAATCCTTGATCTTCTCGATGGCTTTGGAAAGCGTGTAACCCGTCGCCAATGTATCTGACCCGGCGAACGCGCGGTCGCTGACCAGCACGCCCTCGTCGCACCCGAGCGCGATCGCCTCGCGCAAGATCGCCTCGGCCTGAGGCGGCCCCATGGTGAGCGCAATGACCTTGCCGCCGAATTTTTCTTTCAGGCGAACGCCCTCTTCGATGGCATAGGTGTCGAACGGATTAATGATCGACTGGACACCTTCCCTGACAAGGTTCTTGGTGACAGGATCGATCCTTACCTCGGTGGTATCCGGGACCTGTTTGATGCAGACAACAATGTTCATTTCACGGACTCTTTGATCAGGCCCAGGCCGATGATGTTGCGCTGGATCTGGTTGGTTCCTTCATAGATCTGCGTGATCTTCGCGTCACGCATATATTTCTCGATCGGATATTCTCTCATATAACCATAACCGCCGAAGATCTGCACGGCATTGGTCGCGACCTTCATCGCGGTGTCCGAGGCGTACATCTTGGCCATGGCGGAATGGATCCCGACATTCTTTTTGCCGGCGTCCACTTCCCTCGCCGAGGCATAGACCAAAGCGCGCGACGCTTCGACTTCCGTCGCCATATCCGCGAGCATCCACTGAATGCCCTGGAAGCTGGCGATGGATTTGTCAAATTGCTTTCTCTGTTTGGCATACGCCAGCGCATGATCAAGCGCGCCCTGCGCAATACCAACGGCCTGGGCACCGATACCCGGACGGGACATATCAAAAGTCCGCATCGCGGCAATGAAACCCATGCCTTCCTTGCCCAGCAGATTTTCTTTGGGGATCTTGCAGTTATCAAAAATAAGCTCGCGTGTCGACGACGCGCGGATGCCCATCTTCTCTTCCTTCTTGCCGAAGCTGAAGCCCGGTGTACCCTTGTCAACCACGAACAAGCTGGCTCCGCGGGCGCCCTTGGACTTGTCGGTCATGGCAATGATCGTATAGATCTCTGCATCGCCGCCATTGGTAATGAAATGCTTCATGCCATTAAGAATATAATGATCGCCCTTTTTCTCGGCGGTCGTTTGCAAAGCGCTGGCATCAGAACCCGCGGAAGGCTCGGTCAAACCGAACGCGGCCAACTTCTCACCCTTGGCAATGGCCGGCAGGTACTTTTGTTTCTGTTCTTCTGTCCCGAATAATATAATAGGGTAAGCGCCCAATGCTGACGCTGAATAGCAGATCGCAATGCCGGCACAGCCCTTGGAGAACTCCTCGGTCGCCAGGCACAACTCGAATACGCCACCGCCCATGCCGCCGTATTTTTGATCGATATACACACCGAAAAGATCTGACTGGGCCATGACCTTCATGATATCCCAAGGGAATTTCTCCGACTTGTCGTACTCGGCGGCCACGGGACGGATCTTCTCGTCCGTGATCTGGCGGGCCAGGTCGCGGATCATGGTCTGCTCTTCGGTCAATAAATAGTCCAGCATTGATACCTCTCCTGATTCTCTGTTTTTCTTGACTTTGTCTGCGGGAATACCCGAAAACCACCCTGCGAAATTGCAACAATAATATCATAAGATATGAAAAGTAAAGAGCTTTTTTATTGGAAGGAACTGGATGCGGCCTACCGCGCCCTGGCGCTACCGACGCCCGAAAAACCAGACAGGTTCATGACCGGCGTGATCTCCATAATGACCGGAAAGAGGCCATTCTCTATATGCACAGGGATCGCGGCATCATCTGTCCGCAACAAACCAGACTGCGCCTGCCTGCCCTGTACCTGAAGTTCCAAAAGATCAGGATCCAGGTCAATACCCCCAAGGTTGCTTTCCGCCGCATCCGTTGTAGTTTCAGAGCGCTCCTTAACCTTGAAGATCTGCTTGACCATCACGTTGGTATCAAGCACGGCATCTTCGTAGATCTTGACCCCGTCCCCAAGACTTTGCAACTTCACGATATCCAGCATCTTGTTCTTATAATCAGCAAGCGGCGCCAGGGAATTCTCGGAACGATGCCCCCAGTCTGCCTGCGCGATCTTGGTCACTTTTGTTGAGAACAGGACCTCCTCTACTTTCGCCATGATCGCCGCCTGCAATTGCTTGTCATGATAACTTGGGGACATATACAACCGTTCTGTCCCAACAAGAACCTTTCCGTCCTCGAGGCCAAACCAGTTCTCAAACCAGCCGATCTGCCTGCCACCCCTGGCTTCCGTCGTGACCTGCCACCAGAACGATGTGGCATTGGCCATATATCGCGGCATTTCCCGTGTGTAGACTCCGGGGCCATATTGAGCGACCGCTTTCAGGTCCGATGTCAGGCAGCAATGCGCTCCATCGGCAAGCCTGAAGAACTCCACCAAATTGAACTTTGAAATGAAATCCACATAGACCACCTGCGGCATCCGTTGCAGGTCGATCTGATCGGCCACGGCCTTCATATACTGATGCAGAGCCTTCACGGCACGCATCTGCATGTTCTCAAGGTCCATATAGAGGGAACTTCCGGGGGGCATGCCTGTCCGGTCCAGAAGTTCGGCAAAGAATATCCGGACAATATGCTCAACACTGATCGTCTCGTCATTGATGATCTTTTGCTCCAGCGGTGTCAGTTTATTGTTCTTCTGACGAGATCTGTAAAGATTGATCAGCGGCCTGCTGTTATGCACAAGAACAGCGATATCCATCGCATCAAGATCGGCGATCTCATCCGACACCCTCTGCCCCGGCACGGCCTTGCCATGAAGCAGCCGGCGGCTTAGCGGGATATTGCGCAGCATGACATTGATCTTTTGCGCGATCATGACATGGATGTCCCTTTTACGTCCTTGCGCCGGATATACCTCGTCGTTCAATGCCAGCAAGGACACCAGGACCTTTGTCAGGTCCTCATGCGCATGAAGCGCATCAACGATCAACGCATGCCGCCGCTTGAATACGCTCCGGCGGGATGGTTCGTTCGCAAAGCGCTTGTCGATCCCCGACGACAATCTGCCGAGCAGATCATTGATCTTAAGGAATATCACCATGTTCTTGACCAACTTGTCAAAAGCATCTTCCGCGGCCCTTGCGCCTTTAAGATCGCCGAGGCTTGCCAGAACATCCACGCGTTGCGGGATAAAATCACCATTAACATCCAGATAAGGAGAATCTTTTGGCAAGGGCGGCCTGCCCTGCAAAAGAGCCGCGACGATCTCACCGGCCCGGGCGCGGTCCATGCCGGCATTGACAAAACCTTCAAGCAATTTATCCGTGACGACATCAATATCCTCGAAATCCATCTTTACCCTGCTATCATGGACCAGCGACCTGAAGCGGTCAAAACTGAGAGGCTCCGTGCCTTGGTACTGCAGCGGCGACTGATAGAGCATATAATAGACCAGCAACAGCTCCTCATCCTCGTCGATCGCTCTGATCAAAGCCCAATGGTCCCGCCGCGCGATCAAAGCCTCGAGCCCCGACCGCCGGGCCTTCAGGCCCTCGATCGTGACATCTTTCTTTATTAAGTTCGTGACTAGGATCTCGGGGGCCACCAGCCCGAACTCAAGATAGACCCGCGCCACCCATTCCAGATATTCCGGCACATCACCCTCGCCGACATTAGCATATCCGGGGTCAATGTATCCCACAGCCGCAAGCGCCCTCATCGCCCGGGCCCTGATCATCGGCGAGAACTTCTTCCCTGTAAAGAACGGCATCAGGCTGCGCTGACTGAAACTTCCGCCAATGGCTTCGATAAACAGCTCATCCCTGCTGCTGATCCTGACAAACTCCCGGCCTTGCTCCGGACGACGCGCCGCGATACTCTCCATCCTGCCCTCAAGGAAACCCTGGGCATCGCTCGATCCGTTCACGCTCCAATCCCTGAGGATATCAAGGACCATCCGGAGAGCATCCTCATCCTGCATCCTATCCGCGACTTGCCCGAGGTATTTAACGTCATACGG
This sequence comes from uncultured Planctomycetales bacterium, assembly GCA_964643325.1. GTDB lineage: Bacteria > Omnitrophota > Gorgyraeia > Zapsychrales > Fredricksoniimonadaceae > Fredricksoniimonas. The sequence continues at coordinate 64,652 of CAZXSE010000007.1, forward strand.
ATCGATCCTGCCCGTGATCGCTGCGCGGACCTGAACGATCAGCGCACGGCGAAGATCGATATCATCACCCGTCATATCCTCCTGCTGCCTTCGTTCGTTCTGCAAGAGCGCATATTGCCCGTCGATATCCGCAAGCGGCAAAAGACCGACCTCTCCTTTCTTCATCGCATCCCCGATGACCCGGGCCGCGGCAGGGACAACCTCGATCAGATCTTCCTCTTCCGCGCCAACCCTCTCCATGATGATCGCCAGCATAGTTCTGCCATCATGCGCGCGCGCTCCGATCGCGTGACTGACAGCCACGATCGCTTCCCTGGCGATATCCGGGTCTTCATGCCCTATCTTGCCGGTCAACGCGGCCATGACATTCCTGCCGATATCGACATCGCGCGCCAACGCATTACCCAGCGCCTTTGCCGCGGCCATGCTCACGGCCTCTTTATCATCGTCGAGAGCGAGCCTCAACGCCAGGCACGCCTTGACGCGGACATCCGCCCGGTGGACCGCCAACACCCCAAGCGCCTCTGCCGCGGCCGCACGGATATGCCGGGAATCCTGATCCAGGATCGCCTTGAACAAGGCATTGACCCCGTCCTCGCCGATATCCATACCCTGCGCCAGCGCCTCTTTCAGGACCCGCACCGCCGTGGTACGGCGATAAAGAAAGCCTTCTTCATCAAGGATCGCGATCAATTCATTCAGCATGCCGCGCCCCTTGTCCTTTGCCTTTGCCAGCTCACGAACAAAACGCCGTATGATATCTTCGTCAACATCGACTGAAAGCGCCTGGACCATCACCCAAAGGCTTTTGAGATCACCAGCCCTTCCTTCTTCTGCCACGGCCGCCCCGGTCTTTGCGGGGGCATCATTATCCAGAGCATCCCTTGCAGCCTCACGCACCTGCTCATTCCTGTCATCCAGTGCCAGGGTCAAAGCATGACGGACCGTTGCTGTGATCCCGCCTCCCTGCTCAAGAATATGGCCTGCGATCTCGGCCGCCATGGTACGGACCATCACATCATCATCCTGAAACGCATTGGCAAGGCCCTTGAGCGCCTCTTGACCAACATCATCATCCCTGCCCGCCGTGCGAGCCCATGCCTGTGCCACCGCCGAACGCACCCCTGTATCTTCAGACTTGAACAATTCCCTGACCTTTTCAAGGACCCCGAATCCACGGACGACCTGGCCGTCAAGCACACTTTCTTTCATCAATAGCCCAAGGGTATAGACCGCCCGTATGCATGTCAGGGCATCCTGGCTTCTCAGCCTGCCGATGAATAATCGGGTATACTTGAGGATATCCCGGGTATTCTCCAGGACGCTCACCGGCACCTTGATCAGATCTTCCCGTGTTGCCGTCATGGACGCATCCGACGGAGCTTGTGCAAGATCTTCCGGCATGACCTGACGGAAAACTCCCCTGACCCAACTCAAATCACCCACCGGCCTGACACGGGAAAATTCAGCCCGATCCGTGATAACCTCCAGAGGCACCGTCAGCGTGAGGCCGCCGGAGAAATATTTCCTTGCAACAGACTCCTTTGCGTCAGCGTCATACTCTTCCTGCACATAATTGAAAACACCCTTCTCAAGCGCGGCCAGATATTGCCCGTAGATCTTTTCCTTGGCGTCCCTGTCATCAGCCTCAACACCTCCGGTCTTTTTCAGATCAGAATACTCGCGGTTCAGGATGCTTTGTCGAAGGGTTCTCTTATACCACGCCGCCAGGATCAAAGACGCGTACACCTGACGCAGGACGGCAAAACTCTCGCCTTCATTGACCTCGCGCTCGATCGCCGGAATGATCACCTGACGCATGGCATCTTTGATAATGTCATCCTGAGCCCCTTTAGGGGCGAAGGATCTCTGTGTTATTTGAGACGTGTTGTCATTAACACCAACTAAAGAATGTTGAGATGCTTCCCCCTCGGGAATCCGTAGGATTCCCGAGCTGGTGTCAGCATGACGAGCGGTCATATCCGCCTCCATCATTACCTTCAGATGGCTTTGCAAAACATACGCCATGCCGTCGCCCTGATAAACTACGGCTTTATCCGGAACGATCCACACCTTGTTGAATGTATCCAAAGGAATATCCGCCATACCGCCGCTGTTCCCGGTCCGGGCATGCACCTTCTCCCAAAATTCCTTTCCCGGACCTTGCTTCGGATCCATGAGCGACGCCGTAAATTGTTTGAGGATATAATCCTGACCGAGCAGGTCCCGACCCATTTCCGTCCGGTCAAACCCTTCGGGCATGATCCTGTCTTTCTCATACGGGGATAAATTGACCCACAGGTCATTTTCAGGGATAGCAAGCGAGGTCAGAAAATATTTGATGAGCCGCTCGGAGCCCTGTTCCAGCGCGTCCTGCTCCAGCTCGCGATCGCCACTATCGAGAATAAAAGCAAAAGAGAGCGGGTCTTTGAGATCGACCTTCATGCCCGTTAAAAGCGCGGGCACATGCGCCGGCGTCGGCGCGATCATGGCTCCCGGCGCCGGCAGGACAAAAGCCTCCTGGGCATAAAGCGGCCGGGCGGGGATCCCCGTCAGCAAGAGCGCGATCAACGCGCAACATGCGGCTATCCTGCGGCCCATAGAATTTTTATTAAAGAAATACATCACACGATCCCCGCCCGTATTGACACTTCCCCATTTTAGATTGCCTATTAAGTATAGAATATATTGGTGCAATAAACCAATCAGCCTACAGCCCTCGGAACATCTCGGGACGCAGGCGAACTTTGCCGTCGAGTGCGGTGCGCAAGGCATGAAGCAAGGTGGGTTTGTCTTTCGGGAAGGCCCCCTCAAGAGGAAGATGATTGGACGCATGGTCCGAGCGGAAGATGGTCTTGTGAAGATCAAGCCCCCCGATGATGTCATGGGCTTCCTGCAAGAGTTCTTTGGTGGATAATTCCTGAAACTTGCCGCTTTCCACCTCCTCGGCCAGCGGCGTCCCGGGAATGACCATCAACGAAAGAAATGACAGGTATCGGGGTTGCATGCGGTTGAGCGCCTCGATCGTTCCGCGGACATGCTCGTGGGAATATTCCTTTCCGCCAAGGCCCAAAAGAACGATCACCGATGACTTGATCTGCGCCGCGGACGCCCTCTGGACCGCGGTCACCATTTCATCAACACTGGAAACCTTACCACAATGGTCAAGTGTCGCTTGATCGCCGCTTTCCAGGCCCATATAGACCAGGGTCAATTTGTTTTGATAAAGCTCGGCAAGCTCGGCATCGCTCTTGCGTGTGATATTACATCCATTCGCGTAACTGGAGACGCGGGC
>CAZXSE010000008.1:0-23937 GCA_964643325.1 uncultured Planctomycetales bacterium
TGATATTCGCCTTCTTCTCGAGGCTCAACAGCTGCATCTGCGATATCTCCGCCGGTGACAGCGCGGCCTGGATGTATTCCTTGATGTCCGATGAATACCGGACAATATCGATCTTCTCGCCATGAAGTTCATTGACGATATTCTTGACGCGAGATCCGCGCATGCCCACGCAGGCGCCCACACAATCGACCTTCTCGTCCTTGGAATAGACCGATATCTTTGTTCGCTCGCCGGGATCCCGGGCAATCGCCTTGATCTCAATGATCCCTTCGTAGATCTCGGGGACTTCCAACTCAAAGAGGCGCTTGACGAAGTTCGGATGAGCGCGGGAAAGGACGATCTGCGGACCGCGCGACTCGCGCTGCACCTCGAGGATGAAGGCGCGCACCCGATCCCCCTGCCTGAATTCCTCCTTGCCGCAAAGCTCGCTGCGCGGGATCAGGGCCTCAGCTTTGCCCAGGTCAACGATCACGCTGCCCCTGTCAAAACGATAAACGCTGCCGGAGATGATCTGGCCGACGCGCGTGCTGTATTCGTTATAAACAACGTCCTTCTCCGCTTCGCGGATCTTCTGGAATACGACCTGCTTGGCAGTCTGCGCGGCGATCCGTCCAAATTCGCTCGAGCGGATCTCCTGGCCATTGGCAAAAGCGTGGATCTTGCCGGTCTTGACATCAAGCTTGGCCGTCACATCCTCTTCTTTTTCGACTGTCCAGACCTTGCGCGCGGCGGAAGCCACCGCGGCCTCAACGGCCTCGATCAGGACCTCTTTTGCGATCCCCTTATCGCGCTCGATCTGTTCCAGGATCGTCATCAGTTCACTTTCCATAAAACCCCTCTTTTAATTGATGATCTGCTTTGTTTTCTCGATCTTGTCCATCGGCAAGATCATTTCGCCCTTGCATGTCCCAAGAATGATCCCCTCATCATTGACTGCCGTCAGGCGACCGGAGAACTCGCACTTGCCGTTAAATCGTTCTTTCAGAAAGACCTGCACGTCGCGCCCGAGAGCCCGCCGCAGTTCACGCGCGCCGACAAGAGGCCTGTCGATCCCGGGAGATGCGACCTCAAGCGTATAATCATCCCCCAAACGCCCGTCTTCATCCAGCTTTCTGGCAAGGGCCCTGTTCAGGCGCGCGCATTCTTCCATCCCGATGCCGCCCTGAAGCTTGTCCGCCACGATCTGCAGGTTCACAAGGTCATGATGCGGATTGACCTTCACCTCAATGATCTCAAGCCCCATCTCGTCGCAAAGCGGCTGTGCCAGCTCTTTGATATCCCCGATCAGCGCATCGAACCTGCTCATGCAACAACCCTACCTCTTTTGTATCAGCTGCAACAAGGATGCCGCGGCCCCGTCCTTCGGGACGGCAGTGACCGCGCCCGTGGCGCGGTCTTTGATCTCGACTGTTCCTTCCTGAAGGCCGCGCTTGCCGATCGTCACGCGGAAAGGGATGCCGATAAGGTCAGCGTCGTTGAACTTGCGCCCGGCGCTCTCGCTGCGATCGTCCATTAGAACATCAATTCCGTGTTTTGTCAACCCGTCGTAGATGCCTTCGGCAGCGGCCATGACAGCGCTGTCATCCGTCTGCAAGGCCAGGATCTCGGCCGCGAACGGCGCAACATCCGCAGGCCATATGATCCCCTTGTCATCGTGGTGGACCTCGATAATGGCGGCCATCAGGCGGCTGACGCCGATACCGTAACATCCCATGATGATCGGATGCTGTTTTCCCTTATCATCCAGAAAAAGCGCCCCCAGGGCCTCGGTATATTTCGTGCCCAGCTGGAACACGTGGCCCAGCTCAATAGCCTGATGTTCCACTCCCTCGGCATCCTTGACCTTATCCTCGCCGATAGGCGCCGGGACCAGGAATTCGTGGGAAATGCTCCCGCCCATGGCCCCGGTATCCGCCTGGGCCACAATGGGCTTTAATCCGCAGCGCGCGAATATCCGCTCATAAGCCTTGTACATGGTCTCATAACTTTTCTTAAGCCCCGCCTCATCCGCGTCAAAGCTGTACGCGTCCTTCATGATGAACTCGCTTGCCCTGACCACGCCGAAACGCGGGCGGGTCTCATCGCGGAACTTGGTCTGGACCTGATAAAGGGTCACGGGCAGCTGACGGTATGAATGCAGGAAGCTTTTAGCCAGGCTGGTGATGACCTCTTCATGCGTCGGGCCCAGGCACATGGCCGCGCCCTTCTTGTTCTTGAAGCGGATCATCACATCCTCAAGGGTCTTGTCACGCCCTGTCTTTTGCCAGAGCTCCATGGGCTGCAGCGCGGGCATGAGCAGTTCATGGGCGCCGGCCGCGTTCATTTCCGCGCGAATAATTCCCTCGACTTTTCCCAGCACGCGCCAGCCCAGGGGCAGGTAGGAATAAACACCGGAAGTGAGCATGTGCACAAGCCCGGCACGCAAGAGCAGCTGATGACTGATAGCCTCCGTGTCAGCAGGAACTTCCTTGAGCGTCGGGATGAAATACGTTGACCATCTCATAACATGACCCCTTATTGTAAGAACCCTTCCGGCAGCCGGACATTACGCTTGACGAACTTCTTCGCGAACGACGGGAGCTTGCGGGCCATCACCCAATCACCGTGGACCTTGCCCGTAGCCTCGTCGATCTTCTCCTGCTTGAACGTAAAAATATCCTCGAGCGTGACCTTACCGGACTCCCTGTCATATTTAAGGTCCGTGATATTGAGCACACGGCGCACGCCATCCACGCCAAGCTCGGAATAAACAATGAGATCGATCGATGTGGCGACCTGCTTCTGTATCTGCTCACCCGTCAGGCGGATCCCGGACATCAGCATCATCGCGATCATGCGGTTGTAGCACTCTTCCGGAGAATCGGCGTGAACGATCGCCAGCGTTCCCGAATGCCCGGAAGAAATGGACTGGATCATATCCAGGATCTCCTCGCCCCTGACTTCGCCGACAATGATGCGGTCGGGCCGCATGCGCAAGGAGTTGATGAACAGGTCGCGGATCGTGACCTGCCCCTTGCCCTCGACGTTAGGCGCCTTGGACTGGAGCGCGACCACATGCTCCTGCATCAAGCGCAGCTCGGGGGTGTCCTCGATAGTGATGATGCGCTCATCCTCGGGGATGTGCGCGGACAGGACATTGAGGATCGTCGTTTTACCGGAACCGGTCGATCCGCAAAAAACGATGTTAAGCTTGGCCTTGATGCAGGCGATGAGAAAATCCGCCATCGCCCGGTTGACCGTCTTTTTCTCGATCAGGTTCTCGACGGTCGTGATGTCGCGCGAGAACTTGCGCACGGTCATGACCGCGCCTTTAAGCGAGCATGGCGGGATAATGACATTGATGCGCGAGCCGTCGGGCATGGAAAAATCAACATAAGGCGAGGATTCATCAACGCGCCGCGAGGACCCGGAGGACGCAAGCATCTTCTGGACATTATGCATCAGTTGCGCATTGTTCTGGTACTTGATATCCGTCAGTGTGATCTTCCCCTTCTTCTGGATATAGATGCTCGCGGGGCCGTTGATCATGATCTCGGTGACATCCTTATCCTCGACGAGCGGGCGGATGGGGCCAAGGCTGACCGCGGCCGCTGTCAGCTCCCTGATCAGCCGGGCGCGCTCCTCGAATGTGACCGCAAGCTGCCCCTCCCGGGCAAGGTCCGTGACCGCCACGTCAACGAACTGACGCAGCTGGTCCTCGTTCATGCTGTCCTTGACCTTAAGGAAGTCCGTGCGCGCGATCAGGAACCGGTGCAGCCGTTCCTTGAGTTCTTCATAATCGGGAGCTGTTGCCGCCATACATCCCCTTCTTTCTATCTAAAGAATCCTGTTATCCTGTCGATCAGGCCGATGCGCTCAAAATCCAGGTAGAAAACAAAAAGCGCCAGCGCGATCATGATCCCCATCCCTGCCTTCGCGAGGATATCTTCCGTCCTGACAGACAATCCGCGCCCCCGGGCCTTTTCAAGCCCGATCAGGGCCAGATGCCCGCCGTCGAGCGGGATCAGCGGGAGAACATTGAACAGCGCCAGGCTCGCGCTGATCACGCCGACGATATGCAGCAGGAACGCGAATCCGATGCCCGCCGCGAACTGAATGATCATGAAAATGCCGATCAGCCCCGTCACGCCTTCTCTGGCCGAGCGCTGCCCCGTGACCATCTGCCAAAGCGCCGCGTATGTCTTGACCGTGACAGAACCAAGTTCCTCGCCGCCTTTGACGAATGCCTCCAGGATGCCGTAGCGCCTGATAACAAGATCTTGCGGCTTATCGATCTTGGACGCCGCGATGCCGATGCGGCCGACCTGCCGTTCTTTCCCGAAGATATCCTTGCTCTTTTCCAGGGCCGGCGTCACGGCGATCTGCGCCGGCGCTCCGGCGCGCAGCACATCGACCACAATTTCCCTGCCGCCCGAGACCATGACCGCATCCTGCATCTCGACCCAATTCGCGATCTTCTTGCCATCAATGGTAATGATCACGTCGTTTTCCGCGAACCCCGCCTTTTCCGCCGGGGATCCGGCCACGATCTTCCCTACTTTCGCGGGCACGGCCTTCGAGGACGCGTCAAGATCGACAACGCCGATCGTCAGCGCGATCACAAAACAAAAATAAGCGAACACAAAGTTCACCACAGGACCCATGAGCACGATCAGCGCCCGGTGCCTGGCGGGCTTGGCAAAGAATTCATCCGCCGCGCCCTTGCACGCGCCCTTCTCGTCCCCTGCCATCTTGACGTAACCGCCCAGGGGGATCGCGCAAACGCGGTACTCTGTAGGGCCTTTCTTCCAACCCCAAAGCTTTGGCCCGAACCCGAACGCGAACTCCTCAACGCGCACGCCCAATTTGCGCGCCATGACAAAGTGCCCGGCCTCATGCACGATGATCAAAAGCCCGAGGATGAACGCGAATATCAGGAATGTCATTGATGTCTCCGTATCATATCTGCTGCCGCGGCCCGCGCCCAGGCGTCCGCTTCCATGATCTCATGCAACCCCGCCTGCCCGCCCTGCCTCCGCCGCCAGTGGGCCGCAACGACCTTCGCGACCACTGAATAAATTGCCGTGAACGATATCCGCCCCTCGAGGAACGCTTCTACTGCCGCCTCATCCGCCGCGTTCAGGACGGCCGGAGCCGCCCCTCCCCGTCGCGCCACTTCATACGCCAGCGCCAGTGAAGGAAATCTTTTGGTATCAGGCGCGGCGAATGTCAGCGGCCCCTGGCGCGCCAGGTCCAGCCGCCCGCTCACAGCGCCCAGACGCTCGGGGTAGGCCAGCGCGTACTGTATCGGCAGGCGCATGTCCGTCGCGGCCAGCTGGGCCAGGATGGACCCGTCGTTGAATTCCACCATCGAATGGATGATGGCCTCCGGATGGATCACGACCTTGATCTTGTCAACGCCGACCCCGAACAATCGCGCCGCTTCAATGACCTCAAACCCCTTGTTCATCAAGGTCGCTGAATCGACCGTGATCTTGGCCCCCATTTTCCAGCGCGGATGCGCCAGGACCTGGTGTACCGAGATCTTCTCCTGGGCGGCGCGCGGCACATCCCGCAAAGGCCCGCCGGAAGCCGTTAAATGAATGCGGTAAAGGTCCTTGATATCCCGGCCTTCCAGGCACTGAAAGATCGCGCTCTGTTCACTGTCGACCGGAACAACACAGGCCCCGTTGCGCCGCGCCCGGGCCATGATAATGTCCCCTGCCATGACCAGCGCTTCCTTGTTCGCCGGAGCCACCATCTTGCCCGCGCCCACCGCCGCCAGAAAAGGCGCGAGCGCCGCCGCGCCTGTCAGGGCGATCACCACGATATCAACATCCTTGCGGGCAACAAGCTCCGGAAGGTCTTTTGCAGCGTCAAAGAACTTCACCCGGCCATGCGCCTTGCGTAATGCCGGAAGATGCCTGTTGGCCAGAGCCGCGTATTTCGGCATGAACCGCCGCAGTTGCTGCTCAAAAGCGCCCACGCTGTTGCACGCCGCAAGCGCGACAACCTCAAAACGGTCCGGATGCGCGGCGATCACCTTCAGCGTATTAACACCGATAGATCCCGTCGAACCCAGGATGGCAACGCGTTTTCTTTTCATACGCTAGCGCAAATTGAGCACGACGCTCATGTAAAGATAGAACGCCGGGATCGAGAACAGAAGGCTGTCGATAACGTCCAGGATCCCCCCGATGCCGGGCACAAAACTGCCGGAATCTTTGACATTGCAATCACGCTTGATCAATGACTCAAAAAGATCGCCCAGCTGCCCCAGCCCGCCAAAGAAGCAGCCTAACAACGCCAGATAACCCGGCGTAAAATACGGCACCGACGGCAACAGCGGCGCGCACATCACCGCCACCAGCGCGCTGCACAAGAGCCCGCCGAGGGTCCCTTCCACGGACTTGTTCGGGCTCACCTGCGGCATCAACGGATGCCTGCCGATGAGCGTTCCGATCAGGAGCGCGCCGATATCCCCGCTCTTGGTCACGGCAACAATGAATATCACCAGCTTCCCGCCGTCAAACCCCGGCAGAAGCAGATAAAGCTTGATGATAAAACTAAAGAACCAGGACACGTAGAGCACGCCGAACAATGTCGTGGAAAGGCCAAGGATCGCGTTGCGATTGTCCTTGCGATTGAGCTGCAACAGCATCATCAGCAGGAACGCGCAGACAATGAACAACAGCTCCCAGTTCTTGGTCAGCTCGAAACGGAAAAAGATGGACATCGGGATCAGCACACCGATGAATATCCCCGTATAGCTGTAGATGGGGATGTCCTTCTTCTTGATGAGATAGAAGAACTCGTAAAGCCCGCCCGCGATCAAAAGACAGATGAGCGCGATAAAGAATAAAGAACTCCACGCGGCCAGAAAGATCAGCGCAATGGCAACGGCCGTGCTCACGATCCTCATGGGGTCCATCATTTCCCGCCTCCCGTGCTTACGGCGCCGTAGCGCCTTTCCCGCCGGCCAAAATCAGCCAGCGCCTTGTGAAATTCATCGGCCGTAAAATCAGGCCAGTATTTTTCGGTAAAATAGAACTCAGTGTAAGCCATCTGCCACAGCAGGAAGTTACTGATGCGCTGTTCGCCGGACGTCCTGATCAGAAGGTCCGGGTCAGGCAGCCCGGCCGTATACAAACGGCCTGCCAGCACGGCGTCATCGATATCATCCGCTGCCAGCTTTCCCGCGATGCAATCCCGCGCGATAGAACGAACAGCGCCCAGGATCTCCTGGCGGCCGCCGTAATTGAACGCGATATTCAGCACCATCCCGGGATTGTCTTTTGTCGCCTCAACCGCGCGGTCAAACGCATCAAGCACAAAAGCAGGCGCCCCCTCCCGGCGGCCTGAAACGGTAAAACGCACTTTATTGGAACAAAGCTTCTGGAGCTTCTGACCCAGGGCCGCGACCAGCGTCTGCATGAGCATCGACACCTCGGCCTGCGGGCGGTTCCAGTTCTCCGTCGAGAATGTGTACAAGGTAAGCGCTGAAAGCCCTGCGTCGGAAGCCGCCTGGACGATCTCGTCCACGCGCCGGACCCCTTCGACATGGCCCTGCGTGCGCGTCAGGCCACGCTCTTTGGCCCAGCGCCCGTTCCCATCCATGATGATCGCCACATGTTTTGCCGTCGTATTCACCTGGCATCCTCGTCTAAAAAATAATGGGGGATCAACATCCCCCGTGCACTACGCCCCGACAACACCCGCCCTGCATGCGCAGGCATGCGCGCCCTGCGCAGGCATGCATCCTTAACGGATCACAGGCAGGTCACTTCTTTTTCGCCGGAACTGCCATTGCCGCCGCGGCCGCAGCCTGCTGCTGTGCCTGCGCCATGGCCTGCTGCGCTTTTAACATGGCCGCCTTTGCATCTTTTGCTTCCTCAAGCGCGGCCTGCGCAGCGTCCTGGGCCGACCTCAACTTCCGCTCGAGGTCATCTGCCCTGGAAAGAGCCTGATCAAGGTCATTGCGCAAACTGCTCTCCTGGGACTTTCCCTGCTGTTCAACCTTGCCAAGGCTGGACTTAAGACGCGCATTATCGTCGCGGCACCCGTCAAGGTCCTCCTGGATACGCGAAAGCTTGACCTGGGTGGTCTGGATATCCGCTTCAAGCCTTTTAACCCTGTACTCGCCCTTCTGAAGTTCTTCCTCGGCGGTCATGCGGCTGTAGCGTTCCTGCTCAAGGACCCGGGTCACATCCGTGTTCTCCTTGTTGAAGCGCACGAGCAAAAGAATGCTGACCGCCATCACCAGAAGCACTACAAAGAGGATGAAGTTCTTCATTTCACGGAGCCCTCTGTTACCTGCCGCCTGCCTGCGCCGGTTGCTTGTTCACGGGCGGCAGGATCACGATCTCGACGCGGCGGTTCTGCTGCCTGCCTGCCTTATCAGCGTTCGATGCCACAGGCCGGAATTCGCCGTACCCGATCGCCGCCAGGCGCTCGGGCCTGACACCGCCCTTCTCCTCAAGCTGATGAAGGACGCTGAGCGCGCGCGCCGAAGACAACTCCCAGTTGGACTTCCACGCCGAATGCTTGATGGGCTGATCATCCGTATGCCCTTCAATGCCAATGCTCATATCAGGGACGACCGTCTGGATCACGCCGGCGACCTTATCGATCTTGGCCAGCGCGTCCTCACGCAGGGAGGCTTTGCCGGAATCAAAAAGGACCTCCTCGACAAATGTAATGACCAGCCCTTTGGTCAGCATCTCGACCTTGACCTCTTTTTCCGCGATCTCTTTGGACAGGCGGTCTTCCAACTCTTTCTTGGCGCGCTCCAGGGTCCCGAGCTCGCTCTTTAACCGGGATATCCTTTCGGCGTCAACACTGCGGCCTTTCTGGAAAATAACAGTACACCCCTGCAGCGGCAGGGCAAGCGCGACGCACAGCAAAAGAAAGATGGTTTTTTGTAACATGGGCCGCTCCTTTTAAACGTGCTCTGAAATTAACACAGCCGCGTTCCACCGTCAAGGAATTACCCTACCTGACGATGATCTCGTTGCGTTCGGAACCAATGGAAATATACTTGACCCTGACCCCGACAAGTTCCTCGATGCGCCCGATGTACGCGCGCGCCTGCGCAGGAAGGTCTTTGTAAGAACGGGTGCCTCCCAAGGGCTTCTGCCATCCCGGCATCTCGACATAGACCGGCGTTGCCCGGCACAACAGCTCGTGATCATGCTGAAAATCCTTGAATATCCTGCCCTTGTAGCGATACCCCGTGCAAAGGCTGATGGTCTTCAGTTCGTCGAGGACATCAAGCTTCATGATCGCCAGCTCGTCAAATCCGCCAAGCGTCGCCGCGTAACGGACCAGGACGCTGTCGAACCATCCGCAGCGGCGGGCGCGGCCCGTGGTCGAGCCGAACTCATTGCCTTTGGCGCGGATCACATCCTGCATCTTGCCGACAAACTCCGTCGGGAACGGCCCCTCGCCGACACGCGTGGTGTAGGCCTTGACCGCGGCGATGACCTTGTCGATCTTCGTCGGCGCCACCCCGCTGCCGCTGGCCACCCCGCCCACCATGGTGTTGGACGAGGTCACGTACGGATAGGTCCCGAAATCAATATCGAGGAACGCGCCCTGGGCGCCCTCAAAGAGCACGGACTTCTTCTTGTCAATGGCCGCATTCACATACAGCGCGGTATCACAAACATAAGGCGCGAGGCGACGGGCATAAGCCGTGTACTCCTTATAAATACCGTCAAAAGCAAACCCCTTCTGCCTGAAAACCTTGCGGAAATATTCATTCTTCTCGAGCAGATTATCCTGCAGCTTGGAACGGAACACGGCAGGGTTCATCAGATCCGCCATGCGGATCCCGCAGCGCGTCACCTTGTCCGCATAGCACGGGCCAATGCCGCGCCCCGTCGTGCCAATGCGGTTCGCGCGCATCTTTTCCCGTAATCCGTCAAGGACGCGGTGATACGGCATGACGATGTGGCTGTTGACCGCGATCTTCAGCTGCTGCGGCGTGACGCGGATGCCGCGCGCTTGCAGCCCGTCGATCTCCTCGAGCAGGGCCTTGGGGTCCACCACGACCCCGTTGCCGATGACGCAGGCCTTGCCCTTGCGCAAGATCGCGGAAGGCAGCAGATGGAACACATACTTTTCCTTGCCGACAATGACCGTGTGCCCGGCATTGCTGCCGCCCTGGTAGCGGACCGTGACATCCACATCCCTGGAAAGGATATCAATGAGTTTCCCCTTGCCTTCATCACCCCATTGGGCGCCTACGACAACAATGTTCATCTCTCTTCCCTTCGTGAGGACTTTTAGGATAACGTGACCGTCAGGCGGTCATTGATCATATAAGCAAAAAAGATCATGGCCGCGCCTGCCGCAAGATACACCGCCGAAAGGACCACCGCGACCAGCGACCTCTTCCCGCGTAAAACCTCCGCTGCTTTGGCGCGCCGCGCCAGAAAGAATACCGCAAGGACCAAAATGATGCCCGCATTGCGGCACAGCTCAAAGAACATGAGGCTGCCCACGGAGTAAAAAAACATGCCCGGGGTCCATGCCATGCCGCCCTGCCAGATGATCTGGTAGCTGGACGGCCATGCATTCGCGAACAGGACCAGGACAACCGCCAGGATGAACGCCATGGCGCGGGCCATTGCGCCGCCCGCTGCCAGGCGCGGAACAAAACCAGCCACAGGCAAGGAGCTTTCTGTTAACAACCGCCGCCATTCCCGAAAGAAAGCGACTGCAATGATCAGAAAGAAAATGCCCATGGCGCCATAAAAGCAAAGTGCCGTGCGAAAGAACGCCGGCGCCAGCAATACCATGTCAAGAAGGCGCAGGTCGAACACGGCGCCGAGGACCAGCGCGCTCGCGAGAAAGACCGCGGCAAAACCGGCCAGCGCCGCCCGGCCCGCGCCCCGCAATGCCAGCAGGGCCAGCGCCACCATGCCGGCCGATGCCAACTGCACGGGGCTGAGGCTTTCCTGAATGCCCGCGACAAAAAAGACCAGCAGGTCAAAACCCATGCCTTACACCTTGAGCATCTTTACGAACTGGATGCCCTTGACCTGTTTCAATCCGTCAATGACCGCGGCCGGGACATCAGCGTCAACATTGACCACGCTGACCGCCGTTGAACCTTCCTTCTCGCGGCCGAAGGTGATGTACGCGATATTGACCTTCGCGTTGCCCAGGGCCGTTCCCACCGCGCCCACGATGCCGGGCACGTCATTGTTACGGATAAAGAGGATGTTCCCCGACGGGACCGCCTCGACATACACATTATCGACCTTGACGATGCGCGGCTTTCTGTTGGCCGAAAGAACGCCCCACACTTCCAGCGCTTCCTTGTCGGTGACAACGCGCAGCTTGATGCAATTGCCGAATTCCTGTTCGTCCTCGATCACTTCCTGCAGGACGATGCCGCGCTCCTTGGCAATATCGATCGAATTGATCACATTGATGTTATCGCCGAGGATCGGCTTGAGGACGCCATAAACGATCGACATGGCCATGGGCATCATGTTGTATTTCGAAAGGACGCCGCCATAAACGATCTTGATCTCCTTGATGCCTCCGCTGACCAGCTGGCCCGCGAATTTCCCTAGCTTATCGCCCAGGTCAATGTAGGGCTCCAGCGCCTTGTAGGAAGCTTCATCCAGCGACGGAAAGTTCGCGGCATTGCGAATGCCCTTGCCCAAAAGAGCATCCTTGACCGAATGCGCGACCTCGATGGCCACGTTCACCTGGGCCTCAGCCGTCGATGCTCCCAGATGCGGTGTTGCCACGCAATTGTCGAACTTAAGGAACGCGCTGTCCGGCTTGGGCGGCTCTTCATCATAAACATCCAGCGCCGCGCCCGCGATGCGTTTGGTCTCAAGCGCTTTGGCCAGCGCCGCCTCATCAATGATCCCGCCGCGCGCGCAATTGATGAGCCGGACGGTCTTTTTCATCATATTGATCTGTTCTTCACCGATCATGCCCTTGGTCTCGTCGGTCTTGGGTACGTGGACCGTAATGAAGTCCGAGTTCTTGATCAGATCCTCAAAAGTGGCCATCACGATGCCGCGCTTGGCCGCCATCTCCGCCGAAAGGAACGGGTCGTACGCCTTGATGGCCATGCCGAAGCCCTGCGCGAATTTTGCCACGGTCGAACCAATGCGGCCGAGGCCAATGACGCCGAGGGTCTTGCCGTAAAGCTCAACACCCTGGAATTTACTGCGCTCCCACTTGCCGGCCTTCATGGACCCGTGCGCCTGCGGAATATTGCGCGCGAGCGCCATGATCAGGCTGAACGCGTGCTCTGCCGTCGAGGTCGTGTTACCCCCGGGCGTATTCATGGCAATGATGCCTCTTTTTGTCGCAGCCTTCAGGTCCACATTATCAAGCCCGACACCGGCGCGGCCCACAACCTTGAGCTTCGTGGCCGCGTTGATGATCTCTTCCGTGACCTGCGTGCCGCTGCGGACGATCAGCGCATCGTACTGGCCGATGATCTCCTTGAGCCCCTCGGGCTTAAGATCATACTTGCAGTCAACCTCAAAAACATCGCCTTCTTTGAGGATCTTCAAACCTTCTTCGGCCAGCTTGTCGCTGACCAGCACTCTCATCTTTGTCATACGGCTCCTTAACTGTTCATCACCTTCTGCGCCGCCGCAAGGCCTGCGCCGAGTTCGAATTTGTGGCCCGCCTCTTTCAGCACCTTCTCCAGGCAGGAAATGCCGGCCATCAGGTCATACTCATCCACCGCGCCCATATGCGCGATACGGACCACTTTTCCGTCGAGTTCGCCCTGCCCGCCCGCCATGGTGATGCCATGGACATCGCGCATGGTCTTGACGAGCTTCTTGGGATTGAGCGCCTCGGGCACCAGGATCGCCGTCAGGGCCCTTGAACGGAACTGCGGCTCGGCATAAACCTTCAATCCGATCGCCTCAGCCCCCGCCCATACCGCCTTCGCCATCTTCAGATAGTATGCCTGTTTCTTGTCAAGCCCGGCGCCCAAGAGCATCTTGACCGCCTCATTGAGCGCGATCACAATGCCGATCGCCGGCGTGAACGGTGTATCCGTGTCAGCCAGGGACTTGCGGGCTTTACGCAGGTCAAAATAAAAACGCACGTTCGTCGAGGCGTCGATCATGGCGATCGCTTTCGCGCTCGCCGCGACAATGCCCACACCCGGCGGCAGCATCAGCCCCTTGTGCGAGCCGGAACAATACACGTCAACACCCCACTCATCAAAACGGATCGGCTCGGTCCCCAGGGCGCTGACACCATCGACCACGAGCGCGGCCTTGGTCGTCTTCATATAAGCACCGATAGACGCCACATCCGGCGTTACCGATGTTGATGTTTCGCACTGGGTGATGAACACCGCCTTGGCGTCGGGATTCTCGGCCATGGCTTTTTTGATCTCTTCAACGGTCACCGCCCTGCCCCAGGCCACCTTCAGGACAACAGGCGTTGCCTTGTAGGCCTTGACCAGCGCGGTCCAGCGCTCGCCGAACTTGCCGTACTCGACCGTGATCGCCTTGTCGCCGGGGTTGATGAGATTGGCGACCGCCGCTTCCATGGCGCCCGTCCCGGAAGAAGCCAGCAGATAGACATCGCTCGTCGTGCCAATGACCTGCTTTAAGCCCTCAAAGGTCTCTTTCAAGACCTGCTGGAACTGCGGGGTGCGGTGATGGATGATCGGCCGGCCCAGGACCTCGCACAACTCGACCGGGACTTTCGACGGCCCCGGGGTCAACAATAAATTCCTTTTCATCGCGCCTCCTTCTTAACGTACGATAGCGGGAAGAACCTCATCGACCAAACCATAATCCTTCGCTTCCTGCGCGGACATGAAGAAATCGCGGTCTGAATCCTTGAGGATCTTTTCCAGTGGTTGTTTGCTGTGCTTGGCCAGGATCGCGGAAAGGTTCTGTTTCATCCGCAGGATCTCCTGGGCTTGTATCGAAATATCGCTCGCCGTACCCTCAGCGCCGCCCCAGGGCTGGTGGATCATGATGCGCGCGTTCGGCAGGGCAAAGCGCTTGCCCGTCGCCCCCGCCGTCAAAAGAACAGCGCCCATGCTCGCGGCCTGGCCGATGCAATAGGTGCACACCTTGGGCTTCAAGAACTGGATGGTGTCGTAGATCGCGAGCCCCGCGGTCACGGAACCGCCCGGCGAATTAATGTAAACGCTGATATCCTTATCAGGGTCCTCGGACTGCAGGAACAATAACTGCGCGACGATCAGGTTCGAGACCACATCATCGATGGCGGTGCCCAGAAAAATGATCCGGTCCTTGAGCAGGCGCGAATAGATGTCATACGCGCGCTCCGCGTGCCCCGTACCCTCGACGACCATTGGGACCAATGTTGCTTTTGTCATGACTTTGTCTCCTCCCATTTCGCTTCTTTAAAAAGGAACTCCATGACCTTGGCCGAAAGGTTCTCATTCTCTGCGGCCGTGATCTTCTCCGCCTCAGCGATCTTGTGCAGGATCAGGAAGGTCCGCACATCCCTTTCCGCCGCGGCCCTCAGGTCCTTCTCCGCCTCTTTCATCTTCTTGGTGATATCCTCGTCCTTCATGCCAAAGGTCTTCATGCGGCGCGCAAAATCATCGCAGCGGCCGGCCAGCTGGCGTTCGACCAACGACTGCGGCACATCAAGCTTGCAGGCCTTGATCAGGGCGTCAATAAGCCGGGTCTCGGTATCCTGGCGGTTCTGGCGCTCTTTCTCAAGCTCAAGATTGTGCCGGACCGCCTTCTTAAGGTCTTCCAGCGCCGGAAAGCCGAGGGTCTTGGCAAATTCATCATCCAGCGGCGTCTTCTCGTCAGCGCCGCGGCCTTTCTTGAAAAAGTCCAGGCTCTTGGCAACATCCTCCTCAGAAACGTCCACGTTCTTTTTCGCGAGCTTGATGCCTTTATAATCCTTGACCTCGAACTCAGGACGGATGTCGAACGTGGCACGGAACTGCAGCCCCCCGTCCTTCATGGCAACCTGGTCGATGGACGGAAAATCAATGGGGTCCATCTTTTCCTGGACAACGCCCTCGTGATAAGCCTCGGGGACCAGCTTTTTCATCACTTCCTCGCGCGCCAGAGCGCCGTGCTGCTCCTCGACCAGCTTGCGCGGCGCTTTGCCCGGGCGGAACCCCTTGATCGTCGCGCTCCTGACAATGCTCGCCATCACTTCATCGAATTTCTGCGCGACCCTTTCGGCAGGCACTTCGATATGCATTTCCCGACGCAATGCGTCGATCTTCTTCACCGAGATCTTCATGCGTGCTCCCCGCTCCTTTTACACCGTTATTGTTAAAGAAAGACCATCATAAAACATTTATATGCAAAAGCAATCAAAATCCCGTCAAAACAGAGCCTCCGGGACCCCCGGTCACATCCTGAAACTCTCGCCCAGATAGACCTGCCTGGCCCTGGGATCATTGATCAGGTCCTGCGCTGTTCCCGAGATCATGATCCGGCCTTCGGCCACCAGATAGGCCCTGTCAACGATCGAGAGGGTCTCGCGCACATTATGGTCGGTCAACAGGATTCCCAGCCCGCGATTCTTGAGGTCTTTGATGATGCCTTGCGCTTCCGCAACAACGATCGGGTCAATACCCGAGAATGGCTCGTCCAGCAAAAGGAACGACGGATTGGTGACCAGCGCCCGCGTGATCTCAAGCCTGCGGCGTTCTCCGCCGGAAAGCGTATAGGCCTTGCTGCGCGCCAGATGCGCGATGTTCAATTCCTCCAGCAGGGACTCAAGGCGGCGCTTGCGCTCGCGCGCGCCGATATCCAGCGTCTCCAGCACGGCCATGATATTCTCCGCGACCGTGAGTTTCCTGAAAATGGACGGCTCCTGGGCCAAATATCCCATTCCCAGGCGGCAGCGGTCATGGATCGGCTTGTTGGTAATATCCTCCTGGTCGAACAGAACGCGGCCGCCGTCGGGCTGGATGATCCCCACGGCCATGTAAAAAGACGTGGTCTTGCCCGCGCCGTTAGGCCCGAGCAGCCCGACGATCTCCGACCGGCCGACATTGAGGCTCAGCCCGTTGACGACCCTGCGGCCGTTGTATATCTTTACCAGATCCCTGACTTCGAGAAGGTCCATTGCCCCTGCCTTTTTAATAATTCAGCATGTCTTCCGACGTTTTATCACCCGGATCAATGAAAAGTTTCGGCTTGCCCGTCAGGACCATGCGCTGCTCATCCGCCAGATAGACGAGCTTGTCCGAATATGTGATGTTCATCCCCTGATGCAGCTCGACATTGCCCGTGCAGATGATCTTGCGGATCCTCCGGCTTTCCTGGTCGAACTGGACCTCCATGCGGTCGGCCTTGAGCTTGCGCATGGTCGAAAGCTCAATGGCCTGCACATTCTCCGTGAACACCGCGGACTCCGTGGCCTGGTCGATCTCCATGGGCCCGTCGGAAGTGATCTGGATGCGGTTGTCCATCTTCTTATCCTTGCCCTCGGCAAGGATATCGGCGGTCACATCGCTCATCAGCTTCGCTTCCTTAAGCCCCGGATGCGCTTCCATGCCCTGCCCCTCGACGGTCATGTTCTCATCTTCGATCACAACCCGGTCATCGGTCTGCACCAGGTCGTCACCCCTGCTCCACTGCAGGGTGTCGGTCTTTAGCGTAGCGCCTTTTTCCGTCGTGATAACAACATCCTCCTGAAGGTCCACATTACCCGAGACCTTGTCAATGGTCCCTTTCTTCGCCTGCAGGTTCGTGTCCTCCTCACCGTAAGAGTTGGCATTGACATTGGTGACCGCCACCTCATTGCCCTGGATATGCGCCTTGTCGCCCTTGATATCCCAGGACTTCTGCCCTTCCTCGGAATAACCGGAAAGGTTGAACCCTTCAAGTTCCTGCGCCACGGCGTCTTCCCGCGAACGTTCAGCCGGCGTGATGTCAGCGGCAAAAGCCGCACCGCACAGGACCATCCCAAAAAGCACAAGAGCCCTTATCATTCCGCACCCCAGCGGCCCCGGGCCTTGAGTATCTTCTCAACAACCTCGCGCACTGCGCCGCGCCCGCCCGGGCGCCGCGTCACCAGGTCTGCCGCAGACTTGACCTCCGCCGCAGCATTGGCAACAGCCACGCCAAACCCTGCGCGCAAGAGCACGGTATGGTCCGGGATGTCGTCGCCGATATAACATACTTCCTTATCGCTCACGCCAAAAATCTTAAGCATATTCTCGTAGGCCATGATCTTGACGGGCACATTCAGATACACCTTGTCGTACTTGAGTTCCTTGAGCCGCGCCATGACAGCGGGGCCGCCTTTTCCGGAAATGGCTGCTATCTTCAACCCTTCGGCGCGCGCGCGAACAACGGCATAACCATCCTGACTGTCAAAGAACTTCAGTTCCCTGCCGTCGTCGCCATAGACCATGCGCCCGTCCGTCATGACACCGTCAACATCCATGGCAATGACCTTGATCCTTTTCAAGATCCCGTTCTTCATCGCGCCAGCCCCGCTTTCAAAAGGTCCTGCACATCCAGAAGCCCCACCAGTCGGCCCTTGCCGTCAACAACAGGCAATTCATCCACTTTCTTCTGCATCAGGATATCGAACGCCTCGGCGGCAAGGCGGTCCTTGCCGATGGTCAGGGGCGCTTTTGTCATGACTTGCGCGACCTTACGCGAAAGCACCTGGCCGTCCTCCCTGGCGTGGCGGCGCAGATCGCCGTCGGTAAAGATCCCCACAAAACGCCCTTTGCCGTTAAGAACGCACGCCGAACCGCAGCGCGCCTGCGTGATGGCGAAAAGCACATCCTTGACCAGCGCCGTATCCCGGACCCGGGCAAAGTTACTGCCCTTGCGCATGATATCTTCGACCGTCAATAAAAGCCTGCGGCCCAAACTTCCGCCGGGATGAAAGAACGCAAAATCCTCGCGCTTGAAATTCTTTCGGTCCACCAGGCACGCGGCCAGGGCATCCCCCATGGCGAGCGTGGCTGTTGTCGATGCCATCGGCGCCAGGCCCAGCGGGCATCCCTCGCGCGCGACCCCGACGTTCAGGACCAGGTCGCAATATTTCGCCAGGGACGACTTGAGCCCTCCGGTCATGGCAATGGTCCGGCAGCCGATCTTCTTCAGTAAAGGCAACAACCGCACGGTCTCTTCGGTCTCGCCGCTTGACGAAATAAGGATCACCACATCATCACGCGTGACCTGCCCCAGGTCGCCGTGCACCGCCTCGGCGCTATGCATGTAGATGCTCGGCGTCCCTGTTGAGGAAAGCGTTGCCGATATCTTGCGGGCGATCACGCCGGTCTTGCCCATGCCCGCCACGACCACGCGGCCATGGCAGCGCGCCATGGCATCGACCGCCTTCTCGAAATCTTTATTAAGGTTCCTGATCAGCGCCTTGACCGCGGCTGATTCAACCTCAAGGACCTCCCTGGCGCGTTTGAGCGTCATATTATTTTCCCTTCACGATGCGGTCGATAGCGACCATGTCTTTAAGGACGGGCTCCAGCTTTTCGATCGCCATCATGTTCGCCCCGTCGGAAAGCGCCTTCTTCGGGTTGGTATGCGTTTCCATGAACACCGCGTCCACCCCGGCCGCCGCGCCGCAGCGCGAGAGAAGCGGGATGAATTCGCTCCT
Source organism: uncultured Planctomycetales bacterium (assembly GCA_964643325.1). Taxonomy (GTDB): domain Bacteria; phylum Omnitrophota; class Gorgyraeia; order Zapsychrales; family Fredricksoniimonadaceae; genus Fredricksoniimonas. Next base: position 18,571 of record CAZXSE010000008.1, read on the forward strand.
GCCGCCGGTCTTATCCCCCAGCCCGCCGGGCTGCTGCACGCTGTGCGTCACATCATAGACCACGGGATACCCGGTCGCGGCCATGATCCCGATCGCGGTAAAATCCGTCACAAGATTGTTGTAACCAAAACTCACCCCGCGCTCGGTCAATAAAAGCTTTTTGCAGCCCGCGGCTTCCATCTTCCTGACGATGGACTTAACATCCCACGGCGCCAAAAACTGTCCTTTCTTCACATTCACAATGCGGCCGCTCTGCGCCGCGCGCGTCAGGAGTGATGTCTGCCGGCACAGGAACGCCGGGATCTGGATGATATCGAGGACCTTCTCGGCCAGATCGATCTCGCGGATCTCGTGCACATCGCTGACAACGGGCACGCCACAGCGCTCCTTGACCTCGGCGAGGATGTCCAACCCCTCTTCCAGGCCCGGCCCGCGGAACGAATCAATGGAGGTGCGATTGGCCTTGTCGTAACTGGCCTTGAACACAAAAGGAATGCGCAGGCGCCTGGTCAACTTAACGAGCGCGTCCGCCATCTTTAGCGTCGAAGACCGGCTCTCGATAACGCACGGCCCCGCGATCAGGACGAGCGGCGCGCCGCCGCCGAATGTAATGTTCCCCAGCTTCACGATATGTTTTTTCATGACAGCCCGTGCTCTTTCAAATAGGTTTCCACTTTCACAACATCCTCTGGCGCGTCAACGCCGATGGTCGCCATATCCGTCACAACGGCCTTGATCTTGTATCCCGCTTCCAGGACGCGCAGCTGCTCCAGCGCTTCTTCGCCCTCCAGAAAAGACTTCGGCAGGCGGCCGTACGAGAACAGGAAATCCCGGCGGTAGGCATACATGCCGATATGTTTGAAATATTTTGTCACATCCGACTCTCCGTCGCGCTTGAACGGAATGGGCGCGCGCGAGAAATACAACGCACATGCATTCTTATCGACGACAACCTTGACCGCGTTCGGATTACGGAATTCTTCCAGGGACGCAATGCGCTTGATGGGCGTTGCCATGACGCACGATGCATCCGCCTTCAAGCCCTGCACCAGCGCGTCGATCAGCCCGCCCTCGATCAGCGGCTCATCGCCCTGGATATTCACGATAATATCCGCATCCGTTCCCGCAGCCGCCTCGGCAACGCGGTCAGAGCCGGAAACATGGTCCTTGCGCGTGATCACGGCCCTGGCGCCAAAAGCCCTCGCAGCCGCAGCCACATGTTCTTCGTCGCACGCAATGATGACATCAGACAATTCCCGGGCCGACGCAACGCCGCGCCAGACACGCTCCAGCAGGCTCTTGCCCGCGACGGGCGCCAGCACCTTGCCGGGAAAGCGGGTTGACGCCCAGCGCGCCGGGATAATGCCGATGGCTTTCAATTATTTATCCTCTTTCAGGGAGCGGACCAGTTCCTCGGGCGACACGGCCGCAGCGCCCATCTTGGCAACGACAATACCCGCCGCGTGATTCGCGATATCCGCAGCCTGGCGCTTGCTGGCCCCTGCCGCGACCGCCAGGGCGAACACGGATATGACCGTATCTCCGGCGCCGGAGACATCAAACACCTCGCGCGCTCTGGTCGGGATATGGTGCGGTTCTTTACCCGCCTCAAAAAGGCACATGCCGTCCTCGCCGAGCGTGATGAGCAGCGATTCGATCCCGAGATATTTTAAAAGCCCTTTGCCCGCGTCCTGCACGGCCTTCATGCTGTTCAGTTTTGCGGACCCGATACCCAGCGCCCGGCGCGTGTCCGGTTCCATGCTTTTCAAGGCGTTCTCGGTCTCTTTGCGGTTGGGCGTGATCGCCGTAACATGGCCATAGAATTTCAGGTGCTCAACCTTGGGATCAACAATGACCGGGATATGCTTGGCGCGGCACCATCCGGTCACATCAGCGACGAGTGCGGCCTGGACGATCCCCTTGCCGTAGTCGGAAATAATGACCGCGTCAAAATGCTGGATGTTCTTTTTAATGAACGGCTGGACCATCTTGCGGTAGAACGCATTGTCGGGATCGTCGGAGACCGTCTCCCGGTCAACACGCACCACCTGCTGATGATGCGCGATGATGCGCGTCTTGAGGATGGTCTCGACGCGTTTGTCCGTCAGCACGCCTTCGGTGCGGATATGGCGCTGGGACAGGACCTTCTTGAGCAATTCGCCCTCTTTGTCATCCCCAACGCGGCCAACGAGCGTGACCCGCGCGCCAAGATTACTCAGATTGTTCGCCACGTTCGCAGAGCCGCCGGGCGTATGGAACAGCTGCTCCTGCAACACTACAGGGACCGGCGCCTCCGGAGAAATGCGGCTGACAGTGCCCTTGATGTACTGGTCAAGGATCAGGTCCCCTATGACAAGGACATGCTTTTTGGCAAAAGCGTTCAAAATACCCGCGTATTTATGCATAGCTTCCCCGTATATATATATACTAATTTTGAAGGGTTATATTAACATGCTTTAAAAGAGGTGTCAACGCGCAGAAGAGGGCTTGCGCAAAAGGCAGGCAGCGGCAATGACCGCGATGGCCGCGGTATCCACTTTAAGGACATTATCCCCCAAAGACACGGGAACAGCGCCCGCCGCAACGGCCGCCGCGATCTCCTGCGGGGCAAAATCCCCCTCGGGGCCGATAAAGAAAACGATCACGGAGGCGCCTTCGGCCTGCACCAGCGCATCCTGGAAAGATATTCGCGGGCCTTCAAGCCAGGGAATGAACATCTTGACCCCGGGCCCTGCCAGCTTTGCCAGTGCGCCGGAAAGGTCCATGACGGGCGTGATCTCGGGGATCCACAAGCGCTTGCACTGCTTGGCCGCGTTCATGACAACACGCGTGAAACGCGCCAGTTTCCTGGCAGCGCCGCCTTCATCGACGACGACATCACCGCGCTCCGTCGTTAGCGGCACCATGCGGTCAACGCCCAGCTCCGTGCATTTCTCGATGATCGTCTCAAATTTGGCTTTCTTGGGAATGGCGCATGCCAGCGTCAGCGTAGGCGCCGCAGAACGGGGCGCTGTAATGATCTCGCGGACCATGACGGTCACAGAACCCTTCCCCACATCTTCAATGGTCCCGTTCGCCAGAACACCGCGGCCATTGATGATCTCAACTGCATCACCCGCTGCAAGGCGCAGCACACGGGACAAGTGCGCGATCTCGTCCGCGTCACTTAAAACGATCTTTTTGTCCGTCGGAAGGAAATCCTGGAAGAACCGGTGCCCGGGCATGGTCAGAACCCCATCGGGCTTTCGCGGAAGGTCATTACAACATTGTCATTCACAAGCCTTACTTCCACGACATACGCGCCGGTTGCCGCGTCAGCCGAAAGTTCAGTGGTAAAGCTGCTAAGATAGCCTATGACAGGGACTCCGGAGGCGCATGTTGTCGTGGTTGCGCTCAATCCCGCGCAACGATAGACCTGATTATCGACCTGACGGTAACACACCCACTCATCATCCGTGTAATCCGCAGGAGTGTAGGTGCCTGTCGTATCTTCCTGATCATCATGACGGAAACACATTGTCTTGGACGCGCTGTCAATGAAGACCGCATCATCCGGGTCAACAAGATCGCCATGGACCTTCCTGATATCCCCCCGGATCATCTCGGCAAGAGCGGCTGTCTCCATGCCGCGCTGAATATCCATGGCAGCTGTATCGCTCATGCGCCGCAGAGTAAGGTCTGCGACGAATACGCCTCCTGTCACGATCAGAACAAGGATGGTCGCAACAAGAAGCTCTACCAGAGTGACCGCGCTATATGCCCGTGTGCCCGGTGTCCCCAAAGGACGCCCCTTCCCAGGTAACAGTAACCTTGACCTTACGCGCTCCAGTGGCGGTGTCGGCAGAAACATAATAACTGGCCGTATATCCGCTAAAATCCGCATCATCCGCGACCTGATGGGTGCCGGAAGAAAGCGCCCCGCCCGTGTTATTGACACCAGGCTCGATCTCGGCACTAAGACCGTCGAGTATTTTCTTGGCAAAAAGCGCTGCTTTCAAGCGGGCGTCGGATGTGGCGGTCTTGTCCATCAGATTAATGGTCGCAAAGATGCCCAGCGACGCCACGGCAAAGATGACGGCGGCAACAACAACCTCGACAAGGGAAAAGGACCGCTTTTTCATGACCCGGGGCATTCGTCGCCGACACAAACAGGGTTGGTGGCGCTCAGCGCCGTGGCAAGGCTAAGCTGGACCTCAGCCTCGGTGTTGTCAATGGCGGCATAACAATACCCGCTGGCACAGCGATACGACGCGCCATTGGCAATAATGTTCAGCCCCAGTGTCGTATTAAGCGCGGCAAGATCAGCCGCGATCACATTAGACCCGTTGCGCACCTTGTAAAGCACATTGGCCGCGTGGATCATGGACATGTTAGTCGTGGCGTCCGTGATCTGCGAGCGCTTAATGGCTTTTGAGAATACAGGGACCCCAACCCCTGCCATCAAAGACAGGATGACAAGAACGATTATGATCTCAATTAAAGTAAAGCTTCTTTTTACATGCATGGCTTTATCTGCGTAGAGGAGCCCGAAGCCGAGGCCGGAGGCCTGCACTCTCCAGGACAAAGACTCCAAAGATAAGAATAAAAACTCGGACACTCAATATTCCTGCAAGAAGAAGTGCAATAAAAATTCCCATCGCGATCAACCACCATCGTAAACTCAGGAGAAACAGGAAGCCCGAGCCAGCTTACAAAGACGTCCCCTGCTGTCCATGTAACATTAACCGATCCCGAGCGCGAACAAACTAAATCTTTCCATTTATCCTCTGGCAATGTTATATCGACGTCCAGCTCGTCACACGGATACGCGTACTCGTTATTAACGCCTTTAACATTGTACCTCAATTGTGCGGCATGAAGAGTTCGGAGCGCCTGCACCCCCTCAGAGAATATGGCCTTATGCTTCATCTTGCTCATATTTGGGACGGCAAATCCAGCCATAATGCTTATGACAACAATAACGATCATGATTTCGATCAATGTGAATGCTTTGCATTGACTCATAGTATCCCTAGTCTGGTTCACAATTATTAGGACAAAGCGGCTTTAAATAACGATACGCTCCATTCGATGAGACAATAGGATTATCCCCTAAGAACTTGCCAAACTCATTGGTTGCTATCCAATATCTATTGTCAGCCCTTTGAAGTGCCACAATCCCATGCACATAACATTCCGGAGGCTTCCAATTACTAGGATTAAGAACCGCCGCGCCATCAAGATCAGCGCAATTGGTGGTGTAGGCGCCATGCTCCAGATAATACATTTTCTGTCCCTTATCCAAAGCTCTTATCATCGCAACCCCCTCGGAAAAAATGGCCTTCTCCCTGACCTGCCCCATCTTGGGCGCCACAAACGTCGCCATAA
>CAZXSE010000008.1:24037-25443 GCA_964643325.1 uncultured Planctomycetales bacterium
AAAATGGCCTTCTCCCTGACCTGCCCCATCTTGGGCGCCACAAACGTCGCCATAACCCCGATCATGATAATAACAATAAGAACTTCCACTATGGTGAACGCTTTACGTCGTAGCATGAACAACTCCTTTTTTTAATTATAACACAGTAAGACGCTTACTCGTTCAAGAAAAAAAGAAATCCCGTTACCTGGCATCATACCAAATAACGGGATCTCAAAACTACTGTCGATCTTCTATAATACTTCGCGTTCTGCGGGAGTGATAACCCCAGGCTCAGGATGAGGCCCCGGCGGCAAAGGTATAGGTTCTGGCGTCACCGTCCCTGTTTCCATATTAATATTAGCAAACGCCCAATCGCATTGCGTTGTGGGTATCGTTCTTGCCTGATTGGCCGCTCTTGTCACAATACCTGCATAAGGATTACCGGCCTCAGTCGTAGAATACCCGTACCCAATAGGTACTGCTAAAGCAGGATTGTATTCCATGCAAATATACGCCCTTGACACCCTAGTGCTTAACGCGCGTATCCTTAACACCCCCGGCGTTGGCACGCTGGAATAATACCTAAAAATACTTCCTGAAGCGGGACTCTGGATGCCTAACTTGGCAAAAGTTCCCGTATCCGTAAAAACATTATTAGTCATATTACCGATCTGCTCAGCCGATCTCTTGATAATCCCGAACATGGACATGGCCTCCGCCGCGCGCGATGCCTCGATCTGGCCTGTAATCTTAGGCAGGGTAAGAGTCGCCAGCACCCCGATGATCACAATAACAATAACGATCTCAATAAGTGTAAAACCCTTCTTCGATCTGATCATAAGATGCCTCCTCTTGATAGATCATCCATCACAAGCATGATCTATGATGCGCTCATTAATATGGTCGCAAAGCCACTTGATCCGCAGAATGTCGGCGAAAGTACAACCGTTCCCGTTGACTGCGCCGTTCGCGCCACAACCCCTGCGTATGGATTCCCGCCCGCAACACTGTTAAAACCAAACCTGACAGGAGAAGCGTCATTAGGATTATACCCCATGCATATAGCCGGAAGTGCAGACAATCCCGTTCTTACAGCCTTTACTCTCAATCCAGGAGAAGTGGTGTTAAGCGCGTAATACTCAAAAAGGCTTCCTGTCGGCGGAGTAATGCCAAGCTGATCAAATTTTGTGCAGTCCTTAAAAGAAACGGCTGACCCTCCCATATCCACGCAACGTTGTTCGGCTGCCCGCTTGATGGCGCCAAGCATGTTCATAGCCTCGGCCGCACGAGACGCTTCGATCTGCCCCGTGATCTTGGGCAATGCCAGTGTTGCAAGAACGCCAATGATCACGATAACAATAATGATCTCAATAAGCGTAAAAGCCCCTGCTTTTCTTGACATAAAGATCCTTCACTCTAAAAAA
>CAZXSE010000008.1:25543-56648 GCA_964643325.1 uncultured Planctomycetales bacterium
GTTGCGCTCATGCCAAGCTGATCGAATTTGGCGCAATTCGTAAAATCCGCCGTAGCTGCGCCGGCGAGATCCACGCACTGCTCAGCTGCTCTCTTGATAGTGCCCAGCATGGTCATGGCCTCTGCCGCGCGCGACGCCTCGATCTGACCTGTGATCTTAGGCAATGCCAGCGTTGCAAGCACGCCGATAATGACAATAACAATGATGATCTCGATCAGCGTAAAACCCTTTGACCTTTTTACCATAACACCCTCCATTTATTGAATTTTCCTTATTATCTTTCCGGATCGTTGAAACATTCCTCTATTACTATATTGCTATCCCAAGAAAAGACAACACCTTTCTTGAAAATCACACGATCAGCCTGTAGCCAGCGAAAGAATGGGCAGGAACATGGAGATGACGATCGTCCCGATAATGCCGCCCATCACCACCAGCATGACCGGTTCGATAAGCGTGCCAAAGCGCTTCAAGAAATCCTCAACATTCTTTTTATAATAACCGGCAACATGATTGAGCATCTTTCCAAGTTCACCAGTCTCTTCTCCTACACGGACCATCTGCACGGTCATGGGCGGAAAGAACCCGTTCTTTTCCATAGGCTCGGCCAACAAACGCCCTTCCCGGACCCCCTCACTGACCTCTTTGATAACTGCAGCACAAACCATATTATCAACGAGCCGTTCTGCGATCTCAAGCGCATAAAGAATGGGAACCCCGCTCTCGATCAGGATCGCCATCTGGGAGGTGAACTTTTCAACAACGATGACCTTAACGATGTTGCCAACAACTGGAAGTTTAAAAAGAAGCCTTTCAAACCAGAGCCGTCCTGCGCCAGCCTTAATGTGATTCTTAAAGAGAAAGAACGCGATCACGGCACCAGCCACAAACAAAAGGAACTTTTCTTTAACGACCTTGAATATCGTCAGCATAACAACCGTGATCCCCGGCAAAGCAACCCCCATGTCCTTGAATATCCTTTCAAAGGTGGGGCCAATGAACAAAGCAAAGAAAAGGACCGCCAGGATGCAGATCGCGAACAACACGCCGGGATAGATCAGGGCGCCCCGAACCGTTGAACGAAAGGCAGCTTCATCTTCCATATAAGAAGCAAGCTTCTCAAGGACTTTAGGCATGGTGCCTGACGCCTCGCCCACTTCCACAAGACTGACCCAAAAAGGCGAGAATACCCTGGGATATTTTGCCAACGCGCTGCTGAACGTGTTACCCCCTTCAACCTCATGAACAATATTTTGAAGGACGCTATGAAGATCCCGGCTATCTACCTGGCTGGCAATGACGGTCAAAGACCTTAATAAAGGCACCCCTGCCTCGATCATGGTGGCAAGTTGGCGCGCAAAAGAAACATTATCATCCATGGATATGCCGGTATGCCCAAACTTCTTGTTTGCCTCAACAAGAACATCCTCATGGACCACGGGCGCCATAACACCGTCGTGCGACTCTTTCACGGACATAACAAAAAGACCTCTGCCCTGAATAAGTGCTACAGCCTGGTCCTGGTCGGACGAATCCACGATCTCGGTGATCGTTTTGGCCTCATTGTCCTTCGCAACAACAAGATACTTTGGCATTTATGACCCCACTGTTACGCCCAGGATCTCTTCAAGGCTCGTCAAACCTGCCTCGACCTGTTTGATCCCTGACTCAAAAAGCGTTGCCATCCCGTTCTTGCGCGCCGCGTCGCGCAGTTCCGAATAAGAGGCATTCTTACCGATCAGGCGCTTGATCGTATCATCCACCATCAAAACCTCGGCCACTACCATGCGCCCCTTGTAACCGACATGCGCGCACTGCTCACAGCCTTTGGCGCGATAGATCAACTCCGTTGAAAGCTTGACATCGCCAAGCTCCTCGGGTTTTGGCTCATAGGCTTCCTTACAATGCGGGCAAAGTTTCCGGCCCAATCGCTGAGCGACCACCATGGTCAATGACGGCGTCAATAGATACGACGGCACGCCAATGTCCAGAAGGCGTGTGATCGCGGAAGGCGCGTCATTGGTGTGCAATGTCGAAAGCACGAAGTGCCCGGTGAGCGCGGCGCGCGCGCAGATCTGGGCGGTCTCAAGGTCCCTGACCTCGCCGACCATGATAATGTCCGGGTCCTGGCGCAGGAAAGAGCGAAGCGCCTCGGCAAAAGAAAAACCGATGTCCGGCCGCACCTGGGCCTGGTTGATGCCGTCGATACGGAACTCCACCGGGTCTTCCGCGGTCATGATATTCTTGGTCGGGTCCATGACCTCACTCAGGCAGGAATAAAGTGTGGTCGATTTACCGCTACCCGTCGGACCGGTCACAAAGAACAGCCCGTAGGGGACCTTAAGCGCCGTACGGATAAGATCCAACTGTCTGGCGTCAAAACCAAGAACGGACATGTCAAGCCTGATCGCGCTCCTGTCCAGGATGCGCATGACCACTTTCTCACCCCAGACCGTCGGCAAGGTGGATACACGCAGATCAACCGTGCGATCCTCGAGCTTCGCGGAAATGCGCCCGTCCTGCGGCAAACGGCGTTCGGCAATGTCGAGCTTGGCAAGGATCTTGACGCGCGAGACAATGGACTGGTGCAGGTGCTTTGCCGGCGAAGGGATCTGGTAAAGTTCGCCGTCAATCCGATAACGGACCTCGATCTTGTCCTTAAAAGGCTCGATATGGATATCACTCGCCCGCTCATCAATAGCCTGGCGTATGATCAGGTCAACGAGCTTGATGATGGGCGCCTCTTCGGCCTTCGCAATGATCGCGTCAAGGCTGATCTCCGCGTCAGCGCTCTCGAGTACGACCGCCTTGTCCTTGCCCGCGTCATCCGCCTGCTCGACGACCTTCCCCCACATGACCGCGTTCGCGTCGCTGCCAAGATAAAAATCCTGTATCGCCTTGACCAGGTCGGTCTTGGTCGCGATCACAAAGTTGATCTCGCAGCCGGTCATTTTCTTGATATTGTCGATCATGATCAAGTCAAAAGGATTGATGATCGCGCAGGTCAATGAATTCAGGTTGCGGCTCAGCGGTAAGGCAAAATGCTCTTTGGCATATTCATAAGGAACAAGCTTCTCAAGCCCCTGGTCCCTTTGAGGGGACAACAACCCCGAAGCCCGGGACGCGTAAGGAATAAAGAGCTGGGTCCCCAGCGCCGCGGCAAGGGCCTCTTCATTGATGATCCCCTTCTTCAGGAGTATCTCGCCGACATGCCCTTTTTCGGTCTTCTGGGCTTCAAGGGCGTCCTGAAGCTGAGCCTCGGTGATGAGCCCCTTCTTGATAAGAATATCCCCAAGCCTGATCCTCGGCATAAACCTTTTCCTCTTAGTTCTTCACAGCGTCGGTGCGGTCGAGCTCCGCATCGATCACCATATCCCTTTCATGGCGCGTCGTCTCCCTGGCAGAAATGTCCAGAGGAGCCTGTCCGCTTACCGCCTCCATCCCCGCACCTGTAATGATCTCAGGTGTGATCACGATCAGGAGCTCTCTGTCCGCCTCGTTCTTGTCTTTGGCGCGGAACAGGCTTCCGATCAAAGGAAGGTCTCCCAGAAAAGGCAATTTTGTGGTCACATTGGCCTTTGTCGCACGCACCATCCCGGCCATGACGATCGTATCTTTGGAACGGACCTTCATTTTTACTTTGACCCCGCGGGTCTCGGGATCCTTGAACTTGACATCAGATCCCGGCAAAAGGTCTGCCGAGTCACTGGCCTGTGTGAACTTGGCATCAATGGCCATAAGGATATCGCCGGTCAACAGATCGACCTGCGGCGTTACAGTCAGAACAACGCCTGTTTTCATGCGCTCGGCGCTATACGTTTCGTTGTTGTCTTCGTCCACGGTCCGCGTCACGCCCACAAGTTCATCAGTTTCAATGAGCATCTGGGCAGTCTCATTATCCATGGTCATGATCCTGGGACGGGCGATCGTCTTGGAATCAGAACGCGTCATCAGGAATTGAAGGGCTGCCTTGAACTCTGATGTCATGCCTGAAGCAGTGTAAGCGACTTCGGCATCTTCATATTTCTTGAGAATATGGTGCTCGTTGAAAGGAAAATAATACGATCTCGTGGAAAGGCCGAACTCATAGATATTGCCAGAAAACTTGACCCCGAGCGAATCAACAACGGATTTCGAGGTGTCTATCATCTCGACCTGGATAACGACCTGGACAACCGGAACATCGAGCTTGGCCAAAGCGTTCTCGATCTTCGGAAAATTCTCCTCGATATCCATCACGACCAGGCTGTTCGTGCGGCTGTCGGTCATGATCTTCCCGTCCTTGGAAAGGGTAGCCCTCAAAACGCTTTCAATGCCGTCAGACGCTGCATCCTTGGCGCTGCCAATAGAGAATGTGGTCGCGAGTTTTGACGATGACACTGAAGCGTTCTTGAGCGGATACACCCGTGTGACAAGCTCTTTCTTATCTTCGGCAGGATTGATGATAAAGATATTGGCTTTTGGGTCATATGTGTAGGAAAGGCCGTGCGCCGTCAGGATCTTGTCGAACGCCTCCTCCAGGGGCACCTTGTCAAGCATGACCGTGATCAGCCCCGTCTTCACCTTGTCGGAAAGGATGAAATTGACACCGATCTGTTTCGAGAAGATCTTAAGGACATCCTTAAGATTGGCATCCTTCAGATCAACGGACACGGTCTTGGAATATTGCGGTAGGATGAACGGGCTCTCCGCCGCCGAAGACAGAGCGCTCCATGCGCTCGCCGGCATGAACACTCCCACAACAAAGAACAGCGTGATATAAAGGATCTTACGCATCAGCCCCCTCCATTACTCATTATTGAAATAGATCACATGATCGATGTCCATATACCGAAGATCAATGCGCCCTCTGGATATGCCGATCACTTGCGCGCCGTCCACAACATCCCCGCGGCCAACGACCTGACCGTTAATGATGGCCTCGGCAGTTTTGTCCATATACAGGATCCCGGTCACGGCCATCGCGGGAAGTTTGGGTACAGGCAATAGTGCCTCCTGAGAAGCAACAAGTTCCGGCTCAGGAAAGAGTTCTGGTTCAGGAGCCATTGGCTCCGGAAAGACAGCTGCGCTTTCCTGGATCAGAGGCTCCTGGGTCTTTATAAAAGCTTCAAAAAGTTCCGGCGCCTGGGTCTTGACATCAAATGGATCCCTGATCTCGGCGATCTGGGATTCCAGATCAACAGCGGCGTCCATAGGAACGCCATACGCAGAGCGGCCCGCAAGGACGCAAAAGGCCCCTGCCATGAGCATCATGCAGAGGCGGCTTTGCCCAAAAAAGTTATTCTTGAGGTTCTTTTTTGGCATTTCTCATCAGCTCAACAGACGACACATTGATCTCCAGCGCCAGCATAGGATCGCCCGCAGAAGACTGCCCTTTTGCACCCCTTGACCCTTGTTCCTTGAAAGACAATGAGTTCACCTTGACCAGATATTGAGAACTTTCAAGATCGTTAACGAACAGCAATAGATCCTTAAAACCCCGCGCTGTGCAAACAAGATCAACGGTGACCTCATTATAAAAACCCGCCGCGCTGGAACGCGGAGGATCGAATGTGCTGATCGTAATATTGCGCCTGGTCGCCGCCTGAGTGATAAAGGAGATCATCTGCTCGTCCGGAACCCCTCCCGGTACCGCTTTCCAGAAATCGCGAGCCTCCTTAATGACCTTCTCGTACTGACGCACCGTAGCTTCTTTTCCGGAGATCTCGTCAAGTTCGGACTTGAGCTTGACATACTCCCCGATGCGCGCCTGAACAACGAATACCATCAGGAATATCGTGGCCCCTGCGATCGCAATATTGAGCGAAAGGACCTGGTTCTCGTTGACAAAATTCCTGATATCCTTCAAAGAAAGGTTCTTGAGGGCATTGATATCGATCTTGATGTTCTTGAGATCGCTGAATTTCATTTTTCCTCGCATGCAATACTGAAGGCCTTGACCATCGTTCCTCCAAGCACCTGCTCTGACCGAAGGCTGGTCAATTTGATGGATCTAAAAGCAGCTGCAAACATCTCATCTTTGCGCAGATCGTTGACGATCTCATTAACAAGGTCAAACTCCTTATTGCTGTCGTTCCTGTAAACATACCCCGTCAACACAAGACTCTTACGCGTCGAAACTTTCTCATAAACAACACTCTTGCCGCTATCATTCGACGCTGGCCTGGTATCAGCGAACCCTGCCTGAATTCCATTAAGCCACACTCCATCCCTGGCAACGATCTTGATCAGGCGCAGGATCAACGGCACGGCCCTTGCTTTCAAAGGCAAGGACCTGACGGCATCCATTTTGTTCCGCTCCGTATCGATCCTTCCCTGCAGATCTTCGAGGGCATCCTTCTCATAACCGCTAACCTGCACCGTCGCATTAGAAAGCTTCTGGCGCATGCCGTCAACAAAGATGCCACCGACAAAGAAGGCGGCGCCGACCATGGCAGCACAGGCAACGCCGACCAGTACGGGCATCAAAAGCTGTCTGTTCCTGCGCGCCACTTCGTCTTTCTTCAGAGCAACAGGGCGGGAAGAGTTCTCGGAAAGATTAAAATCAACAACCGCCGCCACAGTTCCGGCCAGGGTCGCGCCAAAAGCATTGATACCGCCCATATCCATGCCCTCGCCGCCGCCGATCGCGCGCAACGGGTCAACAACATTCACCGTCACTCCAAGGTCATCGCTTAAGCCGCTCCAGAGGGACTGCTTGATCTCGGGCGAAATGATCAGGATCCTGCTAACATCCTCCTGGGCATATTGCCGCGCAAAGAATTCCAGGGAAATACGGACCTCGCCGAACATCTTGGCGCGCAAATGTTCCTGCGATGCCCCGGCCTCCCGCCCCAGATCGACCTTGAAATCCCGGATGAATTTGACCTGTCCGCCGGTCGTGATGATCAACTCACCGGCATCATCGGAAGTTTGCAAGATCGCCGTGACCTGGGAAAGGTCCAGCAATCGACGGGAAACAAGCGCCCTGACCAGGCTCATGGCACTGGGTTCGCTGTAAACAACATTCAGCCCCGCCTGGGTCAGGACATTGACATATTTCTCAAGGGAATCCTTGCGCGTGCCGACGAACAAGATCCCGATCTGGCGCAGGCCGTCCTTAACAACGGTCTTGGGATAGTATGTGTAGGATATTTCCGAAATATTGAAAGGAATGTACTTCTTGATCTCAAAGCTCACCAGGTCCTGGATCTCGCTCGTCTTGACCCACGGAATGAGGAACCAGCGGATAAAAATATCTTTCGACGGCAGGGACAAGTAAGTTTCAACAGTGGCAATGCGCTTGTTCCTGATCGTTCTCTGCAGGATATCCAGGAAGTCGGTATCCCTCAAGGCGGTTTCAAGTCCGGCTGAAAAAGGAACAAAGGCCGTTTGCGCAGGCGCCTCGTTGGCAGCCTCAACAAAAACAAAGCCTTTCTCTCCCCAGTGAATGCCCAGCCGTTTGCGCAAAACCATTATTCTTGCCGCCTCTTAATAAGTGACCGTTACTTTCTTGGAATCTGTCCCGCCCGGGCCGGCATCGACCGGGTCCGTGTACGAAACGGTATATGTCTCTCCGTCGGATATCACCGAGAACGTTGCCACCGGAGGTGTTCCGTCATCCTGATACGCCCGCCAAAAAGCCCCCTCCGCAAGAACTTCCGCCTTGATGCGCTTGATCTGTTTTTCCGTTGTCAGGGCGCGCGACACATTGCGGCTGAGCATTCCCATCACAACGATCGTCATCATCATGATCACGGCGATAACGATAACGAGGACCATTCCTTTTTTGGACCGGCGCGATCTTTCCGTCACGGCGCGTTTTCCTCAAGATAGCTTTTACACAAAGAACATATCCTCGTGCGCAAAAGTTCACGCTCGACCGACACATGTCCGCAATAAGGACATTGTCGCACATATCCAGCGGTCTTTCCAGAACCAAAGCTTTTTTTCTGCAGCAGCGCCTGCCCCCAAAAGAAGAGGGCGATCGCCAGCGCGGCACATGCCCCGCCCGCCCAGGCAAGGTCAATGGCGATCATGGCCGCTCCATCCGTAATTTCATCTCAACAGGCGCGATCCCCGCCGCTGCGCCGCCATCATCAGCAGGCTCATCAAGAACGACCCTTTCGCCTGTAAAACGCAGAATATGCTCATCACCCGGCGGCAGGACATTCCGAAAACCCTCGGGCTTGTCAACGGCAATGCCCCGGAACCAAAGATGCCCTCTACCTTGCGCGTCCCCGGCCGGCATTCCCGATCCCGCATCAGCGGCTGCGAACAACGGAACCTTGCCAACCCCAGCAACATCACCGGCCTGAAGGATCGATCCCAAAAAGATAATATCCGTCCGGCACATTCCCGGCGTACCCGGCAAGGTAAATGCCAGGAACCCCGTCAACAGGAACCCGTAGGCCAGAGCCGCGATGCATGCCGCGCGAAACCATGTCATGGCTACTCTCCCTGATCAGCCGCCACGCTGATCCTGGTAATGCCCAGGCCGCGGCCCAGGTCCCAAATGTCCGCAACCCGCCCCAACGACGCCCGACGGTCCGCTTTGATAAGAACAGAACCGTCTTTGGCCTTTACAGCGGATAAGAGCTCTCTGAGCTCCTTGAGCGTCGTTACCTTGCCGTTAACATACAGGATGTTCTCGCTCGTCACAACGACGGTGACCGCGCCGCCTTTGGCCATGTCGCTGGTGACCCCTTTGGGCAATTGCACCGGTAATGATACCGCGCCTGTCAACGCCGATGCCAACACGGCAAAGACGATGATCACAAGAATAAGATTGATGAACGGAACAAAGCCTGTCCGTTGCGCCGGAAGAACCCTGATGTGCCGCCGAAGGTCCATCGTTTATTCCTTTTCAACATCAAAAGCCGGCTCTGCAGGCACTGCCATTGCCTCGACGACCTCGGCCGTCATGCGCTCGATGCGCGCCACAATAGCCATGATGCGCCCGGCGCAATGCTCATGCACGAGAAGCGCCATGGCCGCTGTTGCAAGCCCTGCGGCCGTGGCAATAAGCGCCTGCCACACGCCCGCAGCCACATCGCCCGGCGTTGCCGGATTCAGCGCTGCCGCGCGTATCTGGATGGCATGGAATACGCCGCAAAGCCCGAGAACTGTTCCCAGAAAACCCAATAAAGGCGCAAGGCGCGTTATCGCGGCGACCATGCCAAGTCCTTGTTCCAGAATAAAGATGCCGTGCCGGGCTTCCTGCTCCATCGCGGCATTGATCTGCTCCGCAGGCGCGCCATACGCGATCAACCCCGACCGCAAGACGGGTGCCAGCGAACATGAAGCCGCATCGCAAGCCGCAACCGCCCCCTGAATATCATTTTTGCGAACCCTGGCGATCACCGCATCCTTGAGCGCTTCATCGCCACGCTGCGCGGCAACGAACTCAACGGACTTCCGGACAAGGACCGTTAGCGTCGCAACAGAACACGCCAATAAAGGCCACATCATGGGGCCGCCCTTGACCAGGAACTGCCACGGCGTTATCAGGGTCACTGTGTCCGTCATGAAGCTGGTTCCTTATTGCTTTTGGCGCGACGCTGCTCGACCCACGCGATACGCTCGTTCGCGAACTTTGATTCCGCGACGGACATGTCGACCACCTTTTTGTATGCCGCAATAGCCTTGTCCCAGTCTTCCTTGTTCTCATAGATCTTGCCGATGCGCAGATATGCCTTGATGACCCACGCCGATTCTTTGGCATGCAGGTACGCGATCTTGAAATACGCCTCTGCCGCCTCATCAAAACGGTTGAGCATTTCAAGCGCGTCGCCCATGGCGAACTGGACCTGCGCGTCCGTCTGCTCGCTTTCGCCCTTCTTTGTTGCCAAGGCCTCCTGATAAGCGTCGAACTCCTCCTGGAACCGGCGCTCTCTCCTGTAGATCTGGGCGATCTTCACCAGGGCGTCGCGCTTGAAGCCCGGGCTGGTGGCAATGATATTGCGGTATGTTTCGACGGCTTCCGTCGGATCGACCTCTTTGGAAAAGATGGCCGCGATGGCCAGCCGCGCCTTGGGATAGAACAACGGATCCATGGTCGCGTCCACCTGACGGAAATGCCCGAGGGCCTTGTCTGGTTTCTCCATCGCCTGATACGCCCGGCCAAGCTCAAAATGCAGCATTCCCTTCTTATCCGTGCGCGTTTCATCGTTCAGCGCCTGCGTATAATATTCGACCGCGCTTTCATAAGCGGCCGAGGACATCGCATGCTGCCCCATCCACACAAGCGATTCTGTCCCTGCATCCGTCTTGGGATAACGGTACGCGATCTCCTTGAAGCGCGTCAGCGCTTCCTTGACATCGCCCATCTCGTAGTATGTTCTGGCCAGGCCCAGATGCGCGTTCTGGACAACAGCCGGCTGGGACTGGTACATCTTCAATATTTCGTTAAAGACCGCCAGCGCCTTGTCGAACTGCCTGAGATTGAACTGCGACAACGCGAGGATATAACGCGCCTCCGCCCCGAACTCGCTCGCCGGATCCACTGCCTTAAGCGCCGCAGTAAGAACTTCCGCCGCTGCCGCCCAGTCGCGCTTCTTGAAATACGCCACACCCAGATAATACTGCATCTCGGCAAGATACCTGCTGCGGGGGTAATTGGCCTTGAACACCTCAAAGGCGATGATGGCCTGGTCAAAACGGTCTGTCTTCAGGAGCGCAACGCCGAGCCGGTACTGGACATGGTCCGCGTAAGGCGTGTCCGGCATTTCTTTAAGGATCTTGTCATAGACCTCGATCGCCTTGTCCATCTGACCGGCTTCCTGATAAGCATCCGCGATCTGCGTCAGAGCGCTCGCCTTGGCAGCCTTGCTGTCGGCCTTGTCCGCGACCGCCTGAAAACTGGCCACGGCCTGGGGCAGGTCGCCGCTCTTAAGATATGTCCACGCCAGGCCGAAGCGCGCCTTATCAACAACTTTCGCGTGCTGTGCGACCCCGTCGTACAACGAAATGATCTGTTTGTAATCAGCCACCGCCGTCGGGTAATCATTGGCCAGATAAGCCACATTGGCCCTGCCCAAGTAGCTTTCCGCCATGCGGGTGCTGTCAGGGAATTTTGTGATAAGTTCCGTGTAATTGGCCGCCGCGTCCTTGAACTTCTCCTGCGACGTAAAAAGGCTCGCCTTGCCCAGGAGGACGTCATCTTCAGGAATATTTTGCGCCTTGGCCAGGGCCTGAGCCTCGTCAAAGGCTTTCAGGGCATCATCGAACTTCTGGAGTTTCATATTGCTCCAACCCACGCCGATAAGCGCCGTGATGCTGGAACGCGGGTCCTTGGCCAGGCCGCCGGCCTTCTGATAAGCCTCGACCGCCTTGGTATATTGCTCCAGGTAGTAATACGCCTCGGCGATATTGAACTGCGCCTCGTAAAGACGGGACGAGAGCGGATGCTCCTGCATGTACGCGCCAAACTGGAAAACCGCGCCTTCATACTGTCCGGCATTGTAATCACACTCGCCGAGCTTGAAAGATGCGTCATCAACAAGATTATTGGAAGGATGCTTCGCGATCAGCTCCTGGAACACCTGTTTCGCCGCGGCATAGTCAGCCTTCTGGAAATAACTCCATGCCAGCGAATAATAAGCCTGCGGCGCATACAACGACCCGGGGAACCCCTCGATGATCTGGCGGTATTGCGCCTGGGCATTGTCGATCTCGCCGCCCTTTAAATACGTTTCGCCAAGCCAGAAAAGCGCCGCGTCCTTATATTCCCCCTGCTTAGCCAGTTCCTTGAGAACGCCAAAGGCCTTGACATACTCTTTCTTGAAGAAGTAACACTGCCCCTGCAGGAGTTTTGCCTCAACGGCTTTTACCGTCGACGGGAACTCTGCCAGGAGCTGGTCCACATAACGCAGGGAGACATCATAGAACCCATCCTCAAAAGCCCGCTGGGCAACGACAAAAAGCTCCTTCTCGTTGGACGCAGCAAAGACCGGGGCATTAATAAAAGAAAATAATACAAAGAAGATAAAGAATGGCAGGAGCTTTTTCATGATTGGTGTATTTTAACAAAAAAGAAAGTCATCAAAGAGAAAATAATGAATATTTTTAACTCTTTAGAAAAGGCTTGAGGTATTTGCCCGTATAAGAATGCGGATGGCGCGCAATAACCTCGGGCGTACCCGCGACAACAACCTTGCCTCCGCGATCCCCGCCCTCGGGCCCGAGGTCAATGACATGATCGGCCGATTTGACGACCTCCAGATTGTGCTCAATAACAATGACAGTGTTGCCCTTGTCAACAAGCCGCTGCAATACCGTCAGGAGTTTTTCCACATCCGCAAAATGCAGGCCCGTGGTCGGCTCATCCAGGATGTACAGCGTGCGGCCCGTGGCGGGCTTGCATAATTCCGTGGCGAGCTTCACGCGTTGAGCCTCTCCGCCGGAAAGCGTTGTGGCCGCCTGCCCGAGCTTGATATACCCGAGTCCGACATCATGAAGCACGTCAAGCACCCGGCGGATGCGCGGCATATCCCCGAAGACATCACGCGCCTCGACGATCGAAAGGTTGAGCACCTGATCGATATTCTTTCCTTTGTACATGACCTGCAGGGTCTGTTCATTGAACCGCTGCCCGTGGCAAACAGTGCACTCCACGTGCACGTCCGGAAGGAAATGCATCTCGATCTCCTTGACCCCGTCGCCCTGGCACGCCTCGCACCGACCGCCTTTGACATTGAAACTGAAACGGCCCGGCCCGTAACCGCGCAGCCTCGCATCAGGCAGGCGGGAAAAAAGCGTCCTGATGTCCGTGAAAACCCCCGTGTACGTCGCTGGGTTGGAGCGTGGCGTGCGGCCAATAGGCGACTGATCGACAACGATCACCTTATCGATGCCGGCAGCGCCTTCGATCTTGCGCAGCGCCCCGGGTTTCTCCCGGGACCCGTGCATCCTGCGGGCAAGTTCTTTATAAAGAACATCATTGACCAGTGTTGATTTGCCGGAACCCGAGACGCCCGTAACGCAGATCAACGCTCCCAGAGGGAATTCCACGTCGATGTCTTTAAGGTTGTGTTCCGACACCCCCTTGACCGCCAGCTTCTTCATCACGCGTGTATCACGGCGCTGTGGTGGCAGCGGGATGCGCAAAGCCCCGCTGAGATATTTTCCCGTCAAGGATCCCGGGGCGCGCGTGATGCCCGCCACAGGCCCCGCGTACATGATCTCGCCGCCAAAACGTCCCGCGCCAGGGCCCAAGTCCACCACCCAGTCCGCCTGACGGATCGTATCCTCGTCGTGCTCAACGACCACCAGAGTATTGCCCATATCCCGAAGCGCGTGCAGGCTCTGCAAGAGCCGCTCATTATCTTTCTGATGCAGTCCGATCGACGGTTCATCCAGCACATACACAACGCCTACCAACCCTGACCCGACCTGGGTGGCCAGGCGGATACGCTCCGCTTCCCCGCCGGAAAGCGTGGCGCTCTTGCGATCAAGCGTCAGATAATCAAGGCCGACATTGATACAAAAATCAAGGCGCCTGTTGATCTCCTTGAGGATCGGAGCGGCGATCGCAGCGTGCTCTTTATCCAGAGAGAGCCCGGCAAAGAAGTCTTTCGCGTCCGTGATCGAAAGCTTGACGAGATCAGCGATATTCTTGCCGCCCACAAGGACCATGAGCGACGCCTTCTTCAACCTGTCCCCGCCGCACTGCGGGCACGGCGCCTCGGACATGAACCGCGAGATCTCTTCCTTGAGCCAGTCGCTGTCAGTCGTACGGAACAGCCGCTCCAGATACCCGATCACACCCTCGTAGCGCTTGCCCCAGATGATGTCTTCCCCGCCATAAAGAACGCGGTGCTTAAAAGCCTTTGGCAACTTTGAGAAAGGAAGTTTTGCGTCAACGCGATAAAGCCCGGCGAGTTCGCGCATCACGGCGCGATAATACATCATGTACCCGCGCTGGCCTTTGCGCCACGGCACGATCGCGGACGTCCACGGCTTTTCAGGGTCAGCGATCAGGGTGTTCGCATCGATCTCCATCCGGGTGCCGATGCCATTGCACGCCGGGCAGGCGCCGTAAGGAGAATTGAATGAGAATGTCCGGGGCTCAAGTTCGGGCAGACTGATATCCTCATCCGGGACCGCAAAACTCTCGCTCAGGACCATGTCAGGCCTGCCGTCGGTAAAAGCGACCGTCAGGAACCCTTTGCCTGCCTTCAACGCCGTTTCCACGGAGTCCGTGAACCGGGAACGCGCTGCAGCATTCACACTCAGGCGGTCCACAACGATATCAATGGTATGGATCTTGTAACGGTCGAGCTTGATCCGCTCGCCTGTCTCATAGACCGTGCCGTCAACGCGGACCCTCGCAAACCCCGCCCTGGCCACATCCCGTCCGAGCGTCGGATAAGTCCCTTTCTTCCCGCGCACATAAGGCGCCAGAATGCTCACCTTCGTGCCTTCAGGAAGCCTCAAGATACGCTCGACCATCTCCTGGGCCGACTGTTTCTCAAGCTTCTTCCCTTTATAATACGGAACGCCGGCACGGGCGAACAACAGGCGCAAGTGGTCATAGATCTCGGTCTGCGTTGCCACCGTAGAGCGGGGATTACGCGTGATCGTGCGCTGCTCAATAGAAATGGTCGGGCTCAGGCCCTCGATGGACCCGACATCAGGCTTCTGGACCTGGTCGAGGAATTGCCGGGCGTAGGCCGAAAGGCTTTCGACATAACGGCGCTGCCCCTCGGCATAGATCGTGTCGAACGCCAGCGATGACTTGCCCGAACCGCTCAGGCCCGTCACCACGATGAACTTGTTGCGCGGCAATTCAAGCGAAATGTTCTTGAGATTGTGCTCTTTGGCGTTGGTGATGATGATGCTGTCTGATCGCATAAAAAGAGGGTCCTTGTCTTCCCGCCAGGCACCTATTCTAACGCGCCCCCGTAAAAAAACAACCCCTGCCGCCATTGCTGGCAGCAGGGGTCATATGTACAACGAAAAGGACGAAAAAGAGAATTACTTCTTCTTTTTCTTTTTGCCGCCCTTGACCATCGCCGCGCAAGAGATATCCCCCTGCTTATCGATGAAGTACAGGAAACCGGCTTCCTTCTTGATACCGACCTTGGCAACCTTCTTGGGCTTACCACCCTTCTTGTCGCCGCGAGCCATCGCCGCGCAGGAAACGTCACCCTGCTTGTCAATGAAGTACAAGAAACCCTTCTCCTTCTTGACGCCTACCTTCTGAACTTTCTTAGCCATTCTTATTCACCCCCTTTCGCATGATCTTTATTGTTGTTCTTTCCAATGACCTTACAACGCTTATGTCCCGACCCTGACCCTTGACGCAAACCCCTGCAGGGTGCGGATCCCCGAAAGAACGGCCAGATAGCTCGTTTTGGGGTTGTCCGGGCAAATGGCATTTTCCGTCTTTGTCGTAATGCGGCCGCACGCGCCTTCGACGACGATCTCATGAGTATTGCAGCTGACCCTGGATGAGGCCGCGATGCGCACGCGCAACTTTGTCGTAGTTCCCGCGGCCAGGGCGATCGCCGCGGCCACATTGATGTTCTGGGGAAAATAACGCACCGCGTCCCGGACACTGCCGTCAAAAAGGACCTTCTCGCCGGAAAGCCCTTTCAGGTCAATGCCCTTCTCTTTAATATAGGGATTGTTCGCAAAACCCGACGGAGGTTTGGTGGATGTGAGCGTGATGGACCTGATACCGGCCAGTGATGCCGCTTTGATCGCGTCGAGCCCGGCGATGGCGCCCGAAGGAAGAAGCAGGTGCCCCCGGGAGCGCCTGGCCAGACAAAAAAGGCCGTTGCCGCGCTCCATGGACAACAGCCTTCCGATGCTCATCGCTAAAATGCTTTTACCCGCCTTCAGGGACTTCTGGACGATCGCAGTTGTCGCCAGAGTGTTCACCGCTTCAACAACAATATCCGAACGCCGGATGAGATCATCCACGGACGCGGCAACAACACCGCGCGCTTTAAGCCGCGTAGCGAGCGCCTGCGCTTTTACCGGTTCGATGTCGTAAAGGGCAACGACCCTGAAACCGTCCTTGAGCTCCTTCGTTACGCTGCGGGCGATCCTCGACCCGATCGCGCCACAACCGACGATGCCCAGTTTTAACTTGCTGTCAGCTGACTTCATGTGCCCTTAACAACAATGTTGTCGATAAGCCGTGTCGTGCCGATCCGTATCGCCGCCGCGATGAGCGTAGTGCCTTCGATCCGGCGGACAATATGGAACCCATCAAGCTTTACGCAAGAAACGTAAATAATGCTAGCACCCGTTCCGTCGGAAATCAACTTTTTTATTTTGGATATTATTTTGGATGCGTCGCGCTCGCCGTCGATGATCATCGCGCGGGCGTGCCGCAATGCCCGGTAGAGCGCCGGAGCGGCCGCCCTCTCCGACGGAGAAAGATACGCGTTGCGCGAGCTCATGGCCAGCCCGTCCTGTTCGCGGACGGTCGCGCAGACCCGAAGGCGCGCGGGGATATCCAAGGCGCGCATCATCCTTCTGACGACCTCGACCTGCTGTGCGTCCTTCTGCCCCATGTACATGACATCCGGCTGCACGATGTTCAGGAGCTTGGCGACCACCGTCGCCACGCCGCGAAAATGCCCCGGCCGCGTCGCGCCACACAGCATCGTGGCAATGGGGCCGACCTCGACATGGACCGGATCTTGTTGAGGATACATCTCTTTTACCGACGGCACAAAAAGAACGTCGACGCCCGCGCCCTTGGCGATCGCACTGTCACGCCTCAGGTCCCGCGGGTATTTTGCCAGGTCCTCGCCGGGGCCGAACTGCGCGGGGTTCACAAAAAGACTGACCACCGTGATGTCGTTATCCCTGACACTCGAGGTCATCAGCGCCTTGTGCCCGTCATGGAAATATCCCATGGTCGGAACAAAGCCGATCGTCCTGCCTTGCCGGCGGCATGACGCTACATAGGAGCGCATCTGCCGTATCGTCCTGATGATCTTCACGCAAGAACCTCCTGTAACGGGAGCATCACAAAATCCCTCTCCTGCATCCTGGGATGCGGGATAACAAGCCGCGGCGTATCCATGACCAATGCGTCATAGCGCAAGATGTCAATGTCGATCGTCCGCGGACCATTCTTAACCGTGCGGACGCGCCCCAGTTGTGATTCCACCTCTTGCGCGCAGTCAAGAAGCGCCAGGGGCTCCAGCGAAGTTTCCCCTTTCATGACCGCATTAAGAAAAAGCCCCTGCGGCGGTCCTCCCACAGGGGCTGTTTCGATCACGGATGAGAGCTTTAATAACGCAACGCCCGACGCTTCAAGAAGTTTGACCGCGTCACGGATGTTCCGGCGGCGGTCGCCAAGGTTCGATCCCAGGCCCAGATAAACAACAGGCACAACAGCGCCTCCTTTTATGCCAGGACTTTCTCCATCCGGCGAACAGCCTCATGGATGCGCTCGACCGGGAGCGTCAATGCCATGCGCACATACCCTTCGCCGCATTTGCCGAAACCAACACCCGGGGTCATCACGATATCAGCCCCGTCCAGAAAAGCCTTGGCGCAGGCCATGGAATCCGGGAACTTCGCCGGGACCTTTGCCCACACATAGAACGCGCCCTTGGGCGGGTCGATCTTCCAGCCGATGGAACGGCAGCCGTTGATGAGCGCATCGCGCCGTTCCTGATAACAGGCGCGCATGTCCTCGATCTCGACCGGGTCCATCTTCAGTGCCGCGATCCCCGCGTACTGGATCGCGTTGAACACGCCGGAATCCACATTGGATTTGACCTTCGCGAGCGCAGCCACCAGACCGGGATTGCCGCACGCCCAGCCCAGGCGCCAGCCCGTCATGAAATATGTCTTGGAGAATGAATGGAACTCGATGGCAATATCTTTCGCGCCCGGGACTTCCAGGATGCTCGGCGGCTTGATCCCGTCGTAATACACCTCGGAATACGCCAGGTCAGAAATAATGATGATGTTCTTTTCCGTGCAGACCCTGACAAGGTCCGTATAGAATTGCTTGTTCGCCACCGCTGCCGTCGGATTGTTCGGATAGCAGACAATGATCGCCTTCACGTTCTTCGCCGCCTCGATATCCGCGATCTTCGGCAGGAAGTCATGGGAGGCCTTTAGCGGCAAGTACTGGATCTTGCCGCCCGCAAATGTCACCGCGGCCTGATACGCCGGATACGCCGGGTCCGCCAGCAGCACTTTATCGCCGGGGTTAATGACCGCCAGCGGAAAATGGGCCAGCCCCTCTTTGGAGCCGATCAGCGGATACACCTCGGTCTGCGGGTCCAGCTCAACATTAAAACGCCCCTTGAACCATGCCGCGATCTCGACGCGCAACTGCGGCACGCCGGCATCGAACGGATAGTGATGGTTGCCGCCGTCATCAAGCGCCTTCTTCATGGCGTCAACGATCGACTGGTAGGTCCGCTGGTCCGGATCACCTACACCCAGATTGATCACATCGCGCCCCTCGGCCAGGGCCGCCCGGCGGGCCTTGTCGATCTCAACAAAAAGATAAGGCGGCAACTGTTGCAGCCGCTGTGCGATCTCTATATTCATAGTCCGAGCACTTCCTGCATGTTGAACATTCCTTTAGTTTTACCCGCCACAAACTTCGCGGCAAGAACAGCCCCTTCGGCGAACATATCGCGTGTCTTGGCATTGTGAGAGATCTCGATCGTATCCACGGCGCTGTCAAAAGACACCTTGTGATACCCGACGACCTCACCCTCACGCACAGAGGCGATGTCCGTAACCTTAACCCCGGACCCGCTCTCCACGGCCTCGGCCATGGTCTTGGCCGTGCCTGACGGGGCGTCCTTCTTGTGCACATGATGCGTTTCCGTGATAGCAACGCGATAACCCTTGAGCGACGCCGCCATTTGTTTCAAAAGGCCGAACACAAGATTGACCCCGACGGACATATTGGTGGACTGGACGATCGCCAGCTGCTCCGACGCTTTCCTGATCGCGGCGCGCTGGGCGTCCGAAAGCCCGGTGGTTCCGATGACCATCCGCACACCGTGGCGCAGGCACGCCTCAAGGCACTGCATGGTCGGCTCGGGCAGCGTGAAATCAATGACAACATCAGCGCCCTTGACCGCGTTGATATCCCTCGCCACTTTAATGCCATGCAGCTCCGACGGCACATCCGTGCGCTGCGGGCTCTCGATGAGCGCAATGACCTTGATGTCCTTCTCGCGCAAAGCCAGTTCCGTAATGCGCTGACCCATGCGCCCGTAACAACCGTTAACAGCCAATTTGATCATAATGCCCTTCTTAAATAAGCTTGTAGTCAACCAATGTCTTCCTGAGCTTGGCAAGATTCTCCGGTGCAAGCTCGCACAACGGCAACCTGAGCTTCGGCGAACAGAGCCCCATCAGTCCGCACGCTGTTTTCACCGGCGCCGGGTTCGTCTCAATGAATATCATCTTGATCAGCGGCATGAGCGCTTCCTGCTTTGCTTCCGCTTCCTTGACCTTGCCCTTTTCCATGAGTGCCACGACCTCGGCGACCTCCTTGGGCATGATGTTCGCCAGCACTGAGATGACCCCGACAGCACCGAGCTTCATCATCGGGACCGTCAATGCGTCATCGCCGGAGATCAGGGTAAAATCCTTGCCGCACGCTTCCTTGACCGCTTTTGCCTGTTCCAGGTTGCCAGATGCTTCCTTGACGCCGATGATATTCTTGCAATCCCTGGCAAGCTTCTGCACGGTCGCGGTCTCGATATTGCGCGCGCAGCGGCCTTCGATATTGTAAAGGATGATCGGGATCTTGACGCTGTCAGCCACGGCCTTGAAATGCAGGTACAGCCCCTGCTGCGTCGGCTTGTTGTAATACGGGGTCACGACCAGCGCCGCATCCGCCCCGACCTCCTCGGCATGCCGGGTCAGGCGAATGGCCTCGACGGTAGAGTTCGACCCCGTGCCGGCAATGACCGGGATCCGTTTATGAACGACATCAACCGCGATCTCGATGACCTTATCATGTTCCTCATGGGAAAGCGTCGGCGATTCGCCTGTGGTGCCGCACGGAACAATGCCTCTGGTACCGCCGGCGACCTGCTTCTCAAGAAGCTCCGCCAGTTTCCATTCATCCACGCCGTGTTCCGTGAAAGGCGTTACCATAGCGACAATAGAACCCTTGAACATACATCCTCCTGTCAATAAGAGTATTCACCCTTACAAATGAACTTACCCCCGCCCTTGAGCCAGACATGGCTGATAAGCGGCTTGTCCTTGACCATGTCCAGATCGAATGTCACCTCGAGCACCTCGCCGCTTTTGGTCGCCACGCGGATCACGGCGCCTTTGACCGGCGCATGCTTTTCCTTGCCCTGCAAATATCCAACCAGCGCCGCGGCAACACTGCCCGTGCCGCAAGCCAGGGTCTCTGCCTCGACGCCGCGCTCGTAAGTCCGCAAGGCAACCAGCCCGTCCTTGACCTTCTCGACAAAATCCACGTTCGTGCCCTTGGGCGCGAACACACCATGATGGCGCACCAGGCGCCCTAGCCCGTCAACATCCATCTCCTGCAAGCCCTGCACAAAAACGATCGTGTGCGGAACGCCGGTATTGATGAAATGCCCGGTAAGTTTATGATCATTGACCTTGATCTCGATGTTGGGCCGGTAATCCTTCGGGTCGCTCAGCTGAACGGATGCAGTCTCGCCCTCGACCCTGGCATTGATGCGCCCGGCCAGCGTTTCCATCGTGAACACTTCGGGAACAAGCGCGAACTTGTGCGCGATATAGACCGCCATGCAGCGGGCGCCGTTGCCGCACATTTCCGCCTCGGAACCGTCCGCATTGATGATGCGCATGCGGTGGTCGCACGTCGAAGACTTGCCCAGCACCAGGACCCCGTCCGCGCCAATGCCCATATGCCGGTCGCACACTTTTCTGGCAAAAGGATGGTAATCAATGGCCGGATCATGATCAATGACGATAAAGTCATTGCCCGCGCCCTGCATCTTGTAGAAAGGGACTTTGATCATATCTTTATTTCACGAACGCCGGGATACTGCTCCCGCGCACCATATCATTAAAAGTCTCACGCCGCTGAACAACAGCCCATGCCTTGCCCTTGACCATGACCTCGGCAACACGGGGACGGACATTATAATTGCTCGACATTGCATACCCGTAAGCCCCGGCGGAAAGCATGGCCAGGAATTCCCCGTCCTTAATATCCGGCAGGCGCCGCTGCTGCGCGAACACGTCCCCGCTCTCGCACACAGGCCCGACCACATCACAAACGATCTTCCTTGCGGACGAGGCCTTGAGCGGGATGATCTCGTGGTACGCCCCGTACATGGACGGGCGCACCAGGTCATTCATCCCCGCGTCCACGATCATGAACTTCCTGACGCCATTATCCTTGGTGTAAAGCTTCTTGGTAACAAATATCCCTGAATTCCCGGCGATGAACCGCCCGGGCTCCATGATCAGCCTAAGCTGCCTGCCTTTTAACAGCGGCAGCACCTTACGGGCGAACTCTGCCGCGGTCTGCGGGGTCTCATTCTTATAAACGATCCCCAACCCGCCGCCGATATCAAGATACGAGATCCGAACACCCTTGGCCTCAAGCGCGTCGATGAACGCGAGCGTCTTAACGATGGCCGCGACAAAAGGCGCGCTCTGGACGATCTGCGAACCAATATGAACATGCACGCCGCTTAATTTTACATGCGGATACGCCTTACGACCCAAGAAAATACCACGTGCGGTCGCCAAGTCGATCCCGAACTTCTTTTTAAGACTGCCCGTATTGATCTTCTCATGCGTCGGCGCGTCAATGTCCGGATTGATGCGCAGGGCCGCTTCGACCGTCCTGCCCAGCTTGCGGGCAATGCGTTCAATGTTCCTCAACTCCGGAACAGACTCAACATTAAAGAGCAGTATCCCTGCTCTGACAGCATCGGCGATCTCCTCGTCTGTCTTGCCTACGGACGCGTACACGACGCGTTTCATGTCCGCCTTGACAAGCCGCGCCTTCTTCAACTCTCCGCCGGAAACAATATCAAAACCAGCGCCCTCCAGCACCAGGGCCCTGAGCACGGCGAGATTGCTGTTGGCTTTCATGGCAAAACAAATGACCGGATCAATGCTCGCGAAAGCGTCCTTGATCCTGCGATAATGGCCGACCAGCGTCGTATGGCTGTAAATATACACCGGCGTCCCGACCTTCTTTACGATGGCAGACACTTTCACGCCTTCGCAATAAAGCTCGCCTGATCTGTATTGAAAATCATGGATCGGATGCGTGAATTTTGTCATTTCAGGCGCTTCTTCCATTTGTTGATCTGGGCGCGCACCATGTTAGGATTGGTCGAGCCTGACGACTTCTTGCCTCTGACCGAAACTTCCGGCTTCAGGAGATTTCTCATGTCATCTTCAAAATGCATGGAATAACGCTTAAGCTGCGCCACCGTCATGTCCGATATCTTACGGCCGTGATCCAGGCATTCCTTGACCATGGCGCCGACCGTATCATGCGCGTCGCGGTATGAAACGCCCTTCTTCACCAGATAATCCAGGATGTCCACCGAGAAGAAATACTCGCTGGCGATCTTATCCTTAAGAGCGTCGCGCTTGACCTTGATCCCGCCAACAGCCTGGGCCATGATCTCGAGCATATCTCCAATGGTCTCTACCGCGTCGAACAAGGCCGGCTTGTCCATCTGCATGTCACGATTATAGGCCAGCGGAAGCCCTTTCATGAGCGCCAGAACCTCGACGAGCCTTCCCGGGAACCTGGCAGATGCCCCGCGCACAAGCTCGAGAACATCGGGGTTCTTCTTGTGCGGCATGATGGACGAGCCCGTGCAAAAAGAATCATCGAGCGCGATGAGATCGAATTCCCGGCTCAGCCACAGGATAAGATCCTCGCACATGCGCGAAAGGTGCATGCCCGTGACCGCGGCCGCACCGATGATCTCGATGATAAAATCGCGATCCGCCACTGCATCGATGCTGTTGGCTGCCGTCGCGGCAAACCCAAGCTTTTTGGTAACAAGATCACGGTCCGTTAAGAGCGACGTCCCTGAAAGGGCGCACGCGCCAAGCGTGTTGATGCTGGTGCGCTTGCGGGCATCCTCAAAACGCCCCTTGTCGCGCTCGAGCATCTCGACGTACGCGAGGACCTGATGCGACAAAAGAACGACCTGCGCCGGCTGCAAATGCGTGTACGCCGGAATGATCACGTCCTGATTCTTGTCCGCGAAATTAACAAGAGCGATCTGAAGCCCCTCGATCAGGGCCAGGATGCTGTCGATCTCGTCCATGCAATAAAGACGCACGTCGGTAACGACCTGGTCGTTGCGCGAACGCGCTGTATGAAGCTTGTCCGCCGGCTGGCCGATCAGTTTCTTTAATTTGACCTGGATGTCCGTATGCACATCCTCGCAAGACGGGTCATAGGTATATTTTCCGTCCTCGATCTGCTTGATCAGGGTCCGCAGTCCCATGACCAGAGCGGAAGCGTCTTTCTTAAGGATGATCCCCTGTTCTCCCAGCATCTGGGCATGCGCCATACCGGCGACACAATCATACAAAGCGAGCTTTGAATCATACGCGATGCTGTAGGTGAACTTCTCTGAAAGCTTGCTCAAGTTCCCCGTGAAGCGCGAACCCCAAAGCCTCTTAGCCATATGCGACCCTTCTTTTAACTGTGACGCTGGAACGGAACGGTCCAGAGTTTTATGAACCCGTCGGCCAGAGACTGGTCGAATACATCACCCTTGCCGTAAGTCGCCATTTTGGTGCTGTAACGCGAATACGGCGACCGGCGCCCGACGACCGTGGCATTGCCCTTATAAAGCTTGATGCGAACAGTACCCGTTGTATTCTTGTGATAAGCATTAAAGAACGCGTCCATCTGCGCCTTGAGCGGCGTCCACCATAACCCGTTGTATGTCAGCTCGGCATATTTCTGGGAAAGGATCTCTTTGAACCGCAGGCTGTCGCGGTCCAGCACCAGGCTTTCGATCTCGCGGATCGCCAGATGCAGCACCGTGCCTGCCGGATTTTCGTACAGCTCACGGGACTTGATCCCCACCAAGCGGTTCTCGATCATGTCCACCCTGCCAACGCCGTGCCTGCCCGCGATCTCGTTAAGTTTCAGGACCAGCTGCAGCGGCTTCATCTTCCTGCCGTTGACGGCGACGGGAACACCCTTCACGAACTCAATGGTGACGTAGCCGGGCGTGTTCGGCGCCTTCCTGGGATCAGCTGTCATCTTGAACACATCTTCCGGCGGCTCGACCATCGGATCTTCCAGAAGGCCGCTCTCGATCGCCCTGCCGTAAACATTGGTGTCGATGCTGTAAGGGCTCTTTTTCGTCGCTGTTACCGGAACGCCCTTGGAACGGGCATAATCGATCTCTTCATCACGCGACTTGAATTCCCACACGCGCACAGGCGCGATCACTTCCATCTTCGGTTCCATGAGCCGATAGGTCACCTCGAAACGGACCTGATCATTGCCTTTGCCCGTGCAGCCATGAACAAGGCCCTGTGCCTTTTCCTTGCGCGCGATCATGACCTGATGATACGCGATCACGGGGCGCGACAGGGCGCAAGCCAGATTATATTTACCCTCGTAAAGAGCGCCGGCCTTCAGCGCGGGGATCGCGTAATCCTCGACGAGCTCCTGCCGCAGGTCCAGGCAATACGCCTTGGACGCGCCGGAGGCGATCGCCTTGGCCTTGACCTTGTCAAAATCATCTCCCTGGCCGACATTACCGATAACGGCAATGATCCCGTAACCGCGGTCCTTGAGCCACGGAATGATGCACGATGTATCCAGCCCGCCCGAATAAGCCAACACGACCTTCTTCATGTTCTTGCCCCTTTGCTATTTCTTGTACAGATGGACCATGATCGCCTTTTGCACATGCAGACGGTTCTCCGCTTCATCAAAGATCACGGAATGCGCGCCATCGATCACACCATCCGTCACTTCCTGTCCCCGATGCGCCGGCAGGCAGTGCATGAAAATATGGCGCTTGTCCGCCTTTGCCATCAATTTCTCGTCGATACGATATCCTTTGAACGCCTTCAGGCGCCTGGCCGCTTCCCGTTCCTGGCCCATGCTCACCCAGGTATCCGTGTAAACAACATGAGCGCCCTTGACCGCGGCCGCCGGGTCCCGCATCACATCAATGCGCGCCCCCGTTGCTGCGGCGCATGCCTTGGCCAGCTTCACATAACGCGCGTCCGGCGCATAGCCGACAGGCGTGGCCACTGCCATATCCATCCCCGTCTTGGCGCACGCCAGCATCAGGGAATTGGCCATATTATTCCCGTCGCCAACATACGCGAACTTCAATCCCGAGAACTTCCCGAACCTCTCCTGCACGGTCATGATATCCGCCAGCGCCTGGCAGGGATGGGAAAGATTGGAAAGCGCGTTGATCACCGGGACCGTGGCGTACTTTGCAAGCTCCAACAGGTCCTGATGGGAGAACACACGCGCCACGATACCGCCCACATAACGCGAGAGCGTGCGCGCGATATCCGCCGTAGGCTCGCGCTTGCCGAGGCTGATGTCATCGGACGCCAGGTAGATCGACTTCCCGCCGAGCTGGAAGATCCCCGCCTCGAACGACACGCGCGTGCGGTTCGACGGCTTCTGAAAAATAAGCGCAATGGACTTGCCTTTGAGCAGGTCTTTTTGGGACGCCGGGGCCTTCTTGAGCCGGTGCGCCAGCTTGAGGATCCGCGTGATATCAGCCGATGATGCATCGGCAATGGAAATAAAGTCCCTCTTTACCATCTGTTATCCTTTTTGCTGGATGAACGCTTTTTCAAGGATCACAAGGGCCTTATCGATCTGTTTGCGCGTCACATTGAGCGCGGGCATGATCCTTAAGACTTTGCCTTGTGTGCAATTAATGATCAACCCGTCCTTGAAACAGGCCTCAAAAATGCCTTTACCCTCGATGGAGAGTTCGACGCCGATCATCAACCCTGCCCCTCTGACCTCACTGATAAAAGGATATTGTGCCTTCATCTGCCCGAGCCGTTCCATCATATACGCGCCCATGGCCTTCGCGTTCTTGAGCATCTTATCCTTGTCCATCGCTTCAAAAACACCCAACGCCGCCTTGGTCACCAGCGGGCTTCCGCCGAATGTTGTGCCGTGCATCCCGGGCTGAAGAAGATGCGCCACCTTGCGGGACGCGATCATGGCGCCGATCGGCAATCCGCCGCCAAGCCCTTTCGCCAGCGTCATCACATCCGGCTCAATGCCGTAATGCTTGTACGCGAACATCTCCCCCGTGCGCCCCATGCCCGTTTGGACCTCATCAACGATCAACAGCAAATTCTTTTCATCGCACAACTGCCGCAAGCCCTTGACATACGCTTGACCCGCCACATTCAGGCCGCCCTCGCCCTGGATAAGTTCCAGCATGACCGCAACGGTCCTGGGCGTCACCGCAGCCTTGACAGCATTAAGGTCATTGAACGGCACATTCACAAAACCCGGCAACAACGGCGCAAAACCCTTCTGGTGCTTGAGTTGCCCCGTCGCGGAAATGGCCCCCATGGTCCTGCCGTGGAATGAATTGAGGGTCGTGATGATCTCGAACCGCGCCGGATCGCCCGCGCCAAAAAGCCGCGCGAACTTAATCGCGGCCTCGTTCGCCTCGGCGCCGCTATTGCAAAAGAATATCTTGCCGTCAAAAGAATGCCGCATGATCGCGCGCGCAAGCCTGGCCTGATTCACGCCGAAAAAATTGTTCGGTATATGGATCAGTTTCCCGACCTGGTCACGCACCGCGGCCATGACCTTGGGATGGCAATGCCCCGTATTGGAAACACCCCAGCCGGGAAAGAAGTCAAGGTACTTCTTCCCGTCGATATCCGTCAGCACGCTGCCCTTGCCCTTGACGAAGATCGCGGACAGCCGCGTGTAGGTCGGAAAGATGAACCTGTCGTAATTATCGAAAATGTCTTTTTTCGTCATATGACCCCGGAACTTCATTTCTGGACGATCTGGGTCCCGACACCGGTATCGGTAAAGATCTCAAGAAGGAGCGCTCTGTCCATGCGCGCGTCAATGATGTGCGCTTTCGGGATACCCCCCAGGACGGCCTCGATGCAGGAATCGACTTTCGGGATCATGCCGCCGGCAATGACCCCTTCTTTCTTCAGTTTCTTGACCTGCGCCAGCGTCAGCGTGGACATGAGGCTCGACGGGTCTTTCGGGTCGCGCATGACGCCCGGCACGTTCGTCAGCAGGACGAACTTCTCGGCGCACATGGAAGACGCGATGGCGCTTGCCACTTCGTCGGCGTTGACATTGAGCGTCTGCTGGTCCGCGCTCATGCCCATGGGCGCCACGACCGTGATGCGCCCCTGTTTTAAGTGCTTCTCCATGATGCGGCGTTCGATGTTCGTGATCGTGCCCACAAAACCCAGGTCGCAATCCGATTTCTTTTTCTCGACATAGACGATATTCTCGTCGCCCTTCAGGCCGGTGACATCGCCCCTTAGATCGCGCAGCTCCTTAACGATCTGGCCGTTGATCGCATCCAGCTCATCAATAACGACCTTGAGCGTCGCCTCATCGGTAACGCGGATGCCGTTATGGAACTGGGGCTCGACCCCCATTGCTTTCAGGCGATCAGAGATATTCGGCCCCCCGCCGTGGATCAGGATGATACGGATGCCGACAAAGCTCAGGAAAACAATGTCCTCAAGGACCTTGTGGCGAACAGCCTCATCATGCAGAACACTGCCCCCGTACTTGATCACAAAAACCTTCTTGCGGAACTGATCGATGTAAGGGATCGCTTCGACGAGGACGCCGGCCTTCTTAATTATATTTTCCATTGATGTCGATGTACTTGTGCGTTAGATCGCATGTATAGACCACAGCCTCGGCCTTCCCGAGACCCAGATCCGCATGGATATAGATCGTATTGCGCTTGACGGAAAAATCGATCTTCAGCGTCTGTTCCGTGATCTCCCTGAAGCCGCACGCTCCGATCGCGGCAGCCACGCGCCCCCAGTTGGGATTGTCCGTGTAATCCGCGGTCTTGACCAGATTGGAATTGGCCACCTTCATGGCCGCAGTCCGCGCCTGTTTGAAGTCTTTGGCCCCGGTGACCTTGATCTCAAAGAACTTCTCCGCGCCTTCGCCGTCGATAACAATATCGCGCGAGAGCTTCACGCAAACGGTCCTGAGCGCCGCGACAAAAGCATCATACCCTTTGCCTTTGGACGTGATCATCCTGTTCCCGGCAAGGCCGCTGGCCATCACCGCGACCATGTCATTGGTGCTCATGCACCCGTCAACCGTGATCGCATTGAAAGACACATCCACCACTTCTTTGAGGGCCGACTGAAGCATCTTGGAACTGATCGCGCAATCCGTGGTCACGCACGCGAGCATGGTCGCCATATTGGGCTCGATCATCCCCGACCCCTTGGCGCAGCCGCCGACAGCCACTGTCTTGCCGCCGATGATAACCCGGACAGCGGCCTGCTTGTCCATGGTGTCTGTTGTCATGATCGCTTTCGCAAAGCTCGCGCCGCGCTCATGGGACAACCCCTTAAAAAGGTCCGGCAGCGCTTCGCGTATCTTTTCATACGGGAACGGCCTGCCAATGATCCCCGTTGACATAACGAACACATTCGCCGCCGCGACGCCGATCTTTTCAGCCACCAGCTCGGTCATCTTGCGGGCATAAACAAGGCCATACTCGCCGGTAAAACAATTAGCATTGCCGCTATTGGCAATAAGCGCCTGGATCTTGCCGCCTTTAAGGTTTTTCTGGCAAACGATAACAGGCGCGGCCTTGACAGAACTCTTCGTGAAGACAGCAGCGGCCGTGCACATGACATCCGCGCAGATAAGGCCAAGGTCGGGCTTGCCGGATTTTTTAACACCCGCCCAGAAACCGTTCGCCCTAAAACCTTTGGGTGTTGTAATGCCCCCTTTAAGAAGCTTCATAGCAGCCCCGCCGTTTCATCAAATCCGTACATGATGTTCATATTCTGCACCGCCTGACCCGCAGCGCCCTTGACAAGATTATCAATGGCAGAGGTGATCACAATAGTCTTCCCGTCGCTGCTGACAGCGAGGCCAATATCGCAGAAATTCGTCCGCACCACATTTCTCAGTTCCGGCTGCTGCCCGGGCTCAAGCACCCTGACGAACGTCTCGGTCTTGTAGAATTTCCGGTAAAGCTCATGGACCTTAGCAGCGTCGATGCGGGTATTCAACTGGACATAGATCGTCTCGAGGATCCCGGAATCGACCGGCAACAGATGCGGCACGAACGTGATGCCGAACTTCTTGCCGCCCATGGAAGAAAGATAATGCTCGATCTCGGGCGTGTGCTGATGCGCAAGCACCTTGTATGCCTTGAAATTCTCGTTCACGAACCCGAACATGAGCCCCTCAGCAACCTTACGCCCCGCTCCGGAGGTGCCGGACTTGGCGTCAATGATAACGGAAGCCATCTTTTTCGGACAGACCGACACCAAAGGCGCCAGCGCCAATAACGCTGCCGTCGGATAACACCCGGGATTGGCAATGAATTTCGCTTTCGCGATCTTTGAGCGGTAGATCTCGCAAAGGCCGTACACGGCCCGGGCAAGGTTCTTCGGGTCCTGATGAGCGGCGTGATACCACTCCTTATAAACAGCCGTGCCCTTGAGGCGGTAATCAGCGCTCAGGTCAATGACCTTCTTCCCGGCGGCAAGAAGCTTGCCCGCAACCTGCATGGACTCGGTATGCGGCAGCGCAAGAAAGACAAGATCGCAATGCTTGACGGCCGCCGCGGTGTTGTATTTCGCGCAGACGAGATCTGTCCGGTTCTTGAACTCGGGCCAGATCGCATCAACGCGCCCCGTCGTGGAATGCGCCGCGACATACGTCACCCTGACATCCTTATGGTTCAAAAGAATATCCAGAAGAGCTTTGCCGGAAAAACCGCTGACACCAACAACGCCTACCCTGACCATGCGACTCCTCTCGTCGAGAACAGCTGCAAAAACGTAGACGAACACTTATATATAATAAGAAGTAAATAATAAAGGAAAAAGCCTGTCCCGTCAATAAAACTTTTGACGGAACAGGCTTTATAATCTTTATAAATATTAAGTTATCTTTTAACCCACTGGAACTTGCGGCGCGCTCCTTTTTGCCCGGGCTTCTTGCGCTCCTTCATGCGGGAATCGCGCCTGAGAAAAAGGCTCTTTTTGAGCGGCGAACGCGTGGCTTGATCAAAAAAAGTCAGCGCCCTTGAGATCGCCATGCGAAGCGCTCCGGCCTGCCCCGTAAGGCCGCCGCCAACCGCATTCACGTCCACGTCGAACTTGTTCATGAAATTCGTCAACTTCAGCGGGGACAGGATGATGATACGGTCCGTCTCGCGCGGAAAATACTTCTCAAGATCGCGGCCATTGACCGTGATCCTGCCTGTGCCTGGGGTAATGATGACGCGTGCTACGGATGTCTTGCGGCGACCGGTAGCTGCATATTTAACGACTTCGACCATGGAAAACTGCTCCTTAAAAGATTAAATGTCCAGAACAACGGGTTTTTGCGCTTTATGCGGATGATCTGTCCCTGCATAAATATGAAGATGCGTCTTAACACGGGCGCCTAACTTGCCCGCCGGGATCATGCGGTTGATGGCCAGCTGCAGCACCATTTCAGGGCGATCCTTGATCATGTCCGCAAAACGGATGCTTTTGAGGCCTGAATGAAAACCGCTGTAGCGGTCATAGAACTTATCGGTGGTCTTCTTGCCAGTAACACGGATCTTTTCCGCGTTAATGATAATGACGTTATCACCCGTATCCATATGCGGCGTATAGGTCGGCTTGTGTTTGCCACGCAGGATGGAAGCTACCTTCGTTGCCAGGCGGCCTAAGACTTTCCCGTCGGCATCAATAAGATAGAACTGTTTCTTGATCTGTTCTTGTTTAGGTAATGTTGTTTTCTGGACGGCCATGTTCGTACTCTCTTGGATTTTGCCTGTTTCAAACACCCTTAAATAATGAGCCAAAAGTATATCACTGAATCAATGGAAGTCAACAGGAAATATCCGTTATACGGTCAATATTTGACTTCTTCCAGGCATAGCCCCTGCGCCACGGCTGCTACGCCCGCACTGCGGCGGTCCTT
>CAZXSE010000009.1:0-52591 GCA_964643325.1 uncultured Planctomycetales bacterium
GCTAATGCCTTGACAGGCCCTCCCAAGTTAGTGTCCAGTGGTCTTAAATTACCTTCTGGCTATCCGTCCGCACTAGCCTTACTTGATCCTCGTCCGTATGTTCAGCCTTCCGCTGCCGCTACAGTGGTTGCTCAGATCGCCGCCCTTCCTGAAAAAGATTTTGTTGAAATATTTGAATCGTCTGATCCGGCCAAACTCGCTGATCGTACCAAAATCGTAAATAATTTCAATGAATTCAAAGACGCCGCTGAGGCCAGTAGTAAGGCGGCTGCTGATCGTGTTAAGCAGAATAGAAATAGGCTCTTTATTCTTAAACAAGAGCTTGGCGCGATCATGGATCGTGCTCAGACGCAGATTCGACAGATCGAGGCTTACGACAAGATCGCAAGTGATCCTTCTCAGATAGGTACAGATAAGGCCGAGCGTGCTATTGCATGGCTGAAGGCGCATCCTGCGGCGTATGATGCCGCGATGGGCGACGATAAGTCTGCTTTGGGCGCCTCCTTCTACGCCGGTTCCCAGGCCGCCAAGAAGACTTCCGACGGTGCCATGATCGTCAACATGGACGATCCGACATGGTTCAATTATTACGTTAAGAAATTTGAGAATGAGCCGGTCAAGTTCCTGCGCACATTGCTGATGGGCCGTACCAAGCCGCTGTCAGCGGATGAGAAGGCCGCGGTCGCGAAGATCCTGGCCAAGCTGGCGGGCAATGAAGAAGCGGTTGTTGAAGCGCTGAAGGCTTCCATTAAGGATGTGCCGGCGGTTGCCGAGCGCGCGGACATGGTTACCGAGATCCTGACGCTGGCCGTGGGCGCGGCCAATGTGGCGGCTGTTCTGGCCCGTGTTGCCGCGGATGGCGCGAACATCAGCAATGGTCCTGACCTGGCTGTGAAGAATGTGCCGGCCGCGGTCGTCAAGATGATCGGCCGTTACAATGCGGGCGAGATCGACAAGGACAAGCTGGTTGCTTACCTTGAGAAATGGGGTTATGGCCTTAATGATGCCGGCAGGGTCGTGTACCTGAACGCGGCGGATGCGCTTAAGGCTGCCGGCGCGGCGTCGGCTAATGATGAGGAAATGGCCCGCAAGATCAAGATCCAGAAGCAGGTCCAGCGTTATCGCGACGGCAAGATCACGGTCGAGCAGCTGCACAATTATCTGAAACTGATGGCGGGCCAGGAAACGGTCACGCCTGAGGCGCAGGCCGCGCGCGATGAAAAGATCTATCCGTGGCAGTCCGCGGCATATGTGAAGCAGGCGGCCGAAGAAAGGGCCCGTGAGTTGGCTGCGCCCGCGCCTGAAGTTGTTGAAGCCGCGCCGATCAAGGCGCCGAACTTTGACGATCAGAATATCATCGATGAGAATTCCGGTAACGGGTTCGCGAGCGATACGGATACCGGCCTGATGCCCGATGCAGCGGCTCCGGCCGCCACGCCAATCGTTCCCGCGGCGCCGCTTGCGCCGGCGATCCCGCTGATCGGCAAGGCGTCGCAAGTCCTGGCTCCGGTGGGCGAGGTTTCTGAAAAGACCATGGGCCCGGTGTACGACGGCCTTGCCAGGGCGTTCAAGTTCGCGCCGCTGAAGTTCACGGCGTCGGATGCGTCCCAGAAAGTTGACCCCAAAGATTGGGAAGAGGTCATCAAGTCCATTCTTGGCGGTTATGACAAGAGGCTTAAAGGCGAGGCGCACAGCGATTCCCAGAGAGAAATGATCACGACGCTGATCAAGGATAGCGGCGTCCTTGCCAGGATCGTCGCCAAAGAACAGGCGCCGGTCATGTTCCAGGCCGATACCGGTTCCGGCAAGAGTGTCCTGGTACCGCTGGTGATCGCGGCCACGACGGGTAAGAAGGTTGTTTCCCTCGAGAACAATGAAGGCCAGATCCGTCAGAACTTTGAGGCGATGAAAGAACTGGCCGATGAGGTCATGCGCCAGCATCCTGAGATACGGCTGCGGGTCGCGGCCTTTACGCGCAGCAATGATCCTGTGGTCGATGCCACGCGGTTCCGTGAACTGATGGCCGACAATGAAGTGGTTTTGGTTCAGGATATCGACGTTAAATCCATGGTCGGCGAGGCTTTTGAGGACCTGCAGGTCAAGAAGACCTATCAGCAGGCGCTTGCTGACGCGGTCTTTTATGAGGGCGAGTTTATCGAGCGCGCGCCGCTCAATGTGACAGGCCAGGGCGACCGCAATGTCAAGGCCGAGGTCGTTGCCGGCGTCAGAAAGATGCAGGAACTCCTGGGCGATGATGTGAACGATATTGTGGTGCGTGAAGAAAAGGATGTCAGCAGGAAAGATGCCCTGGGCGGCAAGGAAAAGGTTTTCGTGCCGCACAGTGAGACCGCGGTCGCGAAGGTCATTGCGTACTACAACGAAGAATTGAACCCGGGCATCACGGTCAATAATATTGAAGAGTTGCGCGGCCGAGAGGGCGGCAAGGAACTGATCGCGTACATGCAGGCTTATATTGAAGCGCTGGCCAGTGCCCGCGCGCAAAGGATCGCCAAGCCCGTTGGCAGTAAAGAGGTTGGCCTGGCGGACCATTACGGCCAGATCAACTCGGGCGTGCGGCCGCAGGACGATCTTATCGCCGTTGCCAATGCCCTGGCGCTGGATAAATATTTGAAAGCATCAAATTACCGCAATCACGAAGCGACCACGGAAACATTCCTGTCCCAGCACACGGGCATTCAGGTCAATGACATGGATGTGGTCAAGTGGGCGCGCAAGATGGGCGGCCAGGTCATCCTGGCGTCGGGCAGTGTCACGGACCGCATCGAGCAGGAAGCGGCGAGCCTGTTCGGCATCGTGTCGGTGCCCAACGAAGCGAACAGAAGCCGCCGCAACGAGGCGAACAGCAAGAATTCTTTCAGCGGACGCGAAGGCCACGCGATCACCAGAGAAGACCAGTTCAGCGTGATCATGCAGGAGGAAATGGCAGGGAGCCTGCAGGACGCGGTGGTCGCGACCAAGGGCAATGTCATCATCGGCCATGCCTTGATGGGTGAAGATTCGTATGAGGACACTTCTTTTGACCGGTTCGTGCAGGACATTATCCCGGCGGCGGAGAACCTTGGCCGTCAGGTGATCATCCTCGAGAGCGACGGGCGCGACCTGATCATTGAGGACATGAACGCCGGCTTGACGTCAGCGCGGGTCTTTGAGAGTAAGAAAGAGCTTAACGATCTTTTGAAAGAAAATAGCGGCCGTTATATCGTGATCGCGTCGCGTTCGCGCGCCCGCGGCGAGACGATCTATGCCACACGGGATGACCGGCTTTATATTTACGCCGACACCATGACCCCGCGGCATACTATTGAGCAGTTCTCCGACCGTATCCGCGGTTTGTCCGTGCGCGATACAGGGACCGGCCGTTTCAAGACGGACTTTACTAAGACGGTCTTTAAGAAGCTGGTCGTTGTCATACCGCGCGGCCAGGAGAAGGTCACTTATCCGGAGTATGTGCGCCTGACTGAAGACAATCAGCGCCGCGTGGGCCGCGAGAGCGCCTTTGAGAGCCGTCAGAATTATATCGAGAACTTCAAGCAGACATATATTTATGAACTGATCGAGCGGGAAGTGGAGGCTGGCAATGTGGCGGCTGTCGAAGAACTGCGCCGGATCGCGCGCCAGCTCGCCGAGCAGGACGACATCATGCGCCACCAGAACATCGAAGGGCGCGTGACCAATACCAAGGAATATCTTGAAGAGGCGTTCTTCCGCATGCTCCTGACCTTGCGCGAGGTGCTTGATCCGCAGGCGCCGGTGTCGAAATTGCTGTCCAAGAAAGTGCTGGAAGATATCGCGAAGGACATCTTTGCTTATGACCGCCGCGGCGATACAGGCGCTCCGTCGCGCGATATGAGACTGATCGATGTTCGCACCCCCATGGATCTTTGGGCTGCGATCAACAAGGACGTTGACCTGCCTGTTTACACTGCCGGTTATAAGGCGGGCACCATGGCTCTTGTCCGGAACATCACGGCGCGCGCCAAGGAAGGCACTGCGATCGTCAACTTGCAGGAACGCATCAGCATGAATTCCGTTGACGGAACAAAGTTGTTAAGCGTGGAGAATAATTCGACCCAGGCCGCATCTTTGCAGTATAAGGGCCGTACTGTCGGCTCTCTTGAGCCTGGCCAGGTCTTTAACGCCACCAACGGCAAGGTTTATTACAAGAATGATCCCAATACCGTGGTCGCTGAAATTGATATTAAGAAGCTGGTTCCCGAGGTGGAGGCGAAAGCCGTTGCAAAATCTGGTTTCTGGGCCACATGGAATAACTTCAGGAAGCATAATGCGGCTGCCAGCAAAGCCAAGCAGCAAAAGACGCCGCTGGAGAGAGCGCCCAAGGGCGATGAGAAGGCCCTGCCGGTCGCGCCTGGTGCCAATGGCCCTGTGTTGCCTAACATGCCGTTACCGCCAACACCGCCTACGCCGCCCGCACCGAACCCGTTACCGCCGGCCAATCCCGGCCCGGGCAATACGAATATCCCTGGAGGCGGCTCTGGCATGCCTGGTTTTGTGATCCTCGGTGGGCTTGGTACGTCCATGCCCCCGACACTTGTGTTGGCCCTTGCCGCTATTGGCCTAGCTTACGTGGTCCTCAAGGACCAGCGCAGATTTGAGTCTATGGTGCAGTTTGCCAAGAAATTTTTGAGATCCATGCATGGCGACGGCGGTCGTAGAGCCTATCCCGGCCTTTCCTCAAAGGCTTCGGGATATGCGATGGACAGTGAGGAAGAGAGCAAAGTTGTTATTATTCGCAATTCGAACGCGAACGTGAACGTGAGTGTGAACACGAGCAATGAACGCGAGAGCATCGAGAGCGTGAGCATGAACGCGAGCACCGTAGCAAATGGCGCCAGCCGCACTGTGCAGGCGCAGGTGAAGAAGGTTGTTGTGGAACAAGGCGATGAGCAGGCTACTCTCCTGGCTGCCGGCTCAACCGCTAACAGACGCGCTCAGGGGGCTCGTAGCATGATCGCCCGCATCCGTAGTATGGCTGCGGTTACTGTCGATAAGTATCGTCGCTCTGTCCGTACGCTTTTTGGTACGGAGATTGAAAATGTCCAGACTGGCGTTAGCGCGAGCCGGTTGGCTGATGTTAACAGCAATGCGACTGTCGTGCGTAAGTGGTCTGCAAAGCTGGCGGTTCAGGAAGTGTGCCTGGTCAATGTGTCACGCGACCTTGGGAAGCAGTCCTGGATCATGACGAATGCCCGTCAGCAGGCGAGAGCCTGGATCAAGGGCGCGTCTAAGATAGCCACAGCCGTGGTCCGTATGTTCGCGGGTGTGTCCAGTTCTGACAGGAAGGCCCGATCAGTAAGTGTGTCCGGCCTTGCCGCAGGCAGTGTGAAGGAGTCTGAGACAGATGGATCTGTCCCGGGTGTCACGACTGCGAAGAATGCAAAGAGAATATATGCCAGAGGTGTGGCACGAGGTGTAAGAGGTGTGTGGAGACTGCGCACCCTTAATACCAGGACGCCCGCAGTGTCGGTTGGAATGCAGGGTGCCCAGCGTGTGATCGCTGGCAATGAAAATAGATCTGCAAGGAAGCGCCCGCTCGGACTGCCGCAAGGCAGGATGAGCACAGGTTCAATCAGTGTGACCGCCAGGACTGAAGCGCCGGAAGTGTGCCGTTCCGCAAGGGAAGGTTCAACTGCCGGAGAAGGTGTGTCCGCGGCCTATCTTGATAACAATTCCGATATAACAGATTTGGGTTCGTCTAACCTGAAATCCCGCACGAATACCCTCACGGGCAATTCGCGCGGGCGCAACGGCCAGGACAGCAAAGCATCCTCCGCTTTGGTCCCTGTCCTGGCTGTTGCTCCTTCTTCAGCGCTCAGGACCCAGACCAGTAATATTTGCCGTGAAGCCGCAGCCTACATCATCAGCCTTGGCCGTCCTAAAGCGGCACAGCAGTATGCTGACATGGCGGATGCGATCGATAAGGCTTTTGCTGCGTGGTATAAGGAGAACGGCTCCCAGGCGCCGCCGGATCAATATACG
Source organism: uncultured Planctomycetales bacterium (assembly GCA_964643325.1). Classification (GTDB taxonomy): domain Bacteria; phylum Omnitrophota; class Gorgyraeia; order Zapsychrales; family Fredricksoniimonadaceae; genus Fredricksoniimonas. The sequence goes on from CAZXSE010000009.1 coordinate 6,019, forward strand.
CCCATGGCCTGGGTTCGGGTTGATGGCGAGATCGAAGTGCATGAAGCGTTCAAGTATCTTAATGAAAAAGACGCTGATTTCATCATTGGTCATGAACAGGCGCATCAGCAGTACCCGCATATCAAGGATGAGAAAGAAATTTGCGCGGCGCATGTTATTGCCCCGCTCGTCATCGGCGTGTCCGCGGGCCTGCTCTTTGACCATACGGAATCCCGCGCGGCCCGCGAGGAGCTTGGGGATCGGGAGTTCCGGGAGTATCAAAAGGCCAATGAGCAGGTGCCGTTCGCTCCGGGAAAATTGTTCGGGTTCATCCGGAAACTTTCCAACATCAACAAGGTCATCCCCAACGCGGTCGAGATCGTGCTGTTCTCGCGTGATAATAGCGACACGGGTGTTCGGGTGGCGCTCTCCTGCGCGCATTACGGGCTTGATATTTCCAGCTTCAGGTTCACGGGCGGGAAGTCGCCGGCCGGGTTCCTCGATGCGTTTGGTGTTTCCATCTATTTCTCGAGGCGCGCGGATACGGTCAAGGATGCGCTGGCGCTGGGCATTCCCGCGACGCAGGTGATCGACGGGGTTGGGCGGTACGAGAACGACACCCCGGATCTGCGGATCGCTTTTGATTTTGACGGCGTGATCATTGATGACGAGGCTGAGGTCCTGTACCTGAAAGAAGGCCTTGCCAAGGTTTATAAGCACGAAAAGGAAAATGTCAGGCTTCCGCACAACCCGGGCTTTATTAAGACTTTCTTCAAGGGCATCTCAGTGCTGCAGGCGCGCGATCATTACCGCCTGGCGCAGAATCCCGACGCCGCGCCGGTAATCCGTGCAGCGCTGATCACGGCGCGCGGCACGCAGAACATCCGCAGGGTCCTGACGACATTGAACGACGCGAACATCCTGGTGGATGAGGCGGCCTTCCTTAATGGCGGGGCCAAAGCGCCGGTCTTTGAGGTCTTCAAGCCGCACATGATCATCGACGATCAGAAGAGGAACTTTACTAACGCGCCCCGTGAGGCCCTGCAGGTCCATCTACCTGTCGGCATCGCCAATATCAGGCCCGTTCCCGGGTATGCCGGTCCGGCGAGAGCCATGACGATCGCGCTGTGCGAAGAGGCTGCGGCCTACATTCGGGGGCTTGGTTATCCCGAGGAGGCTGCGCGGTTTGAACAGGCGGCGGCGGGCATGCGAGAGGCTTTCATTGCATGGAATATGTCCCGCGGGATCACGGTTGACGTTGACAGTTTCCGCGATACGCCCATTGATGAAGTTTCGCCCGAGGGCGTTCTTATGACCCATGGTGTTGCCGACCTTCTCGACAAGACCACCCATGACTTTATCAGCGCCTACGAGAAGACACGCCAGAAATATGCTCATATCAGCGATGCGCTTGAGATCTGCGCGGCGCATGTGATCGCGCCGATGGTCGTGATCGTTTCGTCCAGCCTTTTGTTCGACCAGAGCGAGGGCAACGGAATCCTCAAGAACGACGGGGAGGATGCTTTCAGGGAGTACCAGCAGGAACGCTGCGAAGAATGCTTTGCGCCGGGCAGGCTGTTCGAGTTCGTCCAGAAACTCCTGTCCGTCAACAAGGTCATCCCCAACGCGGTCGAGATCGTCCTGTTCTCGCGCGACGACAGCGACACGGTCGCGCGCCTGGCGCTTTCCTGCCAGCATTACGGCATCGACGCCAAATTGCAGTTCACGCGCGGGGCATCGCCTGTGAAATATATCAACGCGTACCGTGCGGCGCTGTATTTCGCGGTCCATGAAGCGACCATGATGGAAGCGCTTGAGAGGGGCTTGCCGGCCGGCCAGGTTGTTTCCGGCACGGGCCGTTATAGTGATGATACTGATGAGTTGCGGATCGCGTTCGACTGTGATGGCATCCTTGGCAATGAGATGCTGGCGCGCGATCTTGAACCGATCAAGAATTTCTTCAAGGGCATCTCGGTGCTCCAGGCGCGCGATCATCAGCGGCTGGCGCGCGATCCCCAGGCGACCCCGGCGATACGCGCCGCGCTCCTGACGCCGCGCGATCCGGAGAAGATGCGGCAGGCCACCATGATGCTGCAGGTCTGGGGCGTGCGTGTTGACGAGGCCATGTTCCTCGTCGGGCGCGCGAAAGCCCCGGTGCTCAACGCGTTCAGGCCGCACATGGTCGTTAATGACCTGCCCAATGACCGTTACGGCCAGTCGGGCGAGGCGCTCTGGGTCCATGTGCCGGGCATCCGCATCGATCGCGTGCAGGCCAACAGGGTCGCGGCAGAGGACCTTAATATTGCCAAGGGCAAGGGGATCGTTTCACATGATTTTGCCAATAAGGACCTTCGCAAGGCCGAGAAGGTCTGGATCTACGGCCAGCAGCAGGTCTTTGTGGGCGGCGATACGCCTTATACCGACGCGCGCGGCGAAGAAGCCGCCTCGATGGAAGCGGCGCTGGACATCATCGATGATGTTGATACTGACCTGGCGTGGATCGCGCGCCACCAGATCAATTTCATCCTTGTCAGGCCGCCGAGCAGTGTTGACTTCCTGTTGTCGTTCTTTGACAGGGAATCTTATCAGGCCATCCACAGCGGTTTAACGCGCCGCGCGATCTATATCCCGCACGGGCTTTATGTTTCCCTGAAAGACCAGCCGCGCAAGCTTGCGGCGCTTTTGGCCCACGACATTTTTGAGATCATGTTCTGGTACAGGTCGTATGCCGCGGACAAAATGCACTCCGGGCAGAAGGAGTCTTTTGAGCCCATTAGCGCGTACAAGAACAATGTAGATCGCCGCATGTGGTCCGTGAACAAGCATTATGAAGCCGAGGCCCTTGAGCGTAAGATCCTTGGAGAGCCCCAAGACAAACCTGCTTCGGGCGTTGATGAGCATATTGACGGGATGATCTCCCATTATTACGAAAGGTTCGGGTATAAGCCGTCAGAGCAGCAGGCGATGGAGTTGATCGGCGGGATCTTCCGTTATAACAAGCCGATGCTGGAGCAATATCTGGCCGAGGTCCTGGGCGTGACATCGATCGAGATCTTGTCGATCCTGGAGAACTATGAGATCGGGTCTGGTGCTCTTAAGCGCGTCTTCCGCCTTGCACTGGCCACGAGCATGGGGTATCAGGTGCTGGGCCTGCGCTTTATCAAGAATGAAGAGATCGACCTGAACGTTTCCAATCAGAAGATCGTCAGGCAGGAGGTCCGCTTCTTTAATATGCTGCACCAGGTCGATCACGAATTGGCGATCCAGGTCAGGCAATATCACCCGATGGAGGACTTCTTCCAGGGTGTGGCCATGGACCAGAAGGTCTATTTTAATGAACTGGCACGGTCCCTGGGCGTCATGGGATGCACTTTCGGTGAGTTCGTGCATGGATTGACCCTTGAGAAGGTCGAGCCGCAGCATCAGGTGTCCGTGTACCGCAAGAGCGTTGAACTCATGGCCAAGACCTGGGCTACGGTCCGGAGCGCGGACGGCAAGACGGGCTTCATGATCGATGATCCCAAGCCGCAGAACTTTATTTATTCGTACCGCTTCAACAGGGTCTTTTTCATCGACCTGGACCAGGCATTCTATGCCGGCACGCACCAGTTCATGGACAGGGTGCTGGCGTACCTGACCGACGAAGAGCGGTTCCCGACGGGGCTTGACCTTCTTCATAAGGGCAGGGGCCGGGTGTGGCATGAAGACAATCTCCAGAACGTCCTCGTTGACGGGTTTGTTGCCGCGATCGGCGTGGACAAAACGCGCGAACTCTTCCGGAAGTTCATGGTCAATCTTAAAATATCTTCGCCGCGCGGGCAGTTGATGTGCGCGGCGCTCAACGGCCTTGACGCGCGTTATGGCGAGAAACCTTTGGCGCGCGCAGGGTCTTATCCTGGCAGCGTTGTTAAGCACAATTCTTTCATCAGCATCCATCGCGACCGCGCGACCCAGAACATCAGAAGGGGCCTGTTCTACGCGAGGCAGCTCTTGGAAGATGAATATCCCGACGTCAATAACCTTGACCTGAACGCACTGCGCATTGAAGCGGCGCAGGACAGGGACCTGGCTGCCATGGATACAGAGAACAGGACATTGTATGTGGACTTTGAGTTCGCCCTGCGGGCTCCCGAGGATCAGCTGAGGGTCGTGCTGATGCACGAACTCTTGCATATGCTGTATCCCCGTAACAGCGAGACCGCGATCCGCCGCCTGACACTCTGGGTCCTGGAAACGCGCGGGCTGTTGAAAGACCATCATGATTATATGCTGCGCAAGGATAGCGGCATTGTATTCGAAAGGGCGTGGATCGACGAGGTGGGCGCCGCGCTACCGCCCGGCGAGAATAATAACAAGCTGCCGGACGTTGAACGCAAAGGCCTGGTGCGCCCGCTCGATGCCATCCGCCGCTGGATATTCCCGCTGTGGGGCGCTGATACCAAGGGCCCGGTTTTACGCAGCGACTTGAAGGGGCAGAATGAGGTTCCGCCGACCAGGGAGTTACCGAAGGCGCCCGAGACGGAACGCAAGGGCCTGGTGCGCCCGATCGATAGTGTTCGCCGCTGGATATTCCCGGTCGGGGAAAATAAAGATAAGGGCCCTGTCAAGGACCGTGAGAGCAAGGGGCCTGTCCAGGACCGCGGCAATAAGAGCCCTGTAAAGGAAAATGTCAAAGTGCCGGGCAATGTTCCGGTCGATCGCAAGAACCCGGGAGATAAGGATGGGGTTCGCGCGTTCCCGCCCAAGGATCGTGCTGACAAGGGGCCTGCGAAGGACAATGTCAAAGTGCCCGGCAATATTCCGCTGGACCGTAAAGGCCCCGGCGAGAAGGATGGGACGCGCGTATTCCCGCCCAAGGATCGCAGCAGCAAGGGTCCTGTGAGCGAAGGCATTAAGGTGCCCGGCAATATTCCGCTGGACCGTAAAGGCCCTGGCGAGAAGGATGGAACACGCGTATTCCCGCCGCAAGATAAGGCCGGACGCAGTAAAGGCGTTCCGCCCGGCAGGGCCTATCCCAGAGTTCCTGGCAAGACACCTGTGGACCGTCCCGGTACCGGTGATGACGCGAGCGGGCGCTGGATCGTTCCGCCCAACAATAAAGGGCAGGATGTTCCGGCGGCAACGCGCGAGGATCAGCCGCCCACGAGCAAGCCTGAACGGGGCGCGGGTCTGCCGCCTTCTAACAGGGTTATATGGGTTCAGCCTCCTCAGGATAATGACGAGCCTTTTGTTCCTGCGGATGAGACGGACCTTCCGCCGGTCGTTATAGCGGATGTTCCGGTTGGCACAGACACCCGGAATATACCGGAAAGCACCACACCGCTGGTGCCGGGCAAGGGCCCTGATGTGATGGAAGATCTTGGCGATGTGGTCTATGAAGAGCCCCTTACGCCGGAAAAGGCCGACGAACTTCAAGAGCTTGTTGTGCCGCCGGCAGTGGTGCCCGCGGGGGCTGAGGACGATCTTGCTGAGGAGTTGACACCGTTCGTTCCCGGCGAATACGAGGCTGTTGAGCCCTGGACCACCGAAGGATCAGCATATGAACAGGGCGCGTATGACCTTGGGGCCAGCTCATGGGAAGAGCCGGAAACAGAGATGACCGTTAAAGATAATTGGCCCGGGGACCAGACAGGTTTTGTGTCTGATGGCGCTGAAGCCCGCCCGGCGCAGTTTGAAGAGGCTGCAGCGGTTGCGCTGGACCACACGCCTCTTGATATCCATGAGGCCGGGGACCCGTGGACCACGATCATCGAGGAGCTTGAGGCGCTTTTCATTCCTGTGGCCGAGGCTGCCGAGATCCATCCCGCGGAAGCGACAGGCAAGGAAGCGTATCCGCTCCTTCCTGTTCATCAACCTGTTAGCGAACCGGAGATCCCGGTCCATAATCGTCGGCCGGCGCCCTTGCTGCCTGTGCTTGAAACGTTAAAGGATGTTTTGCAGGCGCTGCTCGAGAACCGTTCGCCCGCGGCGCTGCTGGCATTCTTGTGGCTGGTCGCTAACACGAAGTTCGCCGCGAGATTAAGGCGCCGGAGACTGGCGCGGGCGGTCGGCACCCCCGGGAAGCTGGTGTACTGAGGCTTTGAGAAGTTTTGAGACGAGCCCGGGAGTTTTGCCGAGCCTGATGATCGCCGGATTTGTTGCCAGCGCCTGAAGATCATTCTTTTCCAGCGCGTCGCGCAACAGCGGATCCTCCAGCAACGCCCGGACCTCGGGCATCTCGAGCAGTTCCCTAATGTCCGCGTTGTTGTCCATGATATCACGACGGAAGCGCGCGGCCATGGAGCAGGAGTCGTTGAGGCATTGCTGTAATTCCTCCCGCGGGATGATCCCGGCTTGACGGAAAACAGGCCGCATCAGCCTGAACGCATGTGACGCCGTCACATCATCCGCAATATCTCCCAGAAAGAAACTCTTTAAAGGAAGCGCAACAGCCCCGGCCATCAGGGCAAGGCACAGGCCGCCCGTCCACAGCGCTTGCACGGCAGCGCCGCCGCAGCGATTTGGGATCGAGCGGGAAGCGGTTGCGGGCGTGCGGGGTTTAAGTTCCAATAGCAGATGTAGCAGCCAACCCAATAACAGCGGTCCGAGCAGGATGATCATGCCCGGGATCAGGAGGTTGCCTGTGCACTTATGCCAGATATATGCCAGCAGAAAAGAGGTTGCGGCGGATGCGGGGCCAATGAATGCCCGCGGCAGGCCCTGCCAGGCGCCCCATGCGGTAAAGGCCGGCACTGCGATCAGGATCAGCGTATCTGTGACTGTCATGGCTATTCGGGAAGGTTGCGGATAACAAGAAAATAAAAAGCGGTCATTAAAATGAACACGCTCAATGGAATGATCAAGGTTGCGAACACAGGCCATGGATAGGGCGTGAATTTGAAGAAACGCCTGGCTGCCTTGGCCTGCATGGCCTGGTATTGCTGGTAGGGGATCTTTTCATTCTTTGACTTGCCTGATCTTGCCATAACGGGATTATAGCGGTAAAAAGTCCGGAAAGTAGAGAAATATTCACTTTTTTTCTTGCTTCTATTGGCAGGGAAACGTTTTCGTGCTATACTTGCAGTGGTTTCGGGGATAATCTGTGGAATGTAACTCTATTGACCGGTTGGTCTTACATCAATCGGCATGCATGCGAAGAAAAGGTGTTGTTTTGGCGGCTTTTTTAATGGATCTCAAGAAATAAGCATGAGGGCGCGTTATCAGCAAGGATCGCAAGGGGTTGTATAAACTATTGGTATTTCTCAGATTAAGCAGAAAAAGAATAAAAAGCTCTTGATAACCATATAACAGATAGTAGAATAAAAATATGGATAACTACGAAAACAAAAGAAAATCCAGGCGCTTTGACTGTTATGTCCCTGTTGACGGGAAAGACGGCGCTTCTTTTGCGAGCACCAGGACCATTGATATCAGCCGCGACGGGATCGGGTTCCTTTCCGATCACGCGATCCCGCTGAACGAAAAGATCGCCATTGAACTTGCGCTCAAGCCCGACGCCGAGCCCGTCCTTGTGATCGGCGAGGTCAAGTGGGTCCGCAAGAACGCGAACACGTCGAAATACCGCATCGGCCTGACATTTTCTGATGTGATCGACGGGTCCCGTGATGATATTGATAGTACGCTTAACGACAGGTTCTTGCACCGGGAAATGAGCAGATGAAAAAGGGGGCAATATAATGGACTTTTCAGGCGCGCCCGGACAACACGACGACCAGGGGGAGCGCAGGATGTTCGAGCGCTTCAGCGCTCAATTGCCGACGAAGTTCAAGGATTCCGACGCCGCATACGGGTCGGATGTTTTTTTGCGTGATTTTTCCGCGTCGGGGGCCCGCCTGCACACACGCGAGCGGTTCTTCATCGATGACATGCTTTCCCTGCAGCTTGACATTCCCGACGGGCATGACCCGCTGCCGATCAACGGCCGCGTCCGCTGGATCAAGCCGCGCACAGCGTCGATGTACGAGGTCGGGGTCGAGTTCCACAAGATCCAGCTGATGAAGATGCACCGGCTGGTGAAATTCGCGTGCGAGGTCGAAGAGACCGCGTCGTGATCTTTTTCCTCCAGCGTCATTTTTCCCTTGTCATTCACTCCCGGGCACGATAAAATCATCCTTCTTTGACGTACATTCTTTTGCCGGAGCGTGCATGTCTGACGATAAATCTTTTGAGTTCCTTTCCGACGGGGTTTCCTTCCGTTGCCCTGCCGCCGACGACCGGCTGGTCTATGCGCCGCTGTGCGGCATCGACGGCGATGCGATCAAGTCTGCGATCACCCCGTATCTCTCCGGCGACATCAAGATCGATAAAGGCCACTACCTGACCAAGCCTGTTTCGCGCGAAGACTTGCGCATGCCGGTACGTAATTTTTTTGCGTACGTTGATGGCCGGGGCGTCATGGCGGTCGCGGCGCAAGGCCGGGGCGAGCGGGCTTCCGTCGAGATCGGGCCTTTGTGGCATCAGCTGACGCGCACCTCCGATGCGTTCGGCCTGGAGATCAGTGTGGTCACGTTCGTGCCGGTCTCGGGCGAGAACATGGAATTGACGCGTTTTTCGGTGCGCAACATTTCTCAGGCCCCGGTCGCGTTCACGCCGACCGCCGCTGTTCCCATCTTTGCCCGGTCCCTTGCCAACAAGCATGATCACGAGCACGTCACGGCATTGCTCAACCGCATTGAACAGACCCCCTGGGGTGTCGTTGTCGAGCCGACCATGAGGTTCAATGAGGAAGGGCATAAGGTCTGTTCGGACGTGTATTTTGTTTTTGGCACCGAAGGCGATGGCGCGCGGCCGCAAGGGACGTTCCCCACATGTGAGAGCTTCTTCGGCGGGGAAGGCGATGCGGGCCATCCGCGCGCGGTCCTGGCCAATGAGGCGCCGCGCATGCTTTCCGATATTGAACGGCACGGGCAGGAGGCCATGGGCGCTCTGCGTTTTGCGCCGGCGACGCTTAAGCCCGGCGAGCGCCGTGACTATATCATGGCCATCGGCATCGACGGGGCGAGGGACCAGTGCATTGCCCTTTACAGGCGTTTTGATACGACGGCGAAGTTCGAGACCGCGCTTGCGGCGAACGCCGCGTTCTGGAAGGACAAGACCTCCGCCATCACGTTCTTTAACGATGACCCGTCGTTCACCGCGTGGATGCGCTGGGTCACGCTGCAGCCGGTGTTGCGGCGGATCTTCGGCTGTTCGTTCCTGCCGGACCATGATTATGGCAAGGGCGGCAAGGGCTGGCGCGATATCTGGCAGGATTTGTTGTCGCTGATCCTGATCGAACCCGCTCAGGTGCGTGAGGCGCTCCTTAATAATTTTGCGGGCGTGCGCATCGACGGGTCGAACGCCACGATCATCGGGCAGAAGCCCGGCGAGTTCATCGCGGACCGCAACGCGATCACGCGCGTGTGGATGGACCATGGCGCATGGCCTTTCCTGACCGCGCTCTTTTATATCGAACAGACGGGCGATGACGCCATCCTTTTTGAGCCGATGCCTTATTTCTGCGATCCGCAGATGTCGCGCACGTTCGAACGCAACGCGGCCTGGACATCTTCCTACGGCAATGAGGTCAAGGACACCTCAGGCAAGGTCTATCAGGGGACGGTGCTGGAGCATATCCTCGTCCAGCATCTGGTGCAGTTTTACAATGTGGGCGAGCATAATATCACGCGGCTTGAGAGCGCGGACTGGAATGACGGGATGGATATGGCGTTCCGCCGGGGAGAGAGCGTGGCGTTCATGGCGTTCTATGGCGGCAATTTCATCGCCGTAGCGCGGCTGCTTGAACGCCTGGCGGCCGCGAACAAGGCGGCCACGGTCACCGTGGCGCGGGAGCTTATGTTGCTGCTGGACACTCTTGGCAAGGCCGTTGATTACGACGACGCCGCGGCCAAGCGCGCGCGATTGTTCGATGAGTATTTTCCGGCGGTGCAGCCCGAAGTCTCGGGCGAGACCGTCGCGGTGGATATCGGCCGCCTGGCCGCGGACCTGCGCAAGAAGGGCGAATGGGTCCTGGCGCACATCCGCCGCAACGAACGGGTGTCCGCCGAGGTCGGCGGTGAACAGTTCACCTGGTTCAACGGATATTATGATAATAACGGCGAGCGTGTTGAGGGCCTGAAGTCGGGCGTCCTTCGCATGACCCTGACGGGCCAGGTGTTCCCCCTGCTTTACGGCGCCGCGACGGACGACGAGGCGCGCGCGACGGTCGCGGCTGTCAGGAAATTCCTGCGGGACGCGAAGCTCGGCGGTTACCGGTTGAATACGGATTTCGGCGTACGTCATGACCTGGCGCTCGGGCGCGCCTTCGGGTTCGCTTTCGGCACCAAGGAGAACGGCGCGGTCTTCAGTCATATGTGCGTGATGTACGCGTATGCGCTTTATGCCCGGGGGTTGGCGCGCGACGGGCATGACGTCCTGCGTTCGCTGTACACGATGAGCATGGATACCGGCCGCGCGCGGATCTATCCCGGGATCCCTGAATATTTTGATGCCGCGGGCCGCGGGATGTATCCTTTCTTGACGGGATCCGCGAGTTGGTATGTGTTGACCCTCCTGACGCAGGCCTATGGCGTGCGCGGCGAGGCGGGCGATCTTTTGCTGGCGCCGCAGCTGGTGCGCGAAGAGTTCGGGCCGGACGGACGGGCCGGGGCTGTATTTAATTTTGCGGGGCGCAGGCTGGCCGTGACCTATGTCAACGCGGGCAGGCTGGACGCGGGGGAATATGATATCCGGGAAGTTTCCGCGGCAGGCACGGCCTTGTGCCTGACCCGCGCAGGCAAAGGCAGGATGCGCATCGCGCGTTCCTGCATCCAGGGCCTGGCCGACGGCACCGAGATCCGGGTCGTGCTGGATGCGGCGGGCGGATGATCCCATGAAAGATCCCATCAAGCGAGCGGTCATTGGAGTATGCGCTGCGGTATTGCTGGCCGCCGGGTGCGGCCGACCGGCGCAGACCTCCAACGAGATCACGGTGTGGCACTGGCTGACCGATCGCGAAGAGGCGCTTGAGGCGCTGGCCTGGCAGTATGAACAGCAGACCGGCGTTCATGTGGAACTGGCCCTGTTCGCGCCGCCGGACGCTTATATCCATAAAGTTTTTGCGGCTGCGCAGGCGGATGTGCTGCCGGATATTTACGGCGTCCTGAAAGAAAAGACGGTCCTCGCTTCCTTTATCAAGGCCGGATATGTGATGGACCTCGGCGCGGACCTGCGGGCAGATGACGGCGTGTGGGAGAAAAGCCTTTTTGCCAAAGCCCTTGACCATTATCGCTTTGTCGAGGGTAACGTTGATGGAGTGGCTCCGGGGGTTTACGGGATCCCGTTTGATGTCTCCAATGTTCAGATGATCTATAATAAAGCCCTTCTCAGGAAGGCGGGCATTGCCGCTCCTCCGGCCACGTTCAACGAGTTCCTGGCCGCGGCCAACGCGCTCAAGCGCGTGGGCATTGCGCCGTTCGTCACAGGGTTCGGCGAGCTGTGGATCGTGGACTGTTTTGCGTCCAATTATGCGCACAATATCATGGGCGAAGATAAGGTCATGGCCACGTTCCGCGGCGAGGTCCCGTACACGGACCCCGACTGGGTAGCGGTGTTCACGGTTTTCCAGACGCTGGCAAGACGGGGCGTTTTCATCGACGGCATTGTGACCAAAGGCAACAAGTACGCGGAACAGGATTTTGCTCTCGAGCGTGCGGCTTTTTCTTTTGACGGCTCGTGGGCGGTCAATATTTACAGGTCCATGAACCCGGCCCTTGATTACGGCGTGCAGCCGTTGCCGGCGATCTATTCTAAGAGCCCCATGCGTGTTTGGGGCGGGGCCGGATCAGCGTTCGTGGTCAATGCGCGCTCGTCCCGCAAAGAGCAAGCCGTGGCGTTCTTGAAATGGTTGACCGCACAGCCGCAGCAGGCGTATCTGGCCCGGGCAACGAACAATCTTCCGGCGAATCGCGAGGCCGGCGCCGGGGTTGCGAAGGAGTTGGGGGATTTTGCGCGCGTCATGGACAATGTCACGCATCCGCGCATTTGGGAATTGAACGAGGACCCGCTGGTGGTGGAGGCGTTTGACAGAGGGATCCAGGCGATCATCATCGGGGAAAAGACGCCCCGCGAGGTCGCGAAGGAAGTCCAGCAGGTCAAGGCCCGACAGATGGGCAAGATAAAACGTCCGTAACGGGATATCACATCCATGTTCTTGAGAGCGCAGCGGTGTCAGGCTCCGGCTAATATATGGGATATGGCCAAGAACTACATGTTCGTGGTGCCCGCCGTCGCTATTTTTGCGGTCTTTTATATTTATCCGTTCTTTGAGCTTGTGCAGCTTTCTTTTTATGAGTGGCAGGGCATCGGGCCCAAAACATTCATCGGCCTCGCGAATTTCCGGGAGCTCGCCGGAGACAAGATCTGGTGGACATCGTTGCGCAACGCCGGATATATCACGCTGATCGCGCTGACGCTGCAGAATGTCCTGGCGTTCGCGCTGGCGTTGGCGTGCGACCGCGAGATCCGCATGAAGCGTTTCTACCGGCTGGTGTTCTTTATTCCACCGGTGTTATCCGAGGTTGTCGTCGGCATCCTGTGGAACTGGATCCTAAATGCCGGGACCCAGAACGGCCAGCAATTGGGGCTGTTCAATCACGCGCTCGTCTGGATCGGACTGCCGAACCTGGTCCACAACTGGCTTTCGGACCCAGGGACCGCGCTCACATGCATCGCGCTGGTGCATGCCTGGAAAGGTTTTGGCTGGGGCTTTATCCTGCTGTTGGCGGGGCTGCAGACCATTGACCGCCAGTTGTATGAGGCCGCGAAGATCGACGGGGCGGGGAGCTGGGCAACGTTCTGGAACATTACCATCCCGATGATGATGCCGGTCATCCTGGTTGTCGCGATCCTGACCATCCTCGGGTCCATGCAGGTGTTCGTGCTGATCCTTTCGCTCGTTAATCAGGGCCTTGTTTATCATACCGAGGTGCCGGTGACGCGCATCCTCGGGGAGATGCTCAATACCGGCCGCTTCGGCTACGCATGCGCGCAGGCGATCGTGTTCGGGGCCATGCTGGTCGTTGTATCGTTTGGCTTGAGATCATTGTCCAACCGGGTGAAACAGGCCTGATATGTTCTCTCATAAATATGCCATCGAAAGGGTTTGCAGGAACACACTGGTGCATGTTCTTCTGATGGCCGTCACGGCCGCGTGCCTGTTCCCGATCTTCTGGATGGTGCGATCGTCCCTGATGTCCAATGCCACGATCTTCACTGATCAGTCGCTCATCCCGTCAGGGCCGAACTGGAATAATTACACGATCGCCTGGACGCGGGGGAATTTCGGCGTTTATTTTCTCAACAGTATCGTCTATACTGTTAGTGTGGTAACGGGGATCGTCCTGGTGTCATCGCTGGCCGCGTTCGCTTTTTCCCGCCTGCGGTTCCCGGGCCGTAACGCGCTCTTTTATATGTTCGTCGCGGCCATGATGGTCCCCTTGCCGGGGAGCTTCGTGCCGCTCTTTGTTTTGATGAACAAACTGCACCTGGTCAATACGCGCCTGGGATATATCCTGTGCATGATCAATGTGGGCCTTTCGCTCAGCATCCTCTTGCTCAAGACATTCTTTGATAAGATGCCGGTCGATCTGGAGGATGCGGCGCGCATCGATGGATGTAACCGCTTGCAGATATGGTGGCATGTGGCAATGCCCCTGGCCGCGCCGGCGATCGCAGTTGTTGTCATTTACAACACGCTCAATGTCTGGAACGAATATATCCTGGCAACGCTGCTGTTGAGCGACAAAGACTTGATGCCTTTGCAGCGGGGGCTGATGGTCTTTAATGGTGTCTATCAGGTCGATTATCCTGTGCTAATGGCGGGTTTGGTCATGACGGCCCTACCTGTGATCGCGATCTATATTGTGATGGAGAAGCACATTGTTAAAGGGCTTTCCGGGAACGCTATTATCGGCTGATCAAAAAGGGGACCTATGATAACGAAGATCCTGTTGGGTGTTGTGATGATGTGCGGCGGGCTGACGCCGGTTTTCGCCGAAGAGGCTGCGCCCGCGGCTGCTGATGTCGTCGAGTCGTCGGATGCCATGATGCGTTCGGCCTGGGATGCGCTCAACAGGTCCGATCATGACGCACTCGGGCGGATCTTCAATGCTGTTATCCAGGCTTATGAGGCCCAGGCCATTTCCGAACACGCGGGGCTGACGGCGCTGCCGACGCGCGATAAGGTGGACGCCTATAAGGTCATGAACGATGTGGCCACGGTGTATTTCGTGCGCCTGGAAAGCTTGCGGATCCAGGGCAAGACCGATGAGGCTGTCGCGCTCGCCGAGGACATCATCCGCCAGTACCCTTACGCGCAATCCTGGGACGCGAGCCGCGGCGGTTACTGGTCGATCGCGGAAAAAAGCCGGATCATCATGGACCAACTGACCGGCGTGGCCGAGCAGCGGGAAGAGGCGGCGCGCAACGCCGTGCTGACCAAGCCCGCCCCGGCATTCCCGGGCAAGGACGCGGTCATTGATTACGCCCGCTACGGGACTTTCACCGGCGTGGGGACGAAAGATTATCATTACCAGATGGGCAATCCGACGGTGCTGGCCGCGGCCGCGGGTGAGGGGATCTATCCGAACACCAGCGATGTCCTTAAAGATCCCCGCTATCGCGAGATCTACAAGGAAGGCCGGCTCAACGGGACGCACTGGGATTTTGTCAACACACGCGACCTTGAGGCCGCGTTCTATAAATGGGCCACGGCGCAGGAAAGCCCGGGAGTTAAACTTTTTTATACGGGGCTTATTCTCGAGAGAGCCGGCATGTACGTCGAGGCGGTCAAGGCCTATCACGCGGCGGCCGTTCATTTCCCGAGGGCGTTCGGCATGACCTATTGGCAGACGCCGTGGTATCCGGCGCAGGCAGCGGTCGCGAAGATCAAGAACATCATCCGCCTGCATCCCGAGGCGGGCCTGCAGTACAAGGGTGGCAGGATCCAGGTCGTCAATGGCGCGGACAAGGACCTGGCCAATGATGTCTTCATTATTGATCCGGGTGTTGTGACGAAATTAGGATGGGGACAGCGGCCGGGTCAGGCTAAGGTGAAGCTTGGCGCGATCAAAAGACGCCTCGGCGGCAAGAAGACATCCCTGGTGCAGTATGCCAACGGCCACTGGAAAATGTTCGTCAATGGCAAGCCTTTCATGATCAAGGGCCTGACCTACGCGCCGACCAAGATCGGGCAGACGCCGGACAAGGGCACGCTTGAGAACTGGCTGGACCAGAAGGACGACAGCATGCACAAGGCATGGGTCGATGCCAATCGCAATAATGTGCAGGACCCCGACGAGCCCAATGTCGGTGATTTCAAACTGATGAAGGACATGGGGGTCAACACGGTCCGCATCTATCACAACAGCAATCCGATCAACAAGGAACTGCTGCGCGCCTTGTACAAGGAATACGGGATCATGGTCCTGATGGGGGATTTCGTGGGCAAGTATTCGCTCGGATCCGGCGCGGACTGGGTGACAGGCACGGATTACGAGAATCCGGCGCATCTGGCGGCCATGATGAAGACCGTCGAGGATTTTGTGCGGGAGAACAAGGATGAGCCGTTCGTGCTGATGTGGCTGTTGGGCAACGAGAATAATTACGGCGTTGCTTCGAATGCGGATAAGAAGCCCGAAGCGTATTTCAAATTTGTGAATCAGGTCGCCGCCAGGATCAAGGAGATCGACCCTGATCATCCGGTGGCCCTGTGCAACGGCGATGTGCTTTTCGTGGACAAGATGGGCGCGCTGGCGCCGGAGATCGATGCTTACGGCGGCAATGTCTATCGCGGCGATTACGGGTTCGGGTCGTTCTGGGACGAGGTGAGCGAAGGGGCTGACAGGCCCGCGTTCATTACCGAATACGGCGCACCGGCGTATTCCAAATTCGCGAGCCTTGAAGAGGCTGAGGAGGCGCAGGCCCTTTACCATCGCGGCAGCTGGCTTGACATCGTGGCGAATTCCGCGGGCCATGCGGATGGCGTGGGCAACGCGATCGGTGGCGTGGCGTTCGAGTGGCTGGATGAGTGGTGGAAGAACTATGAACCCGCCAAGCACGACACCAAGGCGGATGTGATCGGGCCTTTCGCGGGCGGGTATTATTTTGAGGAATGGTTCGGCTTGATGGGTCAGGGGGATGGTTCGCAGAGCCCGCTCATGCGCCAGCCGCGCAAGGCATATTCTACTTATAAAGAGCTCTGGAATATGCACAAAGATTAATATATTGGCAAAAAATGACAGAGTATGTCATAATTATCACTATGTTTTGAGAGTATGACAAACAAGACATGTTCAGAGAAAAATTCAACAAAACAGGAGGTAGCGGAATGAAAAAGGTAGGAGTTATTATTTGTGCAATGTTGTTGGCATGCTCAGGGGCCGGCTTTGCTCAGGCACAGGGTCCTGCGGCTGCTCCCAATTTCGGGGATTACAAATCCGTGACGCTCGCCACCAAGGCCTGGCAGGCGCTTGCAGAAAAGAACCTTGATGGCGTTCTGATCTACACGAACAAATGCCTTGAACTTTATGCCGGCGAAGCCGTCAAGATGCAGGCCGCTCTCACGGAGCCGATCACCGGCGATCCGCAGAAGATCTTTTCACAGTGGGCCTTAAATGATGTGGCCACATGCCTTTATATCCAGGGCGAGGCGTATCGTCAGGCCAAGCAGCTGGACAAAGCCAAGGCCGCGTTCGAGCGCGTTGTCAATGAGTTCGCGTTCGGTCAGGCGTATGATCCTAACAGCAAAACGTTCTGGAAGCCGGCGGATGGGGCCAAGGACAAGCTGGAGATGATGGCAAAGGGCCTTGACCTTGATTTCGGCAATATGACCTCGGCCACGCTTGTGTCGCGGATGTGGGCGTCGCTGGCTAAGCCGAACCTTGAGGAAGTCATTGCTTATAACGACAAGATGCAGGCGCTTTACGGAGAGACCGCGCGCAAGATGCAGACCACGATGAAGGAATATGCGTGGGAATCCCCGGAGAAGATCCATTCGTTCTGGGCCCTCAATGACGCGGGTACGGGCATGTTCATCCTGGGCGAAGCGTATCGCATCGCCGGGAAGAAAGATGAAGCGAAAGCCGCGTACGAGAAGGTCCTCAGCGATTACCTGTACGCGCAGTGCTGGGACACCAACGGCTGGTTCTGGAAGCCCGCGGAAGCCGCGCAGCAGAAGCTGATCGAGATCGATATCCCGACGGCCGAAGAAGTTAAGCAGTAAGTCAATGCACAGGCTGTATCTTTACCTGTTCAGTATCGCAGCGCTCGCTGCCAGTGCCTTGGCGTGCTCGGACAGCACGCCGGGCACGGCAGTGAAAGCGGCTGCGCCGGTCAGCGTGGCCGCGTCGCATCAGGTCCAGCCGCAAGACGGCGGGGCAGCCTTCCAGCCTTTTTACGTTTACCAGGACAAAGGATCGCGCAACCGTTTTACTCCGTCGGGATATATGCCGACCGGCGAGTGTATCAGCGTGGATGACGGCTGGCAGTACGATGTCAAGGATGGCAAGACATGCATGCGCGTGATCTATGATGTGATCTGTTCCCGTGAAGGCCGCAAGTGGGCTGGTGTTTACTGGCAGAACCCGCCGGACAACTGGGGCTCGCGCAAGGGCGGTTATGACCTGACAGGCGCCACCAAACTGGTGTTCTGGGCCAAGGGCGAACTGGGCGGCGAGCGGATCGAGGAATTCCATATCGGCGGCATGGGCGCCGGGCAGATCTATCCTGATAGTGATACGGCCGGCATAGGCCCCGTGATCCTGACCAAGGAATGGAAAGAATACACGATCGACCTTCGCGGCAAGGACCTGTCCTATATCAGCGGCGGCTTTGCCTGGATCGCCAATGTTGATTCCAATCTGCACCACTGTACGTTCTATCTGGATAACATCCGCTTCGAGTGATCCGCCCTATTATAATAAAAAAACATTTTTCTTCTTGAGTACACCTCTTTCCTTTGATAATATTTCAAGTGTTCTAAGGTAGTTTCCCCGTTCAGAGACATCTGGAGTTTTCATGGACAAAAAAATCAAACAGAGCATTCTGATCCTCGGCGTTCTCGTCGTATTGAGCGTTGCTTTTGCTGTCGTGTTCTACCTGCAGAAACAGGGCGCCGAACAACAGGCCGCCATGTTATCAGGCAGGGTGTCGGAATACGAGACCAAGGATCGCGAGACCCAGAAAAAACTGAAGGAACTGACCGACGCTTCCGTCAAGATGCGCCAGGACCTGGACCAGAGCGTCAGCGAGAGGACAACGGCCGTTCAGAAGGCCGAAGCCGCGCAGCGCGAGGCCGAGCGTTTGAGCAAGGACCTGGACAAGGTCAAGCAGGAGCGCGGTGAACTTGATGCGAAGCTGAACAATCTCCGCAGTGAAAGGGATGATCTGATCAGTCAGGTCACGCAGTTGAAGAACAGGCCCATTCCTGAAAAGATCGTCGAGAAGATCGTTTACCGCGACAAGCCGGTCGAGGTGCTGCCGGCCGCCGGGGCAACGGAGCCCGGTGCGGAGCAGGGTGTGACGCCGGCACAGGCCATGAATGATGTTTTTGCGGCTGCCGCGACATCATCGCTGCCTTCCGCCGTCGGTCGGGAGAACGAGAATTACTGGGCGAGCGTGATCCGGGACAAGGCTGCGCTGGAGATCGAACTGAAAAAGATCAAGGCGGAGCTTAACAGGACGGGGCTGGTGATCGCGGAATACAAAAAGAATAATTCCGACCTTGAGGTCGAGCTTGGCCGCATCAAGAACGAGAAAGAAGCCATCATCCGCAAGATCAAGTACGGCGAAGACTTGGCCGATAATATTTCCGTCGAGCTGGCGCGCGCCCGTAATGAGCAGAAAGTTTCGCAGGACCGCGCGGACCAGCTGCTTGCGGAGAACCAGCAGCTGCGGCTTGATATCAAGCAGTTGACGACGACCAAAGTTTCGCTGGAAAGAAGCATTTCGAACCTGACCGAAGAGAAGGGCGCCATCGAGAAGAAGCTCGCCGAGACCGAAGGGATCATCCAGAACCGCATCGATGAGATGTGGCAGATCAAGAAAGACATTGATACGCGCTTCCAGGCCAAGACGACCGGTAATGGCGAGGTTGAGCTTGCCCCGATCGTGGTCAAGGCCAAGAAGGGCGGCGATGTGAAGGCTGAGGTCGAAGAGCCGTCGAAGGATAAGGCGTGCGTGAAGGCGCCGGCGAAAGCGGCCAAGAGCGCCAAAGCCCGCAAGCTGCAGGGCGGCATCCTTAGCGTCAATGAAGAGAATAATTTCGTGATCGTCGATATCGGCGAGCAGGCCGGGGTCCAGGCCGGTGATACGTTCAAGGTCTATCATAACGGCAAGCAGATCGGCATGGTCGAGATCATTCAGGTGCGGCAGGATATTTCTGCCGCCGATATCAAGCAGAAGACCGTGCCGCTTTCCATTGGCGATACCATCAAATGAAGCGGTGCGGCACATTATGTCCTCCAATCGCGTCAGCATCAAAGACGTAGCCCGCCTGGCGAAAGTTTCGATCACTACTGTTTCGCGCGTCATCAACAAGCTCCCCACGGTCAATGCCCGTAATATCAAAAAAGTCGAAGAGGCCATCGCCCAGCTGAGGTACCGGCCTAATATCAGCGCCCAGCGCCTTGCCAGCGGCGAGAACAACATGATCGGGCTGGTGATGCCGGGATATCCGGGTGTTTTCCATTCATTCTTCGCGATCGAGATCATCCGCGGCGTGGGCCATGCCTGCGAGATCCTCAAGCTGGACATGGTGTTCCACATCACCGACGGGAATAATCCGCTGACGGCCAGCTATCTGGGCGGGATCATCTTTGCCGATATCATCGAGAACCGCAAGCAGGTCCAGCAGGCGCTGGATGAGCATGTGCCGTGCCTGGTCATCAACAATGTCGTTCAGGATGTGGATGTCGGCTATATCGCGATCAACAATACCAAAGGCGGGATCGCGGCCGCGAAATACCTGGCCGGCCTGGGCCATACGCGGATCGCGACGGTCACGGGAAATCTGCGCACGCAGGCGGGGTTCGACCGCTTTGACGGGTTCATGAAGGGGCTTGACGAGGCGAAGATCGAGATCCCGAAGGAATATGTTTTCCGGGGCGACTATTCCCGCCGCAGCGCGCGTCAGGCCGCGGAATATTTCTTTTCCATGGAGCCCGGCCGCCGTCCGACGGCGATCTTCGCGCAGAGCGATGACATGGCGCTTGAGGCGATCGCTGTGGCGTACGAGATGGGCATCCGTGTTCCCGAAGATGTTTCCATCATGGGCTTTGACGATAATCCGCAGGCGATCTACGGGCCCGTGGCCCTGACGACGGTGCGCCAGCCGATCTTCGAAATGGCGGAGAAAAGCGTCCGCCTGCTGCATGAAATGATCGCCGGCAAGCGCGAACAGAAGGTCAAGACCCTGCTCGACCCCGAGCTTGTGGTGCGCGATTCCTGCATGGCGCCGGCCGCGGTGTAAAAAACCTTTCTTTATGCAAACATTCGGCTGTATCGTCATCGGCGCGGGGCATGCCGGCATAGAGGCCGCTTTGGTCCCTGCGCGCATGGGCGTGCCTACGCTCATGATCAATTATTCCTTCGATACCATCGGGCAGATGAGCTGCAATCCCGCCATCGGCGGGGTTGGCAAAGGGCAGCTGGTGCGGGAGGTGGATCTTTTGGGAGGGGCCATGGGCCTGGTTGCTGACCGTACGGGGATCCAGTTCCGGCAGTTGAACACTTCCAAAGGCAGGGCCGTGCGCTCGTCGCGCGCGCAGGCCGATCGCGCGCGGTACCGGGCGCACATGCAGGATGTTGTCCGTGGCCAGGCGGGACTGACCTTTTACGCGGGCGAGGCCGTCGAAGTCCTTGTGGCGCATGGCCGCGTGAGCGGGGTGAAAGCTGCCGACGGAATTGTGTTCACGGCGCCATCTGTTATCATCACGGCCGGAACATTCCTTAACGGGCGCATGCACCTGGGCCCGAAGATCATCCCCGGCGGGCGTATTGGTGAGAAGGCATCGCTTGCGCTGGCAACGAATTTGCAGGAGCTGGGATTTGTCCTGCGTAATTTTAAGACCGGCACGCCGCCGCGGCTTGACGGCCGAACCATTGACTATGCGCGGCTTAAGCCCCAGCATTCGGATGATCCGCCTGTCCCATTTTCGTTCCGTACGCCGGGCATCCCGCCGGAGCAGCCGCTGTTGCCGTGCTGGCTGACACAGACCACCGCGCGCACCCACGAGATCATCAGCAACAATTTTCATCTGTCACCCATGTATTCGGGGCAGATCGACGCGACGGGTGTCCGGTATTGCCCCTCTATCGAGGATAAGCTCAAGAAGTTCGCGGGCAAGGAAAGCCATCCGGTCTTTCTGGAGCCCGATGGGATCGATACGCCGGTGGTGTATCCCAACGGTGTTTCCACGGGGCTTCCGGAGCGGGTGCAGGAAGAGTTCATCCGTACGATCCCGGGCCTGGAGAAGGCCGCGTTCCTGAATTACGGATATTCGATCGAGCACGGCGTTATTTACGCCGAGGAATTGAAGCACACGCTTGAGTCCAAGCGCATTGCGGGCCTTTTCATGGCAGGGCAGATCAATGGCACGACAGGTTATGAGGAGGCGGCCGCGCAGGGGATGGTCGCGGGGATCAATGCGGCGCGCTGCGTCAAAGGTGAAGAACCGTTCGTTCTGGGACGGGAAGAGGCGTATGCGGGCGTGCTCATTGATGATCTGATCACGAAAGGCACGAACGAGCCTTATCGCATGTTCACCTCGCGCGTGGAATACCGGCTGATCGTCCGGGAAGATAATACCGACGAGCGTCTGGCGCGTTACGGCCATCGTTTCGGGTTGATCACGGACGCGGAAATGGCAGCGATCGATCAGAAATATGAAAAGGTCAGGCGATTGCAGGCACGGCTCAGGGAAGTGTCGGTCGTGCCGCAACAGATGGACGCGGCCCTGGCATCGTCGGGATCAGCCCCGCTGCAGCAGCGCGCCGCGCTTTACGACATCCTCAAGCGCCCGCAGATGTCCTATGCGCAGGTCGCGGCGTTCGATGAGGAGCTGGCTGCGGCGGATGCGGCTGTGGCCGCGCGCGTTGAATATGATGTGAAGTACGAAGGGTTCATTGCGCGGCAGAAAAAGGATGTTGAGAAATTCCGGCACCTGGAGCGCATCGCCATTCCCGAGGGGTTTGATTATGCGGCGGTGTCCGGGATATCGCATGAGGTGCGCGAGAAGCTCAGGCGCGTGCGGCCCGCGACGCTCGGGCAGGCGCACCGGATCTCGGGCGTAACGCCCGCGGCCATGACGGTGCTGATGATCCATTTACGCAAACAGGGCGTAGCGCCATGACCAATGCGGATATTATAAAAGTTCTTAAGCGCTTGCGAACTGCGGTACGTGATCTGCCGGACCCGTCGGTCACCCTCGTCGGCAAGAAATGGCACAGCCCGTATCGCGTGCTGGTCTCGTGCCTGCTCAGTTTGCGTACCAAGGATGAAACAACATTGCCCGCGTCACAGCGGCTTTTTAAGTTGGCGGATACGCCGGAAAAAATGGTCACGCTTTCACGCCGCGCGATCGAACGAGCGATCTATCCCGTTGGGTTCTATCGCACCAAAGCTTCGCGCATCCTTGATATCAGCGCGGTCCTCATCAGGCAATATAAGGGAAGGGTGCCGGATACGATGGAAGGATTGCGGGCCCTGAAAGGGGTTGGGCCCAAGACCGCGAACCTTGTTCTGGTCGAAGGTTTTGGCAAGCCCGGGATCTGCGTGGACACACACGTGCATCGCATCACTAACCGCCTGGGATATGTGACGACCCTGACACCCGAGGCGACTGAGGCGGCCTTGCGCGGCAAATTGCCGCGTTCCTGCTGGAAGGATATCAACTGGCTGCTGGTCCTGTGGGGGCAGAATGTTTGCCGACCGGTATCGCCCAAATGTACCGGATGCCCGGTCAAAGGGCTTTGTGAGCACAGAGGGGTGGGCACGTATCGCTGATCCCTTGGGTTCAGCAGGGAGCTCCTGCCCTCCCTGCTGAATCGAAGAATTGACGCTCTGGACCGCTTGTGATAATATAACCCGCTTATTTTTTAGAGAATACCGGTAAATCTTTTAATCAGCACTAATTCTTATTACGTGTGAAGGGCGGGTGAATCATACATGGTCGAAGTAAAAGTCAACGACAAGAACAGCTTCGAGAAGGCGTTGCGCCAGTTCAAGAAGCAGTGCCAGCGCGACGGCTTTCTCATTGAGCTGAAAGAGCGCCGTTTTTACGCGAAACCCTCCGAGCGCAAGCGCAAGAAGGGCAAGGGCAAGAGGGCTTTCTAATCTTCAGGATAAAGAGGGTTTATGATCAAGGTCAAGCGCGCGCTCATCAGCGTATCGGACAAGACAGGGCTTCTGGAATTCGCCAAAGGGCTGCATGCGTTGGGCGTTGAGATGCTCTCGACGGGCGGGACCGCGAAGATGCTGCGCGAGGCCGGGATCCCGGTCCAGGAAGTTTCGGATTACACGGGATTCCCTGAAATGCTCGATGGCCGCGTCAAGACCCTGCATCCGAAGATCCACGGGGGGCTCCTGGCCGTCCGGGACAATCCGGACCACATGAAGCAGATCGCCGCGCACGGGATCGGCCTGATCGACATGGTCGTGGTAAATCTCTATCCTTTCGAGAAAGTATCCGCGAAAAAGAACGTATCGCTCGAGGAGGTCATCGAGAACATTGATATCGGTGGCCCCTCGATGCTGCGTTCCGCGGCCAAGAACTACAAGAGCGTGGCCGTGATCTGTGCGCCGGCGCGTTACAAGGAAGTGCTGGCGGAAATGCAGGCCAACAGCGGCATGCTTTCCGATCGCATTCTTTTTACGCTGGCGGCTGAGGTCTTTGAGCGCACCTTCAATTACGACAGGACCATCGCGGCCTATCTGAATAAGCGCTTCTCGTCGGAAGCGTTCACCCGCCTGCCGCAGGAGCTGACGCTGAATTTCACGAAAGCGCAGGAGGTGCGTTACGGCGAGAACCCGCATCAGGCGGGGGCTTTCTATCGCGACGCCGGCGCCGTGTCGGGCCTGGCCAAGATGAAGCAGCTGCACGGTAAGGAACTTTCGTTCAATAACATCATGGACCTTTTTGCGGCCGTGGATATCGCGTACGGGTTCGACGCGCCGGCCGCGGTCGTGATCAAGCATAATAATCCGGCGGGTGTGGCGACCGACAAGGAACTGGTCAAGGCCTACAAGAGCGCTCATGCTTGCGACGCGCTCTCCGCGTTCGGCGGGATCATTGGCCTGAACCGCTGCGTTGATGTCAAGACCGCGCAAGCCATTGCCGCGAGCGGTTTCATGGAATGCGTGATCGCGCCGGATTTTCAGAAAGACGCGCTGGCCATCCTGACGCAAAAGAAGAATGTGCGCCTGATGACGCTCGCCCCGGAAGACTTCCAGAAAGATACTTACGACTTCAAGAAGGTCCCTGGCGGGATGCTGGTCCAGGAGGCGGATATGCGCGCCCTTAAGTCCGACGAACTCAAAGTTGTTTCCAAGAAGAGACCGACCAAGGCCCAGATCGCGTCCATGATGTTCGGCTGGCAGGTCGTGAAATCCGTCAAGTCCAACGCGATCGTCCTCACTCAGGGGACAAAGACCGTTGGCCTGGGCGTGGGGCAGACCTCGCGCGTTGACAGCGCGTTCAACGCGATCCGCAAGGCGGGCAAGGCCGCCAAAGGCAGCATGCTTGCTTCCGACGCGTTCCTTCCTAAGGCCGACACCGTGACCATTGCCGCGAAAGCGGGGGTCAAGGCCATCATCCAGACCGGCGGGTCCATCGCCGACGCGGAAGTCATCAAGGAAGCCGACAAGCGCAAGATGGTCATGGTCTTTACAGGCATCCGGCATTTTCGCCATTAAAGGCGCATGCCGGTGTTTGCCGCTGACACCTACCTCAATACATTCCTGAATTGGGAGCCTGCGCTGCACCAGGCCAGGGGCGCGTCCTTTGCGCTCGACGGCGTTCGCCGCCTGCTCGAGGCGTTCGGATATCCCGACGGTAATTTGCGCCTGGCCCATGTGGCGGGCACCAAAGGCAAAGGTTCGACTTGCGCGTTCCTCGCGTCGATCCTGCGCGCCGGCGGTTATCGCGTCGGGCTTTACACATCGCCGCATGTGCATTCTTTGTGCGAGCGCATCCGCGTGCTGGATAGCAGGCGTGCCGGCGCGGGCCTGTCCCGCGAAGATGGCATTTTGTGGGATGAGCTGTCCGCTCTCCTGGAATATCATCATGATGCCATTGAAAAGCTGCGCGCCGACGGGGCCGTGATCACATTCTTTGAATTGATGACCGTGCTTGCGGCCGCGTATTTTGCGTCGCAAAAGGTGCAGGTTGCTGTGCTGGAAACAGGGCTTGGCGGACGGCTGGATGCGACAAATGTTTTTGAGACCCAGGTGTGCGGCATTGCGCCCGTCGGGTTCGATCATATGGATATCCTGGGCCATGGCCTTGCTGATATCGCCGGCGAGAAAGCGGGTATTATCCGCTCATCGCAGCAGCGCGTGGTAGTTGCGCCCCAGGGGCCCGAAGCGCAGACCGTGCTGATGGCGCGTTGCGCGGAGTTTGGGATCAGGCCGACGCTGATCGGGGAGGATATGCCGGTCAGGGTCCACCAGGTGCGCGCCGAGGGAGTGACTTTTGAGGTCCATGGCCGCCGCGCCTATAAAGATCTTTTTTCGCCGCTAACAGGCAGCCACCAGGCATGGAACGCGGCTCTGGCCATTGGCATGGCCGAAGAACTTGAGATGTACGGCTTTCTGTTGACGGAAGAGAGCGTTCGTCAGGGTATCGCGGATGTCCGTTGGCCGGCGCGGTTCGAGAAGATCTCTTCGGCACCCGTCGTGATCCTGGACTGTGCGCATACCGCGGAGTCCGCGGCCGTGTTGGCCGCCGCATTCGAGGCGGCTTATCCCGGACGTAAGGCTGTTGTTGTGTTGGGCATGAGTTCGGACAAAGACCCTGATGCCGTGATCCGCGCGCTGGAGCCGGTAACAGGGTCCATGATCTTTACACGGGCGGATACGCCGCGCGCGCTGGACCTTGCGGGCCGGGCATCGTTGGTGAAAGCGCCCTGTCATGTGACAGAGGATGTTGCTCAAGCCATGGCCGGGGCCAGGGATCTTGCCGGAGATGACGGCATCATTCTGGTGACCGGCTCGATATTTGTATGCGCCCAGGTCAATAAAGCATAGGTGAGTTCATGTACAAAGGTTGTGAAGATACCATTGCGGCGATCATTACGCCTGCCGGCACCGGCGGGGTGGGGATCGTGCGCGTGAGCGGCCAGGATGCGTTCGCTGTTCTTGATGCGGTCTTTGTGTCGAGGAAAGGCGATAAGCCGTCGGCATGGCCGGGCTTTAGCGCGCATTACGGTTGGGTCAAGGCACTCTCCGGCGATGTCCTCGATGAAGCGCTTGTTACTGTTATGCGCGCGCCGCGGAGTTATACATGTGAAGATGTTGTTGAGATCAGCTGTCATGGCGGAGCGCGGGGCGTGCGCGCGGTCCTGGAGCGCTGCCTGGAGCAGGGCGCGCGTCTGGCGCGCCCGGGTGAGTTCACCCAGCGGGCATTCCTTAACGGCCGCATCGACCTGGCGCAGGCCGAGGCGGTCCTTGATATCGTCAATGCCAGGACTGCCGCGGCATTGCGCGCCGGCGAGCATCAGCTCAAAGGCGAATTGTCGGCGGAACTTTACAGGCTTCGGGACGCCTTGACCGCCGTTCTCGCCGGGATCGAGGCCGTGCTTAATTTTCCCGAGGATGATACGGAGGCGGGGCAGAATAATGCTTTGGCTGCGGATATTGGCCGCGTGCGCGCGGGTATCGTGGCGCTTTTGGCCACCGCCGGGAAAGGGCGCGCTCTTAAGGAAGGCGTGAAGGCTGTTATTTGCGGCAAGCCGAACGTCGGGAAGTCCTCGCTGCTTAACGCCTTGCTTTGCGCGCCGCGCGCGATCGTGACGGATGTGGCGGGAACAACGCGCGACACGCTGGAGGGGGTGGTTGATATCAACGGTGTGCCGTTCGATCTGACGGATACGGCCGGGATCCTGGTCCCGCGCGACGCGATCGAGGAAGAGGCGGTGCGCCGCTCACGCATAGCGATCGCGGGAGCTGACATTGTCCTGCTGACACTTGACCAGAGCCGGGCTCTTGACGACGAGGATCGCGCGCTCCTGGCCGAGGTGCGGCACGCGCGCATGATCTGTGTGTTTAATAAAGCGGACCTTCCCGCCGCGGGTAATGAATTTCCGGCCGGGGATGCGGTGCGCGTCTCAGCAAAGACCGGGCAAGGGATAGATGAGTTGCGCCAGGCCATGCTGAAGATGGCGCTCGGCGGGCAGGGGCTTGACGGCCGCGGCATCATCCTTAATGATATACGCCATGTCGAGGCTTTGCGTCGGGCTGAGAAGGCCTTGTCACAGGCACAGAAGGTCGTTGAGGCGCGTTCGTCGATCGAGTTCGCGGCCGAGGATATCAAGCTGGCCGTGAACGAACTTGATGTGATCACAGGCCGTCATGTGGATGATGATGTCCTTGAGCAGATATTTTCGAAGTTTTGTATCGGGAAATAAACAGTATTTTTTATCAGGCCATGTCATAGTCCCGCCTTCGCCGGACACCCAGGCCTTATGCCAGGGGTGTTTCATGCGCATTCTTTTCGAGTTTGAGAATAAACCGTTAGTGTTCGCGCGTCCCAAGCGCGTTATCCGTTGCATGCATCCGGATGGCCTGAAGGCGTGTTTTGATGAGCTTGAGCACGCCCTGGCAGGCGGGTATTACGCGGCGGGATTCTTGTCTTATGAGGCGGGCTATGCCTTTGAACCCGCGCTGCGGCATTTACACACCGACGGATTTCCCCTGTTTTACATGGGCATCTATGATACGCCTGCGCAGCACAGGCCGCGGATAGAGCAAGCCCCTTTTGTTGTTAGCGGCCTTTTTTCTAACATTACTCGGGATGATTACACGCAAAATATTGCCCGTATCCATGATCATATCCGTGACGGGGATGTGTACCAGATCACGTATTGCCTCAAGCAATTATTCAATTTCCAGGGAAGCGCGCCGGCCTTTTACCGCGCGTTGCTGCAGTACCAGGCGGTACCGTATCCGGCATTCCTGGAGACGGATGAGTTTTGCATAGCGTCGCTTTCGCCCGAGATGTTCATTAAAAAGGATGGCGCGCAGGTTGTTACCAAACCCATGAAAGGATCGTGGCCGCGCGGAGGATGGGAGGGTGCGCTCGGCGCGTGGCGCTTGCACAGGGACTGCAAGAACCGCGCCGAGAATGTGATGATCGCGGACCTGTTGCGCAATGACCTTGGGCGCGTCGGCACGCAGGTGCATGCGCCGCGGCTGTTCGAGGTGGTGCGCTACCGGACGATCTTTCAGATGACGTCGACGGTCTGCGCTCAGGTGCCTCGGGATATTCTGCTATACGATCTTTTCAGGGCTATCTTTCCGTCGGGATCGGTAACGGGCGCGCCCAAGGTCGAGGCCATGGGCATCATCCGCGCGCTGGAAGGCGAGCCGCGGCACATCTATACGGGCGCGATCGGATGGATCACGCCGGAGAAAGACCTTTTTTTCAATGTGCCGATCAGGACGGCCCTCTTGCGGGACGGCCGCGGCGAAATGGGAGTGGGCGGCGGCATTGTATGGGATTCCACCGCCGACGGAGAATGGGCGGAAGGCCTCTGGAAGTCCAGGTTCCTGCGAGAGCTTGTCAGGGCTGGGTGATATCCGGTTTCGCCGCGCTCTCAAGCCGCAGCTGCAGGTCCTGTATCTTTTTCTGCAGCAGGGCGATCTCCTCTTCCGTGAAGCTGAGCGCGATCTCCGCCGTAGCGCGCGCCGCAAGAGCCGCGCCGAGCTCATCCTGGGCTTTTCTGGCGGCTGTGCGGTCCTGTTCGAGGGCGTAGAGTTGGGCGGAAAGCGCGGCGATCTTGTCGTCGCGCTCATTGATGAGCTTGGCAACAGCTTCCTGTTTGATCTCCTCCTGCGAGCGTGCTTCGCCCGAAGCCTGGGCCATGGCCTGGTTCTCCCGGAGAGCTTTTTGCGCGGCCACCAGTTCGCCCTGAAGCCGCATGATCGCAGAGTCTTTCTCCTTGATATCCAGCGACAGCGCGCGGATCTCATCGGTGGCAACCGCGGCGGGCTGCGGCATTTCCGGCACCGGCGCTGTTGAGGAGAGTTTCATGATCTGTGCCATCAATTCTTTCTTGTCGTCTTTGAGCAGTTTTGTTTCGCTGCGGGCATCGTCGAGTTTTTTCTGGAGGATGGCCAGTTCGCGCGTTGCGGCCGCGTCAGCAGCCGGCTGAGCCGTACTTGCGGCAGGCGCAGCCTGGGCATTGCGGGATGCGAGCCGTTCCTTGAGGCTGGCGAGTTCTGATGCAGCGCGGACAAGGCTTGTTTCCGCGGCGGTCAATTTAGCGTCGGACGCCCGCAAGCGGGCTTCAAGGTCGCTGATGGCATCCTCATCCTGGGCCCGTTCTCCCTCGAGAGGCGGATGCAAGGTGCGCCCGGCCTGCTGCAGGAGGGCAAGCTCCTCGGAAACATCCAGGATGCGCTCGTCCTTGATGGCGACTTTTTGCGAAAGGTCTTTGACCGCGGTCGCGGCATCCTGGAGCGCTTCGGATTTTGCCGTGATCTCCTGGGCCATTTCAAGCATGGTCTGGCGCAGGCGGGCGTCATCGTCACGCAGTTTCCTGATGGCGTCCTCCTTGGCGGCGAGAGCGGCTTTGTTCTCATCGCGGGTCTTCTGGATGGCCGCGATCTTTTCCGCCTGGATGCTCTGGATGGCGGCATCTCTGGCAACCACCTCTTTGTTAAGGTATTCGATCTTTTTCTTTTGCGCGACCAGGGCAGGCGCGCTCAAGGCTTCTTCTTTCAGGCCGAGTTCCGTGACAAGTTCCGCGGCTTTTTCCTTGAGATGGTCGATCTTCTTATTGGAAGAGGTGATCGCGTTCTTTTGGATGGCGGCGAGCGCCTCCAGTTCGGCTGTCCGGGCTTCCATTTCCCGGAGGCGGACCGCGTCATGAACGGCCGCATTGCCTTGTTCGGTGATGATACCCCGGGTGCGGTCGACATCCTGCCGGATCGCGGTCAGGCTGGCGTCGCTATCCGCGACGGCGCGCGCAAGGTCCGTTGCCTGGCCGTCGATCACATCAAGTTCCCGGCGGGTAAGGGCAAGATCCTGCTGCTGTTCATGGATCGTGGCCGCGTGCTCCTGGATCGTGGCGTTCTTCTGGATGATCTCTTTTTTATACTGCAACAGGAGGGTTTTTAAGTCAGCCAGCAATTGGTTGCGGGCGATCATGGACCTGGTAACGCTCTGGATCTGGTCATTGACCGAGATCAGGGCCGGCTTGAACGCGGGCAGGGCATTGTCACGGGTCCGGGCCGTGGCCTTGAGCACCTCGATCTCTTTGACCTTGGCCGCGTAGTCAGCCAGGAGCTCGTCGAACATCTTGGTGTCGGCGGCGCTTTTTTGAGCGGCGGCGGCCTTGACGCGCGCGCACTGGGCTTCCAGCTTCTTGAATGCTTCCGCGTAACGGGCCTGTGAATTCTTGAGGGATACATTGATGTCCCACAGCTGGTCCTTGATCCCGAGCAGGGCGGCGTGTTTCTCGGTCGTTGTCAGCGTTCTTTCGATCAGGATGTCGCGCGTCAGCGTCAGCGCTGTATCGCATTGCGGCATGAGCTGCGAGCGTTCGATGAACAGGGTCTTGCCCAGGGCGTTTTTCTCGAGCGCGAGGATCTCCGCGACCAGGCTGTTGAATTCCTCGACGGGACGGGCATCGGATATCGGCATGGCCGGCTCAGGCAGGATGTCATTGGCCTGATGCAGGCGCTGGGGCACGCGGTCGATGGGCATGTCCTTAAAGACGGCGGCGTAGGCTTCCCCGTAAGGCGTTCCGTATAATTGTTCGCGCATTTCAACGACCTCGCGCGAACGTTTGTACAGCGCCTGGTAGAGCGCATCATTCTCGGAAATAAGATTGCGGATCAGGTATTCAAGGTCGTTGATCTCATTTTCGTACTCGGTCAGGCCGTTGTTGATGAAGGCGATATCGGAGATGACCTGGTCGATGGAGGGCGCGGCGGTCTCAGGCGCCACGGCAAGTTTCTTGAGATATTCCAGGGCTACGGCATCATTGGGATCAACGCGCAGGATCCGCTGGAATTCCCTGGCGGCGCTGGCATGGTCGCCGCGCTCATATTGCCGTATGGCAAGGTCCTCGAGGAAGGTGATCTGCCCGCGGTATGCCTGGCCTGACGCCTGCGGCGCGGCCAGCGTCGTGATACAGAACATGAAGAACAGGGCCCGTGAGAAGATTGTCATAAGCATCAGGGTTTCCGGATAGCGTTAAGGTTGGCCTGGATCTCCTGGATCCGGGCGTTCTTGCGGGCAAGGTCTTCCTGGATGGCCTTGAGTTTCTCCTGGATCGCGTCGAATTTTGCCTGCAGGGGCATGAGGTCTTTTTCTTTCTGGATCACTGCCGCTTGCTTGTTCTCGAGTTCAGCCTTAGCCCTGGCCACGGCATCCTCGAGCAGGCGGGCTTCGCGTGAACGGGCTGTTGCCGCCGGAGCAGGGGGCTTTTCCGGTGCGAGCGCGGCATCCGCGACCCTGGCCTCAGCTTCGGCGAGGCGGGTGCGCAGCTCCTGCACCTCCTGCTGGCGCAGCAACTGCTGCGACGCCAGGCGGCTCTTGAGCAGGGTGATCTCTTTTTCGACCTTGGCCGCAATTTTGCCGCCGGCCTGCAGGCGTTCCAGCGTTTCCTGCGGGACGCCGGAGGTTGCGGCGGGGCCTTGCAGCAGCGCGGCAATGGTCAGCTCCAGTTCACGGAGCATGGCATTGTAGTAGCCGGCCTTTTCGTTCATTTCATCTTCGAGCAGGCGTTCGCGCCTGTGCGAGATCAGCAGCTGCTCCAGGACGATGTCTGGATCGTTCTCGTAATAAACAGAAGCGGGCAGGAAATCCTCTTTGGCAAAATCGTATTCGGGGCAGGAGCTGTTCTTGAGCGCGGCCTTGAGGTTCGCATAGGCCGGGACCGTGTCTGCGATCTTCTGGAGCTGGTACCGCGCGACCTTGTTGTGGCAATCCAGGCGGAGCATCTTGGCGAAGACGCGCACGGCTTCCGCGTAGTTGCCGCGCTGGTACATTTCACGGCCGTAACGGTACATCTGGAAACTGGCAAGCCTGGCGATATTGAGCGCGGCAGGGTCTTTTTTGATATCTTTAAGTTCGGTGCTGCGGGGCCTGGAAGGCTTGAGTGGTTTTTCAGCGGCGGACAGGGGCGTCGACAGGGCCAGGGCTAACAGGCACGCAATGCCAAGGAAGGATATCCGTTTCATGAGGCCTCTTTGGGTGGTGTTGATATGAAAGTAATATATTTTTACATAAGAATACGAAGAATGTTCAAAAAATATGGAAATTTTTATCTGTTTTCCTCTCGTATCAGAAGGCGGTATTCGCAGCAAACGCTGGTTGTCAGAAGCCGGCCCTTCATGGTATAACAATACCCGATTTTTTCTTTTATAAGGACACTGCGCAGGCAGGCGCACAATACAGGTTTCAGGTTGACAGTCCGTTCAAATTCCATAACAATACGGTGTTCCTGAAATTAAATTTGATATGTTACGCAACATCATCCTGACCTTGATACTAATTCTTCCGGCAGGCGCATCCTCGGCGCAGCAGGAGGCCTATGTGCCCAGGGGGCCCGGGACGCAGTCCGTCATGGTGGGTGAAGGCACGATCGGTTCCCTGGCCCTCAAGGATACGGAAATGGCCGAGGCGATCGCGACGATCGCCCAGAAAAGCGGCTTGAACATCGTTACCGGCCAGAATATTACGGGCCGGGTGACCGTTTTCTTGAAGAATGTCAGCGCGCGTGACGCGCTGCGCATCGTCCTTGAATCCAATGGGCTCGCGTACGCGGAAGAGGGCAATATCATCCGCGTCATGACGGCCGATGAGTTCCTCGCGAAATACGGGCACGCGTTCGGCCAGGACAAGGCATCCCGCCTGATCAAGCTCAACGTTCTTTCGCCGTCGGACGCGCAGAAGTTCCTGGAAGAGCTCAAAGGCCCGCAGGGCAAGATCATTGTCAATGAAGACGCCCGGACGGTCTTTCTTGTTGACGCCATCGATAAGGTCCGGGCGATGGAGGCCTTTCTCGCGGAACTTGATGTTCCGACGGAGACACGCACGCTGACGCTCAAGAACGCCCGCGCGGAAATCCTTGCGCCGGAAGTTCGGCGGATGCTTACCCAGGGCATCGGGTCGGCCGGCGCGGATGCTGCCGCGAACACGCTTGTTGTTACCGATACGGCGGCGCGCCTGGCGAAGATCAGCAGGGCGGTCGCGGCAATGGATGCGCGCGGCAGGGTCATGGTCCTGGAGGCGAAGCTTGTTCACATCGTGCTTAACGACGAGCATACGGACGGCGTTGACTGGGACGGGATCCTGGAGGATGCGCAGCGCATGCGCCTTTCGGAAGCGCACGATCTGTTGACGGCCGGTGACAATGGCAGCGCGCTCAGTTTCGGCATGATCGATAATGAGGATTTTGCCACGCTCATCGAAGCGCTGGACACCGTCGGCGTGGTCCAGGAATACCCGCTGGCCGCGGTGCGCATGACCGGTGAGGAAGAGGCCCGCCTTGAGGTACATCTGGATGACCCGTCGCTGGAGATCACGGCGGACCCTGTTGCCGGGGACGAAGGCGCCGCGGAAGCCGGCATCGCGGATGCCGGCGAGCCCGACGGGACGACACTGGCATTTAATATCAGGGCGGCTTTTGATGTGACCGGAGAAGTGGTCACGTCGGTCGCGCCGGCCCTGGATGCGGGGCGCGGCAATACGGTCAGCGCGCATGAAGGATATACGGCGGTCATCGGCGGCATGGTCACGACATCGACGGTATCCGCGGCGCACAAGATCCCGCTTTTAGGGGACCTGCCCGTGCTGGGATTCGCGTTCCGCCTTAACGGGAGTGTCAGGAAAGAGGAGTTTGTCGTGTTTTTGACGCCCCGGACCGTTTCCCTGTCGCAGGCGCTCGCGGATGAGGGCGGCGCGGAAATTATTTCCGGAGAAGGAGAATAAGCACTTGATGCGCTATGTTGTTGTGATCATGGTTTTGGTCTTTGCCGGCGGATGCGCGAGCGTGCCGCGTGTCGCGAGCGTGCCGCGCGCCGTTACGCTGGAGGGGCTGTGCGGCAAATACGCGGCGGATTGTTCCTGGGACGGGATATCGCAGGCAGTGACCATGCATTATCGCGGGCAGAAGATCCGCGCCATGGTGGGCAGCAGCATCGTTGTCGCGGGCGGGACAAAGATGGTCCTGAGCGCTCCGCTCAAACGCAGCCAGGGAGCGGTCATTGTGCCGGCTGATTTTGAAAAGGCGGTCTTCGCCCCGGCGCTCGATGATATGCCGGCCGCGGCGGGTTCATGGACCGGCAGGGTCGTGATCGATGTCGGGCACGGCGGCAAGGACCCCGGCGCGATCGGGTTTGGCGGCGTCAAAGAAAAGGATATCGTCCTTGATATCGGATCGCGCCTGGTGCGCATCCTCAAGCGCGCCGGCATTGATACCGTGCTCACGCGTACGGGGGATGATTTCATCAGCCTTGCCCGCCGGACAGAGATCGCCAGCCAGGCGCAGACCGATCTTTTCATCAGCATTCACGCGAACGCGCATAAAAGCCGCCGGGCGCACGGGGTTGAGGTGTATTCCGCGGGCCCGTTGAATACCGCCGATGCGGCGGACGCCCAGCGCGACGCGAACGTGAAAAAGATGTGCTCGAAAATGAACATGCATGCTGACGCGGATGTCAGGGAGATCGTCGCGGACATGCTTTATGCGCACAAAGTCGCGAATACGCCGGCTCTGGCGGCGGCTGTTTCCCGCGAGATGGCCAGGGTGGCCGACGGGGGGTCCCGGGGGAGCAAGACGGCGCGTTTTTTTGTCCTGCGCAATACG
Source organism: uncultured Planctomycetales bacterium (assembly GCA_964643325.1). GTDB lineage: Bacteria > Omnitrophota > Gorgyraeia > Zapsychrales > Fredricksoniimonadaceae > Fredricksoniimonas. The sequence goes on from CAZXSE010000009.1 coordinate 41,071, forward strand.
CTCGTTCCCGCGGTGCTGGTCGAGGTCGGGTTCATTTCCAACCCGAAAGAGGCATTGCAATTAAAAGAAGGCGCGTACCGGCAGCGGATCGCTGATGCGATCGCCAAAGGCGTGATGAGGTGCTTGAATGCAGCAGGGAACTGACAGGCCTATCGGTATTTTTGATTCCGGCATCGGGGGGTTGACGGTCGCGCAGGAGATCACGCGCCTGTTGCCCGACGAGCAGATCGTGTATTTCGGTGATACGGCGCGCGTGCCTTACGGCACCAAGTCAAGGGAGGCCGTTATCAGTTTTTCGCGGGACAATGTCAAGGTATTGCTCAAGCATCACGTCAAGATGGTTGTCATTGCCTGCAACACGTCCACCAGCTGGGCGCTTGGCATCCTGCGCAAGGAGTTCAAGGTCCCGATCATGGGCGTCATTGAGCCCGGGTCGCGCCGGGCGGTCGCGGTGTCAGGCGGCAGGCGCATTGGCGTTATTGCCACGCCTTCGACGATCAACAGCGGCAAATATACAAAGACCATTTTGCAGCTGGCGCCTGATGCAGAGGTCACGGCGCGTGCGTGCCCGCTGTTCGTGCCGCTTGTCGAGGAGGGCTGGCTCGATCACGAGGTGACCGAAAAGATCGCCCAGGAGTATCTGGCGCCGCTCAAGGCCGCGAAGATTGATACGCTGATCCTCGGATGTACCCATTATCCGTTACTGAAGCCTGTGCTCGCGCGCGTCATGGGCAAGCATGTGACCCTGGTCGATTCTGCGACCGAGACCGCGCATGAGGTCCAGCGCCTGTTGCAGGAGGAGGGCCTTGCCCGTCAGGGACGGCACGCGCCCAAGAACGAGTTCCTGGTCTCGGATGAGCCGGAACATTTCAGGCTGGTGGCCAAGCGCTTCCTGGGCCACGACCTGCCGCATGTCAGGAGGGTCGATCATGTTTGAACTGACCGTCAGGGGTGAATTCTCGTCGGCGCATTTCCTGCGCGCGTATCGCGGCAAGTGCCGCAAGTTGCACGGCCATACCTGGAAAGTGGAGGTGACGGTCAAGGGCAACCGCCTCGACAAGATCGGGGTCATGGCGGATTTTGTCGGGCTTAAGGCGCATCTTGAGCATATCATGGGCCGGCTTGACCACGCGTGCCTGAACGAGTTGAACGCTTTCAAGAGCTGCAATCCGACGACAGAGAACCTGGCGAAATACATTTATAAGGAATATGCCGCGGCAGCAAAACCCCTGAAGATGGTCCGGGTCAGGGTATGGGAATCTGACCGGGCGGATGTTGTTTATTATGAGTAAAGCCGCAAAAGCCATTGTCCTTTTATCCGGCGGGCTTGATTCCGCAACGACCCTGTACTGGGCGCAGCGGCAGGGCTATGACGCGCATGCGCTCATTTTTGATTATGGCCAGCGGCATCGCCGCGAGGTCAGGTCTGCGCTGAATATCGCGCGGGCCGCGCGGGTCCCGCATGAGCTGGTGAAGATCGGCATGCCCTGGAAGGGGTCCGCGCTTCTCGATAAGGCTGTTCATGTTCCGACGGGAGGGATCGTGAAAGGCAGGATCCCGGCCACCTATGTACCGGCGCGCAATATCATCTTTGTGAGTTTTGCGGCCTCTTTCGCGGAGGCGATCGGCGCGCAGGTGATCCTGATCGGGGCGAACGCGATCGATTATTCAGGGTATCCGGATTGCCGCCCCGGGTTCTTCAAGGCTTTTCAGGCAGCGCTCGATCAAGGGCTTAAGACCGGCGTGCAGAAAAAGCGCGTGCGCATCCTGACGCCTTTGATCCGCATGAGCAAGGCGGACATTGTCCGTCTTGGGGCGTCGCTCGGCGTTCCCTTTGGAAAGACATGGTCGTGTTACAATGGGTCTCTACGCGCGTGCAACAGGTGCGACAGCTGCCGGCTGAGGGCAAAAGGTTTCGCGGATGCGGGGATCAAGGACCCCGTGCTATGAAAAAAGCCAAAGTGATGGAAGTGTTCCGTTCCGTGCAGGGCGAGGGCAAATATATCGGCGTGCCCCAGGTATTCATCCGTTTCGTGGGGTGCAACTTGAGCTGCCGCTGGTGCGACAGCAGCAAGGCGCGGGACATGCACGCGCCGGGCGTGCGCGATTATTCGCCCGAGGATCTCTGGCACGCCATTGAAGGCATGGCCATGGGCGCGCATTCCGTGGCCCTGACCGGCGGTGAGCCCCTGATGCAGGTCGGATTCCTGGAGGAGTTCCTGCCGATCCTGCGGGCGCACAAGATGAAGGTATTCCTGGAGACCAACGGGTCCCTGCCGGACGCGCTGAAAAAGATCGTCGAGGATATCGACATTGTGTCCATGGACATCAAATTGCCGAGCTCGACGGGGATGGGCTCCTTGTGGGACGAGCATGTGCGGTTCCTGCGCACGGCCTGGGGCAAGGATATCTACATCAAGATCGTTGTTTCCAATAGCACGACGCGCGACGATATGATCAAGGCCGTGGAAATGATCTCCAAGGGGGATCCGACCATGCCGCTGTTCCTGCAGCCCAATCATTTCGAGATCGACGCCGGCATCATGGCCAAGTGCCTGGAGTTCCAGGATTACTGCCTGAACTATCTCGGCGAGGTCCGTATCGTGCCGCAACTCCACAAATTCATGCAGATCAAGTAGAGGATATTATGATGAAAAGTTCCTATGAAGGGCTTCAAACAAAGGTCAGGGCGCTCAAGACCCCCGCTATTGAGGTGTGGGAAAATCAGTATGCGGACCGGGATTACGAGATCCATCTTGAGATCCCGGAATTCACCTGCATCTGTCCCAAGACCGGTTTGCCGGATTTTGCCGTCGTGAGGGTGGACTACCGGCCCGCCAAGGTTTGTCTGGAGCTGAAGTCTCTGAAGATGTACACGATCTTTTACCGCAATGTGGGGATCTTCCATGAGCATCTGGTGAACAAGCTCCTGGACGATATGGTCAAGGCTTGCAAGCCCCGCTGGATGAAGGTTGCGGTGGCCATGAACCCGCGCGGCGGGATCCATACGTCGGTGGAAGCGGAATACAGGGGGAAAAGATAATGAGGCGCATGGATGGACGAAAGCCGGCGGACTTGCGCAAGGTCACGGTCCGCAAGGATTATCTCAGGCACGCTGAAGGTTCATGCCTGATCTCTTGCGGCGGCACACAGGTCGTCTGTTCCGCATCCGTCGAGGAAGGCGTACCGCCATTTCTTAAAGGCAAGGGGCAGGGCTGGGTCACGGCCGAATACGGCATGCTGCCGCGCTCCTGCACGCAGCGCATCAGCCGCGAGAAGGGCGGCGGGTCGGGGCGCACGCAGGAGATCCAGCGGTTGATCGGCCGGTCGCTGCGCGCGGTCGTTGACATGAAGAAGCTCGGCGAGCGCACGGTCAAGATCGACTGTGATGTCATTCAGGGCGACGGCGGCACACGCACCGCGTCCATTACCGGCGGATATATTGCGTTAGCCCTGGCCATGAAAAAGATCCGCAAGGCTGGGCTTATCAGTGTTTCTCCTCTAACAGGACAGGTGGCCGCGGTCAGCGTCGGGAAGAAAGACGGCACGGCGCTGTTGGACCTTGATTACAGCGAGGATTCCTGTGCTGATGTGGACATGAATATCGTGATGCTTGGTGGCGGGAACTTTGTCGAAGTGCAGGGCACGGCCGAGGGTCAAGCGTTCACGAAGAAAGATATGGATGCCATGCTCAAGCTGGCCGCTAAGGGCATCAAGGAATTGTTCGCGGTGCAGAATAAAGTGTTGAAGTGACCCGTCCAACGCGAGGATCGCTCGAAGGGACGTGCGTAGCCGCGAATTGTTGCGGGCTTACCATGCTCATCGGAAAAAGCCCGCAACTCTTGAGCGGCGAGCACGTCCCGAGAACGGTCCTATGCGTTGGACATTATTCTTAAGAACGGATCTTATATGCAAGAACTTCTGATCGCTACCAGGAACAAAGGCAAGGTCCGGGAGATCGCGGACCTTCTGGCCCCGACGGGCATTCGCGTCACGTCGCTCCTGGATCACGCGGGCATGCCGGCGATCGTTGAGGATGGGGCAACATTCCGCGCCAACGCCGCGAAGAAGGCTGTTGTGATCGCGCGGCACACAGGGCTTCTGGTCATGGGCGAGGATTCAGGTCTTGAGGTGGATGCCCTGCACGGGCGTCCGGGCGTTTATTCGGCGCGTTACGCGGGCGCCAGGGCGACGGACGAGAATAACAATGATCTTTTGCTGAAAGAACTTTCTCATGTTCCGCACGCGGAACGCACGGCACGCTACCGCTCGGCGATCGCGTTGGCGGATAAAGACGCTTTGGTGGATGTTGTGGAAGGCAGCTGCGAAGGCATCATCACGGAGGCGCGCCGCGGCACGAACGGCTTCGGGTATGACCCGCTTTTTTTGATCCCGTCCTATAATAAGACTTTCGGCGAGCTGGACCTGGCTGTTAAGCAGACCATCAGCCACAGGGCGAACGCCTTGCGGAAGTTCCTCAAACTCCTCGAGAACTACCTCGTACGCACCGCGAAACATTGATCATTTGAACAGTTGAAGGATCGAGCCGACGGTATTCTGCAGGGTCTTCTTGATGATCTGCGGGGCGGAGATATTGTGTTCGAATTTCGGGTCTTCAAGCGTGTTAAAGACCCTGATGTTGACGATGCCGGCCGTCGGGTTGATGGCTTCCAGCGGATTGACGGCGCCTGCCGAGGTCCTGGGTTCGATCCGCGGGCTGAAGTTCATCTCGATCTTGTGGTCAAGGTCCACCCAGCCTTCGCCCACCAGCGTCACGGTCGCGCTGCGCAATGTCAGGTTATCCGTTGTGACTTTCTGGTCCGCGATCTTGAAGGTGGCATCCGCGTCGGTAATAATGACATCGCCGCCCTGGAATGTGGAAGAGAGGATCGTCAGCACGCGCGAGAGGATCTCAAGTTCCCACAGATAGCCGTTGACGATCTTGACGGCCGCGCTGCCGGTCATGGCGCGGATATTCTTGAGCGTTCCTTTGGCGTCAGCCGTTGCTGAAAGCAGGCCGGACATTTGCCTGTTCTTGAGCGGCGTGTCCTTTTTGAGCTGTTCGAGGATGGTGTCGGTTATCCTCAGGTTCGCGGTGAACGGCATCCCGTCGGCGCGCAGGTCCACGGCGCCTTCGGCGTTGAAAGCTCCGCCATAGAGTGTTCCCTGAACGGTCAAAGGATCGATGCGGCCCTCGCGCTGGATGGCTTCCACGGCCAGATCAGCGATCTGATAGCCCATCATGTAAAATGCCGGCGTCTCGACGGATATTGTCGAGGCGAGCTCCTGCCATGGCGCTACGGGCCCTTTGGCCTCGGCCGTGACCTTGACGATCCCTGCGAGTTTCAGGGCGGATACTTGTTTGGCCTGTGCAGGCGGTAGCATGTTCGGAAGATCGCGCAGGGAAAGTTTTATTTCCACGCCCAGGTCGATCACCGGGCTTTGTTCCGGTAACAGCAGGACGCTGCCCGTGATATTGAAGTTCGAATCGAACCATGTCCCGGAGAACGCATCAAGGGTGACCGTATCGCCTGTCTTTTGGGCCTGGATGTTCGCGCTGAGCCCGTCGGTCTTCACGAGGGCATTGATCGCGGGGTTCGCAAGGTCTTCGAGAGAGCCATCGGATGACCAGGTCTTGTCGTGATACCGCAGCGACAATCCCTGCCAGGCCAGAGAGGCAGGCGTGTAGGTAACGGTCCCGTTGATGGCGGATAGCGCCAACTCCGGCACAGCGGCCGTGATGCCGGCATCGGTCAGTTTGGCCGTCGCTGTGATCACGGCATCTTTGGCCTTGGCAAGGATGCCGTCGAAGCGCATATCAATATCAGCGGCTCCGGAGAGCTTGACATCCCGCGCCTTGATGGCATCGGGAAGGAATTTCTCCATGAGAGCGAGGTTGACGCCGGAGGCTTTGGCCGCGGCTGACAACTGCGGTGCCTGGAAGTTTGTCAGTGTGCCGCTGACAGTGACCGGACTGCCGAGCACATTAAAGGCCAGGCCCTGGGTCCAGGCGCGGTCCGCCTCGAGCGTGACACTTCCTTTGATGTCCTTGATCTCGCCCACGACGGGAAGCCCGCTGATCACGATCCCTGACGGGTCGATCGTTCCGGAGCAGATCAATGACGGCTTGGCAGCCGGGTCAACAGTGATCCGCGCACTGACCCGGGGCGTGCCGGTCACCGCAAGATCTTTGGCGCTGGCTGTGAGTTTGTTGAAAGAGGCCTGCAGCGCGGCGTCGATCTTGCCGGCGCTGATGTTCAATTGCGTTCCGGGTGCGGCGATATCAGCTGTTACCGTCGCGTCTGGAAGGACGAGCTTCGCATCCGTGATCTCAATATTGGCGCCGGCCTGGATGTCAGGCCCGCTGACGGTCGCGCGCAGGCGGTTGAGCAGGACGTTGCCGGAGAGCGTTTTGTCCGCATCCAACGCGGCGGAAAAGCCCTGGATGTCAACGAGCCCGGCGTTCGCGGTCGTCACGTTCTTTTTTGACATGATGTGCAGGGCGTCGGTGCGCAGCGTATCGAGTTCCGTTGTGAGGCCTGCGGGGGTCTTTAAGACCGTCTTTCCGGCGAGAGCAGATCCCTGGGCCGATATTCCGGCAGCATCCGCGCGGATGGCGAGCTTGGTGAGCTTCAGATCTGTTTGCAGGGTTGTCACGTCGGGGGCGGTGATATCAAGCCCTAAAAGATCGATATTGCCGGCAAGGGTGGTGATATTCTTTTGCACCAGGGCGGTGATATCCGCCTCGGAGACGACAAGGTTCGTGATGGTGACCGGCAAAGGCGCGGGCGCGAAACGCAGGAAACGGCTGACAGGGATGTTCTTGATCCGGAAAGCGCCCTGGAAAGAGCCGCTCTTGATGCCGGTATGTGTGTCGAACTTCAGCGTTCCGTTGGTTGACGGCAGGACAATGTCGCCGGCAAGCCCCAGCGTCTGGTCCCATGAGACAGAACCTTTGAGCATGGGGATATTGAAGATCTCGCTGAAGGTGGTATCGGCGGCCGCGTCGTTAAGATGCAATTTACCGTTGATCACGGCAAAGCCGCTCACCAGGACGGTTATGGGCGCCGGCTTTCCCTGGGCTCCGGCCGCGGGCATCAGGTCGCTGAAGTTCCACGCATCGGGAGCGGTGCGGGTCAGGACAAGCTCGGGGGCTTCGATGCGCAGCGACGGGATGATCAGTTTCTTCTGGAGCAGGGCGGGGAAAAGGACCTGGGCTGATACGGCATCTGCCTTGAAGAACACTTGCGACGGGTCATCGCGCTCAAAGATGACGAGATCGGTCAGGACAAAGCCGCGCAAGGGGCTGTATTGCAGGGTGTCGAAAGTGACATTGCGTTTGAGCGCGTCCTGGGCGGCCTTGATCGCAAAAGCCCGCGCCTGGATGGGCAACAGGATCTTGTTGATGTAGAACAGCCCGCACGAGAATACAAAAAGAATGAGCGCGCAGGTGAGAGCTATCTTTTTTGTGAGTGGGGACATGGTGATCTGCATAAGAGTAATCATAAGATAACTTATTCCTTTATATTGTTCAAGAGTTGCCTTGATGTTGTGGAAGATATGCCGCAGGGTGTATTTTGCGGCGGCTGTGGTATCATATTTTCCATGTCCGTTCCCATGCTGCTTGCAGCCGATACGCGTCAGAACATGTTCGATGTCCCCGGGTTTGCCGGATGCGGGCAGTCAGGCAATTCCGTTCGCGTTCTTTCCGGAAAAGATCTCATGCCCATGCCCGAAGGCAGCCGGCTGTTCTTTTTGCCGGATAGGCATCCGGTTGCTTTTGATATGGCCGCGGACCGGTTCATCACGCGTCCGGACCTTTTGGCCGTGGCGGCTTTCCTGCCGCCGGGCTATACGCTCGCTTTTACGGTTGCTTATCAGGAGAACAGGAAGGCCAAAACCCTGCCGTTATACGCGTACGCGCCGGTTGTCTTTTATAAGGAAGAACTGTATGTTCCTGCCGTGCGGGTCGATAGCCGCAAAGTACATGACATCACATGCCTTGATCAGGCTGCGCTGAAGAAGGGAATGCGAGAGTACAAGGATTCGCCCAATCGCCTGATCCGGCATCTGGCCAATTGCGCCACGACCAATTTCTGTCCCAATGCCATTAATTTCTTTTTGGGAAAATATGAGGCGCCCCTGCCGACATCCCCGTCGTGCAATGCTTCCTGCCTGGGGTGCATTTCATTCCAGCCGAAAGGATCATGCGCCGCGACGCAGGAGCGTTTGTCGTTTGTTCCGACGGCAGATGAGATCGCAGGGGTCGCGCTTGACCATATCCGCCGCGTACCGCGGGCCATCGTCAGTTTCGGGCAGGGTTGCGAGGGCGAGCCGCTGCTGTCTTTTCCGGTGATCCGCGAGGCCATCATGATCATCCGTAAAAAGACCAGGCGCGGCACGATCCACATGAATACGAACGCCAGCCTTCCTGATAGGATCGATGCCTTGTGTAAGGCGGGGCTTGATAGTGTGCGTGTGAGCATCAACAGTGCCCGTAAGGAATTTTATCATCGTTATTACACGCCGCGCGGGTATGGGTTCGCCGATGTACTGGCGTCGATCAAGGCGGCCAAGCGGCATAAGAAATTCGTTGCGCTCAATTATCTGGTGATGCCCGGGTTCACGGATACGCCGGATGAGTTCAAGGCGTTCGTTGATATTATTCACAAGACGCGCGTTGATATGATCCAGTGGCGTAATTTGAATTATGATCCGCAGAGATATTTCAAAAGCCTTAAAGTACCGGATGCGGGCGGGGGAATGGGCATGCGTGTGTTCATGCAGAAGTTAAAGAAGAAATTCCCGAAACTTCGTTACGGATATTTCAATGTTCCGCAATGATCCTTGGACGCGGGAAATGGGCAGTTGAGCATTCACGCGCTTCATGATATATTAACCCGCCATTTACGGGACGTAGCGCAGCTGGCTAGCGCACTTGCTTTGGGAGCAAGGGGTCCAGGGTTCGAATCCCTGCGTCCCGATGTATTTTTTTTGAGTTATCAGGGATTCGAAGAGAGCTTCGCTGGATGCGACGAATAGGAGCATCCTTGAGGCGAAGCGAATGGCCGACCCGGAACGAGCCCGAGGGCGAGTGGAGGGCGCCGAATCCCTGCGTCCCGACTTTTTATTTCATCATATGAAACAAGACTTCAAGATCCCATTTCTGCCCGCCCTCGGCCGCGGCGCGGCGCTGATCCTTTTTGCCGCGCTCGCATGGCTGCATTGTTCCGCAAAGATCGCCTTTGTGACCGCCGACCTTGGCCGGCATTTACGCAACGGCGAGATCTTCGTTAAACTTCACAAGATCATTGCCACGAATTTCTACGCGTACACGCATCCTGATTTTCCGACGATATGCCATCACTGGGGCTCGGGCGTCGCGTTCTATCTTGTCTGGGAACGGGGCGGCTTTCTGGCGCTGTCGGTGTTCTATACAGCGATCCTGGTGATCACGTATTTTCTGTTCATGCTCATCGCCCGGCGCACCGCAAGGTTCTGGCCTGTCTTGCTCATGGCCGTGCTGGCCCTCCCGGCGGTGGGGTACCGCACTGAGATACGCCCGGAGGGGTTTACGGCGCTTTTTCTGGCCGTCGAGTATTTGCTGTTGAGTGAGTATCGCGCGGGCAGGCTGTCATGGCGCTGGCTCTGGGCCCTCGTTGCCGTGCAGTGGGCGTGGATCAATATGCACATCCTGTTCTTTACAGGATTTGCGCTGATGACATTCTTTATCATCGATATATTTGTTAACGACCGCAGCAGCGGCCGTTGGCGCGCGCTGCTTGGCATTGCAGGCGCCGCCATCCTTGTATCGCTCCTGAATCCTTCAGGCTGGCAGGGCCTCGTCGAGCCGTTCAATATCTTCAAGGCTTACGGGTATGATCTCGCCGAGAACAAGGACGTCTTCTTCATGATGAAACGGTTCCCCGGGCACGAGATCTACGGATATTCGCTCATCCTGCTGGGGATCGCGGTTGTTCTCTGGGCGCTGCGGGTCGTCAAGGAAAGGAATTGGAAGGCCGTGCTTCTGGACACGCTTCTTCTGACGTTCTTCGGCCTGATGGCAGTCAAGGCCATTCGCGCGATATCAATGTTCGCGCTGTTCTTTGTGCCGCTGGCCGCGGTCTCGTTGACGGCCGTGGTGCGCCTGTACGCCGGATCTTTTCAGAAGTATGGCATGCGCCTGATCATGGCCGTGGCCGCGGGCCTTATTGCATGGGCGGCGCTCAGCCCGCAGTCGTATCTTTCGCCGTTAAAGCCAAAGTCGCTTGCCCTGTCCCTCGAACCTGAGCCCTATCGCAAAAGCCTTTTTGCGACCCTGGCGCATCCGCAGGTCTGGGGAGGCATGGCCGCGAACATCGAGGGATCAGCGAATTTCTTCAAGACGCGTGGATTGCGTGGGCCGGTGTTCAATAATTATGACATCGGCGGGTATTTCATCTTTTATCTTTTTCCGCAGGAAAGGCCGTTCGTTGACAATCGCCCCGAGGCGTATCCGCCGGATTTCTTCCGCAAGCTTTACGGGCCGATGCAGGAGAAGGAAGAGGTTTGGGCCGAGGCGGATAAGAAATACGGGTTCCAGGTCATTTATTTCTACCGGCATGACCAGACGACATGGGCGCAGCCTTTCCTGATCCGCCGGCTTCAGGACCCGGCCTGGGTGCCTGTCTTTGTCGACGGATATACGGTCATCCTGGCCAAACAGGGCGGGGTGAACCAGAAGGTCATTGACGGCTTTGCCTTGCCGCGTGAGATGTTCCGCGTCGTGAAGAATTGATCCGGGAAGTCCTTAACGGGGGAGAGTTTGACGCCGCATCACAAGCGCGACCTTGATCAGGTCGAGGCCGCTTGTCAGAAAGTCCTGCCAGCGCAGTTTTGAGCCCTTCTTATCGATCCATTCTCTTAACGGATATTCCAGGCAGATGTCGCGGACCCTGGGCGCGCCGTTTTTTTCCGTGAGCATGAACCGCGCCAGGATCTCGACGTCAAAGATCCACTTAACGGTGAACGGCGCGGCAAAAACATTTTTCAGGCGATCTGTAACACGAAAAAGCTTTGCGCCGCATTGTGTATCATAGACGCGCAGCCCCAGGATCATGGACGCGGCGGTCGCGAACACGCGGCCCGCGTAATGGCGCACGGGGTTGCGGCCGATGTTCCTTCCCAAAAGAGCCACGCGCGCGGCCATAACGATATCTTTTCTTTCCAGGGCCATGGAAGTTTCAAGCTCCAGGATGCTTTCCAGCGGCGCGGCCAGATCAGCGTCGAGAAAACCAATTATTTCGGGCCCTAGAGTAAATCCTTTCAAGAATCCCTGGCGCACGGCTTCGGCCTTACCCGTATTCTTGGGCAGGTGATGGGCGCTGATAGCAGAGGGCATGGCGCGCGCAAGATCGTCGATGATCGGCGCGGTGCTGTCGCTGCTGCCATCATTGACGAACAGGAAATGGATATGCGCGTGCCGGCGCGCGAAGTCTGTAAAAGCCGCGGTGTCGAGGCGGCCGGCTTCGTTGTAACAGGG
>CAZXSE010000010.1:0-48949 GCA_964643325.1 uncultured Planctomycetales bacterium
TAGAACGCGTCAATGATCAGATCATACTGCTTCAATGAGGCCAGCACGCGCGGGGTCGGTTTAAGGACCTTGATCTTGAGGCGGCGGATGCTTCCGTAATTGATCGCGGCCGGTTCTTTCATACGACCGGCATCACCCGAGAAAAGAACAACCGGCGCGAGGCCTTTGTTCAATAGATGCCGCGCCGCGACAAAACCATCGCCGCCGTTATTGCCTGCGCCGCAAAGAATGAGAACCTTCTTCTTGCGACCAAGCATGGCGATCGCTTCATCAGCCACTGCCCAACCGGCATTCTCCATCAGGCATAAGGCCGGAATGCCGAATTTGACAATGGCGCGCTCGTCGAGCCTTCTCATTTGGGCAGAAGTGACAATTCTCATGTTCTTGCTCTATTTCACCATCAGGAACAACTCGTCCACTTTTTTCCAGTTGATCACCTGATAGAACGCCTCGATGTATTCAGGCCTGCGGTTCTGGTATTTCAGATAATACGCGTGTTCCCACACATCGATCACCAGCAGCGGCTTCTTGCCGACGGACAAAGGCGAATCCTGGTTGGCGGTCTTTATGATCTCAAGCTTGCCTTCCTTATTAAGCACAAGCCACGCCCAGCCGGAGCCGAACTGTGTTGTGGCCGCGTCCGTGAACTTTGCCTTGAACGCGTCGAATGAGCCGAAGGTCGCCTTGATGGCATCACCCACTGCGCCTTTGGCCTCGCCGCCCGCCTTGGGCGCCATGATCGACCAGTAGAACGAATGATTGACCGCTCCGCCGCCATTGTTGCGCACCGCCGTGCGGATATCCTCGGGCACCTTGTCAATATTGGCAATGATCTCTTCACCGGACATTGCCGCCAGTTCCGCTTTCGGGGCGATCGCGGTATTGAACCGTTCCACATAGGTCCTGTGGTGCTTACCGTGATGGATCTCGAGCGTTTTGGCGTCGATATACGGCTCCAGTGCGTCATAAGCGAACTTCAACTCAGGCAATTGATAGGACATAACAGACCTCCGACGTGTTTATGATCTTTTTATTAATGACGGGCCCAGAGCCTTGGCGAAGCGCTTGCGCCAGTCCTGTGGCAACGGCACTTTCTTGCCTGTCACTCTGTCGACCGCGACATTGACCGTTGTCGCCGTGCCTGCCAGCACTCCACCTTTTGTGATGACCGACTCAAATACCACGGATGTTTCCCCGATCTTGACGATGCCGACGGAGATATCGATCTGGTCGCATGTATCAAGCCGCGCCTTGAAATCAGAGGACGCATGCACGAGCGGGAACGAGACCTGCGGATGCTCGAGAAGTTCCTGCATGGTAAAACCGATCGTCTCAAAGAAATGCTCTTTCGCCTCGTGGACCAGGCAAAACTGATTGGCAAAGAACAGCCTGCCTGCCGCATCGGTGTGATGCAGGTATATCCTGGCATGATGAACGAACATGGATCCTCCTATGACAATATCAACGGCTCGCCTGTTGCCAGCGAATGAAAAAGCCCCGCGAGTTCTTGAGGATCTTCCTTAAGCTGGGCATGCGAAAGAACACGAACAGAAACAGCGTCTTTCTCCAACGTCAACCGCGCCAGCGCCGAAGAGTCCGTATCGATCTTCGGATCAAGCAATGCTTCATTCCCGAGGAACGGATCATTATACCCGTAAGCGACAATGTGTTCAATATCCGCCCAACGGCTCCCTGCCAATCGCGTTCTTTTGCTTTGCTGCGGGCCAATAATGATCCCGGGTTTAACAAGTCGCTGCAGCGCCCCGGCCTGCGCGGGCAGGTCTTCCCCGTCAACGGGGCAAACGACCGCCCGGATGCGCCATAACGCCAGAAGCACGACAATATATGATGCGGTATCTTCACGCACAACAACAACATTCTCGCTCGTCCGCAATCCGATCTCTTTCAGATGACGGGATGTGCTGTGGATATAATTGTTGAAAGCCTCCCACGCCAGGGACCGCCCCGACCATGACACGGCCTTTTGTTGAGGGCATCGGCACGCATTGAGCGCGGCGGGACAAGAGACAAGGGCCATCAGGACGCCGTCAGCTTCCCTGAAAGCTGGCTGTGAAAATATTTCATGTCGATCTTCATTCTATCGGCAGGTATCCGCCCGGCGTCAATGATCACAGGCCGCAGTAAAAGGTCCTCGTTGAACCAGTTGGCAGTTCCTAGGTCGGCCGGCGTATCTGTCATAGCGGCAAGATTGGCCAGCATGGTCATCCCGATGCCGGATTCAAATGTTGATGTCAGGACGGTCTTAAGTCCGGCCCGCGAGGCATCTTCCAAGAAACGCAGGTACCCGCTGACCCCGCCCATGATCATGGGGCGAACGGCCGCATAACCGATCCCCAGGCGCCCGGCGATCTCATCAGCCGGCTTTCCTGCCAGCGTCTCATCAACAGCCACGGGTATGTCCGTGCGGCGGAAGAACTCTTCCAGTTGCATCGGATCTCCCAAAGGCTCCTGGATATATTCGATGCACTGCTTGCCAATGCCCTCGGCAAAAAGAAGGGCCTCGTCCAGGCGCCATGAACGGTTCGCGTTCAACCTCAGGCGGGCGCTCGCGCCAACGATCTTGCGCACTGCCTCGACCTTCTGGACATCCAAGGCGATGTTACGGCTGCCGACATTCAAATTGAACGTGCGGTAACCTTTCAACGCAAAGAACCTTGCCTGGCTCTTGATATCCGAAAGAGCCCCTTGCAAGAGCCCCGCGCTAAAAGCCTCCTGCCCGGATCTCTCGGGCTTAAAGAATGCGTACACGGTCGTCTCTTTCGCGGCTGCGACCATATTGATGATGGCAGACTCCATGCCGAATTTTACCGACGAACACACTTTATCATCCGGCATGCGGTTCGACAGCCATTCCAGAAGCAGCTGCGGCTCCATGGGCGCACGGGTATCTTTCAGTTCGCTCACAAGGACCTCAAGTTGATGGACAGCCTTGCCGAAAGATTCCTCGCTGACGCCGGGCAGCGGCGACATTTCCCCGTATCCCATATTCCCCCACTCGGAGATCACGTGGATGATCATCCCTTCGCGGCTCGTGATCTGCTGGTCGCGCACCAGAAAAGGCTGCGCCAGCGGCAGATGAAAATGATACGCGTGAACGCTCTGGACCATTAAAGAAGCCATAAGAATGAGAACATCAATGATTGCAGGATAAGGAGCCCGCCCGTTAAGGCCAGCGCCCGGTTAAGCGCTGCTCCGTCCTCGGTGGTCATCGCCGTGTGCACGAGCGGGAGCGCCAGGAAGACGGGCAGCGAACTGATCAGGACCAGGGCTCTTTGCCCTGCCATGTAATGAACAAGGACCGGAACAAAAGAAGCCGCGATGATACAGCCGGCATATTCCATGCGCGCAAAAGCCTTGCCGAAACGCACGGCCAGGGTTCCTCGTCCGGCCCTGGCATCGGTCGTCATATCGCGCAGGTTGTTCAGGGCAATGACCGCCGTTGATATGAACCCTGGCAAAAGCCCGGCGGCAATAACAACTTCATTACACTCCAATGCCTGCACATAATATGTTCCAGCCACAGCGACAGGACCAAAAAAGACAAGGACAAAGATCTCGCCGAGGCCCAGCCGCGCCAGGGACCAGGGGCCTGCCGTATAAAGAAGGCCGGCCAGGATAGAAAAGAACGCTATAACGGCCGCTGCGCCGCCCGCCCGGATGATGAGCCCCTGCGCCAGGAATGCCGCCAAGATGAACGCGGCCACGAACCCGCATTTCACCTCAAAGGGCAAAAGCCCGCCCGCCACGAGGATGTTGACCGGGCCTTTATGGTCCCTGCCATCCACTCCCGTCTGGAAATCAAAATAGTCATTGGCAAGATTGGTCCCCGCGTGGATCAGCACAGCAACCCCGAGAGCGGCCAGCGCCGACGGCAAATGAAAGAACCCGTCGTCATAGGCCATGACCGACCCTATGACAACGGGTATGATGGACGTCGGGAATGACCACGCCCGCAAAGCTTTAAGCCACGCAATGACCTTATTCATGAAGATGTGACGGCGATATTAAGGACCCCGTCCTTGTGCTCCTTGAGCGCGACATAAATAAAATAATAGAACCCGGCCATGACCGGCATGATAATGGCGGCAAAAGCGCTCGTCACAACGGTAGCGACCACTTCAGGCACACCCAGCATTTTCATTCCGGCGGTAAAAGGAATGATGATCACGGCCAATACCAGAAAGACCAGGATGTGCGCCAGGAAGACCTCAAGGATGCGCGCCTGGACAAGCTCATGGCTGCGCTTGAAAGAATCGACAAGCCCTTTGTCCTCGACCAGGATCGCAAAAATGAAGAACCCGAAGACGCCGGCGCAATAAAGGCCCGGAATGACCAGGAGAAAGGTGCCCGCGATAATGGCCAGGATATAAACGGCATACCCGCCGATCCCCGCGATGGCTTTCGTAAGGATATGCTCGACGATGTCCCGCGGAGGAATGATCTCCTTGCCCGCCCCCTTGATGACTTTGTAGATGAGGCATATGGAAAAGAATGTCTGCACGCAAAAGACAACGGGCTCCAACAGGGCGCTGAGCAACGACGGGTTCTGCTGCCATGTCCCCACCAGAAGGGTCTTTAATACTGACGGCATGGTCGCCAGGACGGCGAACGCCACAAAGACCCAGGGATCATCAGCGAACAGCTTGATCGCGTCACCGACATATTGGGACAGGGCAAGCTTGGACCGCGGGGCTGTTGTCATACGATATTTCCTTTCAGATGTTCCTTGATATGAAGGACCTTGCCCTGGTAACGCGGGATCAAATGCACGTGGGCGTGCATCACGGCCTGTCCCGCCGCCTTGCCGCAATTGACCCATATATTATATCCGTCGGGCGCGTGCTCTTTCGCGATCAAGGCCTTCATCTTCATCAACAGGTCCTTGACCGCGCCGGACTCCTCGGGCGTTGCCTCGAATATCTGCTCAAAATGCCTTTTGGGGATGATCAGCGCGTGCCCCTTGGACACAGGATCAATATCATAAAGCGCGTACGCCAGATCATTCTCAAGGACCGCGGGAAGGCCCTTGCAAAAGATGCAATCCGCCATGGAATGCTCCTACCCGTTGATGTTGCGTGAGAGCTGGTCCACTTCCCGTCGGGCCCGCTCGATATCGTCAATGCGAAAGACGTCGCAGTAAAGCTGCACCGCAAGGTCTTTGTCGCCTTCCAGCAACACCTCGCGCACATCCCATAAGGTGGGCTGTTCATGACGCGAATGCTCCAGGTACGACTTCTGCGCCTTGCGCAATGCCACGATCCAGTATATCTGCAGCCCCAACAACGCTGTCAGCATGACGGCAATAAAGACAAAGAACCAGAACATATCCGGTACTCCTGTTTATTTCTCGGTTGTACTGTCGAACGCCTTGACAGCCTCTTTGACCTCAAGCTCCGCCTTCTCGATCTTCTTCTTGCAAAGGCCCACCAGCCCGACGGCCTCCTTGACGCTCTCCGAAAGCTCGTCGATGTCGATCTCCTCGTTCTCGATCTTGTGGATGATCTCTTCAAGCCGCTGCATGGCTTTGGAATATTTCATTTCAGGCATCATGACCCCCTTGCTCGACGATACTTGCGATAGTCCCGTCGGAAAACTCCGTACAAAGCTTCTCTCCGGCGGCAAGAGCGCGCGCTGACCTTAAGACCTTACCCCGGGCATCACGCGTGAGCGAGAACCCCCGCCGCAACACGTTCTGCGGGGATGCCAGCCCTGCGAGCTTTTGGTAATGCCCTATTTTATGCGCGCATGCCTGAAGACGCAAATGAATTGTCTTCTTTAACAGCTCCTGGGAACGTCCGGCGCCGGCGCGCAAGGCCGTTGCCATCCGGGCGGGAGCTGTCCGCAGCCGTTCCGCCGCGCGGACATGGTCCTGTTGACGGGATGCGATCATGGTCCGCAATCCCGCCTGAAGGCCGAGCGCCGCATCCTTGCAAAGGTCTTTCTTCCCGCGCAGTGTATCTTCCGCAGAGCTCCGGATCCCCTGAAGAAGAGTGTCCAGCCCCGTGATAAAGTCCCTAACACGGCCGGCAAGGAACTGGGCTGTTGCCGTCGGTGTCTTGGCGAATGTGTGCGCCGTCAGGTCCGCGATGGATGTATTGATCTCGTGCCCGATCCCCGTAATAACAGGATGCTTCGATCCGGCAATGGCCAGGGCGATCTCTTTGGCATCAAAACAGGCAAGCTCCGCGATCGAGCCGCCGCCGCGCGTGATCACCACGGCATCAATATCCTCCCGGGCGTCAAAAGCCTCGATCGCCGCGCAAACAGCAGGCGCGCAACCCTTCCCCTGCATGAGCGCGGGAATAAAGCTAATACTGAAACCATAGCCGCTCTTTTTGAGCTCGTCGATAAAATCATGGTACGCCGCGGAATCAGGGGCCGTCACAAGCCCGATGGACAGCGGCACCGGCGCTAGCGGCAAGGCCTTGTTCTTCTCAAGAAGCCCCGCCTTTGTCAGTTCGGCAATGAGCTTCTGCCTGTCCTGGGCGATCTTGCCAAGCGTGTAAACAGGGTCAATGTCCTCGACAATAAGTCGCAACTGCCCAAACCCAGGATAGAAATCGACCCTGCACAGGAATTTAACTTCGATATCATCCTTGAGCTCGAACGCGTTCTCCGCCCGTTTAAGGACAGTTTCGATCTTCGGACGTGTGTTCGCCCAAATAACAAGCCCGACCCGCGCCTTGACATCCTGCGCCCCGCCGGAAGATTTCTCGACCAGCTCGAAGAAAGCGTGCTGCTTGCCTTTATTGCGGTCATAATTCTGGATCTCGCCGCACACCCATACAGCCCGGGGAAAACCTGCCGCAAGGACATCCCGGACCATGGTGTTCAATTCTGAGACGGAGAATGATGTTTGTGCCATTATTTATTGCCGCTGTTCGCCAGTTCTTCCCGGGCCTTCATGATCCAGGGCTTGAGCGCCAGGAAGTTCTTCATCAGATCATCGTGCTTCTTATCCAGAGCCAGCGCCGCCGTACGAGTCTGCGCTTGAAGATCAGCCGTATAAGCGATCCGGGCCGTCTGGTGTTCATCGAACGCCTGGTTAAAGGCCGCTACCGCCTGCGCATACCCCCGCCAGAACTCTCCCGGCGCCTCAGGGACCTCCAGCGCCATGCTTACAAAGCCGCGCTGTTCCATCACACAGAATTTCTCAAAGTTCCCGGCAATAATACTCGCGGCAGCGGCCGTGATCACAGCGGATCCTCGTCCTTGCCCCACAGCGGATTCTGGTATGTCCCGACGAGAACAGCCTTCCCCAGGACCTTCCCGGCAACAGCCTTCTCAATGATGTCAATGGTCGCTCCCTCATTGACATCGTCAAGGGACCTGTCGAGCGCATATAAAGTGAACACAAAATAATGCAGTTTGGCGTCAAATACGCACGGCCCCCCGTAATAGAAATTCCCGAAATCATTGAGCGCCTGCGTGCCCGGAACAGAATTCTCCCTGATCTGCCGCGTACCCGGATCAATGTTATAAAGAAGCCAGTGCGTCCACGGCCCTATGGGGTTACCCGGCTCCTTGACGGTAAGGACGAACGATCTTGTTCCTGCGGGGACATTGTGAATGGCCAGCGGCGGATTGGTGTCCGCGCCCTTGCACGTAAAAAGCTCGGGGATCTCGCCTCCGTCGGAGAACGCCTTGCTGGTCATGAAGAACGCGTCAGGCGCCGGTGCAACAGCGGTATCACCCCGGGCGTCCGCCCCAAGGGCAAGGACGCACAAAAAGACGCATGCTGGGAACAGGGCCTTTGGGATCATTAATGAAATTATACCGGGAATACAGAGCACCTTAAGGATTTTATTAAGAAATTTCAATGGCGACCGGGCAATGGTCCGACCCCTGGACATCCTTGAGAATGGACGCACCCTTAAGCCCTGGCAACAACCCCTTGTCCACGAAGAAATAATCGATCCGCCAGCCCACATCACGGGCGCGCGCGCCCGTCTTGTAATCCCACCAGGAATAATGCCCCGGGTCTTTGCAGAAATGGCGGAAGGTGTCCACATACCCCGCGTCGAGGAACTTCGTGACCCAGGCGCACTCTTCGGGCAGGAAACCCGTGTTCTTGCGGTTCTCTTTGGGCCTTGCCAGATCAACCTCCTGATGCGCGGTGTTCACATCGCCGCACACGATCACATGCCGTCCGCTTTTTCTTATTTCTTCAACCTTCTTCAGGAAGCGCTCGTAAAAAGCCATCTTGAAAGGGACCCTTTTGTTCCCGGCCCCTCCATTGGGAAAATAAACATTCAACAGAGCGAACTTCTTGAAATAAAGGATCAGCGTGCGGCCCTCGTCGTCGAATTCTTTCTTGCCAATGCCTTGCTCCACACTAACAGGCGTTTCTTTGGAATATACGCAAACGCCGCTATACCCTTTTTTCTGCGCCGAACACCAGAAAGAAGAATACCCGGGCACATTGACCAGCTCATCATCAAGCTGTTCTTTCTCCGCCTTGGTCTCCTGAAGGCAAAGGATGTCGGGATCCTCCCGGCGCATCCATGCCAGGAAACCTTTTTTCTGCACGGCGCGAATGCCGTTAACGTTCCAACTGATCAGTCGCATGATGTCTTACCGGTAAAGATGAACGGGACGGCTCTTGTCACGCAGCAGCAGGCGGGGTTTTCTTGCGGTTGATCTTGGCAAAGCCGCCGAGAACGCGCTCAAGAAGCTCGCTCCAGACAACGCCGTAGGTCTTGTCGAAATAAACGGTTTGCTCCACATCAAGGCCGTCAACGGTCGCGATCTGCACGCCCGCCTGGTAAAGCGGCTTGCCTTCCAGCGGGGCTTCCACCGGACGGCACCAGCAAACCTCGCCTCTCATGAACACAACCTCTTTGCTCTTGGGAAGATGCAGGTCCATCCACAACAGATCGCCAGGCTCAAGATGCTTGGATGAATGGAACGAAAGCCCGCGCACCGATATATCCCTGGAATGGCCCACATAAACGCGGTCACGCCCCTCGATCACCTCTTCGGTGATCTTGAAATCAACCTCGGCCGCAAAGTCGTACGGGATGCGGAACTCGACACGGGCGTCGGTCTCGTAGCGCGAATATTTCCTTCTGTTCTCGGGGGATGGCTCCATGGAGCCTGTATTGTCATCCATACAGTATTCTTTGAACTGTTATTTTCCGCCCATCGTCTTGCCCGCAAGGGACTGGCAGAACCCGGCCACCTTGCGCTTTGTTAACGCATCAAGAGCTTCACCATAAGCACCGTTGGAATAATGGATAATTCCCAGAACGGAAGCGTCCTCTCCGGGCAAGACAGCAAGCGGGAACGGCGCGCATAACATGCCCATGTATTTTGCGTAAGTGTGCAGGGCCTGGAGGCAAAGGTCCCCGCCGCCCTCGGCGTGGCCCGACGAGGTGAATGCCGCGAACTTTTTCCCGGCAAGCGCGCCCTTGATCCACAAGCCGCCGGTCGCATCCATGAACGCTTTCATTGCCGCGGAAACATTGCCGAAATACGTCGGGGATCCCATGATGATAAGATCGGCGGCCGCAAGGTCCTGAGGTGTGGCTTGTGCAACGGCGCGCATGGCCCGAAGATTCTCCCGCGCCGCCGGTGAAAGATCAGGTTTCTCGACCCACGCGGGATCTGCCACCCGGTAAAGCGCGGCCTGAACGCCGCCATCCTGAAGGCGGCCGGCAAACTCCCTGGCTATCAGGTATCCATTACCGCAAACACTGTGAAAGACAATGGCTGCTTTCATAAGGTCATTCAACCTGGACGGCCGCGATATCAAGCCTTGAAACGCCAAGCGATGTCATGATATCCAGGACATCGACCACATCCTTAAAACGCGTCTGCTGGTCGGAGCGCAGATAAACGCTAAGCTGCGGCTCGGCCTTCTGCATGGCATCGATCTGCTCGCGCAGTTCCTTGCTGGTCACCAGCTTGTCGTCAAGATAGACCACGCCTTCGCTGGTGATAGTGATCACCGCCTGCTTGGTCTGGCCGATCTCGTGCGGCTCGGCGGCCTTGGACTCCGGAAGCTTGACCTTGATGTTCGACTGGTAGATCAGCGGCGTCGCGATCATGAAAATGACAAGCAAGACAAGGATGACGTCCGTGAACGGCGTGATGTTGATCTCGGCAACAAGCTGTCTTTTACGGGAGCGCCTCTTCATTGTTTGGCCCCGGTCAACAGGTCCCGGACCTCGGACGCGGTAATGTCCATGTCCATCACGAACCGCTCGATGCGGCTCTGGCAATAGTTAAAGGCAATGACCGCCGGAACAGCCACGCACAAGCCCACCGCGGTGCAAACAAGCGCTTCGGCAATGCCGTTGATGACAACTGTCATGCCGCCCGCGCCCTGCTGGGCAATGTCCTGAAAAGCGCGGATGATGCCGAGCACCGTCCCGAACAGCCCGATATAGACGGACGTGCTGCCGATGGTCCCGATGATGGCCGTGCGCCGTTCAAGCTTGATGGTCTCAATGGTGATCTGCCGCTCCATGGCATTATCAATGATCTCGCCGGAACTGCCCCGCAACCCCAGGCCGACGGCTGCCACATTGGCAAAAGGCGTACGCGCCTTCTGGCAAAGGTCCCGGGCCCTGTCCATGTTCCCCCGGCGGATCTGGTCAGCAAGGTCCATCATGAACGGCCCCCGACGGACGCGCGAACCGTAATAATAAAGGATCACCCGCTCAATGATGACCGCCAGTGAAAGGACGGAAAGGAACAGCAATACCACGACCGTTCCGCCGCCCAACTGTAACATTTGCCATAAAGACATGTCGCCCTCCCCGGGAATTCTTTGATTGATATCATCCACCTCCGGCAGGTCGCCCTGCCGGAGGGTCTGTTCATTGCATTACGCGTGCTTCTTGACCGGCTCGCCGATGATCTGCATGTCGGTGAACGACTTGACCACAAAGAACACGGACACGGCAAAGAACGCCGCGGCCAGGCCCAGGTTCATCGCATGGCTCAGCTCAAGCGCGATCTCGATGGCCAGAAGGCCGAAGAGCGTCGTGAACTTGATGATCGGGTTAAGCGCGACCGAGGACGTGTCCTTGAACGGATCGCCCACCGTGTCACCGACGACCGACGCCGCGTGCAATTCCGTGCCTTTTTCACGCAGGTCAACTTCAACGACCTTTTTCGCGTTATCCCAGGCGCCGCCCGCATTGGCCATGAAGATCGCCTGGAAGAGCCCGAACAGCGCGATGGAGATCAGGTAACCGATGAAGAAGTACGAGTTCAGGCAAGCGAACGCCAGCGTTCCGAAAAGAACGGCCAGGAACAGGTTGATCATCCCCTTCTGCGCGAACATGGTGCAGATCTCGACGACCTTCTTGCTGTCCTCGGTGGACGC
The DNA here is from genome assembly GCA_964643325.1 of uncultured Planctomycetales bacterium. Taxonomy (GTDB): domain Bacteria; phylum Omnitrophota; class Gorgyraeia; order Zapsychrales; family Fredricksoniimonadaceae; genus Fredricksoniimonas. The sequence goes on from CAZXSE010000010.1 coordinate 11,357, forward strand.
CTTGTCCGAATCCTGGAGCTTGATGTGCTTCTTGATGAACTCTACCGTGTGATACGCGCCGGCCACGACCGCGAGCGTTGATGCCCCTGTGAACCAGTAGATCATCGCTCCGCCCATGATCATCCCCAGCAAGAACGGCGGATACAGGATGGAAAGGAACTCGATGTTCGCCGTCAATCCGTTGGTCAGGATCATGATGATCGAGAAGATCATGGTGGTCGCGCCAACCACTGCCGTGCCGATCAATACCGGCTTTGATGTCGCCTTGAACGTGTTCCCGGCGCCGTCATTGCATTCAAGGTAATGCTTGGCCTTGCCGAAGTCAGGCTCAAACCCGAACTGCTTCTTGATCTCACCGGCCGGAACACTCTCAATAAGAGAGAGTTCGTAGATCGACTGGGCATTGTCCGCCACCGGGCCGTAAGAATCAACGGCAATGGTAACAGGGCCCATGCCCAGGAACCCGAAGGCCACCAGGCCGAACGCGAATACCGACGGAGCAAGCATGATGGCGCCCAGGCCCATGCCGCTGATGATGTAGGCGATCGCCATCAGGACCGCGATCGTAAGCCCCATCCAGTACGCGCTGAAATTACCGGTCACAAAACCGGCAAGGATGTTCAGTGATGCCCCGCCCTTCTTGGAGGATTCCACGATGTTCTTCACGAACGCGGACTCCGGGGATGTGAAGATCTTCACCAGTTCGGGAATGATCGCGCCCGCCGCGGTGCCGCATGTGATGATGCCGGCCAGCTTCCACCACATCGTGCCATCGCCCATCGTCGGGATAAGAAAATACGACGCGGCGAACGTGAACGCGATGGAAACGAATGACGTGATCCACACCAAAGACGAGAGCGGGTCCTCGAAGTTCATTTCTTTGGCATTAACATAACGCGCTTTCGCCATGATGCCATTGACCCAGTACGAGAAAGCGCTGGCAATGATCATCAAAAGGCGCATGACGAAGATCCACACCAACAACTGGACCTGGACCACCGGGTCCTTGATCGCCAGCAGGATGAAGGAAATGAGCGCGACGCCCGTCACGCCATAGGTCTCAAAACCGTCCGCGGTGGGGCCAACGGAATCGCCCGCATTATCCCCCGTGCAATCCGCGATAACGCCGGGATTGCGCGCATCGTCTTCCTTGATGTTGAAAATGATCTTCATCAGATCGGAACCAATGTCCGCGATCTTGGTGAAAATACCGCCCGCGATACGAAGAACGGACGCGCCCAGCGACTCGCCGATGGCAAAGCCGATGAAGCAAGGGCCTGCGTAGGACGCGTCGATGAACAACAGGATGCCTAACATGACCAGGAGTTCCGTCGAGATCAGAAGCATCCCGATGGACATGCCTGCCTGCGCCGGAATGGCGTAAACAGGGTACGGCGACCCTTTAAGCGACGCGAATGCGGAACGGGAATTCGCCATGGTGTTGATCCTCATCCCGAACCAGGCAACGCCATAACTGCCGGCGATACCGATCAGGGAACACACGAGGATCATGGCCACTTTCGCGAATTCCATGTGACGCAGCCACCCGAAATACGCGATCATGACGATGCCGATGAGCAGCTCGAGGATCAACAGGAACTTGCCCTGCGTGATCAGGTAGGTTTTACAGGTCTCGTAGATCAGTTCGGAAATATCCTTCATGGCCTTGTGCACCGGCATCTTCATGATGCTGATGAACTGGACCAGTCCGAACAGGAACCCGAAAAGACAGATGGCAATGCCGTAGGTCAGCAGGGTCTTGCCATCCACGCCCAGGAACATCACGGACGCAAGGTCCGGCACGACCAGGTCAGCCTCGCTCGCGAACGCGGGCGCCATGGCGGCCAGCAGAAGCACCGCCGGCGTCAAGAGCACTGGTTTAAAGAACTTCCTTACGAAACCACCCATAATCGATCCTCCTTTTGGATTAAAAAACCCTTCCTTGATCACCGAAAAAATACGATCTCCATTCCGTTAACTGCGTAAATGCGACCTCGCGTGCCGTGAAGGCGCTTTCGGGGAAAGATACTTCACGCCGACATCAAACGACCTGCTCCCGATCTCGACCACGCGCCTGACCTCGGCCTTGCCGTTGTAAACCTCAACAACACCCGACATGACCACCTGGATCTCCAGGATATCATGCTTGCGGTAAGGCTTTGCGCTCAGGAACAAAAGCCCGCTGTAGCTCATGTTCTTGGTCGTTGACAGGCTCCAAGCCTGGTTCCCTGTTTTGGCCAGCCGATGGCGAATGGCCACCACGCGGTCAACACGCCCGCCGTGACGACGCTCCCTGGCTGCGCTCTTTGCTGCTTCCGACGGTTTTCCGGCGCTTTTCTTTAACATGGGCCCGTCATCCTGGAAGGCCTGACAAAACGGTCGAACTCTTCCGGCGTGGCCTCACCAAGAAGGACCGCAGCTTCCTTAAGAGTGATCTTTTCCTGATGCGCTTTCTTGGCAATGCGCGCCGCCCGGTCATACCCCAGATGCGGCGCAAGCGCGGTCACCAGCATCAGCGAATTCTCCAGATGCCTGTGGATCCGGCCCTCATCCGCGACAATGCCCGTCACGCAATGGTCTGTGAAACTTTCACATGCGTCCGTCAAAAGACGCAGGGATTGCAAAATATTGTAGATGATGACCGGCTTGTAAGCATTAAGTTCAAAGTTCCCGGACGCGCCCGCGATCGTAATGGCCGTATCGTTGCCGATCACCTGCGCGCATACCATGGTCATAGCCTCACATTGCGTCGGATTGACCTTGCCTGGCATGATGGAGCTGCCTGGTTCATTCTCGGGGATCGCTATCTCGCCGATACCGCAGCGCGGCCCCGACGCCAGCCAGCGCACATCATTGGCGATCTTCATCAGTGAGCAAGCGACGGTCTTAAGGGCTCCGGAGAGCTCGACCATGGCATCATGCGCGGCCAACCCTTCGAACCTGTTGCGAGCCGGGACAAACGGCAGCATGGTGATCTCCGCGACCATGCCCGTCGCTGTCCTGGCAAAATCCTTATGCGCGTTAAGCCCCGTTCCCACCGCAGTCCCTCCCAGAGGGATCTCCATGAGCCGCGGACGGACAGCCTCGAGCCGCTCGATCCCGTTATGGACCTGCTGCGCGTATCCCGAAAATTCCTGGCCCAGGGTCAAGGGCGTGGCATCCATCAGATGCGTGCGCCCGATCTTGACAATATCTTTGAAACGGGAAGCTTTGCCCTCAAGTGCGCCGTGGAGTTTCTGCAGGGCCGGAATAAGGGCGTAATGCAGGGCTTCGGCGGATGAAATATGCATGGCCGCCGGGAACACATCGTTCGACGACTGGCATTTGTTCACGTCATCATTGGGATGGACCGGAGCCTTCGCGCCCATTGCTCCGCCCATCAGGACCGAAGCCCTGTTGGCGATCACTTCATTAAGGTTCATGTTCGTCTGCGTGCCGCTTCCCGTCTGCCAGACGACCAGCGGAAAATGCGCGCCAAGCTCACCCCGGATGATCTCATCGGCGGCGTCCATGATGGCCTGCGCTTTCTTTGCGTCCACGACGCCCAGGCGCGCGTTCGCCATGGCCGAAGCTTTCTTGACGATGGCCATGGCCTTGATGAACTCCGCCGGAAATACCTCGTCCCCGATACGGAAATTATCAAGGGAGCGCTGTGTTTGCGCACCGTAAAACATCCCCGCGGGGACATTCACGCAACCCATGCTGTCGGATTCAACACGATAGTCCATATCAGTTTTTCTTAAAAAATTCCGCCAAAAGCCTGACGCCATATCCTGTCGCGCCATGGCCGTAATACATCCTCGCGTCGCCCTCCACGAAGGCCGTTCCTGCGATATCCAGATGCGCCCAGGGTGTCTTGCCCACAAAATTGCGCAGGAACTCGGCCGCCGTCATGGTGCCTGCAGAGCCGCGCTGATTGCTGATGTTCCTGATGTCGGCGATCTTGGATTTGATCATGCCCTTAAGTTCGGGATATAACGGCAGCCTCCAGGCCCGGTCATCCGACGCTGCCGCGCTCGCAAGGATGTCCTCGGCAAGCGCGTCATCATTCGACATCAATCCCGCGATATCATGCCCGAGCGCGACCACGCACGCGCCTGTCAGGGTCGCCAGGTCAATGACCCGCGCCGGACGGTAACGGTCAATGACATAGGCCAGCACATCGGCAAGGACCAGGCGCCCTTCAGCGTCGGTATTGCCGACCTCGACGGACTTGCCCGCATATCCCGTGATCACATCACCCGGTTTATACGCCGTGGCGCCAATGGCGTTCTCGACCGCGCCAAAAGCAAAAATAATGTTCTTTTTGACCTTCAATTCAAGGGCCGCCTTCAGCGCACCGATCACGGCGGCAGCGCCGCTCATATCCTCGCGCATGGTCTCCATGCTGCCGCTGGGCTTTAAGTTCAACCCGCCCGAATCAAAGGTCAACCCTTTGCCCACAACGGCCATGAACGGGTCCTTGCGCCTGCCGCCGGCATACTTCACGACGACAACGCGCGGTTCCCGCGCACTGCCGCGATTGACAGCCAGCAAAAGGCCGAACTTCTTGCGCTCAAGCTCCTTCTGCCCCAGCACCTCGAGCGCAACGCCTTTCTTGCCTTTGACCAGCGCGCGCACCGAACGCTCCAGGAATTGCGCGTCCGTCACATCCGCGTTCTCGTTGACAAGGTCGCGCGTAAAATTAGCGCACAGGGCCACTTTGACGGCATCCGCATATCCCGCCTTGACCGGCGTTACGATCGAATAGGTCTTGCTGTCAACGGCCGTGTCGTTCTTCTTTTTAGAGATATATTTTCTCCAGGCGTATGTCCCAATGACAACAGCATCGATCAACGCCCTGATAACGCCGGCGTCATCCTTATGGGGAATGATCTCGATGCGCGCTGCAGACTTGAGGCAGGCGGCCAACAGCGCCGAGCGCGCCGCGATGCGCAGGGACGCCAGGGTCAGGTCCTTTTCCTTGCCAAGCCCAGCCAGGAGAGTAACACCCTTACCGGTAACGACCGGGAACGCCTCGCCTTTCTTGCCGGCAAATCTGCCTGCGGCAAGAACAGCCTTGATCCCCGCCGGCGCGGCGGCGATATATTTCTTGCTCCCCGCCTGCTCCTGCGTCAGAAAAACGACCGTTGCAAGGCTTTTGGGCGACGGCTTTGCGGAAAAAGTGATCACGCGTCAGCTCCTTTTGCTGATCGGGACATAATCCCGTTTCTTGGCGCCGACATAGATCTGGCGCGGACGGCCTATCTTGGAACCGCCCGGGACATCCATCATTTCTCTCCAATGGGCGATCCATCCCGGCATGCGGCCTATGGCGAACATGACCGTGAACATGTTCTTGGGGATCCCAATGGCCTTGTAAATGATCCCGCTGTAGAAATCAACGTTCGGATAAAGGCTGCGCTCGATGAAATACGGGTCCTTGAGCACCTTCTCCTCGAGCTGGAGCGCGATCTCGAGCAGCGGATCGTCGATCCCAAGTTTGTCGAGCAGGTCGTGTGCGCACTGCTTGATGATCTTGGCGCGCGGATCATAACTTTTATAAACACGGTGCCCCACGCCCATCAGCCGGAACGACGTAGCCTTGTCCTTGGCCATGGCGATATATTTGTCGATGCCGCCGCCGTCCTTGTGGATCGCCTCGAGCATGTTGACGACCTCCTCGTTGGCGCCTCCGTGAAGCGGCCCCCACAAGGCGCAAATGCCGGAAGATATGGACGCGAACAGGTTCGTGCGGGCGCTGCCCACCAGCCGGACTGTCGATGTCGAGCAGTTCTGCTCGTGATCGGCATGCAGGATGAAAAGCACCTTGACGGCCTCAACGACCTCGTTGTAGATCTTGTATTCCTTCGTCGGCGAAGAGAACATCATGTTCAGCAAATTCGGCACATACTCCATGTCCTCGCGCGGGTACACGAAAGGCTCGCCGATGGATTTCTTGTACGCGAACGCCACGATCGTACGGACCTTGGACATCAGTTGCACCGCGATGCGGTCAAAATCCTCCTGCGTCGGCGCGGTCATGTCAATGCCGGGATAATAAGCGGAAAGAGAACAGATCATGGACGCCAGGACCGCCATCGGATGCGCTGCCGACGGGAACCCGTCAAAAAAGCGCTTCATGTCCTCGTGGATCATGGAATGTTCGGTAAAGCGCTCGGAGAGCAGGCGTAATTGCTCGGCCGTCGGGAGTTCGCCATAGATCAACAGGTGCGCTATCTCGATGAAGCTGGAGTTCTCGGCGAGCTGCTCGATGGGGTAGCCTCTGTAACGCAGGATCCCCTGATCCCCGTCGAGATACGTGATCGCGCTCTCGCAATTGGATGTGTTGCCGAAACCATAGTCAAAAGTGACGTAGTTGGTCAGCGTCCGGAGCTTGGAAATGTCAATGCCCTTGTCGCCTTCCGTTCCGACGATAACAGGCAGCTCGAACGTATTGCCGTCGAGTATCACTTTTGCAGGCTGCTGTTGCTGGTCCATCCCTGACCTCCGGTTAAAAAGCCCCTATAAGAGGTTTTTATTATATACAGCGCGTTCGGGGTTGGCAAGACAAGCCGGCGAAATGTTGCCAGCGCGCTCAGGCCTGGTGCACGCCCTCTTTCCTGATGCCCCGCGATATGTCCCGCGCCATGGCGTTCACATCTTTCTGGATGATGCGGATCTCGGGAAGGATGGCGAGGAATGTTTCGACCACGTCCGGATCGAAGTTCGTCCCGCTCATTTTCCTGATCTCCTTAACGGCCTCATCGATCGACCACGCCTTCTTGTAAGGCCGGTCCGATGTTAGGGCGTCAAAAACATCCGCCACCGAACAGATCCTGCCGACCAACGGGATCTCTTTACCTTTTAGCCCCAGCGGATACCCTTTCCCGTCCCAGCGTTCATGATGGGTGCGGGCGATCGCCTCGGCCATCTTCAAGAACGCCGAATCCCCGCCGGCCAGGATCTCGCCGCCGATGGAGGCGTGCGTTTTCATGACAAGCCATTCCGCCTCGGTCAATGACCCCTGCTTCAAGAGGATGCTGTCCGGGATCGCGATCTTACCCACGTCGTGCAAGGGCGTTGTTGCCAAGACAAGTTCGCATTCCTCATCGCTCATGCCCATGGCCCGCGCCAGGCATGAACAGAAACGGCTCATGCGCACGATATGATGCCCCGTGTCGCTGTCGCGGCATTCGGCGGCATAACCCAGGCGGCGGATCACATCGAGGCGGCTGTCGCGCAGGTCCCGCGTTGTCTCGCGCACCCGCTCCTCAAGCTCCTGGTTCTTGCCCCGCAATTCTTTATAAAGCAACCTGACCTCGATGAGGTTGCGGCAGCGCAAAAGCACCTTCGGGCGATCGTAAGGCTTGCTCAGGAAATCCTTCGCCCCCGTCGCCAGAGCGCGCAAATGAACATGGTCCGCCTGCTCGCTGGAGATCACCAGCACGGAAAGATATTCCCCCGGATGGTCTTCCCGCAGTTGCTGCATGACCTGGAACCCGTCGATGCCGGGAAGGTCAAGGTCAAGGATCAGCAGGTCGGGGTCAAGGTGTTCGTACACGGCCTTGAGCCTTTTGGCGTTAGGGATCGCATGGACGCCGGTGAACCCTGACGATTCCAGGATGTTGACCAGGACCTTGCGGCTGAGCCTGTCGTCCTCGACAATGAGTATCTTGGCGTGAAGGATCGCTTCTGGTGCTATCATGATTCTGTATTATATCCTAATAATTATGCGCCTTGAACAACGTTTACAATATTTTTCATTGCCCCGCCCGCGATCTCCCATTGTGTGAACGGGTCCGATCCTTTGACGAACGGCGCTGATCCGTAAACATGAAGCTGTCCCGCATCGAACAGGCAGGCGCTCGAGGCGGCCGCGATCTCGGCCTCATCCCTGCCGAAAAGCCCCACCGGCCCGCAGAACAAGCCCCGTTCAAAAGCCTCACACTCCTGCGATAAAAGGCGCGCCTTCTCCGCCGGAACGCCGCACACGGACGGCGCGGGATGAAGGGCTTGCAGGAATTCCTTGTCTGTCACGCCCTCGCTCAGTGCCCCGGAAACCTGCATCAACAACTGCTGATTTAACCCGCTGCACAAAGCCCGTTGATGGCAGTCGACCTGATAACAGCGGCAAAGTTCACGAAAGATCTCGACCAGCCCCTCGCCGGCCACTGCCGCGCTCCTGACCCGCGCCCCGTGCCTTGCGTACAAAAGATCCGTCGATGTTCCCCAGAAGGCCCGGCCCTTGTTACAGAACAGATACGCAAAAATATCCTTGCGGCGGCCGATCATGGACCGCAACACAAGTTCCGGCGACAAGGGCCCTTCGATGCCCAGCGTGACGCGGCGGGCAATGACGACCCTGGCCGCATCGCCCCGCTCCAGGGATTCGAGAAGCCCCTCCGACAAAGACACCCAGTCTTCATAATCCGGAACATCACTACGCGCGACGACCGCGGCCGCGTGCGGGGATACCTGTTCGACCAGGCGGACCTTTTCCAGTTCCAGGGATGCCGCCGTATTGAATGGCTCTCCGTCGCGTCCGCGCACAGCCGTTGCCGCAAGCCGGCAGCCGCCCTCATCCTGAACAAGCTCGACGGCCGGCAGGATGAATTGCACCGCAGGGAACCCGCTCCATTCGGGGGCGGACATCGTGCGCAAGAAACTCATGCTTGAAAAAAGCCTTGTCCCGGCGGGCGATGCCCGCATCAGCTCATTGGCCCGCCCCCAGGATTCTTCGAACCCGTACCATCCTTGCGCGGACGATTCAAAAGCAATGCCGATGCCTGCGATCGAGGGCCTTGTTCCCGCGCCACGCCAGAACATCTTTTGTTCACTCGCCTGTCCGGCGAGCCATAGCAGCGGATCAATATCGACCAGAGGGACCTCAACGCGCACAACAGCCGGAAAAGATACTGGCGTCTGGGCAGACCCTATCTGACGCTTTAATTCGCGTTGCAATTCTTTCTTGGCTTCTTCCAGGCCGTAGCGCATGCTCTTGTTTTACCCCTGCTCCTGCAGATATCGTTCAACCTCCAAAGCAGCCGCGCATCCCGAGCCCGCCGCTGAAATGGCCTGGCGGTATTTCTTGTCCTGGACATCGCCGCAGGCAAAAACGCCCGGGACATTCGTTGCTGTAGTACCAGGTTTGGTCCTGATATAACCATCCCCATCAAGCTCGATCTGCCCGGCGAGAAAACCCGTGTTGGGTTGATGGCCGATGGCATAAAAAAGGCCGGCGCAGGCGACATTCTCGATAGCGCCGGAAAGGACATTCTTGACCTTGATCCCGGTGAGGAATTTCTCGCCGAAGGCTTCGAGCGGGACCGTATTCCACATGACCGTGATCTTCGGGTCCTTAAAAGCGCGCTCCTGCATAGCCTTGGACGCGCGCAAGGCATCCCGCCGGTGCATCAGGATCACCTGTGACGCGTATTTGGCAAGATGGCAGGCCTCTTCGATCGCGGAATCCCCGCCGCCGACGACAACAAGAACCTTGTTGCGAAATATCGGTAATGCCCCGTCGCAAACAGCGCAGGCCGAGATCCCCCGCTGCCAGAATTTATCCTCACCGGGAATGCGCATGCGCCGCGCTGTAGCCCCTGTCGCGATAATGAGAGCTTTAGCCCTGACCTCAGTGCCGGTATCCGTTACTACAACAAAAGGCCGGGCATGAGTGTCGATCTTCTCTACTGTCGATGTCTCGATGCGCGTGCCGTGCTTGAGGGATTGCTCCCGCATTCTTTCCATCAGCACGGGGCCGCTAATACCCTCGGGAAATCCCGGAAAGTTCTCGATCTCGGTCGTCGTGGTCAATTGCCCGCCGGCCGCCACGCCCCCGGCCATCATGCCCTCGAACAACAGCGGCGACAACCCGGCGCGCGCCGCGTAGATGGCCGCTGTATGCCCCGCCGGGCCGGAACCGATGATGATGACATTCTCGTCCATAAGCATCTCCTTATTCCGGCTTGAACGGCCGTAATTCTTTTTGCCCTTTGAATTCTTTCCTGCAATGACTTTGCCCGGAGTGTGCCAGAAGCCCGTCGATCGGGATATCCGACTCAATGGTGAACCCCATATCCTTGATCATCTGCAATGTTGTGATATCCTCGCCCCCTTGCGCATTCAGGTATCCCCGCAGAAAAAGAGAGCTTGCGGCGTAAAGCCCCAGCGGCTGCAGGCCGCGCAAATGCATCTCCCTGCCCGCGGCCATGCGGATATCCGTCGAAGGATTGAGAAAACGAAAGAGGCACAGCACTCTCAGGCAATACTCGGGTGTCAACCCCGAGGCCTCTTTAATGGCAGCGCCTTCCAGCGGCATGAAAAAGTTCACAGGGATCGATGCCACTTCCAGCTTCCGGAAACGCAGGGCCATTTCATAAACATCCTCCCGGCTTTCCCCCATACCAATGATCACGCCGGAACAGATCGCGAGCCCCGCGGCATGAGCCGCCTCAAGGGTCTTGATCCTGCTCTCATAACCGTGCGTTGTACATATATTGCGATAATGTTCCGACGATGTGTTGAGATTATGGTTCAAGCGGTCAAGCCCCGCGCTCTTCAATTGGCGCGCCTGGGCTTCGTTGATGACCCCGGGCGAAACACAGACCTCGATGGGATAACGGGATTTGATCCCCCTGACAATGCGGCACAAATGTTCAATACGCCCGTCCGTCGGCCCTGTTCCTGAAAAGACCATGCAATAGCGCCCCGCCCCATGCTGATGCGCCGCCGCGGCCTCAGCCAGGATCTCGTCATCAGATTTCATGGGATACTCTTCGATCGGCGCGGTCGATGATGTTGACTGGACGCAATACCGGCAATCTTCCGGACAAAGCCCGTTCTGAACATTATTAAGGATATGGATCATGACCTTACGGCCGAAGAATTTCCGGCGAACCACGTAGGCAAGGTGCAGCAGCTCGCCCGTATCCATGGCCGCAGGGTCAAGGATGCGCAAGGCCTGCTCGCGGTCCATGACACGCCCGTTATCAATATCTTCTTTTATCTTATGATATATATTATCTTCCATAATTTGCCCATTCTACCAGAAACCAGAGAGAAATGCCTTGCTTTTCATATTGTTTGCTCTATCCTAATCCTATATGTCGAATGGCCATACTTTTCATATCCCCGTCATGGGAACCTGTTTTACGATCGATGCCCCCATCCGCGTGGCGCGTTACGGCATCACATCGGTCATTTCCCTGGTGGACGATAATCTGATCGAAGATGTCCGGGAATTCTACAGCCGCCAGTACGGCGAATCGTTCGAGCCTATCAAGAAATTTGATGACGACTGGCGCGCGCGCCGCATTACAGCCTACCTTGATCTTGTCGATCGCATCGTCAAGAAGCAGGTCGCTGACCTGAAAAAGACCGCTTTCGAGGCAGGCACGGAGATCACCCGGTATTTTGAGCTTCTTCCGGAGACCTCCGCGCTAAAAATAGCGTACCGCCACATGCTGGCCACAAAAGACGAGGCCAAGAAACAACTCCTCCAGAACAACCTGCGCGCAGCGGTCACGCCGGGACGGATCGATGTTAACATCATGACCAAGCTCGACCGCCCGAATGTTGATAAGGACGGGAACCCTCTGCCCGAGCAATTCTCCGACGCGCTGGCAGCCTTACGCGGCTTTGCCAGAAGTACGGTCACGGCGGCCATTGAGCTCTCCGCCGGATTCAACCGCCGCCTTTACACCTATATCGAGGAATTCTCCGACTTTTACGCCGACGCGGCCGGGAACTTCAAGAAAGAGATCATCCTTAAGGTCAGCGACTACCGCTCCGCGATCACCCAGGGAAAATTCCTGGCGAAGAAAGGTCTTTGGGTCAGCGAATACCGCGTCGAATCCGGGCTTAACTGCGGAGGCCACGCCTTCGCGGGTGCCGGTAACCTGATGGGGCCGGTCCTTGAAGAGTTCCGCCAGAAACGCGAAGAGTTGACCGGCCAATTAATGACCGTCCTGCGCGATGCGCTGGCAGCCAAGAACATCGCCGCCCCCGATCAAGACCTTTGTTTCCGCCTGACCGCCCAGGGCGGCATTGGTACCTATCCTGAAGACACGTTCCTGCACCGCTACTACGGGGTCGTCTCGACCGGCTGGGGGTCGCCGTTCCTGCTCGTTCCCGAAGCTATTCAGATCGACAAAGAAACCCTGGAACGGCTTGCCGCCGCCGGAGAGAATGATATTTTCCTGAGTGACGTCTCCCCGTTGAACGTGGCTTTCAACAACCTGAAGAACTCTCTGAGCGAGCTGAAGAAATGCCAGCTGATCAACGACGGGCAGCCTGGCAGCCCCTGCCTGCTGGGGCACCTGGCCACGAACACGGAATTCACCAAACATCCGATCTGCACGGCATCCCGCACATACCAGAAGCTGAAGCTCGAAGCGCTCAAGGCCATGGGCCTCCCCAAAGAAGAATATGACAGGCAGGTGGCGAAAGTAACAGCCAAAGCCTGCATCTGCGCCCAGCTCGGCGACGGATTCTACAAGAATGTCAACCAGGAAAAGAAGATCGGTGCTTTTCCCGCCGTGTGCCCTGGCCCGAACATTGCCTATTTCACACGGGCGGCCAGCCTGAAAGAAATGGTCGATCACATCTACGGCCGCGCCAACATCATGACCATCGCGTCGCGGCCGCACATGTTCATCAAGGAATTAAAGCTCAATCTGGACCAGTTCGCCCGCCTGTGCGCCGAGAAGCGTTCCACCGTGTCAGGCCATAACGATGCTTCCGTCGAAGAATTCCGTCAGAACCTCAAGGAAGGCATTGACTACTACCGTACCCTGGTCCCCCGGATCATCGAGGAGACCGAAGCCTCCCGCGTGAAGATCCTCGCTGACCTTGAAGCCTGCAGCAAGCGCTTCGCCACGATCTGATATTAAATATCCTGGGTGATCCTCATTGCGCAGAAATCGGGGCCGCACATGGTGCAGCAGCGCGACGAGGGGTCTTCTTTCTTCGCGAGGGATGTTTCACGGAAACGGCGGGCCCGTTCAGGGTCAAGGGAAAGCCGGTACTGGTCCTCCCAGCGGAATTCATAACGGGCCTTTGACATGGCATCGTTAAGCGCGACGGCCATCGGATGCCCTTTGGAAAGGTCCGCCGCATGGGCCGCGATCTTATGAACAATGATCCCTTCCTTGACATCCTCCTTATCAGGCAGCGCCAGATGTTCCTTGGGGGTCACGTAGCAAAGCATTGCCGTCCCCATGCTCCCGATGAGCGCCGCGCCAATGGCTGATGTCACATGATCGAAGCCGGCGCCGATATCAACGACGAGCGGCCCCAGCGTATAGAATGGCGCGCCGTGGCACAGTTCCAGCTGCAGGTCCATGTTCTTCTGGATCCTGCCGATCGGCACATGCCCCGGCCCCTCGATCATGACCTGCACATCATGCTTCCAGGCTTTTCGGGCAAGTTCGCCAAGGACCTTGAGCTCCGCGAACTGCGCCTCGTCATTGGCATCATGCGTTGACCCGGGGCGCAGGCCATCGCCCAGCGAGAACGCCGCGTCGTATTCTTTAAGGATCCCGCAGATCTCTTCAAAATGAGTGTAGAGAAAGTTCTCCTGCCCGTGCACCTGCATCCACTTGGCAAGGATCGACCCGCCGCGCGAAACGATCCCCGTCAGGCGCTTCTTGGCCATGGGCACGAATGCTTTCAACACCCCGGCGTGCACCGTGAAATAATCAACGCCCTGTTCGCATTGCTCGATCAATGTCTGGCGGTAGGCCTCCCATGTCAGGTCCTCGATCTTGCCGCCGGACTTCTCCAGCGCCTGGTAGATCGGCACTGTCCCGACGGGAACGGGGCAATTGCGGATGATCCGCTCCCGGGTCTGATGGATGTTCTTGCCCGTGGAAAGGTCCATGACCGTATCAGCCCCCCAGCGCACGGACCAAAGCATCTTTTCAAGCTCTTCCTGAATTCCCGACGAGAGCGCGGAATTCCCGATATTGGCATTGATCTTGACAAGAAAGTTGCGGCCAATGGCCATGGGTTCACATTCAGGGTGATTGCGGTTCGACGGAATGATCGCGCGCCCGTGCGCCACCTCATCCCGGACAAACCCGGGATCAAGGCCTTCCCTGACGGCAACGAATTCCATCTCGGGAGTGATCTTGCCCCGGCGAGCCAGGGCCATCTGTGTTTTTCCCTTGCCGGACGCCGGGGCCCAGGCCTCTCTCAGGCGAGAAAGCCCTTTGGCAGTATCAATACGCGCCGCAGGGTCAGAGTACGGGCCTGTTACATCATAAATGGCAATGCCCTGCCGGCCCTGATCAAGAATGATCTCGCGCGCAGGAACACGGATATCAGGATGGACCGTCCCGTTCACATAGATCTTTCGCGAACCTTCGAAGGGCGGAAAATACGGAGCGCCGGAATGTGGGCATGTCTTTTTCTTCGTCATATAACTTGGGAGGGATTATAGTATAAGCACCCCTGCAGGGCAATCAGATAAAAACAAAAGAGCCATGTTCCTTTAAAAGAACATGGCTTTTTGCTGCAACGTATGGCTTTTTCTATTAGATCAAGCCGTGATCCAGCATGGCATCCGCGACCTTCACGAAGCCCGCTGTGTTGGCACCCTTGACATAATCGACATAACTGCCTTCTTTGCCCCATTTCACGCAATTCTCGTGGATGGAAACCATGATCCCGTGCAGCCTCTTGTCGACTTCCTCGCGCGTCCATGCCAGGCGCATGCTGTTCTGGCTCATCTCAAGGCCTGACGTGGCAACACCGCCCGCGTTCGCCGCCTTGCCGGGCGCGTAAAGGATCTTCGCCGCCTGGAACACCGCGACACCCTCGGGCGTCGTGGGCATGTTCGCGCCTTCACCGACCGCGATACAGCCGTTCTTCACCAGCGTCTTGGCATCCTCTTCGTTGATCTCGTTCTGCGTTGCGCTCGGGAACGCGGCGTCGCACTTAACGCTCCAGGGCTTCTTGCCTTCCAGGTACTGGCACTTGAATTCCTTGGCAGCTTCCTGAATGCGCCCGCGACGGACGTTCTTTAACTCCATGACCGTCTTGAGCTTCTTGGCATCAATGCCGTCCTCGACATAGATGGTGCCGTTGGAATCGGAAAGCGTCACGACCTTCGCCCCGAGTTCCAGGAGCTTCTCGACGGTGTACTGGGCCACGTTGCCTGAACCGGAAACGGCGCAGACCTTGCCCTTGAAGGAATCGTTCTTTGTCTTGAGCATCTCCTGAACAAAGTACACACAACCATAACCCGTGGCTTCCGGGCGTATGAGCGACCCGCCCCAACCGAGCGCCTTGCCCGTCAGGACGCCGGTGAACTCATTGCGCAGCCTCTTGTACTGCCCGAACAGATAGCCGATCTCGCGGCCGCCGACGCCGATATCTCCGGCCGGAACATCCGTGTCAGGCCCGATATGGCGCTGCAGCTCAGTCATGAACGACTGGCAAAAACGCATCACTTCATTGTCCGACTTGCCCTTAGGGTCAAAGTCAGAGCCACCCTTGCCGCCGCCCATGGGCAGTGTGGTCAAGGCGTTCTTGAAGACCTGCTCGAACCCGAGGAACTTCAGGATGCTGATGTTCACGGTCGGGTGAAGGCGTAAGCCGCCCTTGTACGGACCGATGGCGCTGTTGAATTCGATACGGAAACCGCGGTTGACATGGATATTGCCCTTGTCATCCTGCCACGGCACGCGGAAAATGATCTGCCGCTCCGGCTCGACGATGCGCTCCAGGATGCACGCGTCCTCGTACTTTTTGTTCTTTGCGAGTAATGGCTCGAGGGATTCGAGGACTTCCTCGACGGCCTGCAAGAATTCAGGCTCTCCCGCGTTGCGTCTTTTAACCGTCTCCAACACTCTTCCTGCATAACTGTTCTTCGCTAACATACACTTCCTTTCCCTAGTAACAAGATCCGATGATTTCTTAACACAAGATCAGTGCGTGAGAGACCGGGCAATTGACTTCGCTGCCAGTTTTCCAGCCCCCATCGCCGCGATGACCGTCGCCGCCCCGGTGACGATATCGCCTCCTGCAAAAACATCATTGATGTTAGTCCTGCAGGTCGCTACATCCGCATCGATATTGCCGCGCTTGTTCAACTTGAGGCCGTCAATGGTCTCAAGCAGGATCGGGTTTGGCCCGTTCCCGACGGCAACAACGATCGTATCAACGTCTATCTCAAATTCCGAACCCTTGACCGGCACCGGGCGCCTTCTGCCGCTGTCATCCGGCTCTCCCAGTTCGTTGCGCAGGCACCGCAACTGCTTGACCTCGCCGGAAGCGTCCCCGAGGACCGCCACAGGGGTTGTCAGCAGGCGGAATTCAATGCCTTCTTCCTGCGCGTGATGGATCTCATCCTTTCTCGCCGGCATCTCCTCTTCGGTACGCCGGTAAATGATATAAACATGCTCAGCGCCAAGCCGCAGGGCTGAGCGGGCGGAATCCATGGCCACATTCCCCGCGCCGATCACAGCGACTTTCTTACCCACCTTGATGGGCGTATCATATTCAGGGAATTTATACGCCTTCATCAGGTTGATGCGCGTGAGGAATTCATTGGCCGAATAGACCCCGTTAAGATTCTCGCCCGGGATATTCATGAAATACGGCAGGCCCGCGCCCGACGCGATAAAAAACGCCTTGTACCCCTCAGCGCGCAGCTGATCGAGCTTCTTGATCTTGCCGATCAGGTAATTGTATTTGATCTCAACGCCGGCGGCCTCGATCGCAGCCACCTCGTCCATGACGATATCTTTAGGGAGCCGGAATTCCGGGATGCCATAGGTCAACACCCCGCCCGGCTTATGCAGCGCTTCGAAAACAGTAACCTTGAATCCCTGACGGCCAAGGTCCGACGCGCAGGTAAGGCCTGCGGGGCCAGCGCCGATCACGGCGACCTTCGCGCCTGTGGCCTGCACGGCAGGAGCCGGCTCATTAACAGCGACCTTATGTTGCCGCCCCCAATCCGCGGCGAACCGCTCCAGGCCGCCGATATTGACCGACCTGCCTTTTTTCTTGAGGATGCATTCCTTTTCGCACTGATCTTCCTGAGGGCAAACCCTGCCGCAAACGGCCGGAAGATTGTTGGTCTGCTTAACGGCCTTAAGAGCGTCGGCGAACCGTCTTTCCTTAATGGCCAGGATGAACGCGGGAATATTTATTTCGACGGGGCAACCCTTGACGCAAGGCGGCTTCTTGCACTGCAGGCAGCGCGACGCCTCGGCAACGGCCTCTTCTTCATTGTAGCCGTACGGGACTTCCTTGAAATTCTTAATTCTTTCTTTCGGGTCCTGCTCTCTCATGACGCCCGTTCCCTGCTGTTAATGCTTCAATCCCAAGCGGCAAGCCTCTTCATAATGCGCAAGCGCCTGTTTTTCGTTAGGCTGGTACCGCTTACCCCGTTGGACCATATCATCAAAATCAACTTCATGCCCGTCGAACTCGGGGCCGTCAACGCACGCGAACTTAACCTTGCCGCCGCACATGACCCTGCATCCGCCGCACATGCCCGTGCCGTCGATCATGATCGAATTGAGCGACACCAGGGTCTTGATACCCTTTTCTTTGGTCATCTGAGAGACCCGCTTCATCATGACCGCAGGACCGATAGCAAAAACAAGGTCTGGCGGATCTTGTTCCATGAGCTCGCGCAGGACATCCGTCACAAAACCTTTCCTGCCGTGCGTGCCGTCATCTGTTGTGATGTGGACCTTGTCGCAAAAACGGCGCATTTCCTGTTCGCAGATCACGATGTCCTTGCTGCGCGCGCCGATGATGACGGTAACGTCGTTGCCGTCCTCTTTCATTCTTTTGGCAATAGGATATGCTTCGGCCGTACCTACGCCGCCGCCGATACAAATGACCTTACCGATATTTTTGGTGTGAGTGGCATGTCCGAGAGGACCTGCGACGTCAAGGATGGCATCGCCTTTGTTCAGGGCGCAAAGCTTGCGGGTGCTTACGCCAACGGCCTGGCAGACCACCGTGACCGTCCCTGAAGCGGCATTCCAGTCAAATATGGTCAACGGAAAACGCTCGCCTGTTTCATCAATGCGAAGGACAACGAACTGGCCCGGCCGGGCAGCCTGCGCCAGATCATTCGCTTCAAATTCAAGAAGGCATATCTCCGGTGACAGCCGTTCTTTTCTGACTATTTTGTGCATTTATTTACACCTGTAGGAACACCGATGCTCCCAATTTTCTATGTATGATAGTGTCCGTGCTTTTTTGTGTCAAGATGTTGTTGGGATTGTGCAGGGCTTAAAATCTTTCGTACAACCCGGTCAATTCCGCCTCTGCCAGAATGTGGCCTTGAGCGGCCCTTTCGAACGCCTCACGGGTCATGTCCGTGACGGGTTCAAGCATCACATCAAGCGCGTAGCCGCTGAAGATATAGCGGTGCGCCCCCGACGGAGGGCATGGCCCCTTCCACCCTTTCTTCCCAAAGTCGTTCACACCTTCAATGCCCGGGGTCATCATGCGGGTGATCTCACGCTCATCAGGGGGGATATTAAAAATAACCCAGTGCACCCAGTCGCGCGAGGGCGCGTCCGGATCATGAACAATGACCGCAAGGCTTTTGGCGCCCTCAGGAACATCAATGAACTCCAGGCGCGGGGCAATATTCATCCCCTGGCACGTGAACTGACGCGCGATATAGTCCCCGGACCGGATGTCAGGGCTCGAGATCTTCATGGGCTCTGCGGCCCCGGCCGTGAAGGCGCCGAGGATCACCGCCGCAACAAGCATCGCTGCAATATGCCTCATGCCTCTCCTCCGTCGTCTTCTTTGATGAATTTGGCAATAAAGAAAGGCGTGTGACCCTGTTCCGGCTTGACCCGAAGGCATTTCAATACATCTTCATGAAAGACGTTGCGCCCCCAGCCGGCAAGGCATGGTGTGCGCGTAATGCCCGGGACCGTTGCATCAAGGACCTTAAAAGAACCGCCGGTCTTACGCAGGAACCAGTCCACGACCTCTTCATTTTCCTCGGGCGCAAGCGTGCACGTCGAATAGACAAGCGTGCCGCCGGGCCTGAGCAGGCGCGCCGCGCTCATCAAGATGCCCTTTTGTTTAAAGCTCATTTCCTTGATCTTGCGCAGGCTCCAATAATGGGTCGTTGCCGGATCATCATCCCGAAAACGCCCTTCGCTGCTGCACGGCGCATCCACGAGGACCCTGTCGAACAGGCGCTCGTCTGCCGGACGGTAGCGGCGAACATCGCATAGCTTCACCGAAACATTATCCGCGGCCAGAAGCGCGCAAACAGCCTTGAGGCGAAAGAACCTCACCTTGACCGCTTCCACAGCGACGAGAACTCCCCTGCCTTGCATCATCGCAGCCATCTGCGTTGTCTTGCTCCCCGGCGCCGCACAGGCATCAAGGACCTTCTCACCCGCAAGAACGCCCAGAACAACGGCAGGGATCATGCTCGAAAGGCTCTGCTGGTATATCTTTCCTTCTTCAACAAGGGGGTGCCGCGCCAGTGCCTCGCCTGTAATGCCCCTAACAATAAAAGCATGCTGATACCAGGGAACAGGTTCCGGCAGGAAGCCTGCGTCTTTCATTTGCCCGAGAACAGCCCCTGCAGAAGCTTTGAGCGGATTGATCCGGACCGAAAGGGCTTGAGGAAGAGCAAAGCCCGCCTTAAAAGCTTCGAGCTCTCCCGGCGGAACGATCCTGGCAAGACGTTCAAGGAATGCGGCGGGGATCAAATGTGGAAGATCTCTTTCACTTTGGCAACAAGCTCTCCGGAGTTGAACGGCTTGTCAAAACAGCATTCAACGCCGATCTCCCGAAGCCGCTGCTTTTCAGGCTCCTCAAAATATCCGGAGACACCGATGATCTTGGTGTGTTCGCAATTGGCAGAACGCCTGATCTTGGAAGCCACTTCAAATCCGTTCATCCCCGGCATCTTCATGTCCAGGACCACCAGGTCGGGCTTGAACAGCAAGAGCTTGATGCCCGCCTCGAACCCGTCGTAGGCGACCTCGATCTCGAATTGCGGCTCTTTCTTGAAAAGACGGCGGATCGAACTCACCATGTTGGTGTCGTCGTCAACGATCAGGATCTTGCGCCCGCCGCCCCGAACGGCCAGGGTCTCAGGAATGGGCATGTTGTACTGTTTCAGGAAGCTGATGAAGTCGTCAACCTTGACGCGGCTGTGATTGCCAGGCGTGCGGTAGGCCTTCAGTTTTCCGTCGTGGATCCATTGCAATGCCGTTCTTAAGTGAACATGGCAAAGGTCCGCGATCTCTCCGGTCGTCAACGGTCTTTCATTAAGCATAGCGCCTTCCTGTTTCTCCAGTTTCTCTACTATTAAGAATATACCCGAGGACCGAAGAACTGTCAAGACACCTTACACCAGGGGGATGTTCTAGACGGGTCTGACAGGAGCAAAGGCCGCCGTATCCGCGGCATCAAGGAGGATCGATGCCTTATTCTTCACGACCTCGAAGAACCCGGGACTGGTGGTGGTGAACTTGAACGCAGCGCCCGCGAGGGGCCTTATTTCAAAAGGGCCCGGCTTCAGCGAAGCCAGCAGGGGGACATGGTCCACCAGGACGCCGAAGAACCCTCCCCCGCCGGGAACGTGAAGGTATTTCACGTCCCCGTCAAAAAGGACTTTCTCGGGCGATACGATCGTCAGATGAAGCGGCTCAGCCATGCTCAACTCGCTTTGAACGCTTTTGCTTTTTCCTGGACTTCCTCAATGGTACCCACCATATAGAACGCCTGTTCCGGGGTATCATCCATCTTGCCGCTGATGATCATGTCAAAACCGCGGATCGTATCCTCAAGCTTCACGTAACGGCCCTTGGTCCCCGTGAAGTTCTCGGCCACGAACATGGGCTGCGAAAAGAACTTCTGGATCTTACGGGCGCGGTAAACGATCAGCTTGTCGTCCTCGGCAAGTTCATCAATGCCAAGGATCGAGATGATATCCCGAAGGTCCTTGTAACGCTGCAGGATCTTCTGCACCGCGAGCGCGACACGATAATGCTCCTGGCCGATGATGTTGGGATCAAGCATCTTCGAGACGGAATCGAGCGGGTCAACGGCGGGATAAATGCCGAGCTCCGCGATCTGGCGCGACAGCACGATCTTGGCGTCAAGATGCGAAAAGACCGTAGCGGGGGCCGGGTCGGTCAGGTCATCCGCCGGCACATAGACCGCCTGGACGGAGGTGATGGATCCCTGGCGCGTCGTGGCGATACGCTCTTCAAGCTGCGCGACTTCCGTGGCCAATGACGGCTGGTAGCCGACCGCCGAAGGCATTCGCCCCAGCAGCGTCGAGACTTCCGAGCCTGCCTGCACGAAACGGAATACATTGTCCAGGAACAACAGCACGTCCTTGCGCTCAACATCCCGGAAATGCTCGGCCATGGTCAGGGCCGACAACCCCACGCGAAAGCGCGCGCCCGGCGGTTCGTTCATCTGACCGAACACCAGCGCCGTCTTTTCCATAACGCCCGACGCATTAAGTTCCAGGTACAGCTCATTGCCCTCGCGGGTGCGCTCCCCGATGCCGCCAAAGACGGAAACGCCGCCATGCTCGCTGGCGATCGTCCGGATAAGTTCCATGACGATAACGGTCTTGCCCACGCCCGCGCCGCCGAAAAGCCCGATCTTGCCGCCCTTAGGCAGCGGCGCCAGAAGGTCAAGGACCTTCATGCCCGTCGGCAATATCTGCGAGATGGAGAGCTGTTCCTCAAAGCTCGGCGCCTCGCGATGGATCGAATGCGTCTTTTGCGGCTCCGGGACAGCGCCTTTACCGTCGATGGTCTTGCCCAGGACATTAAAAATGCGCCCCAGGGTCTGCGTTCCCACCGGCACGTTGATCGGACAGCCCATGTCCGCGGCGTCCATGCCGCGCACTAGGCCTTCCGTCGATGCCAGCGCGATGCAGCGGACCGTATTGTTGCCGATCTGCTGGGCCACCTCAAGCGTGACGTCGATGTTCTTGTCAGGATACGCGATCTTGACGCCGTTCAAAAGGCTCGGCAGTTCATTGTTGGCGAAGCGGATGTCAACGCTCGGCCCGATGATCTGTACGATCTTACCCGTTGCCATGATGCTATCCTTTCAATGCTTCGGCAGAAGAGATGATCTCGATGACCTCTTTGGTGATCGCCGCCTGCCTGATTTTATTACGCAACAAAATGAGGTCCCCCATGAGTTCCTTGGCATTGTCCTTGGCCGCCCTCATGGCCACCATGCGCGCCGACTGCTCGCTGACAAAAGATTCCAGCATCATCAGCCGGAGCTGGTTGGACAGATACATCGGCAGGATATCCGGTAAAAGCCCCCTCCCGCCGCTCTCAAGAACGAACGTGTCAGCGCCGCAAACAGCTTTTGGTTCAACGTTCAGGAACTTCACGGCCGTCGGGATATGTTTCATGGCCGTCTTAAAGACCGTGTACACAACATGGACCTCGCCAAGGACCCCGGCGTCATAATCCGCAAGCACGGCGTTGGCGATCTCCTGGTGGAACCCGGACTTGAGCCTGCCATGCGCGCCCGCAAAAGACTTATGGACCGGGATGCCGTTCTTGCGAAAATGCCCGGCCCCTTTACGGCCGTAAACATACACCTTGATCTCACGCCCGGGATGGGCGTCAATAAAGCGTTCCGCCTGACGGAATATCTCGTTGGTGTAGATGCCGCACATCCCCGTATCCGCCGTGATCACCACAAGCCCGATAGCCCCCTCGGCCCGGGGCTTAAGCCAGGGATGGCGCCCGCAGCCTTCCACGGCCAGGACATTGTTGAACATGCTCTCGAGTTTCGCAAAATAAGCCCGCGACATCAAAAGCGGCGCTTCCAGCGCCTTGAACTTGGACATGGACACCATTTCCATCGCGCGGGTCACCTTCCAGGTGCCCTCGATGGAACGGATCCGGAACTTGAGTTGGCGCAGCTGCTGTGACATTATTTCTTCCCGAACCCTGCCTTGAACTCTTCAACTGCCGTCTTAAGAAGGGCCGCGTTCTCCGGGGCGATATCGAACGTCGCGTCGATCCCCTGAACCACCTGCGGATACTTTGCGGCCATGAACTTCAGGAACTCGGCCTCAAAACGCTTCAAGGCGTCCACCGGCAGATCGTCGAGATACCCGTTGACCGCCGCGGAAATAATGATGACCTGCTGGGACAGGGCCAGCGGCACATACTGCCCCTGCTTGAGGATCTCGACAACACGCTCACCGCGCGTGATCTGCTCCTGCGTTACCTTGTCCAGTTCAGAGCCGAACTGCAGGAACGTGACAAGTTCCCGGTACTGGGCAAGGTCGAGGCGCAGTTTGCCTGCTACCTTGCGCATGGCCTTGGCCTGAGCCTTGCCGCCCACGCGGGAGACCGAAAGCCCGACGTTGATGGCCGGGCGCACGCCCGAGAAGAAAAGATCGGCCTCCAGGTAGATCTGCCCGTCGGTAATAGAAATGACATTCGTCGGGATATAGCTGGTGATATCCCCGCCCTGCGTTTCGATGATCGGCAGCGCGGTCATGGATCCGGCCCCCAGGCCGTCCGACAGCTTGGCGGCGCGCTCCAAAAGGCGCGAATGCAGGAAGAACACATCGCCCGGATACGCCTCGCGCCCCGGCGGGCGGCGCAATAAGAGCGAAAGCTGGCGATATGCCTGCGCGTGCTTGGAAAGATCATCGTAAACGATCAGGACATCCTTGCCGCTGTACATGAACTCTTCGCCCATGGCGCAGCCGGAATAAGGCGCCAGGTACTGGGACGACGCCGAGGCGCGCGATGATGCGCTGACAACGGTCGTGTATTCCATGGCCCCGTGCTTCCTGAGGACCTCCGTGACCGCGACGATGCTGGATATTTTTTGGCCGATGGCCACGTAAATGCAATAGACGCCGGTATTCTTCTGATTGATGATCGCGTCAATGGCAACAGCCGTTTTTCCCGTCTGGCGGTCACCGATGATAAGTTCCCGCTGCCCGCGCCCGATAGGGATCATGGCATCGACTGCCTTGATGCCCGTCTGCAGCGGGGCGTTGATCGGCTGGCGCGAGACCACGTCGGGCGCCGCAAACTCCATGGCCCGGTACTTGTCCGTATGGATCGGCCCTTTGCCGTCAATGGGCATGCCCAGGGCATTGACAACACGCCCCTTGAGCGCCTCGCCCACAGGAACGCGGACGATCTTGCCGGTGCGCTTGACCGTGTCGCCCTCCTTGATATTGCGGTCGGGATTGTCTTTCCCGAAAATGATAACGCCGACGCTGTCTTCCTCAAGGTTGACGGCCATGCCAAGCACATTGTTCGGGAATTCGATGATCTCGCCGGCCATGACATCGTCAAGGCCGTACACGCGCGCGATCGCATCCCCCACCTGGATGACCGTTCCGACGGACTCGGTCTTGATATGGGAGGTGAACCCCTCGAGCTCGGTCTTTAAGATCGTTGAGATTTCTTCGGGCCTTAGATTACTCATGCAACCACCCTCGCTTGCAGCAATTGTTTTTTAAGTTGTACCAGCCTATTGCGCACGGACCCGTCGATGATCGTGTTCCCGACCCTGATCTGCACCCCGCCCAGGAGGTCCGGATCAAGTTCCAGGTAAAGGTTCGCCTTCTTTTGCGCGAACGCCTCGACCCTGGCCTTGATGCGCTCGATAACATCCAGCTCCAGCGGGAACGTGGTGCGCAGGACAACGTCCACCACATCGCCGTGCGAATAAACAATGCGGATATAATCCGTGACCGGGATCAGGATGCTCACGCGGCCTTTTTCAAAGAGATACTTGATGAACGTGCGCGTTTCCTGCGCAAGGACGCTACCGAGGACCCTGTCCAGTAACGACGCTTTCTGGTCCTTGGACACTTCCGGCGCGCGCAAGAACTGAAGAAAATCCGGATTCTCGCGAATGACCGTGCGCAAGTCCTTCATGTCATCGACGCAACGCGCCAGCCCGATCTTGGGCTGGGCGAACTCCATATACGCTTCCGCGTATCTTCTAGCGATGAGCCTGTCTCTCATCCGTCTTCTCCAGATCCGTTAAAAGGCCTTCGATGATCTTGCGGTCCTGCTCGAAGGTCAGTTTTTCCTGGATCATCTGTTCGGTCACCTTGACGACCATGTCCACCACATCCCCCCGCAGCGCCTCGCGGGAACGCACCAGCTCGAACCGCAGCTCGTCGCGGGCATCGTCAATGATCCGTTCCGCGTCCTGACGCGCCTTCTCCCGGATCTCGCGGGACCTTTCCTCACCCGCGCGTTCCACTTCTTTCAGGCGTTTTTCCGCGGTCTCGTCGATATGCTCCATCGCCCTGGCGATCTCGGCGTGCAAACGTTCCGCGGACGCCCGGGATTCCTCGATGGCGCGCATCTCGGCCTCCACCTTCTTCTTGCGCTCCTCAAAGACCGTGAAGACCGGCTTCCAGAGGAATTTCTTGAGGACAAAAAGAACGAGCAGGAAACAGAGCGTGTGCGCAACGATCAGGTTCGCGTTGAGCAATTTCAATAATGCGTCCATAGCTCCCCCGGTTCAGAAGTTAGATCTTGCCGATGAGCGGGAATATGACGAACCCGAGCACGTAAAAAATGATCGTTTCAATGAGCGCGCAGCCCAGGAGCATGAGCGTCATGATCTTGCCCATGGCGTCCGGCTGACGGCCGAGCGCTTCCATGGCGCTGGCGACGGCGTTGCCAAGGCTAAGGCCCACGCCCAGCGCGGTAATGCCGAGCCCGATCGGCAAACTGATTGCTAATGCGACGTTCAGATCCATGGTACCCTCCTGTGTGTTGAATGACTTTCGTTAAGCCTGATGTTGATGCTGCTCTTCTTCATGCTTCATGATCAGCGAGAAATAGACAACGGTCAGGATGCTGAAGACCGCGGCCTGTATCGTCGACGTTAAAATAACAAGGAAAAAGTTCGGCACAAGCCACATGAACCCGTCCTTCAGGCCCCAGCTGGCAAAAAGCGCGAGGATCATGTCATCCCCGTAAATGTTGCTGCGCAGACGCAGCGAGAGGCTGAGCGGCCTGATCAGCTCGCTGACAATATGGACCGAGAGCATGAACACCGGCATGATCAGCGTCACCGCCATGATCCCGCGCGGCTGCCCCATCAGATGGTCGATATAGCCCAGGAAGCCCAATTCCTTGAAAGCCGTGTACTGGACATAAAAGAACACGATGAGCGCCAGCCCCATGGTCATGGACCAGTCGGACGACGGCGATTTGAACATCGGGATCAGCCCGATGTAGTTGACCGCCAGGATGTAGATGAACAGGGTCCCCACGAAAGGCGTGTACTTGCGCCCCTTGGGGCCGAGCACGCTGCACACAAAATCATCAACGAACATGACAACGAATTCCGCCGCGCTTTGCAGGCGCCCGGGAAGGATGGACCGCCGGCGCGTGGCAAAATAAGACACAACGCCCAGGATGGCAATGACAATGAGCGCGTAAATAACGCTCTCCCAGAAATGAAGGAAATGCCCCGGTGCCGTGTCGCCGAACTTCTCAGCCAAAAGGCCGATGAAATTCGGGAACTCGGGGATGCGGTGCGCCTGGGCTTCTACAACAGGTTCGGTCATGATAAGATCCTGTCACAAGGGGGATTTACTTGGATATAATTTTATCACAAGAAATCCCCCTTGCGTTCATAAATCTTCATTAATTACGAGCATGAAGATCCTTACCCGATAGCGACGCTCCCGCGCTCTTCCGTGCGGATGCGCACCGTATCTTCCAGCGGCAGGATGAAGATCTTCCCGTCGCCGGTCTCGTCCGTGCGGGCGCCTTTGATGATCGCCCTGATCGTCGGCTCAACAAAGGCGTCATTGACCGCGATCTCCAGGCGGACCTTGCGCAGAAAGTTCCCCATCTCACGCGCGCCGCGGTAAACCTCAGTCACGCCTTTCTGCCGGCCATGCCCCAAGACCTCGCTGACGGTCATCAGGTTGACGTCCGCCTTGTACAATGCCTCCTTGACATCATCAAGCCGGCTTGGCTGTATGATGGCTATGATCATTTTCATAGGAACCTCCTTTTAATATTTTATTCCAATATTGTGTACGCGCGCTCATGATGCTGCGTCAGGTCAAGCCCGATGTCCTCATCCCGCGAACTGACGCGCATGCCCATCAGCACATCGACCAGCTTGTAAATGACGACGGTCACAACGGCCGAATACACTGCCGTGATAAGGACCGCCTTGAACTGGATCATGAACTGCGCCGGGTTGCCATAAAGAAGCCCGTTACTGCCGGCAGCGTTCACGAGCTTTGTCGCAAAAAGCCCGGTTGCCAGCGCTCCCCAGATCCCGCCGATGCAATGGACGCCAAAAGCATCCAGCGCGTCATCATAACCCAAGCGGGGCTTGATGATGGCTGCGGCCAGATAACAGAATACGCTCACCGAAAGCCCGATAGCCAGGGCTCCCGCGACATTCACATACCCCGCCGCCGGTGTGATGGCCACAAGCCCGGCCACGGCGCCCGACGCCACGCCGAAGAAGGTGGGCTTCCCGACACGGAACCACTCGATCGTTGCCCAACTCAACCCCGCCGCGGCTGCCGCGACATTGGTCACCACGAAGGCATTGACCGCAAGGCCGTTGGCCGCCAGCGCAGAGCCTGCATTGAACCCGAACCAGCCGAACCACAACAGCGCCGTTCCCAGCGCCACGAACGGCAGGTTGTGAGGCGACGGAATATGCTTCGCCGCGTTCTTACGCGGCCCGATCATCAGCGCCATGACCAACGCCGCGATCCCGGCGTTGATATGCACCACCGTGCCGCCGGCAAAGTCCAGCGCGCCCATGTTGCGCAAAAAACCGCCCATGCCCCACACCCAGTGGCAGACCGGCGCGTACACCAAAGTCAGCCACAGGACAATGAACACCACGAACGAAGAGAACTTCATCCGTTCCGCGAACGCACCGATGATCAAGGCCGGTGTGATGACCGCGAACATGGCCTGAAAGATCATGAAGGCCTGATGCGGGATGGTCGCCGAATAATCCGCGTAAGGCTCAAGCCCGACGCCATTCAACAGTGACCACTGCAACCCGCCCAGGAACCCGTTCCCCGGCGCGAATGCCAGGCTGTACCCGTAAACGACCCACAGGACGCTCACCAGGCACAGGATGAAGAAACACTGCATCAGAACGCTCAGGATGTTCTTTCTCCTGACCATCCCTCCGTAAAAGAAAGCCAGCCCCGGTGTCATCAACATGACAAGGGCTGTCGATATCATGACCCATGCTGTATCGCCCGAATTCATATGATCGCTCCTTCCTAAGAATATCGTTTAACTTTTCTGTGGAATGAAGGCCCTGAAAATAGAGTAGGCGCCTCCAATTCCCTTTCCGAATTGAAGACGCCTCTGCCTTCTGCCCCTTCTGGGGCCACCCCTCGCGGGGCTATGTACAACTGTGCTACTTTATCTCAACGGACATTCACCGCCCGTTAATGTCACGGCCTGTTCGGCCGTGCTAGGACCCGTGATGCGCTAATGGGTCCACCTGATGATTTAAATATACCCCCTGGCCGGAAAAAAAGCAAGCGCTTATATTATTTTTTTCTCGACGGGAAGCGTTGCCCGCCACAGCTTCCGCAAAGAATTATTCTTCCGGGTTGCGCAAAAAGACGCCCGCTCCTATAATTGTGACATGAAAGCACTGCGTGAAAGTTGGGGTTCCAGGATCGGGATCATCATGGCTGTTGCCGGCTCGGCCGTCGGGCTCGGGAACTTCCTGCGTTTTCCCGCCAAGGTCGCCGAGAACGGCGGCGGCGCCTTCATCATCCCGTATCTGGTGGCGCTCGTCCTTCTGGGGATCCCTCTGATGTGGATCGAATGGGCCCTGGGCCGTTTTGGCGGCGGGTTCGGCCACGGCACAGCGCCGGGGATCTTTCACAGCATCTGGCAAAAGAACCGCTTCATCCGTTACTTCGGCGTCATCGGCATCTTCGGCCCCCTGATCATCTTCATCTATTATACGTTCATTGAATCCTGGACGCTCGGCTACAGCGTCTTTGCCCTGTTCGGAAAACTTTCCGGTATCAACGACCAGGCCAGCATGCAAAGCTTTCTGCGCGGCTATCAGGGTATCCAGCATAATGAATTCTTTAACGGCCTCGGCTGGGCCTATCTTTTCTTTCTCATTACTTTCATGATCAATATCGTGGTCATTTGGCACGGCGTCAAGGGCGGGATCGAGAAGCTCTGCCGGTGGGCTATGCCATTATTGTTCATCTGCGCCATTGTCCTGATGATACGCGTGATGACCCTCGGCGCGCCTGACCCGTCAAAGCCGGACTGGAACGTGCTCAACGGTTACGGTTATCTCTGGAACCCGGACTTCAAAGCCCTCCTGTCAGCCAAAGTGTGGCTCGAGGCTGCGGGACAAATATTCTTTACGTTAAGCGTCGGCATCGGCATGATCCTGACCTACGCGAGCTACCTGAAAAAAGCTGATGATGTCGTGCTTTCGGGCCTGACCGCCGCGGGGACCAACGAATTCGCGGAGGTGATCCTTGGCGCGGGCATCGTGATCCCGGCGGCTTTTGTTTTCTTCGGCCCGGTGGACGTACAGGCCATCGCGCGCTCCGGCACCTTCAACCTGGGCTTCGTCAGCATGCCGCTTGCCCTCAATCAAATGCCGTGGCCGGAAATATTCGCGTTCATCTGGTTCCTGCTGCTTTTCCTCGCCGGGGTCACATCCTCCGTGTCGCTTGCCCAGCCCGCGATCGCCTTCATGGAAGATGAATTCAATATTACCCGCAAGAAGGCTGTCACCATTTTTGCCGTCGCCACTTTCATATTATGCCAGCCCGGGATATTCTTCCTAAAGAACGGCGTTGTTGACGAGCTTGACTTCTGGGCGGCGACCGTCCTTATCGTCATCTTCGCCCTGATCGAGGTCATTCTCTTCGCCTGGGTCTTTGGCATGAACAATGCCTGGGAAGAGATCCACCGCGGCGCCAACATGCGCATCCCGCAGGCTTACAAATTCATCATCAAGTACATCACGCCGTCATTCTTGATCTTCATCCTGGGCATGTGGTTCTGGCAGGAATGGCTCGGCGTCATCCTGATGAAAGGCGTTGCCGAAGCGGACAAGCCGTTCATCCTGGGAACGCGTATCGGGCTTTGCGCCCTTTTCATTGCCCTCGCCGTTATGGTCAAGCTGGCATGGCGGCGCAAACGCAAGAGCGGAGGTCGCCCATGACATTCGCAGGATGGACCATGCTGATCGTAAGTTGGACGCTGATAACAGCCCTGTGCGTGTTCTGTTTTTATCGGGTCCTTTTCAACAACAAGGAGTGATCATGCTCGCAAGCACCATACTGCTCGTTTCCCTGATCATCGTTTCCTGCATCGTCGGCCTGGCCTTCGTATTCCTTCCGACGATCGTGGCCATCCTGCGCAAGCACCGCCAGGTCATCCCCATTCTTGTGCTGAACATCTTTTTGTGGTGGACGTTCATTGCCTGGGCCGTGGCCCTGGCCTGGGCATTCGTCAAAGAGAACGAGAAGACCTCCTGAAATATCCCTCCGGCGCCGGACGCTGCAGACGCCCGGACCGCTTTCGGGACACTCCGTGACGGATCCTTCACGGAGAGCCAGGCCGCCCGTACCTTATCCTCTGACCCGCACCCCAAGTCTTTTTCAGCCCCCGCCGAAAAAGAGCGCATCAGTTGACCGGGCGCCCTGAACCTTATTTTTCCTTACGGTAATGCTCGATGACCTTGCCGCTGAGCTCATCATAGACCGCCGACGAACGGCAAACGACCTGGTCGTACCAGCGATTGTCCTTGCCCTGCTCCTGAGGCATGGACACGAACAGCCCTTTCTTGCCTTCCAGGAGCCGCACACCGCGGATCACGAGCGCGTCATTAACGCCCACATCCGCAAAAGCTTTCAACCCCCCGGCATCAGGCAGCCGGTACATCTTCTCAACACTGAACACGATCGACATTGGCCCCTCCCTTTATTTGATTTTAAATCAACTAAACTGACGAAATGTTAACACCGTTGTGATTTTGTGTCAATATTTATTTTGTTATTCCGTCAAACTTGAAAAAACAGCTTTTCTTCCGGCGGGTTCAAGATAAAAGTTGATATTTTCTCAAATTGTGTTATTATGACAACATTATCAGGAGGAAGTCATGCAACAGCTCGGCGTTCATATTCAAGAGATCCGAAAACTGCGGCGCATATCGCTCACAGAACTGGCCCGCAACAGCGGCGTACAGATCGCCACGCTTTCCCGCATCGAGAACGGCAAGATGACCGGAACCCTTGAATCGCACCTGAACATCGCCAAAGCGCTTGGCATTGATATCACCGAACTCTACCAGGGCCTTAAAGAGAGCGCGCCCTCGCCCATCAAGGCCACCGACAAGCTCGAACCGGTCTCCGCCCTCAATGACAAAGTCTCCTGCGAGATCCTCGCGCGCCAGGCATCTTCCAAGAAAATGCTGCCGGCCATGATCAAGATCGAAGGCAAAGGGGCGACCGCCCAGGAGCAGCGCGAAGCCCTCTCGGAACGGTTCCTCTTCGTCCTCGAGGGGACGGTCGTGGTCAAGGTCAAAGACCAGGCCATCCGCCTGGAAAAGAACTCTTCTCTTTACTTCAACGCATCCATGCCGCATACCATTGAGAATCCGAACGCCGCGGCCGCAAAACTCCTCTCCGTTATCACGCCCGTATCCCTATGAACGCGGTCCTTGTTTTTTCGGGCAATGAACACACCCGTGACGCGCTCAAGTCAGCCCTTGCCAACCATGTGCCGCTGATCGTTGTTGAGGATCACACGCAATGCATTGCGGCGCTCACGCAAAAAGCAGCGCTCCACGCGGGATTTATCGGGGTCCTTGATGAGGATGATCCGGGGATCTTCGAAGAGATACTTGGGTCAAAGCCGGGATTAAAACTGATCGCCGTCGGCGACCATAACACGGAGGCCGCGGCTGTTGAAGCCGTCCGGCGCGGCGCGGCAGGTTATATCCTTCTGCCGGCGGAAACTAGCGCGATCCTGGCAGCGGCCCGCTGACAGGCACACCCTCTTCCTGAACGATCGTCATGAATTCAGCGAACCATGCCTTCCTGAAAGCATCCGCCTTTGAAAGTTTGTCGAACTCGTCACGGAACATCGCGTACACGCGCGCGTAACTCCCGGAGGTGATCCGCGCAAGGTCCGTCGGCGTAATGCTGGAACGGGCCGCGTCATAGACCAGCTCCCGGCCTTCAAGCGTGAACGTCACGCGCCGCGTTACCGTAAAAAGCGCCTGTCCGTCGCCAGGCCTGCCGTCACCGCGGCGCTCGGCCATGAATGTTATCCGGTAATTGCCCGTGAGCCCCTGACGGGAATGCTCAAAGGCCGATGTCACCTCAAAATCCAACAGGCCAAGCCCTTTGCGGGACGCCTCGCTCACAACAGCCGTCAGCAACTTCGGCGCCGTTCCGTCAAGCCTGTAAACCTGGATGAATTTCGTGCTGTAACCGTCGCCCATCCCCGCCAGGCTGACAACACTGCACAGGCCGTTATCCAGGAGCTGGAACATGGGCTCCCCGGCCTTGTTATCAAAAACATCGATGTGGCCGAAATACGCCCACGCCCCCTTCAGGTCCCTGAACAGCAGGTACTGATAGTCGGGAAAGCGCACGCTCG
This sequence comes from uncultured Planctomycetales bacterium, assembly GCA_964643325.1. Lineage (GTDB taxonomy): Bacteria > Omnitrophota > Gorgyraeia > Zapsychrales > Fredricksoniimonadaceae > Fredricksoniimonas. The sequence continues at coordinate 43,984 of CAZXSE010000010.1, forward strand.
CGCTGGAAACGCGCATGACCCTATAGTCCCCCAGCTGGTATTCCTTGACCACGGGATACGGCAGGACGCAGGATGTGTACTCGGCGAGCCCGCAGCCAAAAAGATATTCATCCCTGAGCGCCGCATACTCTGCCCTCTTGCCCGCAAGGGTCCGCGCCAGGCCCATCTTCTTCCAAAGTTTGCCAATGTGAACGCCCGGGTAATAATAATCCTCCCGCCGGCCTTCGCTCCTGGTGAAGAAGCCCTTGTCCGCGCGCTGGTAATACGCGTCCGTCGCGGCAAAGAACTTCTCGGCATCCAGATAAGAGATCTTCTTGGGGACAAAAAGCAGGGCGATCGCGATGACAATAAGGACAAAAGGAACGAACTTCAGGAAATCATTCTTCATGAGGCCTCCATGCCAGGGCAATAACGCCCTCTGTCGGAAGAAAGGGCTCGCGGCCCGTTGCCTGTTATTCTATTCGTTTGCGCGCCCGTCCGCAACAACATCCGCCCACAGGCCTTTCCCGGCCTTGCGCGCTTCACGGAAGAGCGCCTTGAACTCATCCGCATGGCGGACATTGGGCGGGATCGTCATGGGATACGCGTAACCGCTGCGGACGATCTCGGCGTTGATAAAAAGTCCGTCATCAACACGGTAAACATAAGCCAGCAGGCGCCCATACTTGTCGCGCTGCTGGATGTCGAACTCGAGCCTTACCCGGCGTCCGTCGAGAAGCCCTTTGGTGAACGCTGACGCCCTGCGCCCCATCTTCATGATATCCTGAATGTCCTGCCCTGAACGCGCGGCGTCGCGAAACAGCTTCTTGTTCTCTCCGGACTCAGGCGTGTCGATCCCTACGAGACGGACCTTTTCGCCATTGGCCACCTTGATCGTATCCCCGTCGTAAACACGCACAACGGCAATATCCGCGTAACTCGCGCTTGCGGGAACGGCTTTTGTTAAAGACGGCGCCTTATCCTTGGACGCATGCTGCGCGCCGGCGAGAAAGAGCGAAAGCGCCAGCAGAAAGAACCCGAGCGGCTGGAACATATGAGGAAGGGATCGCCGTTTCATCAGGGCTCCTTGAGGTCCTTAAGTTGCAAAAGTTCGGAAAAGGGATAGTAGAACTCCAGGATCTGGCGATAATTATAACGCTGAAGGGCCATATTATAAGCCCCCCACTGGCACAGCCCGACGCCGTGGCCCCAGCCAAAGCCGACAAAGTCCACGAACCACCCTTTCATTTCAATATCATATTTATTGCTTTTAAGCTTATTGGGCCCAACGATCTCACGAAATACCTTGCCCTCAATGGACGCTTCCTTGCCGTCGCGCGTGAGGATCATGAGTTTCTTGACCCTGCCGCTCGCGTTACGCTCGGCGACACGGATCTCTTTGATGAGCCCCAGCTCGTACCCGCGCGCATTGAGCGCATCCTGGATATCTTTCAGGCGGAAATTCTGGCGCCATTGGTAATGGGGCGACGCCTCGGAAAAGACAGACTTGATCCCGCCTTTCAACGGAGGGATGTCAACATCCCACAACTGCGCGGCATCCTCGGTCATGCCGCCGCTGTTGGCGTGAAAGAAGGCCGGGAATATCTTCCTCTTGTACGCCAGGACCTCACCGGTGGTCCGGCTGACCGCCAGGTTGGTGCGGTAACGCTCGGCGCTCCTGCCGCCATAGACCTGCGAATAAACGTCATTGGTCACGTCGTAATCACGGGACGCGAACTTGCCCATGGAATACACGGCGAACGTGCGCGTTGCCACGGCCTGCGCCTTCATGGCCTCCATGGGCCATTTGTCCGATATTTCATGGTAAAGGACGCCGCGGATGTATTGTTCAAGGCCGATCGTATTGACGACCGTGAAATTCAGCCCCGCATTGTCAATGATCAGGACCGTTCCCCGGAAATGCCCTTCGTTAATGCTGATCAAAGCCTCGCGGCGCGGGATGATCGCGATGCGGGAAGCGCCATAGACCTGACTTCCGACGGAGATCTTGCCCTTCTTCATGGAAACAAGGGCGGGGTGCAGATAGACCCTGGTGTCGAGCTTCTTGCCCGTCGCGTGATCGACCACATCATAACGCCCCTGCACGGCCATGGTGAAATGATCCTCTTCGCGCAGGACCGCGACGCGGATATCCCTGTCAACGGATGCAAGCGCGCCGGCCACGGGCGATGCGCAGCATAACGCAAGTAAAAGGCAAAGGGCCTTCGGGATCATGATAAAAGCTCTTTGGCCCTGGGGGTGATCTCACGGCCGCGGGAGGTGCGGCGCAGCAGGCCTGTTTTAAGAAGATAAGGCTCAACAACATCGACAATGGTATCGACCTCTTCATTGAGCGTCGCGGCCAGCGCTTCGATGCCGACGGGGCCGCCTGCATACTGGTCGCGGATGACCGTCAGTATCTTGCGGTCAAAGCGGTCAAGGCCCTGCGGGTCAATGTGCAGCATGCCCATGGCATCTTCCACGAGCTTCAAGGTCACCTTCAACCCCGAGGTAACGACCTGGGCGTGGTCGCGCACCCTTTTCAGGAGCCTGTTGGCGATGCGCGGCGTTCCGCGCGCGCGGCGCGCCACCTCCAGCGCCGCGTCAGGATCGATGTCAACGCCAAGCTTGACGGCCGAGCGCGCGATGATGGTGGCCAGATCCTGCGGTTCATAGAAATCAAGGTGATGGAATATCCCGAAACGGTCCCGCAGGGGCGATGCCAACAGGCCGCTGCGCGTCGTGGCCCCGATCAGGGTAAAAGGCTTGAGTGCAAAATTGATCGTGCGCGCGTAAGGCCCCTTGTCGACCACGAAATCGATCTTGAAGCTCTCCATCGCGGGGTAAAGGAATTCTTCGACGGTCTTGGACATGCGGTGGATCTCGTCGATAAAAAGGATGTCGCCCTTCTCGAGGTTGGTCAGGATGCCGATCAGGTCCCCGGCGCGTTCAATAGCGGGCCCGGAGGTCACGGTGATCCTGCCCTGCATCAGGCGCGCGATGATATGCGCCAGGGACGTCTTGCCGAGCCCGGGAGGCCCGGAAAAAAGCATATGCTCCAGCGCTTCGCCCCTCTGGCGGGCCGCTTCGACGGCCACCCGGATATTGGCCACAACCTCTTGCTGGCCGATGAAGTCCTCAAGGGTCTCAGGACGCAGGGAAAGGCTTGTGACCCTGTCCTCTTCCGTTTCCTGGGCATTAAGGACAACGCGCTTGATCTCTTCCATCAGGCCACCGGCTGCTGCTGAACAATGATATTATCCGTATTGCGTAAAAGTTCGATCTGGGCGAAATGACGCTTCTGCGCGACAACGACCTCTTTCATCTTGCACAGCTCAAGGACCGCCATGAAGGTCACGATCACCTCCATCTTGTCGCGCGCCTCGGCGAAAAGTTCCTGCAGGCTCACGCTGGGCCTGTCAACCAGAAGGTGCAGGATGGAATGGACCTTTTCCTCGACCGTGTATTCTTCGTGGGCCACTTCATAAGAGGCCCGCTCCGGCTTTGCGGCCATGGCCGCGGTCAGCGCCGTGATCAGATCGAAAAGGTTCGCTTCAAAATAAACCTCCCTGGCGTCATCTTTCAGTTCAGCCATGGCCTGCTCGTCGGGACGGCGCGTAAAAAGGTCCTGGCGCGCGTCTGCCCGCTGGCGTAAAAGTTCCGCGGCCTCCTTGATGCGCTGGTATTCTTCAAGGCGGCGCACCAGGTCCATGCGGGGATCTTCGACGGGCGCGACCTCGCTGGGGTCCGGCGGCAACAGCATCCGGGACTTGATCTGCAAGAGCGTGGCCGCCATGACCAGGAAGTCACCGATCCCGTCAAGGTCGAGCACTTTCATCAATTCAATGTACTGGATATACTGTTCGGTGATGCGCGCGATGGGGATATCGCGGATGTCGAGCTCGTCCTTCCTGATCAGATACAACAGAAGGTCGAGCGGCCCTTCAAATTTATCAAGCTGGACTTTATAGGTCATACCCGGGCCGTTATCCTCTCAACGCCTGGCGCTTGTGTTATCCGAAAACCGCCTGACGGACCTCGTTGACGGTCGCAGCCGCGATCTCACGGGCGCGCTGGGCGCCCTTCTCAAGAACATCCTTGATGAACCCCTGGTCCGCAAGCACCTTGTTGCGCCGCTCGCGGATGGGGCGAAGAAATTCAATGATGGCCTCCGCCAGGGCTTTCTTGCAATCCGTGCAACCTTTCTGGGCGCCTTCACACCAGACGCGCCCGGCGCTCTCCTGCCCTGGCAGGAATGCTTTGTAATACGCGAACACATTGCATTCATCCGGATGTCCCGGGTCCTTGAGCCTGATGCGCTGCGTATCGGTCACCATGTTCCTGACCTTCGCGGCAATATCTTCCGGCGTATCTGAAAGGTCGATGGCATTGCCGTAGCTCTTGGACATCTTGCGCCCGTCGAGGCCCAAGAGGCGCGGCGTGGGCGTCAGGATGGCCTCGCAATCCGAAAAAACATCCTTCTTGTACATGGTGTTAAAACGGCGCGCGATCTCGCGCGTCAATTCAAGATGCGGGATCTGGTCTTCCCCGATGGGAACGGCCCTGGCTTTATAAAGAAGAATGTCGGCGGCCTGAAGGACCGGATACCCCAGAAAGGCGTAGGTCTGCAGGTCGCGGGTCGTGATCTCGCGCAGCTGTTCTTTATATGTTGGATTACGCTCAAGCCACCCTAAGGGGGTCAGGCATCCGAGGATCATGGCAAGTTCAAGATGTTCGGGGACATCCGACTGAACGAACATGATGGAGCGCTCAGGGTCGATCCCGCAAGCAAGCCAGTCTGCGGCCATATCCAGGACATGCGGCCTGATCCTGCTTCCCTGTTCATACTCTCCCATCAAGGCGTGCCAATCCACGATCGAATACACGCAGCGATGCGTCTGCTGCAGGCTGACCCAGCTCTCAAGAGCGCCCACCAGATGCCCCAGATGGAGCTTTCCCGTCGGACGCATCCCGCTGAAAACAGTTT
>CAZXSE010000011.1:0-3138 GCA_964643325.1 uncultured Planctomycetales bacterium
AAGGCCGGGCGCAACCGCTGGAAAGGCATCCGCGGCCAGTCGCGCGGCGTTGTCATGAACCCTGTCGATCACCCGCACGGCGGCGGCGAAGGAAAGACACCCCAGGGCAACCCCCATCCTGTAACGCCGTGGGGCAAACCGACCAAGGGGTACAAGACCCGTACGCCGGGCAAGTATTCCGACAAGTTCATTGTAAAGAGAAGGACGAAGTAATATGACACGTTCCGTTGCCAAAGGACCGTTTGTTGACGAGTCCCTGAAGAGAAAGTTCGACAGGATGGTCGAGTCCGGAGCCAAGCAGCCGATCAAGACATGGTCGCGCCGCTCAACGATCCTTCCGGAATTCGTGGGGTATACATTTGCCGTCCATAACGGGCGCAAGCACATGCCGGTGTTCGTGACCGAGAACATGGTCGGGTTCAAGCTCGGCGAGTTCTCTCCGACGCGGACATTCAAGGCGCACGGCGGTATTAAGGCCAAAAAAGCGGCTGTTAAGAAATAATAAAGGTACAGACCATGATCGCTAGAGCAAAAGGCCGTTATTTAAGGGTTTCTCCGACAAAGGTCAGGCAGGTCCTGGACCTGATCCGCGGTAAGCGGGTGTCGGTGGCGCAGACCATCCTGGCGCATTTGAACAAGCCGACCAAGGAGAGGGTCGTCAAGGTTTTTGATTCCGCTGTGGCCAATGCCCGGCAAAAAGGGATCGCCGAGGACCAGCTGGTGGTCTCCAAAGCCGTTGCGGATCAGGGGCCGGTGTGGAAAAGATATCACGCGGCCACATTCGGACGCGCGACGCAAATACTCAAGAAGACCACGCACATCACGGTCGAGCTTGATCTCAAGGTCAAATAAGGAGCGTATAACGTGGGTCAGAAAGTCAGTCCAGTCGTATTGAGGATCGGGATCAACAAGAATTGGCGCAGTGTCTGGTTTGCCGATCCGAAGGATTACGCCAAGAACATCGAAGAAGATTACAAGATCCGTCATTACATCACCAAGAAGTTCGTTCAGGGTGCTGTGGCGGGCGTGGAGATCGAGCGGCTCGCCGACCAGATCAAGGTCAGGATCGCTTCCGCACGGCCGGGTGTGATCATTGGCCGTCGCGGTGTTGACATTGACCGCCTGAGGCAGGACCTGGCAAAGATCACGACTAAAGAGATCGCGATCGATATCAAGGAGATCAAGAATCCCGCGGTCGAGGCCCAGCTGGTGGCGCAGAATGTGGCGTTCCAGATGGAGAAGCGCGTTGGTTTTCGCCGCGCCATGAAGCGCGCTGTCGAGCAGACGATCCAGGCCGGGGCCAAGGGCATCAAGATCATTGTTTCCGGCCGTCTTGACGGGGCCGAGATCGCCCGCCGCGAGAAATATCATGTTGGCAAGATCCCGCTGCAGACGTTCCGCGCGGACATCGATTACGGGTTCACGGAAGCCGTGACCACGTTCGGTTGTATCGGCGTCAAGGTCTGGATCTACAAGGGCGACACGATCAAAGATATCCGTAAAGTGGAAGCTTAAGGAGCTGTCATGGCATTAATGCCCAAGAGGGTCAAATATCGCAAGGCGCAAAAAGGCAAGTGCCGCGGCATCGCCTGTTCCGGTTCGAGGTTGTCATTCGGTGAATACGGCCTCAAGGCCCTGGACAACGGATTGATCCGTTCCAATCATATTGAAGCATGCCGTGTGGCCATGGTCAGAAGGCTTCGCGGCGCCGGCAAACTGTGGATCAATATTTTTCCGCACAAGCCGGTCACGAAGAAGCCCGCGGAAACGCGCATGGGCAAGGGCAAGGGTGATCTGGACCATTGGGTCGCGCAGATCAAGCGCGGGCGCGTGCTGTTCGAGATCAGCGGCGTGCCCGAGGACTTTGCAAAAGCCCTGTTGCGGTTGATCGCGTTCAAACTGCCGGTCAGGACAAAGTTCGTAACCCGAACGAAAAAGGTTTAAGGATATATGAAAGTCAAGGAATTGAGGGATAAAGAGGACCACGAGCTTTTGCAGAGGGAAAAAGACCTCAAGAAGGAGATCTTTACGCTCAGGCAGGAAAAGAGCACCTCCGGTAAAGCCGAGAAGCCGGCCCGTTTTCAGACGGTCAAAAAAGAGATCGCGCGCATCAAGACGATCCTCAACGAAAGAAAGAAGCAAGATGGAAAAAAGGGATAATAAGCGTAAAACGATGACCGGCAAGGTCACCAGCGACAAGATGACCAAGACCCGCGTTGTCGAGGTCCGCACCACCATGCGTCATGCCAAGTACGGCAAACTGATGAAGCGTTCGGCTTCTTATAAAGCGCATGATGAAAAGAACGAATCGCACACCGGCGATGTTGTCGAAATGGTCTCGGTCAGGCCCTTGTCCAAGGACAAGCGCTGGTCCATTATCCGTATCGTCAGCAAGAACACGGAGAAAGGCGCGGTGGCTGTATGATCCAGATGAAAAGCCTTCTTCAGGTCGCGGATAATACGGGCGCGCGCAGCGCTTCGGTGATCGGCGTGCTTAACGCCAAGGGCAAGCTCGTCGCAAAGCTCGGCGATATCGTCAAGGTCAATATCAAGGAGTCCACGCCGGATGCTGCTATCAAGAAGGGCAAGATGGCCAAAGGCGTTATCGTGCGCACCAAAGCGCCGGTCCGCCGTTCGGACGGCACCTATGTTCGTTTTGACACCAATGCCGTGGTCCTGATCGACGATGGCGGGAATCCTTTGGGGACGCGCGTGTTCGGCCCGGTCGCGCGCGAGCTTCGTAATATGGAATATATGAAAATCATTTCTTTAGCGCCCGAGGTGGTCTAATGTTGCGCATCAAACGTGATGACAAGGTCATTGTGATCGCCGGCAAGGACAAGGGAAAGACCGGAAAGGTCATCAAGGTCCTTACTGCCGACAAGAAGGTTGTTATCGAGAATATCAATCTGGTGAAGAAGGCCGTGAAAAAGAGCGACCAGTACCCCAACGGCGGTTTCATCGAGGTTGAAAGGCCCGTGCATATTTCCAATGTCATGCTGGCTGACGCGAAGACCAATAAGCCTGCGCGCTTCAAGGCGAACGTTCTCAAGGACGGCTCCAAGGTGCGCATCAGCAAGAAAAGCGGCGAAACGATCTAAGAGGTGGCAACGTGAAATCCGAATTGTTCGATAAGTA
>CAZXSE010000011.1:3238-39748 GCA_964643325.1 uncultured Planctomycetales bacterium
TTCCTGGAGCGCCTGATCAATGTTGTGTTGCCGCGTATCCGCGACTTTAACGGGATCTCCCGCAAGGCGTTCGACCGCGACGGCAATTATTCGCTGGGCATCGTGGAGCAGTCGATATTCCCGGAGATCGATCCGACGCGGCGCGATTTCCGTTCCCAGGGCATGGATGTCACGCTGGTCATCAAGGGCGGTTCTCCCGAGAAGAATGTGGAGTTCCTCAGCCTGATGGGCATGCCGTTCACGAAACTCACAACATAACAAAGGGTAGTACAGGGACATATGGCCAAGAAAGCATTGCTCAATAAATCGAAACAAAAACCGAAATTTCCGACGCGGCAGCATAATCGCTGTCATTTATGCGGGCGCCCGCGGGCGTTCCTGCGCAGGTTCGGCATTTGCCGCCTTTGTTTCAGGGAGTTGGCCTGGAAGGGTGAGATCCCGGGAGTCAAGAAGGCGTCGTGGTAATTGGTGTAGGGGCGGACTTAATGTCCGCCCGATGAGCGGGCCGAGATCCCCTGGCGGGGACTAACGCGAGCTCGGCCCCTACAATTTTGTTCGATCATAACAACAGAGGTTTCATAAGATGGCAGCTTTAGATCCTATAGCAAATATGCTCACCGTGATCCGTAATGCGATCAGTGTCCGCAAGGATACGGTTGATATTCCGGCGTCAAAGCTCAATGAGAAGATCCTGGGCATCATGAAGAAGGATGGTTATATAGAGGATGTCCGTTTGCTCAAGGATAACAAGCAGGGCATGCTCAAGGTCTATTTGAAATATTCGGGGAAGAAGGCCGTCATCTCGGGGCTGAAGCGCGTTTCCAAATCCGGCTTGAGGGTCTATGTGAAGAACGACGAGATCCCGAAGGTCCTCAGCGGGCTCGGGACGGCCATCATCTCGACATCCAAAGGGATCGTCGACGATAAGCAGGCGCGCGAGTTAAACATCGGAGGCGAAGTCCTCTGTTACGTTTGGTGACAATATGTCCAGGATCGGAAAAATACCTCTTACAGTACCCAAAGAAGTCAAGCTGAGCGTTACGCCGACGGCCGTTAATGTTGAAGGGCCCAAGGGTAAGTTGACGGCGAGGCTTCCTTACGGCATCAAGATCGAGCATAAGGACGGCACGGCCGTCATCACGCGTTTAAGTGACGCGAAGCAGACGCGCGCGGATCACGGAACGCTGCGGGCGCTTCTTAAGAACATGATCGTCGGCGTGACCCAGGGGCATGTCAAGAACCTTGAGATCCAGGGCCTTGGTTTTCGCGCCCAGGCATCAGGGCAGAAATTGTCCATGATCCTCGGCTTCAGTCATCCTGTTGATTTCATGGTTCCCAAGGAAGTCAAGGTCGCCACACCCAAACCGACCGAGATCAAGCTTGAGAGCTCTGACAATATCATGCTGGGCCTGGTGGCAGCCAAGATCCGGGGGATCAAGCCGCCGGAACCGTACAAGGGCAAAGGCATCCGCTATGTAGGCGAGATCGTTAAGCGTAAACAGGGTAAATCGGTAACCAAGTAATAAATTATGGCTAACAGTAAAGAAGTCAAAAGGATCTATCGTCACCGCCGCATTCGCAAGAAGATGTCCGGAACGGCCGAACGTCCCCGCGTGTGCATCCACCGTAGCCTCAAGAACATGTCGGTGAGCATCATTGATGACACCTCTGGCAAGGTCTTGATGGGGCTTTCCACGCTTGCGAAAGAGATCAAGGGCAAGGTGAAGAATGGCGGTAATATCAAGGCCGCAGAAGCGCTGGGCGAAGCGTTCGCCAGGCTCGCGGTATCAAAGGGCATCAAGGTGGTGTCTTTTGATCGCGGCGGGTATATTTATCATGGCCGTGTCAAGGCATTTGCTGACGCGGCGCGCAAAGCCGGATTGGAATTCTAAGGACCTATGGAAGACAAAAACCCCAAGGATCAGGAAGTGAAGAACACGGAAGCCGGTGCAGCCGCGGTCAAGGGCATGGAATCTGTTGATAAGGCGGAGAAGAAGCTCGCCTATTCCTCGGATACGGAAGCAGGGCGCGCGCAAGGCGGTGACAGAGGCGGCCGCGGACGCGGGGGCGATAGAGGCCGCGGCAGAAAGCCGCGCGGACCTAAGCCCGAAGCCGAATCCAGCGGCTTGGTGGAATCGGTCATCCGTATCAGCCGTGTGACGAAGGTCACCAAGGGCGGTAAAAAGATGTCATTCAGCGCGCTGGTCGTCGTCGGTGACGGCAACGGGCGTGTTGGTTATGCGCTGGGCAAGGCGGCGGAAGTCGCTGTTGGTATCAAGAAGGGGCTCAATGCCGGAAAAAAGAACATGGTCCTGGTGCCCCGCAAAGGAACGACCATTCCGCATGAGATCATCGGCCGCTGGTGCGCGACCCGTGTTCTGCTGAAACCGGCCGGTGAAGGTACGGGTGTTATCGCTTGCGGGCCTGTGCGCGCGATCTGTGACGGCGCCGGTATTAAAAATATTCTGACCAAGGTCCATCGTTCGAGCAATCCGATGAATGTGGTCAAGGCCACGCTTGACGGGCTTTCCAGGCTCAAGTCTGCGCCTTCCTCTAATGAAGTGCAAGAAATTGCCAAGTAAGGGATACTATGCTGCATCAGTTACGGTCTCCAAAAGGGTCAAGAAGGCGTAAGTTCATCAAGGGGCGCGGCCCGGCTTCCGGCCTCGGCAAGCAGTCCGGTCGCGGCGACAAGGGGCAGCGTTCCCGTTCCGGCCGCGGCATTATCCTGGGTTCCGAGGGCGGCCAGATGGCGCTCATCCGGCGCATCCCGAAGGTTGGTTTTAATGTGCACAATCCGACCGTTTATCAGGTCGTGCAGCTTGATTCGCTCAATAAATTCGATGCCAAGACGGTCGTGGACGCGGACAAGCTCAAGGCTGCGCAGCTCATCAGCAGCCGCCGCAGGCCGTATAAGATCCTTTCACGCGGCGAATTGAAAAAGGCGCTGACCGTCAAGGCGTATGCGTTCTCGGCGGATGCCAAAGAAAAGATCCTTAAGGCCGGAGGCGCGGCCGAAGTGATCATTCCCGGCAAGCAGCTCGAGATCATGGCCATGCAGGAAAAGAAGAAGAATGCCAAGGCCGCCAAAAAAGCGAAGAAGGCATAACTAAAAAAATATGTTCTCCCAGTTCTTCAAGGCGTTAGCCACATGCTTCAAGATCGAGGACCTTCGCCGTAAGATCCTCTTTACGCTGGGGATCATCGCGATCTATCGCCTGGGATGTTTCATCCCGACGCCCGGCATCAACGGCGCCGAACTGGCGAAGTTCTTTGACCGCATCCTGGCCACGACCGGCGGCGGTAACGTTTTTACGATCATGAACATGTTCTCGGGGCGTTCGCTCGAGAAACTGACGGTCTTTTCGCTGGGGGTCATGCCGTATATCTCCAGCTCGATCATCATGCAATTGTTGACCGCCGTTATACCGGCCCTCGAGAAATTGTCGAAGGAAGGCCAGGCGGGTTACCAGAAGATCAACCAGTACACCCGTTACGGCACCGTTGGGTTGGGGTTGATCCAGGGATTTTTCATTGCTCTTTGGCTTGAAAGCCCGCAGGCGTTCCAGGGATTGCAGGTGGTTGATAATCCCGGATGGGGATTCCGCCTGACGACCGTGGCGACCCTGACAGCCGGCACCATGATGATCATGTGGCTCGGCGAGCGTATTCAGGAGCGCGGGGTTGGTAACGGCATGTCGCTCATTATCACGGCGGGCATCCTGTCCGCAGGCCCGGCGGCCGTGGAACAGACGCTCATCCTGCTCAATCCCAAGACCGCAGGGGCCGCGCAGCTGCAGCCTTTGACGATCCTGATGATGTTCTTCTTTTTGATCACGGTCGTGATGGCAACGACGTTGATCACGCAGGCCCAGCGCCGCGTTCCGGTGCAGTACGCGCGCCGTATGGTCGCAGGAGCGGCCACGGGCGGGCAGCAGACCTATATACCGCTGAAGGTCGATACCGCGGGCATCATCGCGATCATCTTCGCGCAATCGATCATCCTTTTTCCGGCGACGATCGCGAGCTTCATACCGAACCAGGGTATCCAGGGATTTGCGTCCATGCTCGCGCGCGGGCATGTGCTGTATTATTCGCTTTACGCGGGGCTGATCATCTTCTTCTGTTATTTTTACACGGCGATCGTGTTCAATCCCGTGGATGTGGCCGAGAACATGAAAAAGCACGGGGGCTTTGTTCCCGGTGTGCGCCCCGGCAAGCAGACTGCGGATTACCTTGATTTTGTCCTGACGCGCATCACGCTGGTGGGCGCTCTGTTCATTTGCACGATCGCGGTCATGCCGGACGCGATCATGGCTTCCGCCAGGGTCCCTTATCTGGTGGCGTCGTTCTTCGGCGGCACAGGTATTCTGATCACGGTCGGCGTCATGCTGGATACGATGAAACAGATCGAAACGCACTTGCAGATGCACAATTATGACGGATTCATGCAATCCGGCCATTTAAGGGGAAGACGATGATCATCATCCTGCTGGGAGCTCCCGGGGCGGGCAAGGGTACATTGGCGGCAGCGCTCAAGGACCAGTTGGGTGTTCATCATATTTCAACGGGCGATCTGATCCGCGCCGAGATCAAGGGCGGCACGGCGATCGGGCTCGAGATCAAGCGTTATGTTGAGAGCGGCGGGCTTGTTCCCGACGAGGTGGTTACCCGCATGATCGAGGGTAATGTCGCGGCAACGGTCAAGGACGGCAAGGGGTACATGTTTGACGGTTTCCCGCGCACATCGGCCCAGGCGGCCGACCTTGACAAGGTTTTGACCGCGCATGGGCTGGCTGTTGATCTTGCTCTTTATATGGAAGCGTCCCTTGATGTTGTTCTCGGCAGGCTGACCGGGCGCCGCGTTTGCCGCGCGTGCGGCAAGCTGTACCATTTGACGAACATGCCATCGAAGAAGCCGGGCGTTTGTGACGCGTGCGGCGGCGAGCTTTATCAGCGCGCGGATGACAATGAAGCAACGATCAAGAACCGCATGACGGTCTATAACGACAGCACCAAGCCGATCATCGCGCATTACAAGGCGCAGGGCAAGCTCAGGGCCATCAATGCCGACGGAGGCGCTGATCAGGTCAAGGCGGCGCTGCTTAAGATATTGAATGAACAAAAAGCCTGACATCCGCATCAAGACCCCGGAGGAGATCGCGATACTCCGGGAAGCGGGGAAGATCCTCGCGGGGATAGTCAGTAGTATCAAAAGTTCTTTAAAGATAGGGATGACCACCGGGGATGTCGATGCGGCGGCCGCGAGCCTGATCGCGCAGGCGGGCGTCCTGCCGGCGTTCAAGGGGTATCACGGTTATCCGGCATGCGCCTGTGTTTCCGTTAACGAAGAGATCGTTCACGGGATCCCGGGGCCGCGGGTGATCAAGAGCGGCGATATCGTCAGCATTGATCTCGGCATTGTTTATCAGCAGTATTTTTCTGATATGGCCGTGACGGTCGCGGTGGGCGAGATGGACGCATCCCGCCAGAAGTTGCTGGATGTCACGCGTCAGGCTCTTTATAAAGGCATTGCGCAGGCGCGCCCGGGTTGTCATCTGGGCGATGTGTCGCATGCCGTCCAGAAGTACGTCGAGGGTAAGGGGTTCTCCGTGGTGCGTGATTTTGTCGGTCACGGGATCGGCAGAGCGCTTCACGAAGATCCGGAAATACCGAATTACGGCCAGCCGGGCACGGGCCCGTTGTTGAAGCCCGGGATGGTCCTGGCGATCGAGCCGATGGTGAACATGGGCACCTATCAGACCCGGACGCTCGATGACGGATGGACGGTCGTCACGGCGGATCGCAGGCTTTCGGCCCATTTTGAACATTCGATCGCCGTGACTGACGCGGATGCGTTGGTCCTAACAGAATGAAACTATGGCCAGAGAAGACCTGATCGAAGTTGAAGGCGTTGTTGAAGAGGCGTTGCCGAACGCCATGTTCCGTGTTGTGCTGGCCAATGGCCACAAGGTCCTCGCGCATGTGTCAGGGAAGATGAGGATGAACTTCATCCGCATCATCCCGGGCGATAAGGTAAAGGTCGAATTGACCCCGTACGATCTTTCGCGGGGAAGGATAACATACAGGAATAAATGATATGAAAGTCAAATCGTCGGTCAAAAGGATCTGCAATAAATGCAAGATCATCAGGCGTCAACGTGTTGTGCGCGTGATCTGCGAGAATCCCAAGCACAAACAAAGACAAGGATAAGGACCTATGGCAAGAATTTTAGGTATCGACCTGCCCAGGGATAAGCGCGTTGAAGCGGCGCTTGTTTATATTTACGGCCTCGGGCCGGCGCGCGTGGCGAAGATATTGCAGGCGACGAATGTCGATCCCAACAAGCGTTCCAAGGACCTGAACGAAGACGAGATCTCCAAGATCACCGCGTTCATCCAGAAGAACTATGTGGTGGAGGGCGACCTGCGCCGCGAGGTCCAGCAGAATATCCGCCAGCATATGGATATGGGCACCTATCGTGGCCTGCGTCACCGCAAGGGCCTTCCCGTGCGCGGTCAAAGGACCCGCACGAATTCCCGCACGCGCAAAGGCCGCAAGGCTTCTGTCGGCGGCATGAAGAAGAAAGAGTAATAAGGAGTTGATGCATGTCCAAAGATAAGAAGCCCGCAGCGTCGGGGCAGCAGTCAGCTGAGAACACCAAGACCGCCACGCGCAAGGCCAAGCAGAAAAAGCGCTCCCTCAAGGGGATCACCAGCGGCATCGTGATGATCAAGGCGACATTCAACAACACGATCATTACCATTACCGACAGGCAGGGTAACACGATCGTTTGGGGGACTCCTGGCGTCAGCGGCTTTACCGGTTCCAAGAAATCAACGCCGTTCGCGGCGCAGATCGCGGCGGGCGAAGCCGCCAAGCGCGCGAAAGAGCTTGGCATTGAAACGGTCGAGGTCCTGGTGAAGGGGCCCGGCTCAGGCCGTGAATCCGCGATCCGCGCGATCCAGGCGGCGGGTATCCAGGTAACGACGATCCGTGATGTCACCCCGATCCCGCACAACGGCTGCCGTCCGCGGAAGAAGCGCAGGGTATAGTAAGGTCTCATAGAAAGGAATCTTGATCCATGGCACGTTATACAGGTCCACGTTGTCGTCTTTCCCGCCGGGAGGGTGTTAATCTCGGGTTGAAGAAGAGATGGTCCCTCGACAAGCGCGAGACGATCCCCGGCCAGCACGGCACGCGGCGCTCCAAACTGTCCAACTACGGGCTGCAGCTGCGCGAGAAGCAGAAAGCCAAACGCATTTACGGGCTTCTCGAGAAGCAGTTCCGTAATTATTACCTGAAAGCATCCAGCGCCAAGGGCGTTACGGGAACGGTGCTCTTGCAGATGCTGGAATGCCGTTTGGACAATGTCATTTACCAGTTGGGTTTTGCGATCACGCGCGCCCAGGGCCGGCAGATGGTTGGCCATGGCCTGGTACGCGTTAACGGCCGCAAGGTGGATGTGCCTTCTTATCAGGTGCGCGTCAGCGACGTGATCACCTTCAACGACAAGGAAGCCACCCGTAAATATATCGCGAAGAACCTTGAGCTGAACGAAGGTTGGGCGGTGCCGTCATGGCTTCAGGCCGATAATGACGCGCGCGAAGGCAAGATCATCCGTATCCCGGCGCGCGAGGATATCGCGGTCCCGGTGAATGAGCAGCTTATCATCGAGTTGTATTCGAAATAAAAAGGAGAGAACCCATGGGTGTCAAATGGCGTGATTTTCAGATGCCAAAGCGTCTTGAATGTGATGAAGCGTCCTACAACGACCGCTACGGGAAGTTCGTGGCCGAGCCGTTCGAGCGCGGGTACGGGGTCACGCTGGGCAATTCGCTCCGCAGGATCCTCCTTTCCTCGATCGAGGGCAGCGCGGTCACGTCGATCCGTATTGACGGCGTCGAGCATGAGTTCGCGGCGGTCCCGGGCGTCCTTGAGACGGTCAGTGATATCATCCTGAACATCAAGGAACTCGTTGTCCGCTCCCATTCCAAAGCGCCCAAGAACATCTATATCAAGGCCAAGAAGAAGGGCGTCATCCAGGCCCGGGACATTATTTGCGACGAGACCATCGAGGTCCTCAATCCCGATCATCATATCTGCACGATCACGCAGGACATTGAGTTCAACATGGAGCTCGAGGTTTGCCGCGGCCGCGGTTATGTGCCGGCCGACCAGAACAAGAAAGAAGGCGCCGCCCTGGGGACGATCGCGGTGGACGCCATTTTCACGCCTGTGGCAAAGGTCAATTTCTTCGCCGAGAACACGCGCGTTGGGCAGCGCACGGATTATGACCGTCTGATCCTCGAGATCTGGACCAACGGCGGCGTGAACCCGAAAGAAGCGCTCTTGTACGCGGCGAACATCCTGCAGCGCCATCTGGACGTTTTTGTCAGTTACGGCCAGCTTCCTGAAGAAGAGGAAGAAGAGGAAGAAGTTTCTGCCGAAGAGCAGGCGCTCTATGAAAAGCTGCGCCTTCCGATCTCGGAGCTTGAGCTTTCGGTGCGCAGTTCCAACTGCCTGAAAGAGGCGAACATCAAGTCACTGGCCGAACTGGTGCGCAAGACCGAGGAAGAACTGCTGGGCTTCCGGAATTTCGGAAAGAAGTCCCTGACCGAGATCGGTGATGTGCTCAAGGCCCATGGATTGGCCCTCGGCATGAAGATCGATATGAAAAAGTTAAGAAAGAAGAGTGAATCATGAGACACGGCGTTGCTGGAAAGAAATTCGGCCGCAACCAGACACTGCGCGCGGCAACATTGCGCGACCTGGTCAAGGCATTGCTGATCCACCAGACCATCCGCACGACGAAGGTCAAGGCGGGCGAGGCGCGCAAGCTGGCCGACAAGATGATCACGCTCGGCAAGAAGAACACGCTGGCCGCGAAGCGTCGCGCGTTCGCGCTCTTGTGCGATCACGGCGTCGTCAGCGATCTTTTCAACAAGGTCGCGCCGATGTTCCACAGCCGTCATGGCGGATATACGCGCATCATCAAGCTGGCTGTGAATCGCCAGGGCGATAATGCCGAGATGGTGATCCTTGAGCTGACCGAAAGGTCCCCGGAAGAGCCCAAGAAGGGCGATGCCAAGGCTGCCCAGGCTGATGTCAAGAAGGTCGAAGATGCGGTCGTTGTCGGCGAGAAAGCGGCGGCAAAGAAGCCCGCCGCGAAGAAACCGGCGAAGAAATCCGCGGATAAAGGTGACGCCAAGGTAAAGAAAACCTCTAAATAAGGATAAGCGTTCATGGCTGTCAGGATCAATTCCCGCATCGCCGGAGTGCTTGGCTCAACGACCCTTGCGATCACCGCGCGGGCCAATGAGCTCAAGGCCCAGGGCGTTGATGTGGTGAGTTTTGCGGCGGGCGAACCTGATTTTGACACGCCTGATAATATCAAACAAGCCGCCATCAAGGCGATCAACGGCGGCTTCACCAAGTACACTCCTTCTATTGGCACTGAAGAACTTCGCGTCGCCATCTGCGCGAAGCTCAAGCGCGACAACGGGCTTGATTACAAGCCCGGGCAGATCATCGTCGGGTGCGGCGCCAAGCATTCCATTTTCAATACGGTCATGGTCCTGTGCGACGCGGGCGACGAAGTTCTCATCCCGGCGCCGTATTGGGTCAGTTATCCGGAAATGGTCAAGGTGGCCGGCGCGACCACCGTTCTCATCCAGACGGCCAAGGCCAACAACTTCAAGATCACGGCGCAGCAGCTGGCAGCGGCGATCACCCCGCGTACGCGCCTGCTGATCCTCAATTCACCTTCAAACCCGACGGGCGCTGTTTATTCCAGGAAAGAGCTGGAGGCGATCGCCGCGGTCTGCGTCAAGCATGATATCTATGTGATCTCCGATGACATTTATGAGAAGTTGATCTATACGGATGAGCCTTTCACGTCCATCGGGTCGCTGGGCAAGGATATCTTTGATCGCACCATTACGATCAACGGCATGTCCAAGGCGTATTCCATGACCGGATGGCGTATCGGTTATGCCGCGGGCCCCGCAGAGATCATGAACCCCATGAAGAACCTGCAGGATCACTCGACGTCAAACCCGGTCTCGATCAGCCAGAAGGCCGCGCTGGCGGCCCTGCAGGCCCCCGAGGATGCCATCAAGGCCATGCGTGACGAGTTCAAGGCGCGCCGCGACCTGATGATGTCCTTGATCGATGGACTTGACGGGGTCAGCTACATCAAGCCTGAAGGGGCTTTCTATCTTTTCTGTGATATATCCAAATACGGCACATCTGCCGAGGTGGCCAAGAAGATCCTTAATGAAGTGAATGTGGCCGTCATCCCTGGTGATGGGTTCGGCGCGGAAGGGTATGTGAGGATGACATTCTGCACATCCCAGGAACGTATCCGCGAAGGGGTGGCCCGCATCAAGGAATGGATCGCACGATCCAGATAAGGGGCCCCATGGCTGTCGAGCTCAGGGAACTTCTTCTTGCCAGTATCAGCCAGAACGCGTCCGACCTGCATTTGACCAATGACATGCCTCCGGTGCTGCGTATCGACGGTGAACTTGTGCCGTTGAAGTACGAGCCCATGACCGAAGAAAGCCTCAAGCGCATGATCTATGGCGCGCTCACGGATACGCAAAAAGTCCAGTTTGAGGAAGAGAAGGAGCTGGATTTCTCACTGGCCATGCAAGGCTTGGACCGTTTTCGCGTGAATGTCCATCAGCAGCGCGGCTGTGTCGAGGCCGCTTTCCGCCGCGTCCCTCTTTTTATCCCGAGCATGGAAGAATTGAAGTTGCCGCCGGTCCTTTACACGCTGGCGCGCAAACCCAACGGGCTTGTCCTGGTGACCGGGCCGACCGGCATGGGCAAATCAACGACCCTGGCGGCCATGGTCCAGCTGATCAACACCGAAGAACATTGCCTGGTCATGTCCATCGAGGACCCGATCGAGTTCCTGCACACCAACAAGAAGGCGATCATCAAGCAGCGTGAGGTTTACAAGGATACGCATTCGTTCGCGGAAGCGCTCAAGCGCTGCCTGCGTCAGGACCCTGATGTTATTGTGGTTGGCGAGATGCGCGACCTTGAGACGATATCGACGGTGCTGACCGCGGCCGAGACGGGCCATTTAGTCCTGGCCACATTGCATACACCGGACGCGCCGCAGACCATTGAACGCATCATCGACGTGTTTCCGCCCTACCAGCAGCAGCAGGTGCGCCAGCAGCTGGCGTCTTGTTTGCAGGGCGTTGTTTCCCAGCGGTTGATGCCCCGTGCTTGCGGCAAGGGCAGGGCGCTGGGCCTTGAGATCATGGTCGCCACGCCCGCCATCCGCAATATGATCCGCGAGCAGGCGGTTGAGCAGATCCCCACGGCCATGCAGACCGGGGCGCAATTCGGCATGAAGACCATGGACCGCTCGCTCAAGGAGCTTGTGGAGACGGGACAGATCTCGCTGGATACGGCGCTCACGAATGCCAAGAATATCGAGGAACTGCGCCAGTTCCTGAAATTCCCTCAGACGAAAGGTTGATCTATGTCGTATCGCGTAACGCTTCTTCCGGGTGATGGTATCGGCCCTGAAGTGGCGATGGCCATGAAAGCATGTGTGGATGCCACGGGTGTTGCTATCGACTGGGAAGAGGTTGCCGTCGGGGCCGCGGTCCTTGCAAAGACCGGCACACCCCTGCCGCAGGAAGCCATTGATTCTGTTAAAAGGAACAAGGTGGCCATCAAGGGGCCCATTGAAACGCCCATTGGCAAGGGGTTCCGTTCGGTCAATGTTCAGTTGCGCCAGGAACTCGATCTTTACGCCTGCGTGCGGCCCGTTAAATATATCGAAGGGACCCGCGCGGTCAACACCAAGGTTGACCTTGTTATTTTCCGCGAGAATACTGAGGACCTTTACGCGGGCATCGAGTTCGACGTCCATTCCAGCGAGGCGCAGCATCTGATCAAGGAGATCAACACGCTTTCCCCGAAGAAAGTGCGCGAGGATTCGGCGATCTCGATCAAGCCGATCTCCATTTTCGGGTCGGAGCGGATCATCCGCCACGCGTTCGCGTACGCCGTGAAGAACGGCCGCAAGAAAGTGTCGCTCGTCCATAAAGCGAACATCATGAAATATACCGACGGGCTTTTCCTGCGCACAGGGCAGAAGATCGCCGAGGAGTTCGCCGGCAAGGTCCAGTTCGAAGATGTGATCGTGGATAATATGTGCATGCAGCTGGTGCAGAAGCCCGAGCTGTATGATGTGCTGGTGCTGCCGAACCTTTACGGGGATATTGTTTCCGATCTTTGCGCCGGCCTTGTCGGCGGGCTTGGCATCGCGCCAGGCGCGAACATCGGTTCCGCCGCGGCGCTGTTCGAGCCGGTGCACGGCTCCGCGCCCAAGCACGCGGGCAAGAACAAGGTCAATCCTACGGCCACGATCCTCTCGGCCGTGATGATGCTCCGGCATCTGGAAGAGATGGATGCGGCGGCGCGCTTGGAGGCGGCTGTGTGCGCGGTCATCAAAGAAGGCCGGGATGTGACGTACGACCTTAAGGCCGACCGCAATGATCCGTCGGCGGCGGGAACAAGGGAGATGGCGCAGGCGATCTGCCGAAAATTGAAAAAATAAGCGGTCAATGACGCTCGGAACGCTAGAATGGGGATGGCCGCTTGAACGGAAGAAGCGGGCATCCCCATAATTCTTTAGAGAGGGTTGCGATGAGGATCATGCACTGGGGGTTCATTGAGTACGAGCGCGCGCTGCACCTGCAAAGGGACCTTGTGCGGGAGGTATCCGCGGGCGCCGAGGAGGTCCTTGTTCTTTGCGAACATCCAAAGACCATGACCCTGGGCCGCGCGCACCGTCCGGAGAACGTCCTTGCTCCACGGACCGAATTCGAGACGCGCGGCTTTACGGTTGTCTCCGTCGACAGGGGCGGCGACGTGACCCTGCACGCGCCGGGGCAGCTGGTGGCGTATCCTCTCATGGACCTCAAGCGCAGGGGCAGGGATATTGGCGCGTATCTCAAGAAATTGGAACAGACTTGCGTTGATTTCCTTCGGTATTTTGATATAGTGGCTAACGAGTCCGGAGAGAGGGCCCGCGGCGTCTGGGTCGGGGATAAGAAGATCGCGTCCATCGGCATCGGCGTTTCGCGCTGGGTCACCTACCACGGCATCGCGATCAATATTACGACGGACCTGGACCTTTTCAGGCTGGTCAGACCGTGCGGGCTTGATGTGGCGATGACATCGGTCCTTAAAGAAACAGGCAAGGCCCCGCAGATGTCCGTGGCGGCCAAAAAATTCGCGGGATATTTTATCCAGGCATTTCATGACACAGATCATTCTTCCTGAACTTGGCGAGGGCATCACGGAGGCCGAACTGGTCTGCTGGAATTTCAAGGCCGGTGAGGAGGTTTCGCCGCATGATGATGTGGCGGAACTGATGACCGACAAGGCGGTCTTTAATGTCCAGGCCCCGCAGCGGGGCATCCTTGGCACCCTTCATTACCAGCCGGGCCAGAAGGTCCCTGTCGGCGCGGTCCTGGCCGAGCTTAAACTTACATGACCAAACACCGCAAGATCCTCTTGATGTACATTTCCAAGGTTTCGGGGCACCGGCAGGCCACTATGGCCATCGCGAAGTCCCTGAAGAAGGCCATGCCTCACGCCGAGATCATGAGCATCAACGGGTTCGGGTATAATTATCCGCTCCTGGAGCATGTGGTCAACGCGGCTTACATGACGGTGATCAAGCATACGCCCAAGGTCTGGGATTATCTTTACGATAACCCCAAGGTCGTTAAACGTTCGGCCAATCTGCGCCATTTCCTCAACAGGTCCAGTCATACCAAACTCGAAAAGCTTTTCAAGGAATTCCCGGCGGACACGGTCGTCTGCTCGCAGGCTTTTCCCTGCAGCATGGTGGCGGATTTCAAGACGGCCCGGGGGCTTTCGTTCAATCTGATCGGGACGCTGACGGATTACGCGCCGCATTCCTACTGGATCAACGAGGGCGTGGACCATTACATTGTTCCGTCGGAAGATACCAAAGAGCGGTTCATGAAAAAGGGCGTTGATCCCGCGAAGATCAAGCCTTTCGGCATCCCGATCCGTGCCAAGTTCGCCGAGAAGCTGGATAAGAAAGCCATCCGCGCGGACCTGGGGCTTGATCCTCATATCCCGGTCGTGCTTGTGATGGGCGGCGGCCAGGGGCTTGGCCCGATGAAGGAAGCGGTCAAGAAATGCCTGGCATCGTCTTTGCCGATGCAGTTCATCGTTGTTTCAGGAGCCAATCAAAAGCTCTTTAAATGGTTGAAGAAGACCGCCCCGCGATCCCCGCGCAAGATCGTTTATTATGATTACGCGAATAATGTGGATGAATTGATGGAGGCGGCGCATCTTATTGTGACCAAGCCCGGCGGCATGACCACGGCGGAATGCCTCGCGAAAGGCCTGCCCATGGTGATCGTGAATCCCTTGCCCGGGCAGGAGGAGCGCAACGCGGATTTCCTCCTTGAAAAAGGGGTTGCCATACGCGTGCATGATCTCCGGGACCTCGCGGAAGAGGTCGAAGTCCTTCTCAAGTCGCCGGAACGTCTTCACGCCATGTCCCGGGCGGCCCATGACAACAGCAAACCTCTTGCCGCGGATGATGTCGCCCGGCTGGTGGCTGCGCTGCCTGTTCTTTAAGGAAGTATGTTCCAGTATTTCATCTATAAGATATTTCTTTTCGTGATCCATGTGGTGCCGCGCGCCTGGTCTTACCGCATCGCGGATGTCCTGGCAGGCGTGCATTTCCGGCATTGTGTGAAAGACCGTCAGGCGGTGGTCAATAATTTGCGGCAGATCACGGGATCCGCCGGGGATCTGGAGCCGCAGGCGCGCCGGGTCTTTGTGAATTTCGGCCGCTATCTTGTCGATTTCTTTCTGATGTACAAGACCGTGACGCGCGAGTTCATTGCCAGGCACGTGACCGTTGAAGGGTTCGAGCATTTCACCAGGGCGAATGCTCTTGGTAGGGGCGTGATCCTGTTGACGGCGCATGTGGGTAACTGGGAAAAGGCCGCGGCGGTCATGTGCCGGATGGGGCATCCACTGACCGTGATCGCGTTGCCGCATAAGAACCCTAAGGTCAATGAACTTTTCAACCGCCAGCGGGAGACCTATGGCATGACGGTCGTTCCGACCAACACGGCGGTGCGCCGTTGTGTGGAGGCCTTGCGCAAGGGTCATTGCATTGCTCTTCTTGGCGATCGTGATTTCGGGTCTTTCGGCGAACCGATGTTGTTCTTTGGCCGCAAGACCCTTATCCCCAAAGGGGCGGCCTTCTTCGCCTGCCGTACCGGAGCGCCGATCGTTCCCTCTTTCTTTACACCCCGGAATGATGGGCACTATAATATATCTTTTCGCGAGCCTATCTTCCCGCCGGAGAATGTGGCCAAAGAAGATCAGCAGGCCGTGATGGCGGGGCTTATGGAACAATACGTTGCCGCGATCGAGGATCAGATCCGGCAGGATCCGACACAATGGCTCATATTCCGGGAGTTCGGCATTGAATTCCAGCATCTGTATCCTGATCCCCGCGCATAACGAGGCGCGGACCATTGCCGGGGTGGTTACCAGCGCCCGCGCCAAGGGGTTCGATGTCCTGGTCGTGGACGACGGGTCCTCGGACGGGTCAGCAGCGATGGCCAGGGATGCGGGGGCCATGGTCCTTGTGAACTTCCGCAATCAGGGGAAGGGGTTCTCGCTCCAGCGCGGATTCGACTATGTCATCAGCCGCGATTACGAGGCCCTGATCACCATGGATGCCGACGGGCAACACGCGGTTGAGGACCTTGACGGTTTTGTGCGGGCCTTTCGCGCGAAGAAGGCGGATGTTATTTGCGGCAACCGCATGCAGGATCATCGGGGAATGCCGTGGCACCGGCTGATCACTAATAAGATCATGTCCGCGCTTATTTCACTGGTGTGCCGCCAGAAGATCTATGATACCCAGTGTGGCTACCGCCTGATCCGCTGCGAGGTGTTGCGTAATGTGGTCCTTTCTTCGTCGGCGTTCGAGATCGAGTCCGAGGTGCTGATCAAGGCCAGCAAGAAGAGGTATCGTATCGCGTCGGTGCCGGTCAAGACGATCTACGGGACCGAGGTCAGCAAGATCAACCCTTTCTTTGATACCGCGCGGTTCATCATTTATATCGTGCGGGAAATGTTCGTGAGGTGAGTGTCCATGAATGACCGTTTCTTTTATTATGCCGTGATCGTATCCCTGGCCATTCATGCCGGGTTCGTGACGCACTTTTATATCAAGCGCGGTCACATCGCCCCCTTGAAGAAGATCTCCGAGATGGTGTACACCATCGTCAAGCCGCCGCCCAAAGCGCCCGAGCCCGTCGCTGAGAAACAGCTCCCGAATCTTATGGACCAGCTGATGGACCCGCTCAAACATACGCTGAATGCGCCTGGTGTGCCGCAGCCGCCAAAGCCGGAGTTCCTGCGGGAGCCTGATATCCTTGCCGGTGCGGAAATGTTCGAGCGCAAGCCTGAACGCCTCAAAGGCGTCAAGGTCACCAAAGAGGTCTCGGTGCCCGTGCTTAAGTCGGACAAGATCAACACGCCGTCGTACATTACCTATTACCAGATCGTGCGTGACCGTATCCGCGACAGGGCCTACAGCAATTACACCAAGCTCAGCATGGGCGAGGTGTTCGTGACCTTTGTGATCAAGTCGGACGGCGCTCTTTCAGGCCTTCAGGTACTTGAGGCCAAGAGCGCGGCCAATGACTTCCTCAGGGAGGTCGGGGTCAAGAGCGTCAAGGAGGCGGCGCCTTTTCCGCCGTTCCCGAAAGACCTGAGCTATCCCGAGCTTACCTTCAACGTTTCCATTTCCTTCCAGTATCGCGAAGAGTGATCTGCTGCTTGCATTTTGAAGTTGTCGGCCATTGGACGCTGTGGTATCTTATGGGAACTATTAATCCCAACGAAAGGCGTGTGTCATGAGCGGTGATAAATTTGTCGATGAATCCTGGAAAGATGCCGTTGCCAATGAAAAGGGCGGCTGTGACCAGGGATGCGGATGTTCCAAGGAGGGTTGCGGGGACGAAGGCTGCGGCGAAGGCTGCGATGACGGTTGCGGCGACGGCGAGATCCCGGTCAACTTCTTTACCTACATGACATCCATGGGGTATCAGGCCATGATCTTCCTTGGCGAGATCCCTCATCCGGTGACCGGTAAGAGCGAGAAGAACGTGCGCCAGGCCAAGTTCATCATCGATACACTGATCATGCTCAAGGACAAGACCAAGGGCAATCTGAATGAACAGGAACAGGCGTTCATTGACGGTACGCTGTATGAGCTCCAGATGAAGTTCGTCGAGGTCTCGGGCAAGCCCGAGGAGGGGAGCAAGATCATCTCATGATCGACAAGAAATTGCTTTCCATTCTTGCGTGCCCGGCATGCCAGGCGGATGTTGTTGAGAAGGACGGAAAGATCGTGTGCACGGACAAAGCGTGCGGCCTGCGGTATCCGGTCCGCGACGGGATCCCGGTCATGCTCGTTGATGAGGCAAAGAAAGAATCCTGACGGGAAAGGTAATTTATGAAAAAGATCCTTGTGATCCACGGGCCTAATCTGAATCTGCTCGGCCAGCGTGAGACATCTGTTTACGGCGCGGCTACCATTGATGATATCAATGCCAGCCTTCAAAAGATCGCCAAAGAAAAAGGCGTTGAACTTGCCGTGCTTCAGTCCAATCATGAGGGCGATATCGTTGATGCCATCGGCAAGGCCAAAGACCAGGGCGTTGGCGCCATTGTGATCAATCCCGCGGCCTATACGCACACCAGCATTGCCATTCGCGACGCGGTCGCGGCGGTCACCATCCCGACGGTCGAGGTCCATCTTTCCAATATCTACAAGCGCGAGGATTTCCGCCATCAGTCCATGATCGCGCCCGTGTGCCAGGGGCAGGTCAGCGGCTTTGGCGCTCAAAGTTATGAACTCGGCCTTGTCGCGGCCATAGGGCTTTTAAAGGCCTGAACCTTCATGATCACTTCTGATCGCATTAAAAGAGCAAAAGACTTGCTGTCTTCTTTGGGCGTGGATGCCGTTCTTGTCACGCGCGAGGCGGACATTTGTTATCTGACCCGGTATCCGGCCCATGAATCATGGCTCCTGGTCACTGCCCAAAAAAGCTTCTATGTTACGGACGGCCGTTATATAGAGGAAGTAAAGAAGGGTATATCCGGAGTAGTTCCTGTCGATTTTAAACGTTCCCTGTTCGAAAAGATCATTGAACTTTGCCGCGGCGCCGGTGTCCGGGCGCTGGCCCTTGATGAACAGAATATCAGCCTTTACCAGTTCCGCCGCCTTAAAGCTATCTGCGGCAACAAGATAAAGCTTGTTCCCGCGAACAGTATCACCGAGCGGTTGCGCATGGTCAAGGATACGGGTGAGATCAAGATCATCCGTGAGGCCCTGGAATTGAACCTTAAGGCGTATCAGATGGTCAAGCCCAGGCTTAAACCTGGCGTGCGCGAGAGTGATATTCTGGCATATCTGGAGAATTTCATGCGCCAGCACGGGGTTTGCTTTGCTTTTGACCCCATTATTGCGTCCGGCCCGAACTCCGCGTATCCGCACGCCCGGGTAACATCCCGCCAATTGTGTTCTAAAGAGCCTGTTCTCATAGACTTAGGAGTAGGCCTAAAAGGCTATAAGTCTGACTTGACACGCATGTTCTTTTTGGATAAAATGCCCGCTTCTTACAAGGATGTTCTTGATAAAGTCCGCGGCGCGTCGGAGGCGGCATTGAAGATGATCCGTCCGGGCATCAAGGCAAAGGATGTTGATGCCGCGGCCAGGAATTACCTTAAAGAGCAGGGCCTGGCTGAATATTTCACACATTCTTTAGGGCACGGGGTTGGGCTTGAGGTCCACGAAGCGCCCGGTTTGTCCGCCAGCAGTAATGTTGTCCTTGAAGAGAATATGGTCTTTACGGTGGAGCCGGGCGTTTATTTTCCCGGAAAATACGGGATCAGGCTGGAAGAGATGGTCCGGGTAACAAAAAAAGGATGCGAGGTCTTAAGTGTCGATCACGATCAATGAAGTGCAACGGGGCATGGCCCTTAAAGTGGAAAATGAGATCTACACGATCGTGGATTTCAGTCATGTGAAGCCTTGCAAAGGTTCTGCTTTTGTCCGTATCAAGTTGCGCTCCATCAAGGGCGGGAACTCGATCGAGCGCACCTATCGTTCTGCGGAAATGCTCGAGGATATCCCGCTGGAGGAGCGTACTTTGCAGTACCAGTATTGCGCGGATGGTATGTACTTTTTCATGGATCAGACCACGTTTGAAGAACATCGAATTTCAAGGGACGAGTTGGGGGAGAATGTGGTAAAATTCCTTTTAGACAACATGGAGATCAGCGGGTTCGTCTATCAGGACCGGGTCCTTAAGGTCGCGCTCCCTAATTTTATCATTACGAAGATCATGGAATCGGAGCCCGGCGTTAAGGGTGATTCAACGAAATCCAACACCAAGCCTGCGAAGATCGCCACAGGCGCAACCGTTCTCGTTCCTTTGTTCGTGAATGTCGGCGAGGAGATCAAGATCGACACGCGCACCGGGGAATATGTCGAAAGGGTGAAACGATGAACCTTAAAGAAGTCAAAGAGATGATCGAACTGATGAACGAGCACAGCCTGACCGAGCTCGAGCTCGAGCGCGACGGCACCGTCATCAAGCTCAAGAAATCCCCGGAACAGGGAAGTGTGGCGTACACGATCCCCGCGATCCCCGCGTCACGGCCGTCTGTCGCGCCGGCGCCTGCGGCGGCGTCCGCGCCTGATGCGACTGCCAGCAACCTCAAGGATGTCAAATCGCCGATGGTGGGCACGTTCTACCGCGCTCCGTCGCCGGAGGCGGCGCCTTTTGTCGAGATCGGCCAAGCGGTCGAGGTGGGCCAGGTGGTCTGTATCGTCGAGGCCATGAAGCTCATGAACGAGATCAAGTCCGATGTCCGCGGCAAGGTCGTCGAGATCTGCGTGGATAACGCGGAACCGGTCGAGTTTGGCCAGGTCCTTTTCCGCGTTGACCCGGCAAAGTGATAACAACCTAAGAGACCCTTCTTATGTTCTCCAAGATACTGATCGCCAACCGCGGCGAGATCGCCCTGCGCATCATCCGCGCCTGCAAGGAGCTTGGCATATCCACGGTGGCCGTTTATTCGGAGGCCGACCGGGATTCCCTGCATGTGCGTTTTGCGGACGAAGCGGTGTGCATCGGCAAGGCCACGAGCGCGGAAAGCTACCTGAACATCCCGGCCATCATTTCGGCGGCCGAGATCACGGATGTTGAGGCGATCCATCCCGGTTACGGGTTCATGTCCGAGAACGCGCACTTCGCGGAGATCTGCGAATCGTGCAAGATCCAGTTCATCGGTCCGACCCCGGAGACCATCCGCATGATGGGCGACAAGATCACGGCCAAGGAAACGGCGCGCAAGGCCGGCGTTCCTCTGACGCCCGGCGGCAAAGGCATTGTCAAAAGCCCTGAAGAGGCGCTGGCCATTGCCAAGCAGGTCAAATATCCCGTGATCATCAAGGCTACGGCGGGCGGCGGCGGCAAGGGCATGCGCGTGTGCCACAATGATGTGACGCTGGTCAACTCCCTGAAGATGGCCCAGGCTGAGGCCGAGGCGAATTTCAAGAACCCCGATGTTTATATCGAGCGCTATGTGGCGGACCCGCGCCATGTGGAGTTCCAGATCCTGGCCGACCATCACGGCAATGTGATCCATCTCGGCGAGCGCGATTGTTCGGTCCAGCGGCGCCACCAGAAGCTCATTGAAGAATCCCCGTCGTCCGCGCTGAGCGACAAGCTGCGCCGCAAGATGGGCGAGGCTGCGGTCAAGTGCGCGAAAGCCGCCAATTACCGCGGCGTGGGGACCGTTGAGTTCCTTCTCGACAAGAACGAGGACTTCTTTTTCATGGAGATGAACACGCGCATCCAGGTCGAGCATCCGGTGACCGAAATGGTCACGGGCATCGACCTGATCAAGGAACAGATCAAGGCGGCTTGCGGCCTGAAGCTGAAGATCAAGCAGGAAGATGTGAAGACCCAGGGGCATGCCATCGAGTGCCGCATCAACGCGGAGGACCCTGACAATAACTTTATCCCTTGCCCGGGCAAGATCGAACAGCTTAATATTCCCGGAGGGCCCGGCGTGCGCGTGGACACGCACATCTATTCCGGTTACAAGATAAGCCCTTATTATGATTCCATGGTGGCCAAGCTGATCGTCCATGGGCGCGACCGCGTTGAGGCGATCCGCATCATGCGCCGCGCGCTCGACGAGTTCCACATTTCGCCGATCAAGACGACGATCCCGCTCCATATCCAGATCATGAACAATCCGGCCTTCATGCGCGGCGACATTTCAACGCATTTCCTCGAAAAAATGGCGAAAAAGGAAAACTGACATGCGTCCAGAGAACAATATTGATCTTGGAGCGATCCAGGTCCATAAGCGCGTCATCGCGGATATCTGCACGGCCGCGGTCGGCGAGGTTGACGGGGTTGCCATGGCGCGCAATGTCATGCTGGAGGACGTGTGCGGTATCTTTGGCGCGCGCCGGAATTCCGCGGTCAGCGTTCGCGTTGATGCCGGCGGGCAGGTGAGCGTCGTTCTCAAGGTCCTGGTGCGTTATGGCGTTAACCTGTCGGATGTCTCGCGCCGCATCCAGGAAGTTGTCATGACCGCTGTCGAACGGACGGCTGATATCAATCTCAAGGATGTGGATGTGAACATCCAGGGCGTTGAAAGGGGATAATGTATGCGTTTGTTCATCCGGCTGGCGATCTTTTTCTATCTTTTCATTATCCTGATCGTCGGGTTCACCGCCCTTCTGGTCATGGCCCACATGATCGATTTCGGGCAGTACCTGTCGTTCCTGAGGTTCATTTATTTCGATGGTAACGCCAGCCTGGTCGCCGGGGTCATTGTGGCTGCGATCATGCTCATCAGCCTTATCTTCGCGCGCATTATCTACGGGCGCCAGGAGAAGGAGCGCCTCATCCAGGTCGATAATCCGCTTGGGCGCGTGACCATTTCGCTTTCCGCGATCGAGGACCTGATCCGACGCCTGGTTGTTCTGACACCTCAGGTCAGGGAGATCAAGCCTGATGTCATATCCACCAAGAATGGCCTGCGGATCGATCTGCGTCTTGTTCTGCGTTCGGGTGTCAACATTCCGGAAATGACGGCGGAGCTGCAAGAGATCATCAAGCGCAAGATACAGGAACTTATCGGCAATGACGAGCGTGTGACGGTCCGTGTTCACGTGATCAAGATCGCGCCCGACGGTGTTAAAGGCAAAGGTGAGGACGAGATCATGAGTCCTTTGCCGTTCCACGGTTACCGGGCCTGATCCTGGCAGAGAGGCAGCATAGTCCATGAAGAAAATAGGGATCCTGACAGGCGGGGCTGATTGCCCCGGGCTTAACGCGGTCATCCGCTCTGTTGTTTACAAAGGGCTGCAGGAAGGCTATGTCATCACCGGGATCAAGAACGGCTGGCAGGGCCTTATTGATAATGATACGCGCGTGCTTGATACGCGCGCTGTTTCCGGCATCCTCGACCGCGGCGGCACTATCCTTGGCACCAGCCGCCTGGACCCGATGGAGAATCCCGAGCACGTTGAGAAGATCCGCGAGAATTACAAGCGTAACGGCATGGATGCCGTGATCGCTGTTGGCGGCGAGGTCACCCTCGGCATCGCCCTGCAGTTGCACCGGCAGGGGATCATCAACGCCGTGGGCATCCCCAAATCCATTGATAATGCGCTTTCCGGCACGGATTATGCGTTCGGGTTCGATACCGCGGTCCAGATCGCGACCGAGCAGATCGACCGGCTTCACACGACGGCGGAAAGCCATCACCGCATCATGGTCATTGAGGTCATGGGGCAGCATACCGGCTGGATCGCTGTTGAGGCCGGCCTTGCGGGAGGGGCGGATGTTGTCCTGATCCCTGAGGTCAAGGTCGATATGCAAAAGGTGTGCGACGCCATCCGCAACCGCCACCGGCGCGGCAAGTCATTCTCTATTGTTGTTATCGCTGAAGGCACCCAGATCGATGCGCACCGTGTCGCGGCCGACGGCCCTGAAAAGCGCCGTTTCGGCAGTGTGGGTGAGCGCCTGGCCAAGACCATCGAGGACATGACCGGGTACGAGACCCGCGTGAGCGTGCTCGGCTATATCCAGCGCGGCGGTTCTCCGACGGCATTTGACAGGATCCTCGGCACGCGCTTTGGCGCCAAGGCCGTGGAGCTGGTCAAGGAATGCAAGTTCGGCCACATGGTCTGCTATCAGAACAACAAGATCCGTTCGGTGGACATGGAAGGCCCGGTCAAGAACCGCAAGCGCGTGGATATGGACCTGTACGAGATCGCCAGGCTCTTCTGCGCGGAATAATATCCTATGAAGAACACGATCCGCTCTATCATGGAAAGTTCGATCGCCGTCAAGCAGCAGGCGATCGCCGCCAACCTTGATGCGGCTGAAAAGATCGCGCAGGCGTGCATCCGTTGCTTGAAGGACGGGGGCACGCTTTTCTTTTTTGGCAACGGCGGTTCGGCGGCAGACAGCCAGCATGTGGCAGCTGAGTTCATCGGCCGTTTCCAGAAAGAACGCCGGGCGCTCGCGGCCATGGCCCTGACCACGGACACATCGGTCCTGACATCGTTAGCCAATGATTATAGTTATGATATTGTTTTTGCGCGGCAGCTTGAGGCGCTGGGGAAGAAGGGCGATGTGGCGTTTGGCATCTCAACCAGCGGAAAGTCGCCGAATGTCCTTAAGGCGTTCGTTGTTGCGAAAGAAAAAGGGCTGGTGACCGTTGCCTTCACGGGCAAGGACAGCGGGCCTGCCGGGGCCGCGGCGGATCTCAGCATTGTCGTTCCTTCGGCTGTGACGGCGCGCGTGCAGGAATCCCATATTGCGTTCTTTCATGCGATCTGCGAGGTCGTCGAGAGCGCGTTTGTAAAATGAAAACCATCCAGAAGATCGTTACACTTCCCGTTCTCAAGAAGAAACTGGCGTTATTGCGCCGGCAGGGGCGCAAGATCGCCTTTACCAACGGCTGTTTTGACATCATTCATTACGGCCATGTGAGCTATCTGGAAGCTGCCGCGAAAGAAGGCCGCGTCCTGGTCATCGGACTTAACAGCGACGCTTCGGTCAGGAGCCTTAACAAAGGGCCCGGGCGCCCTGTCGTGCCGCAGCGGGAGCGCGCCGCAGTGCTTGCAGGCCTCGCGTGTGTCGATCATGTGGTGATCTTCAATGAGCCGACGCCGCAAAAGCTTATTGCGGCCGTGAAACCCGACGTGCTCATCAAGGGCGCGGACTGGAAAGGCAAGGCCGTGGCAGGCGCGGATGTGGTCAAGGCCAACGGCGGCCGCGTTGAGTTCATCAAGTATATCGACCATCTTTCGACCTCCGGCATCGTTGCCAGGATCCGCCAGCAATGCCGTCCCGCATAACAACCCTTCAGTTCCAGCGCGTGGTGGATGCGAATTACAATCGCAGCAAGGAAGGCTTGCGCGTGTGCGAGGACATCTGCCGTTTTGTGCGCAACGACCATCAGGCGACCGCCAGGTTCAAGAAATTGCGGCATGACCTGACCCGGGCGATCGCCGTATTCGGATCCAAAGATATTGTGGCGGCGCGGGATATCATTGGGGATGTCGGCCGTGGCAGTATTGGCCCGGAATTGCGCCGCAAGAATGTGGCGGATATCTTTTATGCCAATGCCCAGCGCGTGAAAGAATCGCTGAGGGTCCTTGAGGAGTTCTCTAAGTTAAAAAGTGCCTCAGCGTCGGGCGCGTTTAAGAGATTGCGGTATGCCGTCTATGATATCGAGAAAAAAGTCCTGGGATGGATGTAGGCTGTACCTTGTTTTGGACGCGCAAGTATGCGATCACGCGCGGTTATGGAAAGTTTTCCAGGCCGGGGTCAATAACGGAGTTGACATTGTTCAACTTCGTGATAAATTGGGAACAGTTCAGAGCACGCTCGCATTCGTTATGCGCGCGCAGCGTTATTTGAAAGGCCGGATACCCTTTATTGTCAACGATCGCGCGGATGTGGCGCATGCGGCATCAGCGTCGGGCGTTCACGTGGGGCAGGATGATCTCGGGGTGGGGGCGGCGCGCGCGGTTTGCGGCGCCAATGCTATCGTGGGGCGTTCTGCTCAAACGCTGGCACAGGTCTTGCGTGCCGCGCGTGAAGGGGCTGATTATGTGGGTTTTGGTTCGGTCTTTAAGACGCAAACCAAGCCTGAGCGCATGCCGATGGACCTGGAGCTCTTGCGGCGTGTGATGCGTCGCGCAACGGTCCCGGTGTTCGCGATCGGCGGCATTACCAGGGACAATATCGCGCTTGTGCGCAGCTGCGGCGTTACGCGGGTCGCGGTATCGCGTGCCATTCTTTTGGCACGTGATCCCGGACGGGCCGCGAGGGAGCTTAAAAGAACATTAACCGGTTGAACGTTATTTTTGCGAGAGTAATTCAGTGGTAGAATTCCAGCTTCCCAAGCTGGCTACGCGGGTTCGATCCCCGTCTCTCGCTCCAAGATATTTGCATGGCCTTATACATTAAGAAATTTCTTCGGTGTGCCGGTTGCATAGGGGCCGTCTTTTTCCTGGCGGGGTGCGCTACGGTGCACGGGCCCGAGGGCTCCTCGACGGGGGTATCGATCCCGACGGGGGCCGTCGCTGAAAAGGGCGTTCAACATAAAGTCCGCAAGGGCGAAACGCTGTGGCGTATCGCCAGAACATACAAAGTGTCCGTCGAGGACATCACGCACGCCAACGGCATCCCCAATGCCGCCTCCATCGAAGAGAACCAGCTTCTTTTTATTCCCGGCGCGGATAGCGTCCAGGAGATCCTTGTGCCTTCTCCGTCGGAGAAGGATGCGGATTATGCCTGGCCCGTCAAGGGGAAGGTGGTCGCGTTCTTTCAGGACCATAAGGGTGCGGCGGTGAATGCGGGTATTGATATCCGTGCCGTCGAGGGCGAGGCTGTCCGGGCGGCGCGTTCGGGGCGGGTGGTCATGGCCGACCGTCTTTCCGGCCACGGGCATGCGGTCATCCTTGATCACGGCGACGGGTTCTTTACCGTGTACGCGCACAATGCGCGGATCCTGGCCGCTCTCGGCGATGAGGTGCTTAAAGGGGCGAAGATCGCGGAAGTGGCGCGTGACGGCGATCTGGCGTATTTGCATTTTGAGGTGCGCAAGGGGTCCCGTGCGACGAACCCCTTGTATTATTTACCGTAAGGGTTCACATTAAAGGGTAAGATCCTTCTCATGCATTATTTTTGCGGCAGACAAGAAACGCTCGATCTTATTCGCAAGCGCGTCAGCGGCTTGAAAGAGGGGTGCCGGCAGAACCTGGCGTTCCTCGGCAGCCGCTATGTCGGTAAAAGTTCCATCCTGCTCAAATTCCTGAACGATCTCGACGACAGCGCGCTGGTCCCCGTGTATCTCGACCTTGAAGGGCGGGATCTTTATTATTTTGTTTCTAAAATGGCGCGCAGCCTTCTTTACCAGTATGCCCGGACCAAAGGGCTCGCGTTGCAGGAAACCCTGCCTGCGCTAGCGGTATCCGTGAGCGCGTCGATCCCGCGCACGGCGCAGGCCTCGCTGGCGGCGTCGGCATTATTGGAGCAGGGAAAATTCGCGGATGCTTACCAGGCCGCGCTGGCCCTGCCGGATATTTTCATCAAGGAATCCGGCATGGCTTGCGTCCTGATCCTTGAAGAGTTCCATCAGCTGGATGAGTTCGGCGTGGCCGAGCCGTTCAAGGCCCTGGCCAACAGCATCACCGCGCAAAAAGGATGTTTGTACATCATCACGAGTTCGTGCGAGGACCAGGCCACCAAGATCCTCGCCGAGAAGCTGACGCTCTTGTTCGGCAATTTCGAAGTGGTGACGGTGCAGCCGTTCGACCTGAAAGCCAGCCAGTATTTTATTGAACACCGGATGGGCGGCATGCGCATGGGCCTGTACCTGCGCAATTTCCTGGCGGATTTCACGGGAGGCAGGCCGCTTTATCTGGACGTTCTCTTGCAGGAGATCCTTAATCTTGGCGCCATCCATAAACAGCAGGAAGCGTACGCGCCGCTGGTGGTCCAGGCGGTGGAGAACCTTGTGTTCAGCCGCTGGGGCGCCTTGAGCCGTTATTTCGAACTGATCGTCGGGCGCCTTTGTTCCGGGCGCGCGAACCGGCTGGTCATGGATATCCTTTTCGCGCTGGCCAACGGCGAGCACAAGGCCAAAGAGATCGTCGTGAAGCTGGGCGTCAAGCAGGGGCAGGTGACCCAGAAGCTCAACTATCTTCTGGAGCAGGACATCCTTGAAAAGAACGGGACGCATTTCCATATCAAGGATAAATTGCTGCGTTACTGGATCAAATATGTTTTTCAGCGCCGCATCAAGGCCATTGATATGGAACCGGGCCGTCAGACCCGGGAGTTCAAGGAAGAGATCACGCGCGCGCTCAATGAGTTCCAGGTCACGTCCCGCAAGGACCTGGCCACGCGCGTTACCGAGCTTGTCCGCTGTTTCGAGAACGAGGTGCTGTGCGTGCGCGGGCATTCGTACAGGCTGCCTTTGTTCAGCGAGGTGAAACCCCTGCGCATCAAGGCCCGCGGCGGTAATTCCTTCGAGGTCCTTGAGGCCCAGACCCAGGACGGGCCGTGGCTGTTGGTCCTTCGCAAGGACCCTGTGGCCGAGGGAGATATCAACGCGGTGGCCGAAGAGGCGCGCCGGATGGGCGTCCGTCCCCAGCGCTGCGTGATCGTGTCGCTTTCCGAGATGGACGACAGCGCGCGCCTGCGGGCGCTGGAAGAGCGCATGTGGATATGGAACGAACCGGACCTGAATTCCCTCATGAACCTTTATGATAAGCCTTATATCGTCGCATGAAGATCATTGCGCTTTCTGATACCCATTCCCAGCCGCTGAACAAGGAGCTCCTGAAAGAGCTGGCGACGGCCGACCTTATTGTTCACGTCGGGGACTTTTGCGACCTGGATGTTTATCACCAGTTGAAAGCGATCGGGGATATCCGCGCGGTCTATGGCAATATGGACGGGACCGATCTGCGCGAGGTGCTGCCTAAACAGGTGGTGTTCGCCTGCGAAGGGGTCAATATCGGCCTCGCGCACGGCGAGGGGGCCCCGGAAGGTATTATTCCGCGGCTGCAGGCGGTTTTCAAGGGGCAGAAGGTCGATGTGGTCATCTTTGGCCATTCGCACACGCCCTGCCAGCAGACCATCGACGGCGTGCTGTTCTTCAATCCGGGCAGTCCGACGGATGAGGTGCGGGCGCCGTATCGTTCATACGGTGTCATTGATATCAATGCCGGCAAGGTGCAGGCAAAGATCGTCAGGATAAAGTAGGCCTTATGGATCTTTTATGGGCGCCGTGGCGCAGCGCGTATGTCGCGCAAGCCACGCAATCGAAACACAAGGGCTGCACTTTCTGCGGCATCCTTAATGCGCGCAGGGACAACCGTCATTATATTTTCCTGCGCACAGCCCATTCATTCGCGGTGCTTAACATTTTCCCTTTTAACGGCGGGCATGTGCTGGTCTTGCCGCAGCGCCATGTTGGCAGCTTGCAGGCATTGACGCCGCAGGAGCGCGTTGACCTGATGGATACGGTGATCCGCGTGCAGGACCTGATCCAGAAGGTGTTCGCGCCTGAAGCGTTCAATATCGGGATGAACACGGGCCGCAGCGCGGGCGCCGGGATCCCGGATCATTTGCACGTTCATATTGTGCCGCGCTGGAGCGGCGACGTGAACTTCATGCCGGTCCTCGCCGGCACCAAGGTCATGCCCGTGGCGCTCAAGGACGCGTATGCGCGTTTAAAGAAAGGCTTGGCAGCGTATGAGAACAAGGCCCGAGATCGAAAAAAACGAAAATAAGCTGCTGGCCCCGTATGCCATGCGCGCGTCGGAGTCATGGGGCAGGCAGTTCGCCGAGCCCGAGCACACGACCCGCACATGTTTTCAGCGCGACCGCGACCGCATTGTCCATTGTGAAGCCTTCCGCAAGCTTGAGTACAAAACCCAGGTCTTTATTGTTTTTGAGAATGATTATTACCGCACGCGCCTGACGCACACCCTTGAGGTGGCCCAGCTGGCGCGCAGTATCGGGCGGAACCTGTGCCTGAACGAGGACCTGATCGAAGCTGTGGCGCTGGCGCACGACCTGGGGCATCCGCCGTTCGGCCACGCCGGGGAAGACGCGCTGGACAAGCGCCTGGCGAAGAAAGGCGGGTTCAATCATAACCAGCGCAGTTTTGATATCGTCACGCGCCTGGAGAAGAAATATCCCAGATTCGACGGCTTGAACCTGAGCGTCGAGGTTTTGGTGGGCATTCTTAAGCATGAGACGGCTTACGACAAGATCGGGGCCGCGAGCATCGTCGGGGACGCGGCATTCGTCAAGAAGCTGAAGGTCCGCGCCTGCTCGCTTGAGGCGCAGGTGGTGGATAAGGCCGATTCCCTCGCGTACCTGAACCATGACATTGATGACGGATTGACGTCGGGGTGCATCACGGCCTCCGACCTTAAGGACAGTGTCCTGTGGCGGCGCGCTGTTGACGGGATCAGGCGGCCGGGTTTGTCCGACACGGACCCCATGTTCAAGTATCAGGTGGTCAGGGCGCTTATTGACATGCAGGTCCGCGACCTTCTGGAGGCGACATCCGCCCGGCTCGACGGCAAGAAGTTCACATCCCTGGAAGACCTGGTGCGCAAGGCGGGCAATGGTATTGTGAATTTCTCCGCGGCCATGGTGCGCGATCGCGCGGCCCTGCAGGGTATCCTGTTCGAGAAGGTCTACCATCACTGGCGCGTCGAGCGCATGACGTCAAAGGCCCGCCGTATCCTCAACGAGCTTTTTGATGTCTATCTGGACAATCTAAAACAGTTGCCGTATGATGTATATGATCGTTCACGCAAGTATTCTGACAGGGAAAAGCATATGATCGTATGCAATTATATTGCTGCGATGACGGATAGGGCGGCATTGGATGAATACAAAAAGCTCTTCGAGGCTTACAAAAAAGTATAAACAGATCATTGCGGCGGTCCATATCGTTTACCGCCTTGTCAACGCGACGCCGAACTTAAAAGAGTTCTCCCTTCGGTTGACGCGCCTGTTGTGCCAGTTCGTCAAAGCATCGTCGGCGAACATCTATCTCCTCTCCCCGGACAGCAACAAACTCGCCAGGATCGCGGTCTTCAATAATGAGATCAATTATTTCGTGACCAACCCCAAGGACCTGAGGCGCATCACGGCCAAGGAAAAGAGCATCATCCAGGGCGAGTCCATCTTTGACGAACGCCTGATGGGGGTGCCGCTCGTGACCGACGAGTGTATCGGCGCCATCATCATCAAGCGCAAGGATCATGAGCCGTGCTTCGACACTTATGACCGCGAGATGTTCACGATCTTCGCCGAGCAGTCGGTGACCGCCATCAAGAACCTGCAGGTCCTCGAACAGCAGCAGAAGATCATCCTTGAGACCATGAAACTGGTGCGCACTCTCCTCGAGAAGCAGAGCCCGCATTGCCGCGCGCACAGCCCGGTTTATTTCAGGATCGTCAAGTCCATTGCCGTGAAGATGCACATGGATTATGAAAGCGTGAACAATCTTTATTATGCCAGCGTCCTGCATAACGTGGGAGCGGTGGATGTGCCGTACCAGATCCTGGCGAAGAAAAAGCAGCTCGATCCCCAGGAGTTCCGCCTGTTGCGGACCCTGCCGCGCAAGAGCGTGGAACTGATCGGGCCGATCGATTTCCTGCGCCCGGTATTGCCGATCATCCTTTCCCTGCACGAGAAATATAACGGGACCGGTTATCCTTTGGGGTTGAAGAGGGACCAGATCCCGCTGGGCGCGCGGATCATGGCCGTGGTCGATGCTTTTGAGAGCATGGTCCAGGGGCGGCCCTACCGCCGCAGATTTACGCTGGAGGCGGCCTTGAAAGAGATCGGCAAGCACAAGGGCGCGCAGTTCGATCCCGGGGTGGTGGAGGTCTTTCTCAAGAGCGCCATGCAGAGAAAATTCAGAAATCTGTTGAGCGCGGTCCGTCATTAAGATTATAATAAATTATTATGAACATTAATTATAAAGAGACCCAGATCGATTTCCTGACCCAGGACCCCGGCAAACGCGCGCTGCCGGCCGCGCCGCGTTACATGGACGCCCGCGTGAGCCTCTCATCGGAAAATCTTGTAATTTGCGCGATCGTGGCTATAATGGTCGTCATCTTTTCTTTTGCCATGGGCATCGAGCGCGGCAAGAGCATTGTTGCGGTGAAGGCCGGCAAGCCCTCGACGGAGAATGAGGTTGTTGCGGCGCAAAAGACCCAGGAGCCCCGGCAGGCGCCGGCGCAGGGGGCGGCCGTTAAAGTATCGCCGCGGCCCGCGGTCGAAAAAAAGAATACGCCGGATGTTGCCGGCAGCGGCGCCTATACGCTGCAGCTGGCCAGTTACAAAAGCATGCAGCCGGCCCAGCGCGAGGCGGAGCAGCTCAAGAAAAAGGGTTTTCAGGATGTTTTTGTCCTTGCCAAAGGGGCATACACGATCCTGTGCGTCGGGAAGTTCCAGGACAAGGCGGGCGCCACGGGCATGAAAAAACAGTTGCCGGCGCGGTATCAGGATCCATACATCAGGAGATTGTAACATGTCACTTCATTCATCACTTCGTGTTGACAAAGCCGGCGCTGCCCAGCGCACCGTGCTGACGCGCATTGAACGCATCAATGAGCTCATGAAAAAAGGCCAATGGTCCGACGAGAGTTCGGTCACGAACCTCCCGAAGACCAAGCAGGTCCGTGTTAAGGCCGGTAAGAAGAAGGCCAAGGAAGCTGATGCTGCCGCCCCGAAGGATGGCGCAGCCCCTGCCGCAGCGGCCAAGCCTGCTGCCGGCGCGAAGAAATAACACGGCCGCTTTTCAAGGCCCGTCACAGAATATGTTCGTACGCCTGCGGGAAGCCTTATTGCTGCGCTCATCAAAGTTCCACACATTGCTGTGGAACTTTGTTTTTTTTAGCCTTTTTGCCTGCTCCGCGGCCACGGCACAGACCAAGCTCCCTGCGATGGCTAGCGTCAAGGGCGCGCAGGTCCACATCCGCGCCGGCCAGAGTAATAATTATGAATCCCTTCTTCAGGTGAATGCCGGCCAGGAACTTGTGGTGACCGGAAAGAATTATTCCTGGTACAAGGTCTTTTTGCCCGATGGCGCGCAGATGTTCATCAGGATGGACTATGCGGGAGCGCTCGCGCCGGACATCGGTGTTGTTACGGGCGACCGCGTCAATATCCGCGCCCGGCCGAATACGGATGCCACGATCATCGGCAAGTTCGTTCGGGGCGATAAATTCTTTGTCAAGGAGACCAGGGACGGATGGCTGCGCATCGCGCCTGTGGCGCAGGCCGCCGGCTGGGTCCATGAGCAGTTCATTGAGTTCAAGAATAAACAGGTCCCGGCGCAGATCTTTGCCGATCCCCAGGAAGCTGCGGCCAGGGCTGCGGCAGCCAAAGAAGCTGCGAACCGCCGGCGCGCGGCCAAGTTCGCGGTCCTGAGGGCTGTTGCCGACGGGCAGTATGAGGCCGAAGGCATCCTGGCGCAGGGCAAGGCGGGCCGGTATCAACTGATGGGCATTGATCAGGCGAAGTCCGTGGTCGCGTGTGTTGACGCGCCTTTGTCCATGGCCGGTGATTTCCTGGG
Organism: uncultured Planctomycetales bacterium; assembly: GCA_964643325.1. Taxonomy (GTDB): domain Bacteria; phylum Omnitrophota; class Gorgyraeia; order Zapsychrales; family Fredricksoniimonadaceae; genus Fredricksoniimonas. Next base: position 36,018 of record CAZXSE010000011.1, read on the forward strand.
AGACAAGGTCATTGTCCGAGGCGCGGCCAGCGATGATCCTTCCTGCGACGCGGCTTTGTTGACCGCCGGCAAGATCGGCCTTTCCCTGTAATGATCACCATAGCCATTATTTTTATTTGCGTTGTTATTCCGGCCATTGTCCTGCATGAGTACGCGCATGCGTGGGTCGCGGACAAGCTGGGGGACCCGACGGCGCGCCGGATGGGCCGGCTTTCGCTGGACCCTCTCAAGCACATCGATCCTTTTGGCACGATCCTTTTGCCGCTCCTTTTATATCTTCCGTTCGCGCTGGGATGGACCAAAAGCCCGGTCATTTTCGGGTTCGCGAAACCCGTGCCGTTCGATCCGCGCAACTTGCGTCAGCCCCGCCGGGATATCATGCTCGTGCGCCTGGCCGGGCCGCTGGCGAACATCTTGATCGCGTTCGTTCTTGCCCAGGGAGCCGGGTTCGCGCAAAATCCGTTTGCCCGCGAGATCCTTGTGACAGGGGTTGTGCTGAACATCGCGCTGGCGGTCTTTAACATGATCCCGATGCCGCCCCTGGACGGTTCCGGGATCCTGTACGCGATCCTGCCGCCGAGATTGCTGGCAGTTGTGGCGCGGATGGATAACTTTGTAGGTATTATCATTGTCTTTGTGATGCTCAATATGGGTTGGCTCGATTTTCTGAATAATATCATTTATGGTGCGGCGCACTGGATGGGGGTATGACGATGCACACGGTCCTTGTGAAGCTCAAGAACAGAACGTATCCTGTTGTCGTCGGCAGCGGCATCCTCGCCAAACTGCCCGGGGCGGTCAGGAAGCTTTCGATCGGCGCCGATGCGGTCATCATCACAAATCCTGTGGTGCGGAAATTGTACGGCGCCAGGCTCGCGGCCGCGTTCGTCAAGGCCGGGTTTTCCGTGAAGGTCCTGGAAGTTCCGGATTCGGAACGCAGCAAGTCCATGGCAACGGCCATGGGCCTGATCGGCGCCATCACGCGTTACGCAGCGGACAAGAAGCCTTTTATCGTTGCCCTTGGCGGCGGGGTCATCGGGGATCTGGCCGGGTTTGTGGCCTCGGTTTACAAGCGGGGCATTCCCCTGGTGCAGGTTCCGACGACGCTATTGGCCCAGGTCGATTCCGCCATTGGAGGGAAGGTCGCGGTCGATCTTCCGGAAGGCAAGAACCTGGTCGGGTCGTTCTATCAGCCGCGGCTGGTATGGAGCGACGTGGCACTCTTGGCATCATTGCCTGAGCGCGAGGTTCATAGCGGCCTGGCGGAAGTTGTCAAATACGGCGTTATTGCGGACGCAGCATTGTTCGCCTTCCTTGAGAAGAATGTCGAAGCCCTGCTGGAGCGCGACGAGGAAGTTTTCACGCGCGTGGTCCTGGATTGCGCGGGGATCAAGGCGCGGGTGGTCGGCCTTGACGAGAAAGAGACCAAAGGATTGAGGACTGTCCTTAATTTTGGCCATACCGTCGGGCACGCGCTGGAATCGGCGTGCGGATATAAAGGTTACAATCATGGTGAGGCCGTGGCGCTGGGAATGCGCGCGGCAGTCCGCATGTCGATGGCGGGCGGCCTTTTATCTGCGCGTGATGCCATGCGCGTCGAGATGCTTTTATCCTGCATCGGCTTGCCGCAACGGATCCGCGGTGCGTCGCCCGAGAAAATACTCAAAGGCATGCGCTTCGACAAGAAGTTCTCCGGCAAAAAGAACCGCTTTGTCCTTGCCAAAGGTATTGGCCGCGCTGTTGTGGTGGAGAATATCGCACCCGAACTGGTAAGTGCTCTGGTCAGGGGATTGTTCAGGGCTTGACCGGAAAGCTGCGTTCCTGGCCATCTTGCGTTACGGTGAGCGTGTCGAAGGTGATCTTGGTGATGACGCCGCCGCCTTTGATCGTTTGGCCTTCCTCATAAACATTACCGCTGATCAACACGACTTTCTTCCCGTCCATATCCATCACGCCTTCGATCTGGATCGTGCTTAAAGGATCCGCAGGGGCGACGGCTTGTTGCGGGGCCGGCTGGACAACAGCGGCAGGGGCGTTAACAACGGCCGCTGGCGCAGGAGTCGCCGCGACGGGAGTTGCGGCCGGCGGTTTTGCCGCGGGCTGCAGCAATGTCGCGATCACGATCATCAGGACGCACATGATCCCGCCGAGCAGGGGGATGTTCAACGGCTTTTTGACGACGGCTTCCCGGACCGCAGGATCGGGCGCGGCAACAGGCGCCGGTTGCGCCGGGCCTGATTGTTGGACTTTCTTCAATGCGTCGTGAATGATGCTCATCCCAGGGCCTCGGTGACCGCTGTCTGGATGATCTCGTTCGAGATCGTCCAGGTATCGTTGACAAATCCCGCCAGGAGCGCGTGCTCGCAGATGATATTGATCAGCCGTGGCGTCCCTTTGGAGCAGGTATAGATCGTATCAATGGCGTCTTCCGTGAAGCGCAGGTTGGACGCGGCGCCCGCAACGCGAAGCCGGTGTGCAATATATTTTTTTACTTCGTCCCGTTCCAGCGGCTGGATATGGTAACGCACCCCGACGCGCGAATTAAGCTGGCGCAGGGACGGTTTCTTCAGCTTTTCCAGGAGTTCCGGCTGTCCGACGAGGATGATCTGCAGGAGCTTGTCCTTTTCGGTCTCAAGGTTGGACAAAAGCCGGATCTGTTCGAGCTGGTGGATGTTCAGGTTCTGCGCCTCGTCAATGATCACCGCCACATTATGGCCTTTGCCCGTTTCATCGATCAGGAACTGGTTGAGCGCGGTGATCAGTTCCAGTTTATTGTTCTTTTTGGCCGGGAACGGGATGCCCAGGTCCTTGGTGATGAGCTGCAAGAGCTGGATCTGCGAGAAACTGGGGTTCAAAATGAACGCGGTCTTGATCCGGGCGTCGATCTGGTTGAGAAGGATGCGGCACAGGATGGTCTTGCCGGTACCGACTTCGCCGGTCATGGCAATGATGCCTTTGCGGTGCTTGATGCCGTAGAGCAGGTGGGCAAAGGCTTCTTTGTGCTGGCAGCTTTCGAAATAAAATGCGGGGTCGGAAGTGATATTGAAGGCGTTCTCTTTGAGCCCGTAGAATTTCTTGTACATGGACAGTATTATATAACAGGAACCCCCCGGAAGTTCTAAAATCGTCTAAAAGTTGTTCTGGCGCATTTTCTTCTGTGATATACTACGGTCCATAGCACTGGAGCATGGAATGACCTCTATATCACCAAAACCTGATGGGCGGCGTTACAAGCGCATCGTGTTCAAGCGTCCCATCAAATCCAGGGCCGAAGGGTGGGATGTCCTGACAGGGCATCTGGCCCAGGACCTGAGCGAGGGCGGGGTACGGTTCATTTCGACCGAATTCATCCCCGTGAATACCGAGATCATGGTCCAGATACAGCTCAAGGACCAGAGCCGGATCATTGAGATCCCCGGGAGGGTTGTCTGGGTGCGGGTCAATCCCGCGTCTGACAATTATCAGTTCGGCCTGGAATTCGCGGATACGATGGCTGTCAAGCGCGCGATCATCGGCGAGCATGTCCAGTCGGCCGCAAAGGAGAAAAAGTGAACCAGCCAAACGGGATCGAAAAACGCAGGCATCCACGCGTTGACAACAGCGTGCCGTTGAAGATCTGTACGCCGGATGCGGATGTGGTCACCGAGACGCGCAATATCAGCTGTTCAGGTGTCTATTGCAGGGTCAGCAAGTTCCTGGAGCCCATGAACAAATTGCAGATCACGCTCTTG
>CAZXSE010000012.1:0-39317 GCA_964643325.1 uncultured Planctomycetales bacterium
GCCCGCGCCCGGTGTAAAAATATAAAGATTAGAATTGCTTTCTGTGTTGCCGAGGGAGTAGAATGCATTCTAGCCTGAAGGCATGGGCGGCATTTCCCCCGGATAAAAGGTGTTGTTATGTTGAGAAAATACCAGATCACTGACGGCAAGATGGTCGAGACCGCATCGCTGGAAGACGCCAAGGTCTTCGTGTATGTCAACCCGGACGAGACGGAAAAGAACTACCTGATCAATACGCTTCTTCTGGACGAACACACGATGAACTCTTCGCTGGACCCCGACGAGCTTGGGCGCCTTGAATTTGAGACGAACCACATCGCCGTGATCTTCAAGAAGCCGCGCCGTTACACGTCCCTGGATAATTTTCTCTTTAAAGTTTCTTCGGTCGGCATCTTCCTGTTCACGGAAAGAATGGTGGTCGTTGCCGAGGAGGATTTCCTTTTTGAGGGAAGGATCTTCTCAAAACTCCGTTCCCTGCAGGATGTTTTCTTTAAGGTCATCTTCAGTTTTATCCGTCATTTTGAAGAGCACCTTGTTGTTATCCATAAAGTATCGGACGAGCTTGAGATCGAGATCAACAAATCCATGTCGAACAAGAACCTCATCAACATGTTCAACCTGGAAAAAAGCCTTGTCTATTACCTGAACGCGATCACATCCAACGGCAAGACCATCGAAAAGCTGAAAATGAACTCGGCAAAGATCGGTTTTCCCCAGGAGGCGGGGGAGTTCCTTGAAGATGTGATCATCGAGAACGCCCAATGCCATGAGCAGGCGAACACTTATTCGCAGGTGCTTTCAAGCCTGATGGACGCGCGCGCGTCCATCGTCAGCAACAATCTCAATATCCGCATTAAGATGCTGACAATACTCTCACTGTGCATCATGCTGCCGACATTTATTGTCAGCCTTTTTTCGATGAATATGCCGCTTCCGCTGCCGCATTCCCAGACGCTGATCCCATTCTGGACCGTTGTCATGCTGGCGCTCGCGTCGGTTGTGATCATCCTGATAACATGGCGGATGCGTAAATGGTAAAAGAGGCCATGAACATGACTTTTGGTACCGGATCGCAGGAGCAGCGCAATGAAGCCCGCGTCGCGGTCAACCTGCCCATGACGATCAGCGTCGGATCCCAGTTGACCGTGCAGGCGAGACTCAAGGATATTTCTTTAAAGAGTGCTTTTGTTACGATCAAGCACAGTGTTTTTCTTGAACCTAATGATCAGATCGGTTTCGCCATCCAGTGTTCCAATGAAGATGGTGATGTCATTGAAGGAGTGGCGCGTATTTCCCGCATTGTCCCCGGCGAAGGGTTCGCCATTTATTTTATTGATATCAATTCCGCAGCGACATCCCGGCTCAAGAAGCTTCTCAACGGCCAATGAAAGCTCCTGCAAAGGCCGGATCACGCACAACGATGAATAAGGGTTACTGGGACGCCATGGCGCATTGCTATGAGGACGAGATCATGAGCGTCTTCCATGCCGATGCCAAAGGGCTTATCAGAAAGAGGATATCACGCATTGCCTCGCCGAAACACGCGGTCGCGGATATTGGCTGCGGGATCGGTCATTTTCTGGCATTCCTGTCAGGGAAGTTCGGGAGGGTTTACGCTAATGATATTTCGCCGGAATTGCTCCGGCGCGCGCGCGAGGATCATGCCTGGCGCGGGAACATTACATTCCTGGGTGGCGATATCAGCGCCGCCTTCAAAAAGATACCCAAGGTTGAGTGCGCTGTCAGTGTTAATTCGCTCATATCTTCATCCGCGGCTGTCAGGATCGCCATGCTTAAGGCTATTGCGGCATGCCTTAAGCCGGGAGGGCATCTGATCCTTGTGGTGCCGTCCCTGGAATCGTCCTTATTTGTGGACATGCGCTTTTTCCAGTGGAGATGCCGTAATGGCATGCAGCCTTCAAGAGCCTTAAAGACGGTATATCCCGGCAACCCTGCGGAAGACAATAAAGCGCGTCAGGGGATACTGTCCATTGACGGGGTCATGACCAAGCATTATATAAAAGAAGAGCTCGAGGCTCTTTTGGCTGACGCCGGGATGCAGATGACCGAGGCCCTTAAGATCGAGTATGGCTGGGATTCCGAGTTCTCCCATCCGCCGTCCTGGATGAAGGGGCCGTACCCGTGGGACTGGTTTGTCACAGCCCGAAAAAGAGCCTAGCCCCGGATTTCTTTAAAAATCGCTTTTCTTTAATACCTTGCGGCGTATAATAAAAAAATTATATGGTCACTTCTTTACTTGTATTCCTCATTCTTTTCCCGCTGGCAGTAGCCGCCATCCTGATGTTCGTCCGCCAGGAGAGGGTGTTCCCGGTCATTGTTTATCCGGCTGCCGCTATCCTGATCGCAGGGTCATGCCTTCTTCTTAAGGTACACGCGGGCGGGGCTCTGGCCCTGGTGCACCTGAACGCGCCGTGGGCAGGAACGCTCATGTTCTGGCTCGAGCTCGGCATTGCGGCATGGCTTCTTTTCCTGACGATCAAACAAAAAGATACTTTTGTAAGCGCCCTGGTCATTATCCAGTCGATCCTTCTGGTCTGGTTCCATTTTGGTCCGGGGCATCATGTGCAAGAGGGGGCGCCTCTTTTTATCGATCTCTTTGCCGTGATCCTTGGGCTCATCATCGGCATTATCGGCACGCTGATCGCGGTTTTTGCCGTGGATTACATGAAAGACATGCACCATCACGCGCCGTATCTGTCAGATAAAAGAACGGTTTTCTTTGGGACCATCTTCCTTTTTCTGTCAGCCATGTTCGGTGTCTGCTTTTCCAATGATCTGTCCTGGATGTTCTTTTTCTGGGAGATCACGACTGTTTGTTCATTCCTCATGATCCGTTACAAGAAGGATGTCGTATCTGTCCGTAATGCATTCTGGGCCCTGCGCTGGAATCTTTTAGGGGGGATAGGGTTCCTGGCAGGCTTGTGCGCCCTGGCGTCATGCCAGCAGACATTAAGCCTTGATAAGCTTCTTGCAGCGCCTAAAGCCGCTGTTCTTTTGCCGGTGGCGCTTATCAGTTTTGCGGGGCTTACCAAGTCGGCTCAATTGCCGTTCTCGTCGTGGCTGGTGGGGGCCATGGTCGCGCCGACACCCGTCTCAGCCCTGCTGCATTCCAGCACCATGGTCAAGGCGGGTGTTTATATCGTCCTGCGTTTTGCCACAACGCTTGAAGGCACCATGCTCGGGACCCTGATCGCCTTCATTGGGCTCATCACGTTCCTTTTCGGGTCATTTATTTGCATCAGTCAGAGCGATGCCAAGAAGGTGCTGGCATATTCGACCATCGCCAACCTGGGCCTTGTTATCCTTTGCGCGGGGATCGGTTCTTATGAGGCTGTGTGGGCGGGTATTCTTTTGATCGTTTTTCATGCAGTATCAAAAGGCCTCTTGTTCTTGTGTGTCGGCTCCATTCAGCACAAGATCATGAGCCGTTCTATCGAGGATATGCCCGGACTTGTCATCCGCCTGCCGCGGCTGGCGCTAATGCTTGAGATCGGCATTGCAGGGATGTTCCTTGCGCCCTTTGGCATGCTGATCAGCAAGTGGGCTGTCCTTCGGGCCATTGTTGACTTCAATCCGTTCTTTGCCGTCTTCCTTATTTATGGCAGCGCGGCAACGCTCTTTTTCTGGGTCAAATGGCTGGGCAAGATCATTATTGTGGAGAAGGGGTACGAGAATATCGAGAAAGGCATATCCGCCGGGCAGATGATCCCTATGGGGATATTGGCTGTCATGACGGTCGGGATCTGCGCCTTCTTTTCGCCGTTCGCGCACGCGTTCATTGAACCTTATATCATGGCGCTTTACAACAAGGTCATGACCCTGGGCGCCGGCAACATGACGATCATGCTCATCATGCTGGGCCTGGTCGGGCTTTTCCCGCTGGCTTTCCTGAAACAGACCAAGGGCTTGAAGGAAAAAGATCCCTATCTTGGCGGCGCGAATACAGTGCAGGACGGGCAGAAGTTCATCGATTCTTTGGGTGCGCCTCACGCGATGGGCATGAAGAATTTTTATATGGCTGATATATTCTCTGAAGAGGGGCTCATGCGCCTGGGTGTTATTATCACCTCCGCGTTCCTGGCGGGAATGATCATTGTGGGAGGCATGTCATGTCTTGGATGACCGGTCTCCTCTTTGTAGTATTTGCGCCTTTTATCGGCGGGCTTATTTCCGGACTTGACCGAAAGATCACAGCCCGCATCCAGGGCCGCATTGGGCCGCCCATCCTGCAGCCTTTCTACGACGTAGGCAAGCTTTTGCAAAAAGAGCATCTGGTTGTCCGCAAGACGCAACGGCTTTACATGGAGTTCTTCACGATCTTTACGATCTTTACGGGCGCGTTGTTCTTCTCGGGTGGGGACCTGCTGCTGGTGATATTTGCCCTGACCATTGCGGGTGTTTTCTTTGTTCTTGGCGGCTACAAGGCCAGCTCTCCTTACAGTTTTATTGGAGCACAGCGCGAGATCATCCAGATGATGTCCTATGAGCCGGCCCTGATGATGGCGGCGGTGGCGATGTACATGATCACCGGAAGTTTTCAGGTAAGCACGATCGCGGCACACCCGCAGGCGCTGATCTTCCAGCTTCCGGGCATATTCCTGGCATTCTTCTTCATTCTGCCGATCAAGTTCCGCAAGTCGCCGTTCGACCTGGCAACATCGCATCACGCGCACCAGGAGCTTGTTAAGGGCATCACGACCGAGTTCTCTGGCAGGACGCTAGCGCTGATCGAGATCGCGCACTGGTATGAATATGTTTTTGTGCTGGGGATCGGCTATCTGTTCTTTACCGCGAATGTCCTCGTCGGGCTTCTTATGACATTCGTTATCTTTGAACTTGTCCTGCTGGTCGATAATACCACGGCGCGCGTGCGTTGGCAGGCAATGCTGGGTTCATGCTGGATCGCGGCCCTGGTAGCGGGCGGCGCGAATATCCTTTATCTGATGTTGAGAGGGCATTGACATGGGGATGTTATCACGCTCACCATGGATCATCCATTATGACGGCACAAGCTGCAACGGCTGCGACATCGAGGTTCTGGCCGCGCTCATGCCGCGCTTTGACGTCGAGCGTTTTGGCGTTATCAATACAGGCAACCCCAAACACGCGGACATCCTGCTATTAACAGGCTCTGTCAACGAGCAGAACAAGCAGGTCGTTCGCAATATTTACGAACAAATGCCTGAGCCCAAGGTTGTTATTGCAGTCGGGGTGTGCGCCACCTCCGGCGGGATATTCAGGGATTGCTATAATGTTTCAGGCGGCGCCGATAAAGTGGTGCCCGTGGATGTTTATGCGCCGGGATGCGCGATCAGACCTGAAGCGCTTATCGACGCGGTCGTTAAAGCTGTTGGCATTCTTGAGGAAAAACGGGCACGGGCGCAGGCCGCAGTGCAAGGATAAGAAAGACCATGGAACAACAGACCATTACAGATGTCACGTTGGGAGATCTTCTGGCCCGGGTGCAGGCCATGAAAGACGCGGGCGCGCGCCTGGTGCAGATATGCGCAACACGCCTGCCGGAGTGCGTTCAGCTCCAGTATTCTTTTGACAAGGATTTTGCGTTCTCAAGCATGCGCTTGACCTTATCCGGCGACGGGAAGGATGTCAAAGTCCCGAGCATGACGCCGGTGTATTTTAACGCGTTCCATTACGAGAACGAGATCCATGACCTTTTTGGCATCAATATCGAAGGCAATCTGGTGGATTACAAAGGGAACTTCTATCGCACGGCCGTCAAGTCAGCATTCAATTGCGCCAAGCCGCCGGCAGCGGGAGAGGCGGGCGTATGAGCACACGGACGATCATTCCTTTTGGCCCCCAGCATCCGGTTCTTCCCGAGCCCATCCATCTTGATCTTGTGGTCGAGGACGAGAAGGTTGTTACCGCGATACCCTCCATCGGATTCATTCACCGCGGCCTCGAAAAGCTGGTCGAGCGCAAGGATTACGTCGAGTTCACCTATGTTGCCGAGCGTATCTGCGGCATCTGCAGTTTTATTCACGGATTAACTTATTGCCAGGGGATCGAGACACTGATGAAGGTCGAGGTCCCGGAGCGCGCCCAGTACTTGCGTGTTATCTGGTCCGAACTTTCAAGGGTCCACAGCCATCTTCTGTGGCTGGGACTTACCGCCGACAGTTTTGGTTACGAGAATCTTTTTATGCGCTCCTGGCAGCTGCGCGAAAAAGTGCTGGATATCATTGAAGAGACCACGGGCGGCCGTGTTATTTTTGGCTCCGCCAAGATCGGCGGAGTGCGCCGGGATATCGCACCGGATGCGCTTGCCGGCATTATCAAGCGCCTGCGCAGCTATCACCGCGAGATGAAAGAGATCGGGAATGCTTTTCTTAACGATACCACGGTCCAGTCGCGCATGAAAGGGATTGGCATCCTTTCCAAAGATGATGCCCGCGGCCTTGGCGCTGTCGGCCCCATGTTAAGAGGCAGCGGCATTGCCATGGATATCCGCACGCTTGGCGCCGGCGCTTATGCAAAGGTCGGGTTTGAGCCTGTTGTTGAGGGCGGCGGGGATTGCTACGCGCGCTGTAAGGTGCGCATCCGTGAAATAGACCAGTCCATTGCCATTATCGAGGCATGCGCCGGCATGATCAAGGAAGGGCCTATTGATGTGAAGGTTGTTGGAAATCCGTCGGGAGAATACTTTGCCAGGGCTGAACAGCCGCGCGGTGAGGTTATTTATTACGTCAAATCCAATGGCACGAAGTTCCTGGAACGGTTGCGCGTGCGCACGCCCACCTTTGCCAATATCCCGCCTTTATTGAAGGCGCTGGAAGGCTGTCAGCTTGCGGACGTACCCGTGATCGTCCTGACCATTGACCCGTGCATCAGCTGCGCGGAAAGATAAGGAATTATGGCATTCTTTAACATGACCAATAATGTCATCAAGAACATCTTGAGCGCGCCGGTCACGGAGCGTTATCCTTTTGTTCCCAAGGAATATCCCGCGGGCGCCCGCGGCAAGGTATCCATCGATATCGACAAGTGTATCTTCTGCGGCATTTGCCAACGCAAGTGCCCGACGGCCGCGATCAATGTTGACAAGGCCGCCAAGGCGTGGGCGATCGACCGCTTAGGGTGCATCTCCTGTAACAGTTGTGTCGATGTCTGTCCCAAAAAGTGTCTTGCTTTGGACAAGAAATATTCCCCTTGTTCAACGGGGCCTTCGAAAGACACCTTCACAGCATCATAAAGGGTCCACACACCCTGCCATGTGCTACGCCATTCCAGGACAGATCAAGGCTTTTGATGGTAAATTCGCTCTCGTTGATTATTTTGGCGAAGAGAAAAGGGCTGTCAATGAGCTTGCGGACCTCCTCGTCGGAGATTATGTTTACGCGCAGGGAGGGTTTGTCATTACACGGGTGAGCGCCGCTGAGGCCCAGGCAACCCTGGCCACATGGAAAGATCTCTTTTTTGAATTGCAGGCGATCGACAAGAAGAATGGCGATATCTCTCCCTGGAGCGGCAAGAAATACACCCGCATCCGCGATATCATGGACCTTTGGCGCGCGGGCGCAAAGATCGGGCATGATGATATCTGCTATCTGCTGAGCATCACGTCCGCGGGCGAGAGGGAATTCCTTTTTAATGCAGCCAATCATTTGCGGCAGGAACATCACAAGAATTCCTGCTGCGTCCACGGGATCGTCGAGATATCCAATTCCTGCGCGCAAAATTGCCAGTATTGCGGCATTGGCTCTTTTAACAAAGGGCTGGCGCGTTACCGGATGAGCCGCGAGGAGATCCTTGAGGCTGTTCGTTCGGCCGTCGAGGATTACGGGTTCAAAGCCTTGGTCCTTCAGAGCGGGGAAGACCCGGGCCGATCTATTGCGGACCTTGTTGAGATCGTAGCTGAGATCAAGCGGCATTTTGGCGTCCTTGTTTTTATCAGCTTCGGTGAGATCGGGGTAGAAAACCTTGAGCGGCTCTACACGGCAGGCGCGCGCGGCCTGTTAATGCGTTTCGAAACATCTAACCGTGATCTATATGCAAAACTTCATCCCGGAAGCTCTCTTGATGAAAGGCTTGCTCATATCCGCAAGGCCAATGAACTTGGGTATCTGATCGTGACCGGGTCTTTGCTTGGGTTGCCGGGACAGACGATCGATGATGTGGCGCGCGACATCGAATTGGCGGGTGAGTTGAACGTTGAAATGCTCAGCATGGGGCCTTTTATCCCGCATCCGGCAACGCCGCTGGCAAATGCCTCTGCCGTATCCGTCGATGCAGTGACACAGGCGCTTGCTACGGCACGGTTCGCTCTCGGGCATGACGTAAAGATACTTGTGACAACAGGCTTCGAGACCTTAAGCCCCGAGGCGCGCCAGAAGGGCTTGATGGCAGGAGCAAATTCCGTGATGCTCAATGTTACGCCTGTTGATAAAAGAGCTCTTTATGAGATCTATCCCGGGCGGGCCCATCAGAATGATACCATTGCCGACCAGATCCAGGGGACCATTGAGATGCTGCAAGGCCTGGGCCGGGCTCCGACGGATCTTAGTGTGCGGTCTTGATCAGGGATTGATACAGCGCGTAGGTCTTTTGCGTGATCGCCGGCCAGCTGAAATGATCAACAGCGCGCCCTCTTCCGGCTTGCCCCATCCTGTGGCGGCGGGTCTTATCTTTCATCAGAAGATTCACCTTTGCGGCAAAATCTTTCTCGAACTTCTCCGGTGAGACCGGCTCGAAAGAGCCTGTTTTGCGCTGCTTGACCGGCACCAGAAGCCCCGTCTTCTCATCATCAACAACTTCCTTGATCCCGCCGACAGCGCTGGCCACGACCGGTGTTTCGCAGGACATTGCCTCCAGATTGATGATCCCGAAGGGTTCGTAGATCGACGGGCAGCAGAAGAGCGCGGCATGCGAATAGAGCGCGATCTTGGTGGGGACGTCGACCATTTCCTGTATCCAGATGACATCCTGGCGCAACTGCTGCATCTCGGCCACATGGGCGCGCATCTCGGCAACGATCTGGGGCGTATCGGGCGCTCCGGCGCAAAGCACGACCTGAAAGTCCGGCGCCATGTGCTTGATGGCATTGACAAGATGGATGATGCCTTTTTGGCGCGTCATGCGCCCGACAAAAAGGATATAAGGTTTTTCAAGGTCGATGCCCAGAGCACTCACGCGGCCCGGATCATCAACATGATGGTACTCATTAAGATCAATGCCATTATGAATGACGTGGATCTTGTCCGGATCCACTTTGTAGAACTTAAGGATATCTTTCTTTGTTTCATGAGAGACGGCGATCACGGCGTCAGCCATCTCGATCGCGGTTTTCTCGACCCAGCAGCTGAAGTTGTAACCGCCGCCGAGCTGCTCGCGCTTCCAGGGGCGCAGAGGTTCCAGGGAATGCGTTGTGACGACGAGCGGTATCCCGTAGTTGATCTTGGCCGCGATCCCGCCAAAATGGGAATACCAGGTGTGGCAATGGACAATGTCCGCGTCAATGCCTGCGGTGTTGAAATCGACACCGCGCTGGATCGCCCCGAACACGGAACGCAGCATCTTGGGCGCCTTGTAGCGGTCAACATCCAGAGGGAACCCGGTGACGGAAAGGTCGCCGGCGTTCAGCCGCTGATCGCCAAAACAGCGGACATCAACAGAGCAGAGTTTTGCCAATTCACGACTGAGGTAGTCCACATGGATGCCGGCGCCGCCGTAAATAGCAGGAGGGTATTCGTTCGTCAGAAGAAGGACTTTCACGGCACCTCGACGGGGTTGCATGGCTGCGCAGTTACGGCCTACTAAAGATAATATTACTGAAAGCAGGGGAATAAGCAAGACGAAGTTCATAAACTTGTCATTCCAAAACACGGCTTGCGATGTTAAGATAATCCTTAATATGAAATGGCTTGATCAAATATGGCCTGCTTCGGCAGGCGAGAAAGCGCAAAAGGCACCTCAAGGATGCCCTTTGCCGGCGTCCGCCGCGAGGATCATTATTGAGAACGTGTCCCCCCGGATCGATGGCGGGGCTTTTCCCGTTAAACGGATCGTTGGTGAGAGGGTCACTGTCCGCGCGGATGTCTTTGCCGACGGGCATGACGAAGTAAGGGCCGATCTTCTTTACCGTCAAAGCAATGAGGCGTCATGGCGCGTTATTGCCATGAATGATCTGGGCAATGATGCCTGGGAAGCGAGCTTCATCGTTAATTCCCGGCAGGACCATCTTTATACGGTCCGTGGCCGCATTTGCGAATTCTCCTGCTGGTGTCATGACCTTAAAAAGAAGGCGGATGCCGGAACGGATGTTGCGGTCGATCTGCGCATCGGGAGCGCTCTGGTCAAGAGCGCGGCCGGGCGCGCCACAGGCCCCGCGGCAAAGAAAATGCTTTCCTGGTCGGAAGAACTTGCCGCACCCAAGGATAAGGCAGCGGCCCTCAAGCTGGCATTAAGCGACGAATTCTATACGACAGTGGCGGGATATCCCGACCTTACCAGGAGTGTTGTTCATCCCGGAGAATTGCGCGTTGTTGTGGACCGCGAAAGGGCTGCCTTCAGCAGCTGGTACGAGTTCTTTCCGCGCTCATGGGGCGCCAAGCCCGGCGTCCATGGGACATTCAAGGAATGCGCGAACATATTACCTGAGATCGCGCGCATGGGATTTGATGTTGTTTATTTGCCGCCGATCCATCCCATCGGAAAGGCTTTTCGTAAGGGCAGGAATAACGCGACCCGGGCCACGGATGACGATCCTGGATCACCCTGGGCCATCGGTTCCGCCGAAGGCGGGCACAAGAGCATCGATCCCCGCCTGGGGACGATGGGTGACTTTACCGCCTTTGTGAAGAAAGCCCGTGAGCTTGGCATTGAAGTTGCGCTGGATATCGCGTTCCAATGTTCACCGGACCATCCTTACCTTAAAGAACACCCGGCCTGGTTCAAGTGGCGCCCCGACGGGACGGTGCAATATGCTGAAAATCCTCCCAAGAAATACGAGGATATTGTCCCGTTCAATTACGACACGACCGACCGCCAGGCGCTCTGGGACGAATTAAAGAGCATCTTTCTTTTCTGGGCGGGGAAGGGCGTTACGATCTTCCGCGTGGACAATCCGCACACCAAGCCTTTTCTTTTCTGGGACTGGGTCATCGCCGAGGTCAAGAAAGAATATCCTGACGCCATCTTTCTTGCGGAAGCATTTACACGCCCGAAGATCATGTACCGCCTGGCCAAAGGCGGGTTCACCCAATCCTATACATATTTCACATGGCGCAGCACCAAACAGGAATTTCAGGAATATCTGACCGAGTTGACCCAAACAGATGTTGCAGAATTCTTTCGCCCGAATTTCTGGCCCAATACACCTGATATCCTTGCAGGGCATCTTCAAGGGGCGGAAAGGAATGTCTTTATCATACGGGCTTTCCTGGCCGCGACGCTTTCGTCGAACTTCGGGGTTTACGGCCCGGCATTCGAGCTTTGCGTTAACACGCCTTTGCCCGGCAAAGAAGAGTACATTGATTCTGAGAAATATGAGATCAAGGCGTGGAACTGGGAGAAGCCGGGGCATATCAAGGATGTTCTTGCCGCGCTCAATAAAGCGCGCCGCCAGGATCCGGCCTTGCAGGCAACACGCAATATCCGCTTTTGCGAGATCAATAACGACCAGCTCCTGGCGTATGTCAAGACATCGCAGGACGGTTCCAATATTATTGTGGTGATCGTCAATCTTGATGTTCACCGCAAGCAGGGCGGCATGCTCACGATCCCGCTACAGGAGATCGGCCTGCAGAATGACCGCCGTTACACGGCGCAGGATGTGCTCAGCGGCGAAAAATTCGCCTGGCACGGCCCCAGGAACCATATCGAACTTTCCCCGGACAAAGCGGTCGCGCATATCATCAGGATCACGGCTGCATGAAGATCATTGGTGTTATTTGCGCGGCGTTTCTTTTATTCCCTGCGGCCTGTCATGCCCAACAGCTCACGGAACGCGGCCTTTTTGTAAGCGTGATCGAAAAAGAACAGGTCCTTGCCGGTAAAGCGAATATTGAGCGCCTTATTAACTATGCCGCAAAAGCGCGCATCAAGACCCTGTTCGTTCAGGTCTATCGCGCTAATATGGCCTGGTTCCCGTCAACAACAGCAGACCGCTCTCCGTATGACAAAGCTCTTAAGGCCGTCGGGGAAGACCCGTTCGCCTTGCTGATCAAGAAGGCCCATGCCAAAGGCATCGAGGTACATGCCTGGCTCAATCTTTTAAGTTTGAGCAAGAATATACAGGCCCCGATCCTGAAGGAGTACGGCCCCCAGATCCTGACGCGGAATATTGCACCCAAGAAGGCGCTTGAGGACTACGCGATCGATTCGCAGTATTTCCTCGAGCCGGGCGATCCTCGCGTGCAAAAGGAGCTGGAGACCGTTATCGGGGACATTTTGACGGCTTATCCGGACCTTGACGGGATCCAGTTCGATTATATCCGTTATCCGGACGCGCATCCTTTTTACGGGCACACGCCGGTCAATATCAGCAATTTTAAGAAAGCCACCAAGGCCAAGGCTGTCCGTGATGACGATCTTTCATGGAAAGACTGGAAGCGTTCCCGGGTGACGGCTTTGTTACAAGCGCTGGTCAAGAAGGTCCGCTCGATCAATAGCAAGGTCCATATCTCGACGACAGGCTGCATGTCCTATTCCCGCGCGCGGGAAGAGGCGTTCCAGGACTGGGCGGTATGGCTGGAACAGGGGCTCGCGGAGTTCGTGACCGTGATGAGTTACCCCGATAACATGCCTGAATTCAAAAAGAACATCACGGATTCCAGAAAAAGGTCCGCTGACTTTAAGAAGATCAATATCGGCGTTGGCGCCTACAAATTCATTAAGGACCCGGAAACTTTCATACAACAGTTCGAGTTCTGCGAAGAGGCCGGCCCGGGGCAATGCGTCGTCTTCTATTACGGGAGCCTCAACGAGAACAAGGACATGCTCGAGTACTTAACACAGCCTCTACGGCCAAAGGAGCTTTGATCCATGCAGATCGAGACTTTTACCTTGTGCGACGCCGCGACGAGCGAGAATGGCAAATTGAACATCCTCGGGTCTTTTGACACGATATGGGCCCGTAAATTCCCGATCATTTATCCTCACTGCGCAGTCGCGGTAAAGCTGCGGTTCCAAGCGATCGAAGCGGGAGAACATTCCCTGGCGGTCCGTTTCATCAACGAGGACGGCCAGAATATCCTGCCGCCGGCCAACGGGTCATTCACCGTCAGCATGCCCGAAGGGCAGCGTTCCGCATCCACGGACATTGTGCTTAATATCCAGTCATTGAACCTGGCCAAGCCGGGTGAGTGCGCGCTTGACCTGGCTGTTGACGGCCAGAGCAGGATATCCGTGCCTCTTTTTGTCCGTGAAGCGCCCAAGACGCCCTAGCAGTATTTTCCTTCTTGCGTGTTTAAAACTCCTCGGTATAATCCTTCCTATATGAATAATACCAATATTAAGTTCTTATCCGGTGATGAAGCGCTTGCCCAGGGGGCTTTTGAAGCGGGCCTTGGGTTCGCCGCTGCCTATCCCGGCACACCTTCGACCGAGATCCTTGAATATCTTGCAAAATTCCCCGAGGTTGATGCCCAGTGGTCTGTGAACGAGAAGGTGGCCTACGAGGTCGCTTTTGGCGCTGCGGTCGCTGGCGTACGCTCGCTGTACGCCTCCAAGCATGTCGGGTTCAATGTGGCCATGGACCCCTTGATGACATCGGCGTACATGGGCGTCAATGCGGGATTCGTCCTGGTCACGGCCGATGATCCAGGATTGCACTCGTCGCAGAATGAGCAAGACAACCGCTGCATTGCAAAATTCGCCAAGATCCCTTTATTGGAGCCATCGAGCCCGGCGGAAGGCAAGGCATGCGCTTTATATGCCTTTAACTTAAGTGAACACTTTGACATTCCGGTCCTTATCCGCCTGACCACGCGCATTGCCCACACGAAAGAGAATGTTGTCATGGGCGAGAGGCAGGCGATCGCCCCTCGCGGATTTACGCCGGATGGGGCCAAATATGTCATGGTCCCGGGTAATGCGTTCCGCCGCCATATTGACCTTGAACGAAGGCTGAGGGCTCTGAAAGAAGAAGCTGAAAAAAGCCCGCTCAATCACATAGAAATGCGCGATGTGTCTTTTGGCATCATTACCAGCGGGGTGTCTTATCTTTACGCGAGGGAAATGTTCCCGCAGGCGTCCATCCTGAAGCTCGGGTTCTCTTATCCGTTCCCGGAGAAACTTATCCGGAAATTCGCCACGCAGGTCAAAGAACTTCTGGTGATCGAAGAATTGGAACCATTCCTCGAGGAGGAGGTGGCCAGGCTGGGTATTGCACATAAGGCCAAACACGCGAGCTTTCGCATTGGCGAACTCCGCCCCGAGAACATGCAGGCTGTTAAAGACGGAAAAGAGAATGTCTTTGAAGCGCCAACGACCAGAAAACCTGTCATGTGCCCGGGGTGTCCGCATCGCGGCGTGTACAGCGTCTTGAAGAAATTAAAACTTACTGTCACCGGTGATATCGGCTGTTACACGCTCGGCGCGCTGGCGCCGCTTAACGCGATACAAACATGCCTGTGCATGGGGGCAGGAGTCACCATGTTCGAGGGGTTCAGCAAGGCGCTGGGCAAGGGCGTTGTTGGTGTTATCGGCGACGGGACATTTGTCCATTCAGGCATCACGGGCTTGATCAATGCAGTGTATAATCACACCAAAGGCCTTATCATTATCCTGGATAATGCGACCACGGCCATGACCGGCACGCAACCGCATCCGGCCACGGGTACGACCATCAAGGGTGTTCCGACAAAGAAACTTATCCTGGAAGACCTGTGCCGCGCGTGCGGGGCAGACCATGTGGATATTGTTTCCGCGTACGATACGGCCAAACTGGAAGAGATCATCAAGGAGCGGGCCGCGGCAGACGCGCTTTCCGTGCTGATCACAAGAACGCCATGCAAACTGATCGACCGGGTCAAACACCCTCCGGTGCAGTTCATCGCCGAAAAATGCAAGAAATGCGGCCTGTGCCTGAACGTCGGATGCCCGGCGCTCACGAAAACCGCCGACGGGTTGATCAATATCGATAAGAATATTTGCGTAGGCTGTTATGTGTGTTCCTCTTATTGCAAATTCGGGGCTTTGATAAAATGACATCACCGGCCGCAACAACAAGCATTCTTTTTTGCGGGACAGGCGGGCAGGGCGTCCTGAAGGCTGCCGAGGTTTGCGGCTGGGCCGCGCTCTTTGCCGGGATGCATGCCAAGAAGTCGGAAGTTCATGGCATGGCCCAACGCGGCGGCTCTGTTGAATCGCACGTGCGCTTCGGGAAAGAAGTTTTCTCGCCGATCATCCCTAAAGGCACGGCTGACATTCTTGTGCCGTTCCATTCAGGGGAAGAAGAACGGCTCAGGCCCTTCTTGTCGCCCGACGGAAAGAATCTCCTGCCATTCCTGGTAAAAGCTCACGAGAGCGGGGTGGCGGCGATGTTCCTGAACACTTATCTTTTGGGCGTACTTGCGGCGCATTTATCCCTGCCGCAGGAAGCCTGGCTTGCGGCGCTGGAACACGAATTCAAGACCAAAAAGCTAGATGAGAACAAGCAGATATTCTTTAACGGGTGGAAAGAGGTCCGGCCATGATATGGAATGAAAAGATCGAATGCGCCTCGAAAGCAAAGATGCAGGATCTGCAAACAGAGCGGCTGCAAAAGCTGGTCCGTTATCTCTGGAAGAACAATCCGGTCTATCGCAGCAAGCTGGACAACTTTGACATTACGCCAGCGTCGATCAAGAATATCAGGGACATCAAGAAACTTCCGTTCACGGTCAAGGAAGACCTGCGCGACAGCTATCCTTTTGGATTGTTCACGGATTTCAAGAAGACCGCGGAGATCCATGTTTCCAGCGGCACAACAGGGAACCCGACGGTCGTTGGATACACCAAAGACGATATTAAGCTCTGGTCCGAGGTCATTGCCAGGTCCCTGGCATGCGCGGGCGCCGTTCCGGGCGACATCATTCAGGTGGCTTACGGTTACGGCCTTTTTACCGGCGGGTTAGGCCTTCATTACGGGGCGCTGGAGATGGGGCTGAAGGTCATTCCGGCATCGTCGGGACAGACCAAACGGCAATTAAAGTTAATGAATGATTTTAAGCCTCGCATCCTGGCCTGCACGCCGAGCTACGCGCTCTTTATGCTCGATGAGGCGAGGGCTATGGGGCTTGATCCAAAGAAAAGCTCCTGGGAGATCGGCGTCTTTGGTGCTGAGCCGTGGAGCGAGTCCATGCGCCAGCAGATCGAGAAGTCCTGGAATATGCTGGCAACGGATATTTACGGCCTTTCCGAGATCATTGGCCCGGGCGTGGCGCAGGAATGCCAGCACAAGGCAGGGCTTCATTTCCAGTGGGATGTCTTTTTCCCGGAGGTGATCGACCCAAAGACGGGCGAGGATGTTAAAAGCGGGCAGAAAGGCGAGCTGGTCATCACAACGCTTACCAAGCAGGGCATTCCTTTGTTGCGCTACCGCACGCGCGATATTGTTACCATCAATTACGAGAAATGCGCCTGCGGCCGCACGACCCCGCGTATCAGTAAGATCCTCGGCCGGACGGATGACATGCTCATTATTCGCGGCATTAATGTGTTCCCGTCACAGATCGAGCATGTGCTGTTAAAGATCGAGGGCACGCAGCCGCATTATCTTCTGGTCGTCGAACGCAAGAACAACCTTGATACCCTTGAGGTGCAGGTTGAGGTTGATGAGAAGATGTTCTCGGACGAGATCAAGAAATTGAGTGCCCTGCAAGCCACGATCAAGAAAGAGATCGAGGGGGTGCTGGGCATTGATGTAGGCGTCAAGCTGGTTGAGCCGCGCAGCATTGAACGCAGCGAAGGAAAAGCCAAACGCGTTATCGACAAGAGGTCCCTATGATCCAGACACAGCTCTCCATTTTTCTTGAGAACAAGGAAGGCCGTTTGCATGAAGTTTGTTCTTTGTTCGCCAGCCAGGGCATTAATATTCGCGCGCTCACCGTTGCCGAGACAGAGAATTTTGGCGTTCTTCGTGTCCTGGTGAAGGACCCCCATCACGCGGCAAAAGTTCTCAAGGACCACGGCCTTGTCGTCAACGAGACCGAGGTCGTTGCTGTTGAGGTGGAAGATAAGCCCGGCAGCCTTTCAAAAGTGCTGGGCTCGATCGCAAAACATCATATCAATGTTGAATACATGTATGGTTTTGTCGAGCCTTCTTCCAAGAAAGCAGTCATGGTCTTTCGCTTTGACGATCCTGCCAAAGCCGCCGGGGCATTGAAGACTGACGGCATTCGTGTCATCGGGAAGAAAGACCTGGGCGATATTTGAAGATGCCCGCGGATACGGCAGACAGGTTCGCCAGGACCCGTCTTTTGCTTGGCAGGGACAAGCTCGCGCTCTTACATCAAGCCAAAGTCACGGTCATCGGCCTTGGAGCTGTTGGCGCTCATGCGACCGAAGCTCTGGCGCGGGCCGGGATAGGGTCTTTCCGGCTCGTGGACTTTGATATCATCCGTCCCACCAATATCAACCGGCACATTTGGGCCACTGAAGCAACGCTGGGAAAGCCAAAGACCCTGGTGGCTCAAGAACGGCTTAAAGCTATTGATCCAAAGATCCATATTGAGGCCCTGGAAATGTTTTGTGCCCAGGACACCCTTGACAGGATCCTTGATAATAAGCCGGATATTGTTATCGATGCGATTGATTCCTTGAATCCTAAAGCACAGACCCTGACGGCTTGCTACCAAAAAGGCCTTGTGGTGATCTCATCCATGGGGGCTGCCACCCGGACCGACCCGTCCAAAGTACAAGTTGATGATCTTTTTGAGACCAAGGTCTGTCCATTGGCCGCACGACTGCGCCGCCGGTTAAAAGAGGCAGGAGTCGGACCCGGGATCACCTGTGTTTATTCCCAGGAGCATCAGGATGTCCATGCCTTATCTGTTGAAGCTGAAAGAGATGTGGGAGAATACCAGCGCGGACGGCCGCGAAGGACACTGGGAAGCCTGCCTACGATCACGGGCATCTTCGGGCTTGTGATCGCCCATACGGCAATAGAAAAGATCTGCCATGGATGGAACAAAACCCCTCCTTCAAGCCATAAAAAGACTTCTTAAAAAATATTGGCAATAATTGCCTTGATGGTGTATATTAGGAACATTAATAGCGGTAAGGTTCGTTTCAGACGTTCCTTTTTATATAAACTTATTTCAAGAAAGGCAGGCAGTTATGGCAGAATGGAAAGAAGACAAGCCGATCAAAGTGAATCAAGCTCAGCGCGAGATCTTTGGTTGGGATAATATCGATATTATCATCTGATCTTAAGTTTATTCCGTTTCAAAAGTCCCTGTAAGGCTATGTCTTACAGGGACTTTTGTCTTTCATTGAAAATTTGCATCCGCAATAGACCTGCCTATAGAAATTCTCCCGCTTTACCACCTGAGTTGACCGTTCCACGCCGCCTTGCTTGCGCCAATCGCGGTCCAGAAAACTTAATCCATCATAACGGGACACAGCATTGATGCCGGCACGGCATACCTGGGCCTTATCTTTCCAGCGGGAAATGCCATTGGTCGTTGCCATGACCGGGAATCCGTGTTCATGGGCATAAAGAGCAGCCTTTTCCAGGCGCATGTCAAAGCAAGTCTGGCAGCGTTGGCCGCGCTCAGGTTCATTCTCGAGGCCCTGGATCCGCTCAAGCCACCGCTCAGGGTCATAGTCTGCATCAACAAAAGGGATGTTCTTTCTTTGAACAAACCCCGTGACAGAGGCTTTCCTGCGCTCGTATTCATCCAGGGGATGAACATTGGGATTATAAAAAAAGACTGTCAGGTCAGCGCCTTCATCTATAAGGGTCTCGATAATGCCTCCTGAGCAGGGTGCGCAGCAGACATGCAGGAGCATTTTTGTTCCATTTAGCGGTTGATTGTTTTTCATGTGTGCTATTATATTGAACTATGAAAACCTTGAAAGCAATACTTTTTGACATGGACGGTGTGATCACCTTGAGCATGCCGTATCATTATAGGGCCCTGGTCAAGGTCTTTGCCGAGGAAGGCGTCCATCTATCGCGTTTCGATGTTTACGAACGCGAAGGCCAGAAAGCGCTCGATAGTATCTTCGAAATATTCGCGGATAGAGGCAAGCCCATGACGCTGCCCTTGGCCAAAGATATCCTTGCCAGGAAAGAAAAACTCTTTAACAGGATCATTCGGACCAAGTTCGTTCCCGGGGCCCGAACTTTCTTGAGAACATGGCGCGGCAGGGGGCTGAAGATGGCTCTTGTGACAGGAACGGCCAGGCGCGAGGTGGTCAAGATGCTTCCTGAACAGGTGCTTTCCTGTTTTGATATCATGGTCTGCGGGGAAGATGTCAAGAACGGCAAGCCGCATCCAGAGCCCTACCAGAAGGCGCTTGGCGCGCTAAAAGTCGCCGGGGGAGAGGCTCTTGTGCTTGAAAACGCCCCTTTCGGGATCACCGCAGCGGTCAGGGCCGGCTTGAAATGCATTGCTCTTGAAACATCGCTTCCCAAAAGGTATCTTAAAGAAGCAGATATTGTCATCAAAGGTTACACTGAATTCAATCGGTATATTTTACGGAATTATAAGGTATGAGAACGCCGAAGATCCTTCTTGTTTATAAGCTAAGCTCTTTGTCCGTTGCCGGAAAACTCTCCAGCCGCATCCGCCACACGCCGCGATTCCAAGCCAATCATCAGGCGCATTACGCGTCGTTGCGTGCTGTTGAAAGCATCCTTAAAGAACGCGGCCTCAAGTACCAGAAGCGTACGCGTTCGGCATCCGGCAAGGATAAGGGTGCTTACGGGCTTATCATTACGGTCGGCGGCGACGGGACATTGCTTGACGCGGCGCGCGGCCTTGGCCCGCGGCAGATCCTCCTGGGCGTTAATTCCGATCCGCGCTGGAGCGTGGGCCAGTTCTGTTGTTGCAATGCCAGCAACTTTAGCAGGGCCCTGGAGAGGGTCCTTGCCGGTAAGGCGGATATATGCAAACTGTACAAACTTAAACTCCGTTTGCAGGACGGAAAGATCTCGCGTACGGTCGAATGCCTTAATGATGCGTTGATCTGTCATGCCAATCCCGCGGCCATGAGCCGTTATTCGCTAAGGATCGGGAATGTCATTGAGGACCATCGCAGTTCCGGGATGTGGTTCTCAACGGCAGCCGGATCAACAGGCGCCATGCTTTCGGCGGGCGGGCGCAGGATGCCTTTGACCTCTAAGGATATCCAATACCGGACGCGCGAGCTGTACCGCAGCCGTGGTACGCATTATCGTTTGACCGGAGGAATGATAGCGCCCGGAAAGAAGGCGAGCCTGACGTCCATGATGCCGCGCGGGCGCATTTTTGTTGACGGAGCGCATGTCAAATTCCCGTTCACTTACGGCAGCCATGCCGAAATATCCGTTTCCTCTGCCTGCATCAAACTTGTCCATGGTTAATTCTTTCAGTTCCAATTTGCTTCAATGGTATCACGCCAACGCGCGCGACCTGCCGTGGCGAAGGACCAAAGATCCTTATGCCATCTGGGTTTCCGAGGCCATGCTGCAGCAGACCACGGTTGCGACAGTTATTGGCCGTTATGCCGCATGGCTCAAGACCTTTCCCGACGTGAGAACGCTTGCGCGAGCGCCGATCCCCAAAGTCCTCAAGGCCTGGCAAGGGCTCGGGTATTACAACCGTTCGCGCAACCTGCACAAAACAGCGCAAATTCTCGTCGGAGAATACGACGGGGAATTGCCGCGAGATCCGGCGGCGTTAAGGGCATTGCCGGGTTTTGGCCCGTATATGTCGGCGTCAGTGGCCAGCATTGCCTTTGATGTTAAAGTGCCTTTGGTGGATGCCAATGTCCGTCGTGTTGTGATGCGTCTTTTAAAATTATCCGGGCCTGCAACAACAGCATTGGACTCGGTAATATTAAAATTCCTTGAGACGGTCATGCCGACGAGAAAATGCGGCGATTTCAACCAGGCTTTAATGGAACTCGGCGCCATGATCTGCACGCCAAAAGATCCGGCTTGCGGCAAATGTCCTGTCAAAAACCATTGCCAGGCATTGCGTCAAGGGGTTCAAGGCCAGATCCCGCAACCAAAGAAAGCTATTTTCAGGTCCATCACAACAGTTGCAGGCCTGATAAGCCAAAACGGGAAATATCTCGTAGAACAGAGACCAAAAGGCGGCCTTTTGGCAGGTTTATGGGATTTTCCTGGCGGGCAGGTCGAATCAAAGGATAAAACCCTTAAAATGGCATTAAAGGCAAGGCTTCGGGAAAAACTTGGCCAGGATTGCGTTATAAGAGGCGAATTCTGCCGGGTAAGGCATTCTTATACGGTCAATAAAGTCCTTTTGGTCGTATTTCACACATCGCTGGCAGGCGATAAGTTCAAGCCAAGGCATGGCCAGCGCTGGGCAAGCCTTCAAGAGATCCAGAAGCTTGCAATGCCATCAGGCAGCGCAAAAGTCCTTAAGAGATTGCTGGAAAGCCAACCTTAGAACCCTTTAAAAGCACTCTTTCAGCCATCCCAGTAACTTCCTATAATATGTGTTATGTTAACTTGCCACACAGGAAAAGGCCTGTTTCAAGGTAAAACGGCCTAACCGCTCTGTCAATAAAAAGGACAGGCAAAAACCGCCTGTCCTTTTGATCAAAACAAACCTTGCAACCTATTCTTCCCAGGCAATATCTTCCGGGTTCACTGCATTAGGAACTGACGATTCTGCACCATCCGCAGGCCTGCGGGCGCCATCATCAGACCTCTTGGGCATGAAATGAACGCTGTTGGCAACGATCCTGACACGGCTCTGGGTCTTGCCATCCTTTTCCCAGCGGTCCTGCTTTAAGCGGCCCTCAACAATAATGCCGGCGCCTTTCTTAAGGTACTTGGCGCAATTATCAGCAGCCAGGCCCCAAACCTCAATGTCAAAGTAAGATACTTCCGTGACTTTCTCGCTGCCTTTGTTATAAACGCGATTGTTGGCGATCGAAAGACTGCAAACCGACTTCCCTGACGGGATGATCTTGATCTCCGGGTCCCTGGTGAGATTCCCCATGATGTTCACGCTGTTCAAGCTCATTGCGATCCTTTCGTTAAGAATAATTCTGTTTGTTTTGGGGTAAAACCAGATTACCACACAGATATGTGGTGTCAACCAATATTTTCAACACCCTTCTCGATCACCCAGCCGCAGTTCGGGCAACGGACAGCATCCCTGCCCACAACAGGTTTGGCGTCATCAAGCTTGAACCATATCCCGCAATGCGGGCAATCATGGCCGTTGATCAGTATTTCGTCGTCATTAGGAGAAGTCATGCTGTGTCCCTCCTGTTGTTCCGATGATCGGAAAATATATTAGCATAATCCGGGAACTTTCATGAAAAGAAAGTCGTCATTCTCTGCGCGGGATGTTCTAAGAGGCAAGTTCCAGCAAAAGAAGCGGCGTGCTGAGAGGCGTAAAGCCGGATATCGTCGGAGATAAGCCAATGAACGAAAGGCCTTCACCGGCATTCTTGAATAACAATTCTCCATCATCACCCTCAAGGTCAATATTGATATCATTCATGTCAATGCCGCCGAGATCGGACGGCTTTTGGGCGATGTCTTTGGGGATGAACGCAGGCGCCCAGCCTGGATGCATCTTGCTGTCCAGTCCGACGGCATAAAGAAGATTGCCTAACCCATAGGTCGCATGGTTCGAGTTAGACCCGACGGCCGTTGTTAACAACATGATCTCGACGCCGCGATCTATCTTTGTGCCAAACTCTTTAAGGATTGGATTGGCCGCCATTAAAGCATCCTTAATGATCCGTCTTGCCAGGAATTGCATGTAGAACGCCTGATGCTTCTCGGGGTCCAACCGTTGCTGCAGTCTGTCGTGAAGGATCGTTTTCATTTCTTTGATACTCGAGATCTCCGTCCCTTCTAAAAGATCGGGATATGTTTCTTGAAAGAACCGGACCATGCCTTGCGGATCTTTTGTTGATAATCTCCCTGTTTCTTTTGCATGAGTAAGGGCCTCTTTTGTCCAATTGCTAATGATCTTGTCCAGGTCCATAAAAGCATACCTGGATAAGATCTCTTCCCGTCGCTGAGGAGCCAACTGCTCCAGCACCCGCGTCATGGCCAGCTCAAAGGCTTCCAATGGCGAAAGTTCCGGCGATCTGCGGAGTTCTTGTAAATTCGCCTGGAATGGTCCTATAAGATCAGGAAACACATTGTTCAGTCCACGCTCAAGAGGCGCATCCAAACTGCCATCCCCCAGAGGTAAATTCCCGTCACCAAATGCATAAATAACAAGCCTCTTCTCCGGTGTGTTAAATGCCCGCGCAAGCGCGTCCGCATAGACGCTGGTCTTAATGTTGGGATACGCGACAACAACCTCGTCCTGCCTGTTCCCGCCGCCAAAGTTCTCTTCGTTGTGCGACAAAGGAAAATCATCCCACAATGAACCAACGCCCTCACGCGGCAGTTCTCCGACGATATTTGTACTCATGGCCCTGCCAATGTCCTCAAAAGGGACGCCCTGGGCCAGAAGCCAGGCAAGTTTTAACCGGGCTTTGCCGAAATAAAAGAATTTTGGCAAAAGAATAACCTTTGCCCCGTTCAGAACATCAGCCAGCTCGCGGGATCCCACGAATACAGGGACCTTATTCTCTCGAAGGCGCTCGAGAATATCGATCGTCTTTTGAAGGTCCTCTTTAGAAGCACCTTTAGGCCATTTGCCCTGAATGATAAGACCCGCTCTTTCACCGGGCTTCTCCTTGATCGTGGCCAGGATCCTCTTTTGGGCATCCTGAAACATGCTCGTCGGATGATCATTCGAAATGACAAGATATTCGACATTATCAGAGACCATCTGTTTGCCGCCCCAGGCTTTGCCAGCCAGCTTCTTTAAGTAGAGCGCATAAATGCTATTGTTAATGACAAGTTTACCGTTATGCTTCTCGCCAACAATATCGCCATACGACTCGAAGTCACGATGTTCCGCTGAAAGCTTTTTGTTCTTGTCGTTAGCGGGGTCACCTGCAATGAATTTCCTGATCCTTGCAGCAAGGTGCACGGTGTTGTTGTAGACAAAATAAACGAGCGGCGGAATGTCCTGGCTTTGGACGATCTCAAGCGAGAAAGAAAAGTTGCTCTCAACGTCGGATCCTTTTTGCCCCAAGGGAATGCCCGCAGCTGTCAATGCTACAGGAACATACATGTCCTGCGGCAAGGCTAACGACAGGATAAGCCCAATATGGTCTGATGTATCCGTCCCGCAAGTTACAACCACGCCCGCCGGCCTGACATCTTCTCCCTCCCCGAGCTCTCTAAGAAGCTGCCCCAGCTTTTGCTTGGTTTCAATGACCGAAGATATCTTGGCAATGATAGCCGCCCACTCTTTCAGGCCGATATTGCTTGAATCCGGAAGTTCCGGCACGGCTTTTTCCACGTAGCCTACTTCATTAATATAGGCATCGACCATCTGATCAATGGCTCCAACGCTTGTCCTTCCTTCAGCGCCAGCCATTTCCAGGGTGCCGCCTGTACGGATGATCGCGGCCTTGCGAAAGACATCGAGGGCGACATCAACGACATTCTCAAGGGTGATCTTCTGTTTGAGTCCGGGAATGTTTTGCTCAAGTCTTTTAAGAAGAAGAAAAAGATCTTCTTTGACGGCCGTCTTATCCCGCGCGATCGCGTTGGCAGGTTCTTTCTTGTTCAGTAATGCATTCTTGAAATGGATAAAGTCAGGGTCGATCCTGCCGGCCTTTGCCAGGATCGGCCTCACGATCGGCCAGAAATCCTTAAAGAATTGTCGGACCTTGTTTGTTTTTCCTTGATCGGCAAGCTCTTTGATGATGGCCTTCATTAAACTATTCTTAAGCTTTGCCGCGCCAAGGGTCTCTTGCCGGTCTTTGGCAAGCGCGTGCAACTGTCCGGCAAATCTCACGGCCAGCGCATGCCTGGCTTTTGTTGTAATGGAGATATTCTCTTTTGAATCGCCAAACTTTGTATCAAGCTCGTGCAGGACGGCATCATAACTTCTGAAGAACCCGCTGACACCGCTGAAGTTCATGGCCTGAAGCTGGGAATAGAACCTGGGGCCTATCAGGTCATTGGAAAATCCGAGCTCGGCTAGAACTGCCAGTGTGTGTTTCTGGCTCCGCTGAAAATTGTCCCCCTCGGAAAAGATCTTTTGTTCGAACATCTCATGAAGGATCCCGGAAACTTGCCCGGCGGTGTAATAAATGTGAAGTTTGTCATCCTTGTCTTTAAAGGAAAAAGCGGCTACAAGAAATGTATCCAATAGATCGATCTGGTTGATCTCGTGCAGAATGACAGAATTATCATCAATAAGCATCTTCTGGACGCGGCTGATCTGCGCATCAAAATCAGGGAAAGCTGCCTGAAACCCGGGATCCGCGGCAAACGCCCCGGGAACAAAGGTCCGGGAGATCAGAATGGTCTCTTCGCGAGAGACCGTGCGGGCTATCCCCGGTGTAGATCTTAATTCTTCGATCAAATGATCAACCTCTTTATTTTTCACCCCGATCAGTTTTTGGGTCAGGATATCTTCCGGAACCTCCTCGGCGCGATCGATCGGCTCAAGATCAAGCGTGAACGTGAAACTCTCCCCTTTTATGGAAGCTACGGCCTCGGCAGGGTCCGATGTCCGCGCGATCACAATATCTTTGTCCTGGAACCCGCCGGAGAAATACTTTCTGGCAACAACCTCATCCCCTTCCCGTCCGGCATCTTCCTTGATGTAGTTATAAGCGCCTTTCTTGTAGGCGTCCGCGTAATCATGATAGATGCGTTCTTTGAAGCCCTGTTCATCCGACTCAACGCCAGCCACCTTCTGTTGATCGACATAACTTTGAGCAAGCGGACCGTTCTTGATCGTCTCCTTGTACCATTTAGCGAGGATGAGCGCGTGATAGATCTGCCGCAGGGACGCAAAGCTCTTCCCTTCGTTGACCTCTTTTTCGATCTCTGGAAGCACCACTTCGCGAAGAATATTCTCTGTCAACTCTGTTCCAGGCGACGCCCCTGTATCTTTTATCCCCTCGGTCATGGCACGATGATCACTGTCGAGCATGACCTTCAATTTACTGCGCACGATATAAACACTGCCGTTCTTCTGGAATACGGTCGCACTTTCGGGAAGTATCCAGACTTTATTGAAAGTGTTGACCGGTATCTCGCTCGTGCCGAACTTCTCCTGGGCTCTGGTATAAACCGTATCCCAAAACTTCTTGCCCAGCTCTTTTTCCGGATAGATCAATGAGGCCGTGAACTGTTTGAGCAGATAGTCCTGTGCCAAAAGGTCCCGCCCCAGGTCGGTCTGCCCCAGCGCTTCGGGAATAATGCGGTCGTTCTCATACGGAGAAAGATTGACCCACAACTCTCCTTTGGGAATGGTCATGGACGCCAGGAAATACTGCACCAGTTTTTGGGCCTCTTCCTGAATGCTGCCAGCGTCAGACCCTATATCGCCGCTATCAACGATAAAATCCAGCTTAAGAGGGTCCCGGGCGTCGAGTATCATACCCTTGAGCAATACCGGCGTGAATGCTGTGCCGGGGGCGATCATGGCAGCCTGCCCACTCCCCTGTGAATAACCCAAAGCAGGCTGTAGTATCAGGGAAACAGCAATAAGAACAGCCGTTACCCTTGTAAAAAGCCTGCGAGGGTCCTTTTTAAATGAATACGTGGCCATATGATCAAAAAACCTTTAATTCTAATATTCTTATAAAACCCACCCAACTATAAGAAATATAACATTTAATTAAGTGCTTATGCAAGGCGCCCCCGGCATTAAGAAATAAATCTTCAAGTAACTCCCTTGAAAACAGGCGAATGTTGTATAATTCACAGAATAACCGCAAGATAAAAAAACTCCAAAAAAGGATCTGTTATGGTTGGCTCGCCGCTGGATAAATACGCGCATAAACTTGTTAAAAAGATCCGCTTCCGCATTCCTGATGTGCCGGGTGCGCTTGGAAGGCTTGCCCTGACCATCGGCAGCCAGGGCGCGGTCCTGGGCGACATCCTCACAGAGCATGTCACATCCAACTACATCATCCGCGATATCACCGTCTTCTTTGACACCAAAGAACAGTGCAACAATGCCTTGCGCGCCATCCGCAAGCTCAAAGGTTACAAAGTTCTTGGCGTTGAGGATGAAGTCCTGAATATCCATAAAGGCGGCAAGGTGGCTATGATGCCGCGGGTTAAGGTCGAGACCCTTGGTGACCTGCGCAAGATCTACACCCCCGGCGTCGCCCAGGTTTGCGACCTTATTGCCCGCCACCCCGAGGAAGCGCAGGCCTACACGTCGATCGGCAACACCGTCTGCATCGTCACCAACGGCTCAGCCGTCCTGGGCCTTGGCGATATTGGCGTTCTCGCGGCCATGCCTGTCATGGAAGGAAAATCCCTGATCCTTAGCCGCTTCTCCGGCGTCAGTTGTGTGCCGCTGCTTGTCGAAGGGCATGAAGCCGCGCCCATCGTTGATTCGCTGGCTGTGCTCTCGAAGACCTTCAGCGTCATCATGCTTGAAGATATCAGCGCGCAATTATGTTTTGAGATCGAAACCTCCCTGCAGGAACGCGTAGATATCCCCGTCTGCCTTGACGACCAGCACGGGACCGCGATCGTCATTCTTGCGGCGCTGATCAAGGCGCTTAAGATGACCCGCAAGAAAAAGAATGCCGTCCGTGTTGTGATCAACGGCGCAGGCGCCGCGGGTATCGCGGCCTGCAAACTTTTACTCGAATACGGTTATAAGAATATCACCTTGTGCGACCGCCACGGCATGATCTATAAAGGCCGCAAGGACGGAATGAACCCTTATAAAGAAGAGATCTCCAGCGTAACGAACCTTGCGCGCAAAGCCGGTTCGCTCGCGGATGCGCTCAAAGGCGCGGATGTCTTTATCGGCGTATCGTCGGCGGGGCTTGTTCAGCCGGCCATGGTCAAGAGCATGGCCCCGAAAGCCATTGTTTTCAGCCTCGCAAACCCTGTTCCTGAAATATGGCCGCACGCCGCGCTGGCTGCGGGCGCTGCTTTTGCGTCGGACGGCAGGACGATCAATAATGCCCTCGCCTTCCCCGGCCTTATCCGCGGGACCATTGATGCCCGGGCAAAAAGGATCACTTACGCGATGAAGTTCGCGACTGCCGAAGCGTTGGCATCCCTTGCGGGCAAGCATGAGCTCGTGCCGAATTTCATGCACACCAATGTCCATGAAAAGGTCGCTGAGGCTGTTAAGGCGGCTGTTGCGTGAATTTCCGGCGGGGCGTTATATCCGGTTGATCTTCGCGGGCGCATGCTGCACGGTGCGCGCGAACTTGACGGCGGGCTTCCCAAAGACCATGGCGTAGCAAACAATGTGGTCCGGCGGGATCTTAAGCTTGTCACGCGACTCCGGGACCAGCTCCATCGCCCATTTCAACAATCCATCCCACACTGTCCCAAGCCCCTGGCTTTGCGCCAGCAGCTCAAAATAAGACAATGCGATAATACCATCGGTCTCGGGCGTGATGCATCCTGCCGGCGCCGAAGTCACCAGTAAATGCGGGGCGCCGCGGAACAGGATATCCACTTTCTTCTCTGCCCAGGCTTTGTAAATATCAGTGAACCGTTCTTTGCCCGGCGGCATCTTCCCGGAATCCACGAGCCGGCCCAACCCTTCCAGGACCTCGCTCCTGAACCTGCTCAGGGCTTCTTTGGTGTCAATGACCGTTAAAAGTACGCCGCGCGCGTTCTTTCCCGTCGGAGCATGCCACGCCGTCTCAAGAAGCCGGCGGATCAGCGCGGGATCGACATTCTCATCTTTATAATGACGGACAGAGCGGCGCCCCTTGATCAGGGCGTTCATTTGCCCCTCTGATGGATAGGCGCTCTTTAAAGGGATGCTTTTGACAGGATCAACGCCAAGAATGGATATTGCACCCGACGGGCAAACGGCCAGGCAATGCTGGCACCTATAACAACGATCTTCGGTCTCGGGCGCGATCAGCGGCCAGCCCTTCTCCATGACAATGATGTTCGCCGGGCAATCCGCCGCGCAAGCCCCGCAGGATATGCATGTCTTCTTGTTAACTTTAAAGTCAAGCATGGATCGCGGCCTTTTAATTCTTTTTCTTCTTTCCAAGAACCCCGCCCGCGCCGATGATACGATCAAAATCATCGTGCAGCCGGATAATGTCCTCTTCGGTAAGCTTGTCGCCGCAAGCCACTTCAATGAACACCAGGGGCTTCTTGCTCAGATTGGCCATGCGGTGCAACGCCCCGACAGGGATATCGATCACGGAACTTGTGGTCACGGCAATGGTCAGATTATTGACAACAACCAGCCCCTCGCCGGAGACAATGATCCATTTCTCCGAGCGGTGCTTGTGCTTTTGCAGGGAAAGCCGCGAACCGGGATCGACCTGGACGCGCTTGACCCAGACACCGGCCTCCTGGAATATCTTTTTATAAGTGCCCCATGGGCGCCGGACAAGTTCATTTACTTTTCCCATATCAAGCCTTTCTTGCGATGCGTTTGATCTTATCGATATTCTTGCGCGCGACAGCCTCGCCTCTCTTGATCAATTCCTCCGCCTGGTACAGCTCGTACCAGTTAAGCCCTTCCAGATCAGGCTGCAATACCAGATCAGCCGCCTTGCCGCTCTGCCGGGCGATCACGCTTTCAGAGGCCTCGAGCGTACGGACAATAATATCAGAAATATTCGGAAAAAAGTTACGATTCATCCAGAACTTCAAATTAACGCTGATCCAACGAATGGGATCCTTCACGAAATAAACATCCCTGGCCTTCGCGATCTCGCGGCATGTCTGTTCATACCCCTTGATCACGTCCTCAGGCGTTTGCAGCACATTGACCGCAAGGATCCTTTTGACACCCGCCTGCGTCAGCACATCCGTCGGCAGCGGGTTCATGACCCCTCCGTCGATGATCATCTGGTCCTTGGTGATGATCGGCTGAAAGACGCCGGGAATGGAAATGCTCTTACGGATCGCGTCCACCAGGACGCCTTCCTCAATAACGACATCCCGACGATGGATCAGGTCGTACGCGACGATCTTGATCGGGATCCTGGCATCGCGGAACGTGCGGGCGCCCAGCTTGTCATAAAGCCACGACATAACAGCCTTGCCGCTGATCAGACCAGATAAGGGGAACACGAGGTCCACGAGCTTGAAAAGATTGGAACGCTTCTTGAACTCAAAGGCCATCTTCTCGATATCATCCGCGCGGTAACCAACCGCCCAAAGCGACCCGATCAGCGCCCCCATGGAGCTGCCGGCGATGATATCCACCGCGATGCCCTCCTCTTCGAGGACCTTCAGGACGCCGATATGGGCCAGGCCAAAGGCTGCGCCGCCGCCCAGCACAAGCCCGACGGAAACCCCGGATATCTGCCGCGCCAGGCGCGCGATCGTCCTGGAATAGTTGCTGGCCTGGGCCAGCGCCATGAAAGAAAGCGCCTCGGCATCGACCATCAGGGCGAAATCTTTGCGCTGGATGCACGGCAGGAATGTGGCGATATCGTAATCAAGGATCCCGCGCACCGCGTCCTCAGACAGGTTGCGATGAGCCCTGATCCCGCCGATGATCACCTTGACGCGCTCTTCATTGAAGTCTTCTTTGAGAGCTTCTTCAATGCGGTCCAGGACCTTGCGTCCGTCCTCAAGGGCATCGCGCTTGCGTTGCATGACGAGATGGATGAAGTCGGATTGCGACAGGGTCTTAATGACGGCCGCGTCCATATCGCTCGGAAGATCGACGATCACATAACGGTATTCGTCAATGAACCTGCTGACGAACTCGCTCATGTGCTCCAGGATGGCCTCATCCTCGGGGTCAAAGACGGCATTCAAAAGATCGATCCCCACCGTGCTCTTAACGACATGGGAGGGGATATTCTCAAAATCGTTCACCAGTGCCGCGATCTCCCGAGGAGGCTGCTTCCATTTGGGGCGGACCTCGTCCATATCCGCCAGCACTGTCTGCTGCGCCGGCGACTTGGAGCGGATGCTGACCCAGATGACACGCTCACCCGTCTCCCGGCCCAGGCTCGTCGCCAGATGCAGCGCGTAGGTCGAGCTGCCAGACCCGGCGACAGGCGCGTAAACGGAAATGATCGTGCTCTTGCTGACCAATTCGGTGCGCGTCACTTTGCTGCGGATGCGCTGGGACAGTATCTTGCTGAATTTAACGCCCAGTTCGGGCATCTTCTTCAGGATCTTCTTGAATTTCACCACCGGGATCCGAAAGACCACGGAATCATTAATAGCCTCGAATGTCTCCGAATGCTCTTGCCCGGTAAGCGCCGATATGATGCCAAAGAACATCCCCCGGTGGATGAATTCAAGGTCATCTTTGCTCCCGTCGGCATCCGGCGCATAGGACTGCAGCCGCCCGGAGACCAGAAAGAACACATAATCCGCGGGCGCGCCCTTCTTTGAAATGAACGCGCCTTTCTTGTAGTAAGCCACATCACCGTAACGCGCGATCGTCTGGACGCGATACCAGTTCAGTGAAGTAAAGATCGGGATCTTTCTGACAAGAGCGCAGCGTTTAAGGAACGAGGCGGCTTCAAGCATCCTTATGTTCTTTCATATGGGCAAGCGCCGTCGTGATAATGGCGGCGTACCATTTGAACGGGATGTGCCGGGCGATCCAGCAGCGAAGCTTCGCGGGAATGCCGATGATATTGCGGAACCTTGGGGCCGCGCTTGTGGCAAGCCGCTCGATCACAACAGCCACATCCTCAGGATCACGGCCCGACGAACGCGCGTGCGCATCAATGAACTTCCTGATCTTCTGACTCATCGGGAAATAAGGGCTTTGCGAGTTATTGAAATTCCTGGCATAGCGGGCATTCTCCGTGAAGATCCGTGTGCGGTAACTCCCCGGCTCAACAAGGATGACATCGATATTGAACGGCCGAAGTTCCATATAGAGGCATTCGGAGAACCCTTCCAGCGCCCATTTACTGGAGGCGTACGCGCTCAAGGACGGGGTCCCTGAGAACGCCGCGATGCTGGAAACATTGATGATCCTGCCCCGGCGCCGGGGCCGCATGACAGGAATAACCTCCCGCGTCACATTCAGGACGCCAAAGAAATTAGTGTCGAATTGCGCCCGCCAATCCTCGTCGGAAAGGTCTTCAAAGAAGCCCCCCATGCCAAAGCCCGCGTTATTGATCAGGACATCAATGGCCCCGTCCCTGGCAACAATATCCGTGACCACGGCCTTGATGGCCGCGGGATCACGGACATCCATCTGGTGAACGGTAAGGTTCTGCCGCCCGCCGCGCAGGGACATTTCCTGGTCAAGGACCGCCCTTCTTTTGATATCCCGGATGGTGGCATGGACATGATGGCCGCCCGCGGCAAGGCGCGCGGCTGTCAATAACCCGAAGCCACTGGAACATCCCGTGATCAGGACAACAAGAGGTTGTTGAGGCATATTTTTAACGAATGGTCTTTTGCAACAGCAGCGCATCGACGACAACGAGCGCCGCCATGGATTCCACGACAGGCACGATCCTCGGGCATAGGCACGGGTCATGACGGCCGCGGATCTCGATATTGTGCAGGGAAAGGTCTTTGGATGCCGCCACCTGGGGCTTCGCGATCGAGGATGCCGGCTTGACAGCGATACGGAATTTAATGTCTTCACCCGTCGAAATACCGCCCAGGATGCCGCCGGCGAAGTTCTGCTGCGTCCTGACCTTGCCATTGCCGATCACGGGCGTGTCATTGCTTTGGGAACCGCGCATGCGGGAAACGGCAAAACCGGCGCCGAATTCAACGCCCTTGACCGCGCCAATGGACATGACCGCCTGCGCAAGCCTGGCCTCGATCTTATCGAACACAGGGTCCCCCAGTCCAGCGGGACAGCCAAGAATGACGGTTTCGACAATACCTCCCACAGAATCGCCCTGCTCTTTGATATCGTTGATGTGATCGATCATGACTTGCGCCTGCCGAAGGTCCGGCGCGCGTACAATATTCTGTTCGATCACATCATAATTAATGGTCTCGGCGCGGACATCGCCAATGGACAACGTGTAGGAGACAATACGGATGCCGTCAAAAGAAAGGATCTTCTTGGCCACAGCGCCAGCAGCCACGCGCGCCGCGGTCTCCCGCCCCGACGCCCGCCCGCCGCCGCGATGGTCGCGGATCCCGAACTTCTGATGATAAGTGTAATCCGCGTGCCCCGGACGAAAAATATCCTTGAGGCTGTTATAGTCCGCAGAGTGCTGGTCCTTATTGCGGATGATCATGGCCAGCGGCGTCCCCGTGGTACGGCCTTCAAGAACGCCGGAAATGATCTCGACGGTGTCCGCCTCCTGGCGCGGCGACGTAACTTCGCTTTGCCCGGGCTTACGCCGGTCAAGGTCGATCTGGATATCTCTTTCAGAAAGGATGATATTGGGAGGAACGCCGTCGATGACGCAGCCGATGGCAAGGCCATGGCTCTCGCCGAATGTTGTTACACGAAAGATCTGCCCGAACGTATTTCCTGCCATGGGAAATATAATAACACGCTTTTAGATGTTTGCCACTACCCCCGGCATTATTTCAGCCAGGGCTTCTCTAATGCGTTCCTGGCCTCAAATTCATCGATCTTGGCGGCATGTTGCAGGGTCCAGCCGATCTGATCAAGTCCTTTGAGAAGGCACTCTTTATTGAACGGATCGATCTCGAAAGAGAACTTCTTGCCAAGGGCGCCGACCACCTGATTCGCGAGGTCAACGGCAATAAGGCCTGACCCGCCGAAAGCGGCCACGGCGAACAACTGTTCCACCTCGTCAGGCTTGAGCCGGACGAGCAGGATGCCGTTCTTGATGCAATTGTTGTAGAAGATATCCGCAAAGCTCGGCGCAATGATACAGCGGAACCCGAAATCATACAGCGCCCACGGTGCGTGCTCGCGCGACGAGCCGCATCCGAAATTATCCCGCGCCAGGAGTATCTTGGCCTTGCAAAAAGGCTCCTTGTTCAGGATAAAGTCAGGATTCTCCTTGGTGCCTTCATAATCAGTGTAGCGCCACTCGTGGAACAGGTGCTTTCCAAACCCCGTGCGTTCGATCTTTTTCAGGAACTGCTTGGGGATGATCGCGTCGGTGTCAACATTGGAACGGTCCAGCGGCGCGGCAATGCTTGTCAGTATGGTGAATGCTTCCATCTTATTTCCCCCTCTTGAGGAATTCCCGGATATCCGTGATATGCCCTGTGACAGCGGCGGCGGCGGCCATCTCCGGGCTTACCAGATGCGTCCGTCCACCGGGTCCCTGACGGCCTTCAAAATTACGGTTCGATGTTGACGCCGAGCGCTGGCCGGGCAAAAGCTGGTCGTCGTTCATGGCCAGGCACATGGAACAGCCCGCAAAACGCCATTCGCAGCCTGCCGCGATAAAGATCTTGTCGAGCCCCTCCCTTTCAGCCTGACGCTTGACGCGATCAGACCCGGGAACGATCAATGCCTGGACACTGGAAGAAACCTTCTTGCCTTTTAACACACCGGCCGCGGCGCGCATATCCTCGATACGCCCGTTGGTGCAGGAACCAATAAAGACAACATCGATCTTAATGTCCGTCATCTTCATGCCGGGCTTCAAGTCCATATAGCGCAGCGCGTTCGCGGCCGCGGCCTTTTCAGCGGCATCCTTGAATGAATCGGGATCAGGAACTTCTCCGTCGACAGCCGTCACCTGTCCGGGGCTTGTGCCCCAGGTGACCTGCGGCGCGATATCTTCACCTTTAATATTGATCACTTTATCGAACTTGGCGCCTTTATCGGTCGCGAGGGTCTTCCAGTAAGTAACAGCCTTGACCCAATCAGCGCCCTTTGGAGAATGATCGCGACCCTGCAAATAAGTGAAGGTCGTATCATCCGGCGCTATCATGCCGCCGCGGCCGCCCGCCTCGATGGACATATTACAGACCGTCATCCGGCCTTCCATGCTCATCTCGCGGATGACATCGCCCGCGTATTCGATCACATAGCCCGTCGCACCCGCCGTGCCGATCTCACCGATGATATAAAGGATCACATCCTTGGGCGTAACGCCCTCGCCGAGCTTGCCATTGATGTTGATGAGCATGGTCTTCGATGGTTTTTGCTGGATCGTTTGCGTAGCCATCACATGCTCAACTTCGGACGTGCCGATGCCGAACGCCAGCGCCCCGAAAGCGCCGTGGGTCGCCGTGTGCGAATCGCCGCAGACAATGATCATGCCCGGCTGGGTAATGCCCAGCTCCGGTCCGATGATATGGACAACGCCATTATCCTCGTCGGTGAAATCAAAACACCGGACGCCGAACTCATCGCAGTTCTTCTTTAGCTGATCGATCTGGGCGCGGGAAATATCATTGGCCAAGGAAAGGTCCTTGCTCCTGGTCGGGATATTATGGTCCATGGTCGCGAAGGTCTTCTGCGGACAGCGGATCTTGCGCCCGGAAACGCGCAGGCCTTCGAATGCCTGAGGGCTTGTGACCTCATGGACAAGCTGGCGGTCCACATAAAGAAGCGATGCCGTACCTTTGCCTTCATGGACAAGGTGCGCATCCCATATTTTTTGATACATCGTCTTAGCCATATAAAGCTCCATTTCTTAAACTTTGTTCTCTAAGGTCCTTGTCATGCCACTTTGCCGACATTGATCGAGCTCGCGGGCATGGTGTCCCGACCGTAAGGTCGGGACGAGCGAGCGAGATCCCAGAGCGCAGGCGAGCCGCTGGGCGAGCCTAGCGATCGGCAAGGGGGCATGACAAGGACAAAGAACAAAGTTTATGCCAGTTTCCTTAACACCGTCTGCAGTATCCCGCCGTTGCGATAATAATCTATCTCAATGGGCGTATCCAACCGGACAATAACCGTGAACTCTTTCTTCTCGCCCGCATCGGATACGGTCATAACTTTAAGCTGTTGACGCGGCTTAAGATCCTCCGTAAGCCCGAGGATATCAAAAGTTTCATTGCCTTTCAGCCCGAGAGCGGCCGCATTCTCTCCTGTCTTGAATTGCAACGGCATAATGCCCATACCCGCAAGATTCGACCGGTGAATGCGTTCAAAGCTTTCGGCAATAACAGCCTTGATGCCCAACAGCGCCGGGCCTTTGGCCGCCCAGTCGCGGCTTGAACCAGTGCCGTATTCCTTGCCAGCCAGGCCGATGAGCGCGACCCCTGCTTTTTTGTAACGGCAGGACGCATCATAAATGCTCATTTTATCACCCGAAGGGAAATGTGTGGTCCAGGAGCCTTCTGTTCCGGGCGCCAGCATATTGCGCAGGCGGATATTGGCAAAAGTGCCGCGGCTCATCACGCGGTCATTGCCGCGGCGCGCGCCATAACTGTTAAAATCTTTAGTAATAACGCCGAGCGACAGAAGATATTCCCCTGCCGGCGCTGTCGCGGAAATGTTGCCCGCTGGAGAAATATGATCCGTTGTAATGGAATCCCCGACCATGATAAGAGCACGCGCGCCTTTAATATCTTCAATAGCTTTCAGCCCGTCGCCCATGTCCTCAAAATAAGGCGGTTGCTGGATATAGGTGCTGTCAGCCTTCCATTGATAAAGACCGCCCTGCGATCCTTTAATGCTCTGCCAGTGCTTGCTGCCTTTAAGCGCGTTCTTGTACTTGCCCTTGAAGATCGAGGCCG
Source organism: uncultured Planctomycetales bacterium (assembly GCA_964643325.1). Lineage (GTDB taxonomy): Bacteria > Omnitrophota > Gorgyraeia > Zapsychrales > Fredricksoniimonadaceae > Fredricksoniimonas. Next base: position 36,767 of record CAZXSE010000012.1, read on the forward strand.
TGACAAATTTTCTCTCGAGGGACGCGATCTCTTTCAACGTAGGCCAGATGTCTTTCAAGAATACCGGCTTGCCTTTTGCGTCGGTGCCAATAGGGTCATTGGCAAGGTCAATGTTCACTGTCCCAGCCAAAGCAAAAGCAACGACCAGCATGGGTGATGCCAGATAATTGGCTTTCACATGCGGATTGATGCGGCCTTCAAAATTGCGATTTCCCGACGTGACACTGGCAACGATCAGACCGCCCTGCTTGATCGCCGCGGCAACTTCTTCAGGTAAAGGCCCGCTGTTGCCGATACATGTGGCACAGCCGTAACCCGCGTTATGGAACCCGAGCGCCTCGAGACTTTTCATCAGGCCGCTCTTTTTAAGGTACGCGTCAACGACCTGCGACCCGGGCGTGAGCGATGTCTTGACGAATTTTTTGACCTTCAATCCTTTGGCAATAGCCTTCTTTGCCAACAACCCGGCGCCGATGAGGACCGAGGGATTGGATGTATTGGTGCAACTGGTGATCGCGGCGAGGACCACACTGCCGTGCGTGATCAGATCCTTCGAGCGCGCCACAGCCTCGGCTCGCTCCACATCAGCATCAGCCAGGCCAAAACCCTTGAGCCCGACGGGCGTGGTCAAGCTTTGCGCGAAACTTTCCTTGATATCTTGAAGAAGTACCCTGTCCTGCGGGCGTTTGGGGCCTGCCAGGCATGGCTCAATGGACGTAAGATCAAGCGTCAGCGTGTCCGTGAACGACGGCGTAATTTTCTGATATGGATCGAAAAGTCCCTGCGCTTTATGATAGGCCTCGACGATCCGGGCTTCCTGCGCCCGTCCGGTCATTTTATAGAAATCAATGGTCGTTGCGTCCACCGGGAACAATCCGATGGTCGCACCGTATTCAGGGCACATATTGGAAATGGTCGCCCGATCCGGCAAAGAAAGCGCCTTGACGCCTGGCCCGAAGAACTCGACGAACTTGTCCACCACCCCGCGCTTGCGCAGCATTTCTACAATGGTGAGCACGAGGTCGGTCGCTGTAACGCCCTGTTTTAATTTCCCTGTAAGACGCACGCCAATGACCTCGGGCATGAGCAATGACAACGGCTCACCCAGCATGACGGACTCTGCTTCGATACCGCCAACACCCCAGCCCACGATCCCGATGCCGTTGATCATGGTCGTGTGGCTGTCTGTTCCGACGAGCGAATCCGGATACAGCACATCACCCTGACGCAAGAAGCCCGCAGCCAGGAATTCAAGGTTCACCTGATGGATAATGCCTGTGGCCGGCGGAACAACACGAAAATTCTCAAAAGCGTTCTGCCCCCATTTAAGGAAGGAATAGCGTTCCTTGTTGCGTTTGAACTCAAGAGCGACATTCTTGTCGAACGCGCCTTTGGAACCGTAAGCATCGATCTGCAACGAATGGTCAATGACCAGATCGCACGGGACCTGGGGGTTGATCTTGTTCACATCCTTGCCCATGCGCTTCATCTGCTCGCGCATGGCTGCCAGGTCAACCACGCAGGGTACGCCTGTAAAATCCTGAAGGATCACACGCCCGGGCTTGAACGCGATCTCTTTAAGGGCGTTCTTGGGCTTCCACCCTGCCAGGGTCTTTATATCATTGGATGTGACCTGATAATTATCGTAGTTGCGGATCGCGCTTTCCAGAAGGATGCGAATGGAGAAAGGAAGGCGGGATACACCCCGGAAGCCCTGTTTCTCCAGTTTTGGCAGGGAGAAAATGGTGTATTTCTGACCGGAAACACTAAGGCCTTGCGTCAGTTGCGACTTGTTGATTTCCATAGTTTCCTTGGTTGAATCTGTCGATTATAGGCAAAACACCCCTATCCGTCAATAATCTTAAAGGTAATTGTTGAAAAATAGGACGGGTGAAGTTACTATGACATCTGCTTTGCTGCAGGCTTGCGCTACCCCTTCGCCGAGCGCTTGGCTCGCCCAGCGGCTCGCCTACGCTCTGGGATCTCGCTCGCTCGTCCCGACCTTACGGTCGGGACACCATGCCCGCGAGCTCGATCAATGTCGGCTTCGGGGCAGCCCAATCCTGTAGCGCAAAGCAGTAAATAATATGAAAATAGCCATACTCAACCCATCTTTTGGTGATAACTTCGTCCGCGTGGCACGCTGGGCCGCCAAGTCGCGCGGCCGCGTCCAGCGCCACCCTGATTACCTTCTTATTGCCGCGCAGGTCCTCATCGATGCCGGCCATGATGTCATTTTTGTCGAAGCCGCGGCACGCAACCTTTCCCCCCAGGAAAGCTTTCGCATTATCCGTGACTTCAAGCCCCAGCTGCTAGTCATCCATGCCACCACCCCGTCCATTTACGCGGACATAGAACAGGCCCGGGTCATTAAGGAAGAGAACGGCTGTAAGGTTGCTTTTGTCGGCCAGCATGCCAGCGCTGAGCCGCATAATACATTTGAGATCGCCAAAGGCGCGCTCGACTATATCCTGCGCAGTGAATACGACTACACCCTGCGCGATCTTACTAATGGCATGGATCCCAAGGACATCCTGGGACTCACCTGGAG
>CAZXSE010000013.1:0-24171 GCA_964643325.1 uncultured Planctomycetales bacterium
CAGCGAGTCGGAACCTTCGGAGCTTCCCTCAAAGTTTCTTTTAATTTTGATTTTATAAAAGATCGATTACTGCTTTAACGATCACATCAACATCCGCGAGCGCGCCGCGGCCAACGGTCCCGCAGGCAAGTTTTGATTCTTTCGGATCAACGAATGTCATGCCAAGCTTTTTCAATTTCGCGATATTTTCCTGAACGATCCTGTTCGCGAACATGCCATCATTCATCGCCGGAGCAATAATAATAGGTTTTATCGTAGCCACGGCCATGCAGGCCACCAGATCATCCGCGATCCCGCAGGCGATCTTCGCGATAATGTCCGCCGTCGCCGGAGCGATCAGATAAACATCCGCGGCCTGGGCCAGCGCCACATGCGTCGCGCTCCACTCGCCCGTCTGTGTGAACATGTCCCGATAAACAGGCCGGCGCGTCAGCGTTTCAAATGTCAGCGGCGTAATAAATCGTTCCGCGCCCGGCGTCATCAGGACCGTAACATCCGCTCCGCCCTCTTGCAGGCGGCGCACGATATCCGGCGCCTTATACGCCGCAATGCTTCCCGTCACCGCCAGGACAACATGCTTCTTCGTCATAAACTATTTCGCGGCCTTGGCAGCCTTAGCGGCTTTCTTGGCATTGTCCACAACATCCTGCGTCACGATCTTGCCGGCTATGGCCTCGCGCATCGCGGTCGTGGTGGGCTTCTCATTTGCAGGCGCCTCAACCAACTTGGCGCCGCCCTCGCCGATCTCCAGCGCGCGCGTCGCGATCATGCGCACCAGCTTATAGGAGCTGTTCGCCGAGCTGGGAAGTAATTTCTCTACCGGTAAATAAACCATCGCTTTCCTCCTGATGCCGTTCGTTCCCTGAAAAGATCAACTTCCCTGTGTATAAATGGTGCTGATATATACCATGCCGCCGTAAAAATGTCAACGACGGGGCGCAAGCTCACGCCGCAAGATCCCGATCAGCCGCGCCAGCGCTGCGTCAAGCTTGTCATTGACCAGCACGTGATCATACTGCCCGGCTTTTTTTAATTCTTCCCGCGCGACCTTCAGCCGCAAGGCAATGCTTGCTTGCGCATCCGTAGAGCGCGCGCTCAGCCTGTTCTTCAGTTCCCGCAACGTGGGCGTCTTGATAAAGATCATGATCGCGTCCGGGGCCTTTTTCTTGACGAGCAAGGCCCCTTTCACGTCAATGCACAACAACACATGCTTGCCTTGCGCCTGCGCGGCGCGCACCTGTGCCATCGGCGTGCCGTAATAATTATCAAACACTTTCATCCACTCGAGGAACTGCCCCGTGCGGATCTTGTGCGCGAACATTTTGTGCGTCAAAAAAAGATAGTCGCGGCCGTGGCGCTCCTTGCCGCGCGGCGAGCGCGTTGTTGCCGATATGGAACGGATGATGCGGCCCTTGAACGCCGGGCTTTTCAGCAAAAGCTCGTGCAGCGTTGTTTTGCCCGCGCCGGACGGACCGGAAAGGATGATGATGCGGCCGGGCATTGTCATTCGACGTTGTTCGCCTGTTCGCGGACCTTCTCGATCTTGCTTTTTAAGGCGATCACCGCGTTGGACACCATGTCGTCCTGCAGCTTGGACCCGAGCGTATTGGCCTCGCGCTGCATTTCCTGGGCAATGAAATCCATCTTCTTCCCGACGGGGATCGTCGCCTGAAGCAGGCCTTGCATCTCTGCGATGTAGTGGTGGTAGCGAGCGATCTCCTCGTTGACGTCAATGTTCTTCTGGTACGACGCGAACTCTTCCGGCTTGCTGGACTTCTGCCGCGCTTTCAACAACAGATCGTGCCGCTTCTTGATATCCTTGAGCTTCTTGGCCATGCGCTTGAGTTTGTCGCCCATGTCCGTTGCCAGGCTTTTGCCTTCGCGCTGGCGCATGAGCTTGAGGCTTTTAAGCGCGACGGCCATCGCTTTTTCAACAGACGGCCACATGTCCTTTGCCTCGACAAAAACCTCTTTCACATCAACGACCCCCGGCATGCGGATCAAATCCGCCAGTGTCAGGTTATTCGATAATTTATATTTCTTCTCCATGCTCTTGGCATGCCCGAGATATTCCTCGATCAGGTCCTCGTTGAACGACACCTCTTGCGTCGGCTTGTCGGTAATGCGCACCGATATTGTCACGCGGCCGCGCGCCACGTCCCGAGCGAGCATCTCGCGGATCTTGTTCTCCATCGCCCCGAAGCCCAGCGGCAAAAAAAATGCTACATCCAGATAGCGATGATTAACGCTCTTGACCTCGACGACTCCCTTGACCTTGCCCGTCGTAAATTCCGCAGTCCCGAACCCTGTCATGCCTGTGATCATACATTGACCTTTCTTCTTATTTACGCAACACCGCGAGGATCCGGTCAAGATCGTTGAGGGAATAGTATTCCACGACGAGCTTGCCCTTGTTCCCGCGCTTATTGATGACCTGAACTTTGGTACCAAGGATCTGGCGCAATTCCCCTTCGAGCGCCGCGATCTCGGGATCTTTGGCCGCTGTTTTTTTGCCGGTTTTTTTGCTGACGCTCTTGGCGCCCGCCTCCGCGGCGCGCACCGACAACCCTTTGCCAACGATGGTCGCAAACAGGGCGCTTCTCGCGTCAGCATCCTCAACGGATAAGAGCGCGCGGGCATGCCCAGCGGTCAACTGCCCATTAACGATCGCCTTCTTCATAACATCTGGAAGTTTAAGGAGGCGGATCAGGTTGGCAACGGTCGCGCGGTCCTTGCTGACCATGCGCGCCACATCTTCCTGAGAATATTTGAAATCATCGACGAGCTTGCGAAAGCTTTCCGCCTCTTCGATGGCATTGAGCTCTTCACGCTGGATATTCTCGACGAGCGCAAGGACCAGGGCTTCTCTGTCGTCCACCTCCCTGATGATGACCGGGACCTTTTCAAGACCGAGCTTGCGCGCTGCTTTCAGGCGCCGCTCACCCGCAACGACCTCGTAACCTTCGCCCGCGCGCCGCACCAGGATCGGCTGCAGCAAACCCTTTTCCTTGATCGAGGCGGCGAGCTCTTCGATCTTGACAACATCATAAGTTTGCCGCGGCTGCAGCTTGTTATCCTTAATGGCAGCTGTCGCCACCTGCAGCACATCACCATGCGCCCGATCTTGCGGGTCCTGGATCAATGCTGAAAGCCCTTTGCCTAATGCCATATATTATCCTTATACGGTTGCGGATCCTGTTTGGACATTCTGTAAGTAGCTGCCTTACAGGACTTTATATTAGTTCTTGCTAACAAGCTCCTGTGCCAGTTCCGCATATTTCCTGGCGCCAACAGAGCTTTTATCATAAAGATTGATGGGCTTACCATGGCTTGGCGCTTCACTCAAGCGCACATTCCTCGGAATAACGCTTTGATAAACCTTGTCCTTGAAATATCCGCGCACCTCGTTGCTGACCTCCGTCGTCAAATTCGTGCTGAAGTTCGCCATGGTCAACAGCACACCCTCGATGGCCAGCGTCGGGTTCAGTCCGTCACGAACAAGGCTGATCGTGTTCAACAGCTGCGACACGCCTTCAAGCGCATAAAATTCGCATTGTATCGGAATAAGGATCGAGTCAGCAGCCACCAAAGAGTTGAGCGTCAACAGGCCCAAGGACGGCGGCGAATCGATAATGACATAATCATAGCGATCCTTGACCTCGGCCAACGCCTTCTTCAGCTTTGTTTCCCTGGCAAGAACGCCCACCAGCTCTATCTCGGCGCCGGTCAGCTGTATGTTGCAAGGTATTGCGTCTAAACCACTTATGGATGTTTTAACTGTTGCGGTGGATGCGGGAACTTTATTAAGGAGGACTTCATATACTGAGTTTTTGATCGAGTTCTTGTCAATGCCTACGCCGCTCGTCGCATTGCCTTGCGGGTCCATATCAACAAGCAAAACCTTCTTGCCAAGATCGCCCAATGCCGCCGAGAGATTCACTGCGGTTGTTGTCTTCCCTGTGCCGCCCTTTTGATTACAAACAATGATGGTCTTGCCCATATTCCTGGCGCGTGCCCTCCGCTGCAGTTTCACGTGAAACTTGAAAATAATATACCACAATACAAAAACAAAAAGAAAATATTTAGTTCTTTTTTGCTTTTATAGAAACCTTGATCTTGGCGGTCTTTGCGCCTTCCATACCGAACAAGCCCCGCTGCTCTTCACAAACAACCTTAATGGTAAGTGTTTCACGTGGAACCTTCAGGGTCTTGATGGCGTTGCTTATCGCATCCTCAACAGTGTTGCCCTCAAATTCCATGGTCTTTGCTGCGCTCATCATATTAGGCCGCCGTATTCGTGCTGGTAGAGATGTGCCACTGACTCAGTGTGGACAATACATAGAAAACAACAAAATACAGATTCAAGCCGCTGGCCATATTATAAAAAATGAACCCGATCACGATCGGAAAGAATATAGCCATCATCTTCTGCTGCTGGGCCTGTTCCGGCGTGGCTGCAGCCATGCTTTTCATGTTCAATTGCTGCTGAACGAACATAATGCCTACCATTAATATAGGAAGAACATTAACGTACTCCCCCAGGAACGGCATGGTAAACGGCAATTTAATGGTCCTGTCCGGCATGGAAAGATCTTTCATCCACAAGAAGCTCTCCCCTCTAAAATACACGGAACGCCATAAAACCTGATATAATCCGACAAAGATGGGCATTTGCAACAGCATCGGAAGACATCCGCTCACCGGATTGACCTGATGCACGCGATACAGCTCAACAACCTCTTTATTAAGGCGCTCGGGATTGCTTTTGTATTTCTCCTGCAATTCCTTCATTTTAGGCTGCAGAACCTGGAGCTTTTTCATTGAAACAAGGCTCTTCAGCGTTAGCGGATACATACCGCCGTAAACGATCAGGCTGATCACAATGATACATATACCCCACACGGGTATCAACTTGTGAATGGCGCCCAAAAGCCAATAGATCCCCTTTGATATGGCATCAAGCCACCCCCAATTACTGAACACCATGACCTTCGCAAAAGAAGGCTCTGCTGCGGCCAGAAGGTCGAGCTTCTGCGGGCCCACATACATCTTATAGTGCAATGTAATGGTTTGCCCCGGAGCAACGGCTGTCATTGCCAGCGTCGAGCCAAGACGTAATTCTTTGTCAGAAACCTTCTTAACAAAATAATTTGTTTCTTTCTGCCCGGCCTCAACGATCGTGACAAAATATTTATCCCGGAACGCCATCCAGTCCACAGGAACCACTTCTTCCTTATTCCATTTGTCCGTAAAGTTCCTGGCATTGTCTTTCCTTATGAATCTTGAATCTGACTTAATGGAATACTCATACAGGGTCCTATCAGATTGGACATTTGTTTTGTCCAATCTGACTGTATCGATAATAAAACTCGTTTTATCTCCCCCAAAGTTCTCTGCTGTCTTGCCCGCGTTCTTAACGCTCACCAGGGCTGTTATCGTATTATTATTATTAATGGTAAGCTCTTTGGTCACAAGCCATGTCGCGCTCGTATGGGTCAAAACCGCCTTATTGTTCTTGACCGCAATATTGAATTCCTCATTGTCAAAAAGATCCAGCCCGCCAAGGTTTCTCGTCGGCATCTCGTGCTGCAGGTCCTTTAAATAGATCGACCCGATGTTGCCGCCCCTGTTCGTCAAGCTGATCTTGTATTGTTTATTTTCCAGGATCGCTGTGCGCTCTTGAAAGGCTGGCTCGTTAACAGTCTTTTTTTCCAAAACCACCGGAACGCTGCCTTCCGCAACAATACCTTCATTAACCACAACAGCTTTATTTTCAACAACTTCCACCTTTGCTGCAGGCGGCTGGCTCACTTTGAACAGGGTCTGGAACAGGAACACAACACCAAGAGATAAGAAAACCGCAAGAAAAAGTCTTTTTTCCATAAGATCACCTGACCGGGTCGTAACCGCCTTTAGTTAGTGGAGAACACCTGACAATACGATAGAGCGCCATCCATGAACCTTTCCAGGCGCCATATTTGGACAGCGTCCCCAGGGCATAGTGGGAACATGTGGGATAAAAACGACAAGCCCGTGGGAAGAACGAGCGGCTGATCGCCTGATACAGACGGATCAGCCCTATCAATAAGGATCTCATGCAGTGCCTGGCGTATTAAACAGACAAGCGCTTGCGGCCTTTGGCCCTGCGCTTGTTAATGACCTTGCGGCCGTCTGCCGTCTTCATGCGCCGACGGAAGCCATGTCTTTTTTTGCCTTTGATCCGGGTGGGTGTCTTTAATGTTTTTTTCATGTGCTCACTCTATGGTTAATGAATTTTTAACAAGAATGGCGTGAATTATAACACAGCGTTCTTTGAAGTCAAGCGCTGCGTGAGCGCGCCCCCGCCAAGGCAGGGGAGAGGCGCATTCCCGACGAAAACAGCCCGCGCTGATGATCGCGCCAGGCCCCTGTGGAAAAATGCGGTTGCTTTTCATGAGCGCTTTGTTATAATGTCCGAAATTTCACGGACGCTCTAGCGCAGAGCATTGTTCTTTCGTCGGCAGGGTCCATAACTTATTGCGCTTGAACATAGTCCTGCGGTTGTGGACAAGTTGTGAAGAACTTTTTGATAAGTCTGAAAAGTGTTGTTTTGCAATGAGTTGCAAAAATCCCGAATTCCACAGTTCAACAACAGGTTGCCCATGAACGCCCTCACCGCGTGGTCGCACGCGCAAGCTGATATCCAGCAAAAAATAGGGGAGAGCGCCTACCAGTCGTGGTTTGCGCATCTCCATGCTTTGTGCGAGCACGACAACACGCTCGTCATCGCCGCGCCTGATGAATTCTTCAAGAACTGGATCGCGGACCATTACCTTGCCATTATCGAAGATGTGCTGAAAAAACACGCCTCGCCGGCCGTTACCGTCGAGCTGCGCATCATCCCGCAGGCCGACATGCCCAGCACCTCCTGCATCCCGGCACCGCTTACACCAACAACGCTTGTGCCCATGGCCGCAACCCGGCATCCCGGCGGCCGGACCATGGACCCGCGCCTGACATTCGAAAATTTTGTTATCGGTCCGTCGAACGAAATGGCCTCGCGCGCCAGCCAGGCCGTGGCCAATGCGCCGGCCAAAGCGTACAATCCTTTGTTCCTCTACGGCCATTCCGGGCTGGGGAAGACCCACCTGATGCAGGCGATCGCCAACCACGTGCGCGCCACCAATCCCAACCTGCAATGCGTTTATTTAACGTCGGAACAATTCATGCGGGAGCTGATCGACTCGATCCAGCACAAGACCACCAATGAATTCAAACAAAAATACCGCAGCGTCGATATTCTTCTGGTTGACGACATTCAGTTCATTGCCGGCAAGCGCTCTACTCAGGAAGAATTTTTCCACACATTCAACGCCATGCACGACAACCACAAACAGATCGTGCTGACCTCTGACAGGCCGCCCAAGGAGATCTCCGACCTTGAAGACCGCCTGGTCACGCGCTTTTTATGGGGCTTGACCGTGGATGTCCAGCCGCCGGATTTTGAAACGCGTGTGGCGATCCTGCGCAAAAAAATAGAGCTTGAGAATGTGCGTGTTTCCGACGATGTTATCTATTTTATCGCCGAACAGATCAAGACCAATATCCGCGAACTTGAAGGAGCGCTGATCCGCGTGGTCGCCACATCCATGCTGCAGGAAAAGCCCATCACGCTGGCCATGGTGCAGTCTGTTCTAAAGAATATGTTGAAAGAAACCTCAAAAATTATTAGCATTGAAATGGTCCAGCAGGTTGTTTGTGATCATTTTAAGATCACGATCAATGAGCTTAAAAATAATAAAAGAACAAAAAATTTTGTTCTGCCCCGGCAGATCGCCATGTATCTGGCCAGAACACTGTCCAAACATTCATTACCCGAGATCGGCAAGGCTTTTGGCGGCAAAGATCACACAACAGTCCTGTATGCCTGTAAGAAAATTGGGGATAGCCTGAACAAGAATAGTGAATTACGCTACATCATTGAAAAATTATCCACAGTCCTTAAACAGTGACCTGTGGTTTGTCCACAGCACATAACGAATGTATCGTGTTGTACAACATTGGGTTTTTAAGATTTCCAAAATTTCACAGGGCTTACAACCATTACCACATATTTTTATTTTTTAATAATGAAGTAAAGGAGTTGTGAAAAGTATGAAAGTTAAACTTTCCAAAGACGATCTCTTACAAGGTATTCAAACAGTTCAGAATGTTGTTTCACCTAAAGCAACACTGCCGATCCTTTCAAATATGCTGGTAGAGACCAAAAAAGACATGTTGCGGCTTTATACAACAGATCTGGATATTGGGATCTCCTGTGAAATACCCGTTAGTATTATAGAAGACGGGGCGATCACGATACCGGCCAAGCGTTTTAGTGATATTGTCCGTGAATTTCCGTCGGGAGATGTGATCATTCATGCGCGTAAGAATAATCAGATCGATATTGAAGGCCAGAATTGCAAGATCAAATTATTAGGTTTACCGAAAGAGGAATTCCCAAAATTCCCGGAATTTAAAGATAAAGAAGCCATTAAGATCAAACAATCCGATCTTAAAGAAATGTTCCGGATGACATCATTTGCCGTATCGCATGAAGAATCGCGGTATGTCCTGAACGGTATTTTAGTGGAAGTTTCAAAAGATATTTTAAGGTTGGTTGCGACTGATGGCCGCCGCCTGGCCAAGATCGAACGCAAGCTGATACAACCAGTGACCAAGGATGTGAATTTCATCCTGCCGATCAAGGCGGTGGCGGAAGTGAACAGGAATTTGAAAGATGAAGGCGATGTGATCTTTGTGCCGGGTTTAAGTCAGGTGATGTTTGATATTGGCGGGGTCCTGGTGGCAACACGGATCATTGAAGGTGATTTTCCGAATTACACACAGGTTATCCCCAAGGCGGTATCAACCCGGATCACACTTAACACCGCGGAATTCCTGGCCGCGATCCGTCGCGCAAATTTACTCGCCACGCCGGATTTTCAGGCCGTTAAATTTGAGGTCTTCAAGGATAAGCTGGTGGTCTCTAAAACAACGCCGGATGTGGGTGAGTCGCGTGAAGAGATGCCGGTCACTTATGGCGGCAATGAAATGATCGTCGGATTCAATCCACAATATATGATGGATGTTTTGAAAAATCTGCCGGATGAAACGCTGGAATTGGAATTATCCGGGGCGGATAAGCCGTGCGTGATCCGCAAAGAGGATTATTTGTATCTGGCACTGCCGATGCGGCTGTGATCGCCGGACAGGACGGGGCAGGAATAAATAACCAGCATTTCTGTTGAGAAAATCGGAGCGGTGTGGACAATAACAAGCGCAGCGCTGTTGCCGCCAGGGATATTTTACCCGGGATCCTCAAGGACCTTACTCGCAATCATCTTCATGAACAGATCGCGCTGGAACAGGTCTGGTCGAACATTGCCGGAGAAGGGGCAACGGGAGTGGCGCTCGGAGGATTCAGGGACGGCGTCGTGTTCATTACGGTGGATAGTTCGGCCCGGCTGTATTACTGGAAATTGCGGCAGGGGACCATTGTGAAAAGATTCCAGGAGCGCAGGCCGGATGTCCGGAATGTGGTGTTTAAAATAGGGAAAGTCACATGAGCAAGCAAGAAGAGACCAAAGAGAACGGCGGGGCTAAGAGCGCTAAATATGACGCGTCCAATATTCAGGTCCTTGAGGGCCTGGAAGCGGTGCGCATGCGCCCGGCGATGTATATCGGTGACACGGCGGTCCGTGGCCTGCACCATCTGGTGTATGAGGTGGTGGATAATTCCGTGGACGAGGCGCTGGCCGGGCACTGTTCGACCATTGAGGTGGTATTGAACGAGAATAATTCCTGTTCGGTCATTGACGACGGGCGCGGCATCCCTGTGGATATGCATGAGACGGAGAAGCGGCCGGCGGTCGAGGTCGTGTTGACGGTATTGCATTCGGGTGGCAAGTTCGACAAGGGTTCGTACAAGGTCTCCGGCGGGCTTCATGGCGTGGGTGTCAGCTGCGTCAATGCGCTTTCTGCCTGGCTTGAGGTCGAGATCAAGCGCGACGGCAAGATCTATCACCAGCGCTATGAGCGCGGGAAACCCGTGACCAAGCTTGAGGTCATCGGCAAGACCAAAAAGACCGGCACCAAGGTCACATTCCTGCCGGATCCGAAGATCTTTACAATGACAACAACGCTCGCGTACGATATCCTGGCCAAGCGCTTGCGCGAGCTGGCGTTCCTGAACAAGGGGCTGAATATCCGCCTGGCGGACATGCGCGTCGGCAAGGAAAAAGAAGGGTTGTTCTTTTTCAAGGGCGGCATTGTGTCGTTCGTCGAGGATATCAACAAGAACAAAGAGGTCCTGCACAATAAGGTCGTTTATTTCACGGCAGCCAAAGAGAACATTGAGCTGGAAGTAGCATTTCAATACGCAGACGGTTACAGCGAGAATGTATTCGCGTATGCCAACAACATCAATACGACCGAGGGCGGTACGCACCTGAGCGGATTCCGGTCGGCCCTGACGCGCGCGATCAATAATTATGCCAAGGGAAAAAAGACGCTCAAAGAGGGCGAAGCCATCACCGGCGAAGATACGCGTGAAGGTTTGAGCGCGGTCATCAGCGTTAAGATCCCGTTCCCGCAATTTGAAGGGCAAACCAAGACGAAGCTGGGCAATTCCGAGGTTGAGGGCCTGATGGCCTCTTCTACATTGGAAGCCTTGAATACTTTCTTTGAAGAGAATCCTGCGGTCGGCAACAAGATCGTGGATAAGGTCATGCTGGCGTCGCGCGCGCGTGAAGCGGCGCGCAAAGCCAGGGAGCTCACGCGACGCAAGGGAGCCCTTGAGGGTGGCGGGCTTCCAGGAAAATTAGCCGATTGTTCCGAGCGCGATCCGTCTTTGTGCGAGCTGTATCTTGTTGAGGGCGATTCGGCCGGCGGATCAGCCAAGCAGGGGCGCGACCGCACATTCCAGGCCATTCTGCCGCTCAAGGGCAAGATCCTTAATATTGAAAAAGCCAGGCTCGACAAGATCCTCTCCAACGACGAGATCCGCACGCTCATCACGGCGTTCGGCGCCGGCGTCGGCGAAGAATTCAACATCGAAAAACTGCGCTATCACAAGATCATCATCATGTGCGACGCGGACGTTGACGGATCGCATATCCGCACGCTGCTGTTGACCCTGTTCTTCCGACAGTTCAGGGCGCTTATTGAGGGCGGGTATGTGTACATTGCCCAGCCGCCGCTGTACAAGGTTGCCCGCGGCAAGCGCGAGGAATACATTGAGACCGAAAAAGAGATGAACGCGCTTCTTTTGGACCTTGGCACAGAGGGCTTGAAACTGACCAAGATCGCCGGAGACAAAAAATATACTACCGGCCAGCTCAAGGACATCATGATGCTGTTGGTCGAGCTGGACAAAAGTTTTGAGAAGCTTGCGAAAAAAGGCATTGATGTCGCGGACTATACCGCGCGCTTCGATGCGAAACGGAAGATATTCCCGCGTTATATCGTTAAGGAAGACAAGGCGCAGCTGTTCATGTATGACGACAAGGAGCTGGCCGCCGCGACCAAGAACGATGAGGAGACCGAATACATCGAGATCTTCGAGTCCGAGGATCTGGAGCGCATCCGGACCGAGTTGACGGGGTTCGGCCTGGACATCAATGAGTTCGAAAAAGAGGAAGAGGTCAAGGCGGAAACGATCATCGCCAAGGATAAAGAGAAGCGCAAGGTCAAAACGCTCAAACCCCGCTTTCAGGTCGAGAACGAGAAGGACTTGAAAGAATGTTTTTCCCTGCACGAGGTGCTGGATTATATCCAGGATAACGCGAAAAAAGGCATGCACATCCAGCGGTATAAAGGTCTTGGTGAAATGAATCCCCAGCAGCTCTGGGACACGACCATGGACCCGGACCGCCGCACGTTGTTGCAGGTGGCGCTCGAAGATGCCGTCGAGGCGGACAAGACCTTTACCATGCTGATGGGTGATGAGGTCGCGCCGCGCCGCGAATTCATCGAGACCAACGCGCACATGGTCAAGGACCTGGATATTTGATCGCTTTATTATGGAGTTATACGGTTAAAGGGAAGAAAGCATGAAAGATTTCAGCAAAAAAGAAAAGATCCTCCCGGTCCCCATTGAAGAGGAGATGAAGAATTCCTATCTGGCGTATTCCATGAGCGTCATTGTCGGGCGGGCCCTGCCGGATGTCCGCGACGGGCTTAAGCCCGTGCACCGGCGCGTGTTGTACGCGATGAAGGAATTGCATCTTGAGCACAGCAAGGCTTACAAGAAAAGCGCGCGCATCGTCGGTGAAGTGCTGGGTAAATACCATCCGCACGGCGATTCCGCGGTGTACGAGACCATGGTGCGCATGGTGCAGGAATTTTCCCTGCGCTATCCGCTGGTTGACGGGCAGGGAAACTTTGGTTCGATCGACGGTGATTCAGCCGCCGCGATGCGTTACACGGAAGCCCGCATGGCCTCGATCGCGGAGACCATGCTCGAGGATATCGAAAAGGAAACGGTCAATTTTGCGCCGAACTTTGACGCCACACTCGAAGAGCCGACCATCCTTCCGTCGGGCATGCCGAACTTGCTCGTGAACGGCTCCAGCGGCATCGCGGTCGGCATGGCTACGAACATGCCGCCGCACAATTTGACCGAGGTTGTTGACGGGATCGTTCATCTGATCGATACGCCCGAGGCTGAGGTCAAGGACTTGATGCGGTTTGTCAAAGGGCCTGATTTTCCGACGGCAGGGATCATTTGCGGCCGCGAGGGCATTAAGGATGCGTACATGACCGGCCGCGGCAAGGTCATCTTGCGCGCCCGCGCCGCGATCGAGAAGCAGAAGAACGGCAAGGATTTTATCATCATCACCGAGATCCCGTATCAGGTCAACAAGTCGAACCTGGTCTCGGACATCGCGGCGCTTGTGCAGAACAAGAGCGTGGAAGGCATCACGGACCTGCGCGATGAATCCAACAAGGACGGCGTGCGCATTGTCATTGAATTGCGGCGCGACGTCGAGGCGCAGATCGTCCTGAACTATCTTTTCAAGCACACCCAGCTGGAGGTGACCTTCGGCATCATTAATCTCGCCCTGGTCAATAACAGCCCGCGCGTGCTCAATCTGAAGCAGTTGATGGCTTATTACATTGATCATCGCCGCACTGTGGTCCGCAAGCGCACCCAGTTCGATCTGGACAAGGCCCTGCGGCGCGCGCACATCCTTGAGGGGCTGCGTATCGCGCTCAAGAATATCGAGGAGATCATCCAGACGATCCGCAAGGCGCCGTCAACACCCGAGGCTAAGGTCGCGTTGATCAAGAAGTTCGGCCTGACCGAGATCCAGGCCCAGGCGATCCTCGAGATGCAATTGCAGAAGCTGACCGGCCTTGAGCGCGAAAAGATCGAGGAAGAATACGCCCAGCTGCTCAAGAACATTGATGACTATCGCGCGATCCTCGCGGACGCCAAGAAGGTTGACGCGATCGTGCGCAAGGAACTGCTCGAGCTTAAGGATCGTTTTGGCGACGAGCGCCGCACCGAGATCGCGGGCAAGGCCGAGGAGATCGAAATGGAGGACCTGATCGCCGAGGAGGATATGGCGATCACGATCTCCAACACCGGCTATGTCAAACGCATTCCCGTGCAGGCCTACCGCAAACAAAAGCGCGGCGGCAAGGGCGTGACCAGCATGACGACCAAGGAAGAGGATTTTGTGCAGCGGCTTTTTGTCGCCTCGTCCAAGGATTATCTGCTGATCTTTTCCAACAAGGGGATCGTGCGCTGGCTTAAGGTGTATGAGATCCCGGTGGCGTCGCGCCAGGCCAAGGGCAAGGCGATCGTCAACCTTCTTTCTTTCGCCAATGACGAGCAGATCAGCGCGATCGTGGCGGTCAAGGAATTCAAGGATGACGAATACCTGATCATGGCGACCTCTTGCGGCGTGGTGAAAAAGACCAAGCTTTCCGCCTACAGCAATCCGCGTAAAGGGGGCATCATCGGCATCACGCTCGATAAGGCCGACAAGCTGATCAGCGTTGAGGTTTCCGACGGCAAGAAGGAGGTCCTGTTCGCGACCAAAGCGGGCAAGTCCCTGCGCTTTCAGGAAAAACAGCTGCGCGATATCGGCCGCGGCGCGCGCGGCGTGCGCGGGATAACGCTGGCGCCCAAGGATGAGGTTGTGGGCATGATCGTTTTCGATACAGATGCAGATAAAACGGGCAACACGCTGTTGACCTGCTCTTCATTAGGCTATGCCAAGCGTTCGAAGTTTGAGGATTACCGCACGCAGTCGCGCGGCGGCAAGGGCATTATCAACTTAAAGTGCACGCCCAAGAACGGGCAGGTGGTCAACGTCCTCGTTGTTCATGAGGACGATGAGATGATGGCCGTGACCAGGCAGGGCATGATGATCCGCTGCAATCCCGCGGATGTTCGCCTGACCGGCCGCAGCGCGGTCGGCGTGAGGCTTGTCGCGCTTGACGCAGGGGACGAGGTCGCGTCGGTGGCGAATGTGGTGGCGCGGGAAGAGGGTGAAGCGGCATAGGCGCGGATATTTCTCCTTGACGCGGTGGGGAGAGAAAATATAATAGGTTCTCGCTCGTCGATAGATTGACCCCATCGTCTAGCCTGGTCAGGACACAAGCTTTTCAAGCTTGGAACACGGGTTCAAATCCCGTTGGGGTCGCCATATAAACAAAAATCCTGCTTTTTAGCAGGATTTTTGTTTATATGAGGATCTCGCGGATGACACGTAGCCCGCTAATAGCGGGCACGGGTTCTATGGTGGCTTTCAAAAATATTTTTTGGAAAAAGCCACCATCTGGCCGAACGGAGTGAGGCCAAAATCCCGTTGGCTTTTCTGTTTGCCTTTTGCTATTAGTGAGGCCAAAATCCCTTTGCTTTTCTTATATATGTTCTGTTATCATTAAAAACATAAAAAAACTGTCCATAAATGCATAATAATCAGTAGAATGTCTTCATAGGGGAAGATATTTTCTATGATCAAGGTTGCAGTTACCGGCGCGGCAGGTCAGATCGGCTACGCGTTGCTGTTCCGGATCGCTTCCGGCGAGATGTTCGGCAGGGATGTTCCCGTCGAGCTTTCGCTGCTCGAACTGGAAGCGGCCATGCCCGCCTTGCGCGGCGTGGTCATGGAGCTTGAGGACGGAGCATTCCCTTTATTGGGCAAGGTCAGCGTTTCATCGGACCCGGCGGAAGCCTTCGACGGGTGTGACTGGGCGCTGTTGATCGGCAGCATCCCGCGTAAAGCAGGCATGGAGCGGGGAGATCTTTTAAAGATAAATGCCGGCGTGTTCGTCGCGCAGGGTAAGGCCCTGGCGGCGCGCGCAAAACCCGCATGCCGGGTTTTGGTCGTCGGGAATCCGTGCAATACGAATGCTTTTATCGCCAAGGAATGCGCGAAAGGCATGGACCCGCGGAACTTTTTCGCCATGACCATGCTGGACCAGAATCGCGCGGTTGCCCAGCTGGCACGGAAGGCGGGCGTTGGCGTGAAGGATGTGCAGAACGTCGTTATCTGGGGCAATCATTCGGCAACGCAATTCCCGGATTTTCGGCACGCCTTGATCAAGGGGCGCCCTGCCGAAGAGTTGATCCAGGACGCGGCTTGGCTGCACGGCGGATTTATCACAACAGTGCAGCAGCGCGGCGCCGAGGTCCTGAAAGCCCGGGGGCTGTCGTCGGCCGCATCGGCGGCGAACGCGGTGATCGAGACGGTGCGTAATGTGTGCGCGCCGACACCGGAAGGCAGGGTCTTTTCGGTCGCTGTTGTTTCAGACGGCAGCTACGGCGTTCCCAAGGGGCTGGTCTTCGGATTTCCCGTGCGTTCCCTGGGCAATCGCGGCTGGCAGATCGTGCAGGGCGTGGAGCACGACGAGTTTGCCCGGTCAAAGATCGCGGCAACATTGAAAGAATTGATAGAAGAGAGAGATCAGGTCGCGGATTTGCTGGCCTGATCAAGGACATATCATCACATTAACAGAGGAGAGCGTATGAAGAGTTACAAGATAATGATGGTCGTTTGTTCCGTGATCCTGTTCGCCGCGTCGGGGTGCGATCTGATCAATCCGCCGAAAAAGACGGTCAAGAAAGCAGCTCCCGCGAAGGCGGCGGCTGTTCCCGCGGCCCCTGTTGCCGCGCCGGCAGCACCGGCCGCAGCTGCAGCCAAAACGGATGTTAATGCGCCGCTGCCTGCCGGGGTTCTGGCCAAGGTCGACGATTGGACCATCACGCAGGATGAGTTCGCGCAGCGCGTCAAAGGCGTGACCGAGATGGTCAAGGATTTTGATCCTAAGGATGTCGGCGCCCGGGCCATGCTACTTAACGAGATCGTTCGTCAGCAGCTTTTGGTGCAGCAGGCGCGTAATGAAAAGATGCAGGAGAGCCCGGACGTCAAGGCCGCGCTCAAGGAATTCGAGAATACGCTCCTGGTGCAGGAGATCGTGACGCGCCTGACCAAGGATGTTGACGCGACCGAAGCGGATGCCAAGAAATATTACACGGACAATCCGACGGAGTTCCAGAAGCCGCTGGAAAAACAGATCCGTGAGATCGTCCTGGCGACCCAGGCCGAAGCGAACGAGGTCCTGGTCCAGGTGCTGCAGGGCGGGGATTTCGCGCAGATCGCCCGTGACAAGTCCAAGGGCGCAACAAAAGATAATGGCGGCGACCTGGGCTTCCGCACGGAAGCAACATTCCCGGCCATGGCAGCCGCGGTGGCAACGCTCAAGAAGGGCGGGGTATCCGCGGTGTTCGAAGGGCCGGAAGGTTTTTACATTGCCAAGGTTGAGGACGTGCGCGGCGGGGAGACTGTTGCGTTCGCGGAGGTGAAGGATGAACTTATCAAGTATTTGAAACTGCGTCAGCAGCAGCAGGTGCTTTCGGATAAGATCGCCGAGATCCAGAAACAGGTAACGGTCCAGGTCAACGAAGACCTTCTAAAAGCAGGAGAGTAAGTCTATGGCGCTAATGGAAAACAAGAAGCAGATCATCGTTATCATTGCGGCTGTAGCGACAGGCCTCGTGGCGGCGATCCTGGTCAGCAACTTTGTCCAGAACTCGATCAATGAGCAGACCGAACGTCAGGCGGCCCGGTTCAAAAAGGAAATGGAGGCGCGCCAGCAGGAACACAACCAACAGATGGCGGACCTGAACCAGAAGATCGCCGAGGTTGAGGCGCGGGCCACGCAGGCGGCGCAGCAGGCGGCGACCGCTGTTCAGCAGAGCCCGGATGCCAAGAAGGAAAAGAAATTCGTATCGCTGGCCATGCGCATGCCGCCCGGCAAGCGCGCGTTGACGCTGCAGATCGAATCACTGGGCGCGGTCGGCGGGCTGCTTAGCCCCGGCGATTATGTGGATATTATCGCGCAGATGAATGTTCCGGCGGTGTCGGGCAGTCTTAATGTCAAGGATAAGGAAAAAGAAAGGAAAGATTCAGTCACCGCGATGATCTTCCAGAACATCCAGGTCCTGGCGGTCAACACCAACATCGACGAACCGGGCGCGTATGAAGCCCAGCAGAACAATGCCGCTTTAAAGATCACCTTTGCTGTTACTCCCGAGGAAGCCAGCCTTTTGTCGTTCGCGGAAAAGAACGGCAAGCTTGAACTGGCGCTGCGGTCCCCCAATGAGAAGAAGCCGGCCATGATCTCGGCGGCATCGTGGGTCACCCTGGCGGAATACGTGATCCAGAACACGGGCGCTGACCTGGGCGTCGCGGAAGCCCCTCTTGAAAAAGTTGAAGAGCCGGTGGCTGATGAAAAGCCGAAGGTGCGCAAGAAAGGCGATCCGTATGATCCGGCCATTGATATTTACAAAGGCGGAAAGGGGGCGAACTGATGAGAATCGCGCGTAAGGTCTTTTCAGTTATCGTAGCAGGGGCGTTGGCCGCGACCGGATGTCCTTTGCCCGTCCATGCCGAGCCTCCGGCGGGCGCCAAGAGTTCGTACGAGGAAGTCGTGATCCTCAAGGGTGATATCCAGAGGATCGAGACCAAGAACATGAAACGCGTGTCGATCACCGATCCTTTGATCGCCGATATCAACAACGCCAAGGCCAACGGCCTTGAGCTTGTCGGGTTGGCGTCGGGGCAGACCGTTCTGTTCATTTGGGACGATACGGGCAAGCGCACCATGGTGGTCAGGGTCAACGAGGCCGACTTAGGCTTTTTGCACAAGCGCATCGAGAGCCTGCTTAACAGCGCCGGGATCACGGGCGTTGTCATCAATCAGAACGCCTCGGAAGGCAAGATCATCCTGACCGGACGGGTCCGGGAAGAGCGCATGGCAGGGCTTTCGAATATCCTGGCGCCGTTCGGGGCGCAGGTCCTGAATCTTGTTGAAAAAGAGGCCGTGGAAGACCTGATCCAGATCGACATGCAGGTCACGGAGCTCAACTCGACGCTGGACAAGGAGTTTGGCGTTGATTGGAGCCCGACCACATTGAAATACACGGAAACTTTACCGACGACCAAGATCCCGCGTTCGAACGGTTCATTCCAGGACTTGTTCAAGGTCGGGAACTTTGCGCGCACGCCGCAACTGATCGCGCAGGTCAACGCGCTCATTTCCACCAACAAGGCCAAGATCCTTTCCAAGCCGCGCCTGGTGGTCATCAGCGGCAAGGAAGCAACGGTCGTGGTGGGCGGAGAGATCCCGATCAAGACCACGTCAACGACCGGCGAAACCACACAGGAGAATATCGAATACAAGCAATACGGCATCAGCATGTCGATCACACCGACCATCCAGGAGAACAGGATGATCGGCGTGACCTTGAAATTCGAGAACAGCTCGCTTGATGATACCGTCACGACCGAGTCCGGCGAGATGGCGCTGACAACAGCCACCACGCAGACACAGCTCATTCTCGACGACCAGCAGACCATTGTGCTGGCGGGCATGATCAAGAGCACCAAGAGCGAGGAAATTTCCAGAGTGCCGGTCTTGAGCGCCATTCCTCTGGTGGGTGGATTGTTCCGCCACACGTCGCGGCCTGATACGCAGAAAGAGATCGTGATCGCCCTGACAGCGACCATCCTGCGCTCATCGCGCCAGATACCGTCGGTGTCCTCTCAGGATGCGGCAGCGGCGTCCACGCAGACCGTTGTGATCAACATTGACGAGCCGGCAACGGAACAGGACAAGCCTGTCGTTGCCGTGGAGCCGGCTTCGCCGACCATGCCGGCTTCGCCAGCCACACCGGCGCAGGCGCAGGATAAACCGGTTGCAGCAGCGCCTACGCAGACCGTGGAGATCAAGGCCGAGGTTCCGCTGGTTACGCCAACCGCACCGACTTCGCCGGTTAAAGAAGAGCCCAAGCCCGCGCCTGTTGTTGAAAAGAAGGCGCCGGAGAAGCAGTTGCCGCCGCTGGAGGCGTATGTCACATCGATACAGCACAAGATCGGCTCCGCGATCTCGTATCCGTATGAAGCCCAGGAAAAGGGCTGGCACGGAACGGTCAAGCTGGAGCTGGTCGTGCGCCGCGACGGGATCCTGAAAAGCGCGGTGGTCAAGCGCTCGTCGGGTTATGGGATTTTCGATCTCGATGCCCTTAACACGGCCCAGGCTCTGGCGCCGTACGCCGCCTTTCCGGATGGTCTGGCGCGTGAAGAGTTGACGCTTACCATCCCGATCGTTTACAGCACGGACCGCCGCGGCAAGACCGACAGCGGTCTGGACAGATGAGAAAGCAGCATGGCCGCAAAAGTCATCACAGTTTTCAGCAATAAAGGCGGCGTCGGTAAAACGTTCGTATGTGTGAACACCGCGACGGCCCTTGCTCTTGCCGGCAAGAAGACCCTGGTCATTGACCTTGATTTTCAGGCCGGCCAGGACATGGCGCGCATGCTCAACAGCGTCTCCCGCCATTCCATTGTTGACATTCTTCCTGATATTGAGAAATCCCAGGACACGGAGCTGATCAAGAAGTTCGTGGCCGTGCACTCGTCGGGGTTGCATTTCATTTCCGCAGTCACTAATATCCGGCAGATGGGGCAGATCACACCCGATAACATCAAGCTCGTTTTCAAGCGCATTATCCCGGCATACGATTACATCATTGTTGATGTGGGCAAGACTTTCACCGAGACGCTGCTGGCCATTCTGGACATGTCGCAGTTGATCCTTCTGGTGGCCACGCCGGACATCCTTGCCGTGTACCAGATCAAATGGGGCATCGATGTTCTGCAGAGCCAGCATTTTCCGTTGAAGATGATCAAACTGGTCCTTAATCGCGCGGAAAGCCACGGCGGCGTGCCATGGCAGGAGGTCAAGGAGGCGCTCGGCAGCGAGATCGTCGGAAGGATCCCTTCCGACGGGCGCGCGGTGGGAACGGCGTTGAACCAGGGCGTTCCTGTTATTTTGCACAGTCCCAAGGCCAAGGTGGCGATGGCATTTGTGGAATTGGCGCAAACGTTGACCAAAGAAGCCCTGTACATCCATCCGGCTGAGATGGCGCGCGAGCGCTCGTCCGAGGAGAAAAAGACAGATAATTTCTGGGCCAAGTTCGGCATCGCGGAGAATATTTCCTACGGTGCCGCCAGCGCGGTCGTCAAGAAAGAAGAAGATTCGGTCGTCAGGCTCAAGAAGTTCCTCCATGAGAAATTGATCGAACGCATGAACCTGAAGGCCATCACGCCAGAAGCCCTGGCTGATCCGGAGCAGGCGGCCCTGATCAAGAAACAGGCCGAGGTTATCGTCGTTGATATCCTTACCGAGGAAGGCGCGGGGGTCACCTCGTCGCACGCGGAACGTTCGCGGATCGTGACCGAGGTCATCAACGAAGCGCTGGGCTTGGGGCCCCTTGAGGAGCTTTTGGCGGACCCCGAGATCTCGGACATCATGGTCAACAATAAGAACGAGATCTATATCGAGAAAAGCGGTAAGATCCTGTTGACCTCGAAAAAATTCATTTCCAATCAGCAGGTGCGCTCGGTGATCGACCGCATTATTGCGCCGCTGGGCCGGCGCATTGATGAATCGACCCCGATGGTCGATGCCCGCCTGCCCGATGGCTCGCGCATCAATGCGATCATCCCGCCCCTTTCACTCATGGGCCCGATGATCACGATCCGCAAATTCGGCCAGGAGCGGGTCACGATGGAAGACCTGCTGCAGCGGTTCCACAGCCTCACGCCGGCCATGGCGGATTTTATCCAGGCCGCTGTTGTGACGCGCAAGAACATGATCGTTTCCGGCGGAACGGGCGCGGGCAAAACGACCCTGCTCAATATCATTTCCGAGAACATTCCCGACGGGGAGCGCATCATCTCGATCGAGGACGCGGCCGAGTTGCGACTGACGAAATCGCACTGGGTGCGCCTGGAGTCACGCCCGTCGAATGTGGAAGGCAAGGGCGCGGTCCTGATCCGGGACCTTTTCGTCAACACCCTGCGCATGAGGCCTGACCGTATTATCATCGGTGAGTGCCGCGGCGCGGAAGTGCTCGACATGCTCCAGGCCATGAACACAGGCCACGACGGGTCGCTGACAACCCTGCACGCCAACACGCCGCATGATGCGATCGCGCGCTTGAACGCCATGATCCTCTTGAGCGGCATTGAGCTGCCCTTGCGCGCGGTCTATGATATGGTTTCTTCTTCCATTGATCTTATCCTGCAAATATCCCGATTCTCCGACGGCTCACGCAAGATCACAGCCATCACCGAGGTGACCGGCCAGATCGTGGACGGCCTGCCGGAATTGAAGGATGTTTTCCTGTTCGACCAGACCGGCATCAGCGCTGATGGTCGCGTTGAGGGCCGCTTCAAGGCGACGGGTTACGTGCCTGTATGTTTTGAGGATTTCATCAAGCGCGGCATCGCGATCAACAAGGATATTTTTACCCCAGAGCGCGCGTGACCGTCGTTGATCTGACCCAGTCTGTAGTCCTGTCCTCCCATGTTGAAATAGCCGACACGTTCTTTACCCGGATGCGCGGGCTTTTGGGCCGCGAGGCGCTCTTGCCTGGCGAAGCACTTGTCATCACCCGCTGTAACAGCATTCATATGTTTGGCATGAAGTTTTCCATAGATGCTATCTTTTTGGATAACCGGGGTAAGGTTATTGGCCTTGTCAGGAATATCCAGCCGAATAGATTCAGCCCTGTCTTCTGGCCTGCAAGCCGTGCTCTTGAGCTTCCTGCAGGGACCATTGACCGTGCGGGCACCGCAGTAGGCAATATCATTCAAATTCTTTAAAATAATCGTGAAATGACGTTCTTGCGTGATATATTAATGTCCAGAGTGGACATTATATGGGCGTTACTTACAAATTAAGACAAGAAGTTATTGACCTTATCGTTCAAAGCAAGAAGGCCTCGCCCTCCTTGAGTTGCCGCGCCCTTACCGGTATTGTGCGGGAGGCTTTTCAGATCGAGGTCTCCAAATCGTCGGTCAATGCCGTTATTAAAGAGTATGCGCTGAGCAATCCCGTTGGCCGCCATCGTGCTGACGGCACCATGAAACCTGCCCGAGCGCCCCGGAATTTCCTGATCCCTCCTGAAAAAAAAGAACAGCTTTTAGCCCGGGTCGCGCCTTTTCTACCCGAGATCGCTGGAGCGGCGCCTGTTGCGCCGATCGTGCCGGCAGCACCCGTGACGCCGGTTTCGTTGACTGCGCCAACTGTGCGCACACAGCGGTCTTTGTGGGATACCGACGACAGTCCGGCTTTTGAGAACGGCGGGTTTGTTCTTGTTCGCGCCATGATGCAGAATGTTTTCAGGCGTCCTGTGATCGGCAAGGTCCTGGCCGCAGGCGCCGGCATGAGCCCTGATGAGGCCGAGCGCCTGGAAGCCGCGGTGTTCCTTGAGGCCATGGGAGCTTCTTCCGTCGGGGAACTATATGCTAAAGACCTTTCGGCCTTATGGGTCATGTTCGGCCTGAGCACATCAGCGGGCTGTGAACTGATGGACAGGTTTCTTGGGAAGAACTTTGATCTGCCCGCGCTGTGCATGGCGCTGGATGTTGAGCTGGCGGCAGGGCTGACCCGGGGCGATTTTTTTAAGTGTACATCCGATACCGGACGGAATTTTTATTTTTCAGCGGACCTGAGCATGTTCATGAAAGAGCCTGGCGCCGGGCAGCCGTGCCCTGTATTCAAGGCGATCGAAGGGGCTGTTGACGCGATCTTTTCCAGGCGCTGGCCGCTGGTATTTGATGTGGAAGAGCTCGACTTGCAGGCAGAGGAGCTTTTCTTGCTTCTTGCAGGACAGACGCGGGACCGTCTGGATAAAGTTGAATTATGGAACAACAAAGCAGGCAAGATCTGGGGGCGCACCGCAGCCGTTGGACAAAAGATCCGATTTATAGCCAGGACCAAGGGTATCGAGGATGTTCTGAGCAAGGTCGAGTTTGACACCATCGATGATCCCCAGGAATGTTATGATGCAGAACTAGTTGTGAAATATAGGCTTATGGAAGGCAAGCTGTTGCAAGGCAATGAGCCCGGGAAGGCCTGGCGCGCGATCGTTGTTCAGCGGGAAGGGGCCCTGGAAAAGGAAGTTCTTGTTACGAACATATCCGTTGAGGACGCGGCGATCGACAAGATATTCAAGGCATATCTTCAACACAGGCATATAAGTCATGTTTCCCATGATAGCGTGGGTTATAATAGCCATAAATCACAGGATTCCCATATAAGTCAAACAATTCATGGTTTATTGAGCAGCATCTATATTATTTTTGAGAATATGGTCCATCAAAGCCTTTTTCCTGACATTCTTGCAACTGAATCCGTAAGCCGGCTTTTCAAGATGCCTGCCAAGATCAAAGAACATTGCGGCAACGTGCACATCAGGCTTGTTCCAGGACCCGAGACCACAGATCTTGCAGCGTTGGTCAAGGCTGTTGATCTGGCCAACGGGCTTTGCATGAAAGACCGCCTCGGCCGCAGGCTTTTCTTTTCTCTGGAACCCGCCATCAAATAAGCGCAAGTCCGCCGTTGACAGCCCATCTCTATATGTTATAATTTTAATGTTTTATAGTATTATGTTTCGACGGCAATGCACAAGGATGCGATGATGAGGCTTGCGAAGCGTTGCGCCAGAGGGCAGAACATCATTGAATATGCTCTTGTCATCGCGATCGTTGCCGCGGCGGCGACAGCGATGAGCACCTATGTTTTCCGGGCCATGCAATCGCAGCAGAAGAAAATGTCAGAGGA
>CAZXSE010000013.1:24271-29167 GCA_964643325.1 uncultured Planctomycetales bacterium
TGGAATATGTTTTGCTGGTCACGGCGGTGATCGTGGTCATGATCGGGCTTTTGATGAGCACGAATTCGCCGTTCAGGCAGTCATTGAACAGCTCATTGAATGCCGGCATTGTACGCATGAACGCCATGGCGCTCAATTTGTTCAGCAACCATAATTAAAATTTAATGTGAGGAGGAAGGCATGTTAAAAATATTCAAAAGTAAAAGAGCACAGAACACGGCCGAGTACGCGATCCTGATCGCGTTGGTCATCGGCGGAGTTGTGGCCATGCAGACATACGCTCAGCGCACGCTGCAGGGCCGTATCCGCGACGCGGCGGTGAAATTCAAGGATGAAACGAACATGATCGGCAACACGCTGCAATATGAACCGTATTATACGAATACAGCGACGGACACGGTGCGCGAATCTACCAAGATAGACAGCTGGGCGAACAGGTCTGACATTTCGTCTTCGGTTAAAACAAACGCCAGTATTGACCGGACCGAGTATAAGGCGAATGCGATCCAGGGATATAACGCAGCAACGGGCTTCTAATCAAAGGAGAGGGTCTTTATGTTAAAAGCAATGCGCGGACAGAGTTTGCTGGAATATGCCATTTTGATGGTCATCATCATTGCGGCATTGTTGACTTTGCAGGTGTACATCAAGCGCGGCATCCAGGGCCGTCTGAAAAGCTCGACGGACGATATCGGCGATCAGTATTCCATGTCTGAGGCGGCGAATTATTACAAGGTCGTCAAAACGAATTCGCACACCAATGACATTGTCAATGCCGGCGTATCAGAAACAAAGATGATCGGCAACAGCGTAACACAAACGAACATTACGATGAAAACCAACACCACCGGAGAAACGTGGTAAGGCCGCAAGCATGACGGTGTGTGAGCGCAAGAATGTGTGATCAGTAAAGGGGCCGTCAGAGCCCCTTTCTGGTTTTTACAGAGGATCGCAAAAGAAAATGTTTTACAAAAAAGGCCAGAGTGTCAGCGGGGAATATGTGCTTCTGGCGGTGCTGGTGGTCCTTGCCATTACCGCGATGACGGTCTATGTCCGCCGCACCTTGCAAGGGCGCATGCGTGACGCATCAATGGTCGCGGTCTTGCGGGCCAACACCGCGCTCGGGCAGGATGTGCTGATCGAATACGAGCCGTATTACACGGATACAGCGGCGGACACGGCGGCCGCGAGCGTTAAGACCCAGCGCGTTGTGGCCAACAGCCAGATCGCGCAGACGAGCAACACGGAACGCCGCACCCACTCGCAAAGCGTGCAGTTGCCTTTTGCCGCATATACGGCGTCCCAGGCGCAGTAAAGGATATCAATGATCCTGTCCCGACGGGCCCAGACCATCATGGAATATACGATGCTCATCGCCATTGTGGCCATGGCCGTTGTTGTGATGACCCCGCGCGTCAAGCGCATGACGCAGAGCCTGATCAAATCAGGCGCCGACCAGATCGGCGATCAGGAGGGCGCGGAGCAGACCTTCAATGATGCCAAGTCCGGGTATATGAACAGTTCGGTCTCGACGTCAGTCACCCTGCTCGATAATACGCGCCGCGAAACAGCGGTCAACGGCGTGGCCGCGATAACCCAGACCTTTAACGAAACAACAACCACGAACACTGCCGAGTTCTCTTACGGCGGATGGAGCCAGTAGATCATGATGAAAAGATCCCAGACCATGTTGGAGTATTCCATTCTTCTGGTCATTATCATTGCCGCGCTGCTGGTCATGCAGGTGTACATGAAGCGGGGTTTTCAGGGCCGCTGGAAACAGGCCATGGATGATGTGGGCGATCAGTATGATGTGGAATCTTTCAATAGCTCTTTGCGCTGGACGCTTAATTCCACGACGGAGTCGCAGCTTTTCGCCAAGCCCTACACGACCAATGCGGGCACGATCAACGGGCTGATGACATATCGTAATGATACTTCCCATATCGTTGAACAGAAGATCGGCAATTCCATGACCGGCAGCGGGCAGTAGGGGGTTATGCAAGACACGACGCGCGCGACACAGAAAAAACAGCAGGCCCAGGCCGTCATTGAACTGGCGGTCTTTGGCGCGGTCCTGTTCTTTCTGATCGGCGGGATCGTGATGAATTATGTCGGCAGCACGTTCCAGCAGAACATCCAGCTGCAGGCCATGCGCAAGGCCATGCTGTCCTCGTTCCGGTCGTCCCAGGCTGCCATGTCCAACCGTACTTCCGCCAGCTATGTTCTTTATGAGGATCGCTTGACCGGCGAGTTCGGCAGGTACAATAATGACCGTTCGCCCGTTGTTGCCGCCGGTAGCGGCATGATGACGTTCCAGGCCATGCGGCCGCTGGACTGGCCGACGTCAGGCGTGGATATTGAAAAACTTCAGATCCCGGTCGCGGATGTTGTTATCAATGGCAAACATTTTGAATTTCGCATGGCGGGATTTGTGCAATATGACTTTTGGATCAACGCCTCATCAGTTCCGACGCCGCTCGACAGCGTGGACGCCGTGAGCCTAGCAGGTTCAGGGCTGTCGATCGTGCGCGCCAATCCGCACGCACGTTCTTTTTCAGCAACGGATTGCGCGCCTGGAAAGATCGGCGGCGTGGTGCCGGGCGCTGGCGACTACGGGAATATCAGATATTTCTGCGGCATGAATGACGAGGCGAAGAGGCGCCTGGCTTTTGAATGGATGAATTATCAGGGCGACGAGCCTATTCCTGGTGAAGGGGACATGACGGCGAATGATAAGTATCCGCCGTTTTATACGCGGGTTGTCGGGACCGACCCCAAGTTCCAGCAGTGCGGGGACGAGAAATGCGCGTGGGATTATGATCGCAACGGCATTTTTCCTGATGATCTTCACAGCAAGGATCCGGGTGCTGCCTGGGTTTGGTGCTGGTCGTATAAAAGCCTGACAGAAGTGCAGGACGAGATCGACGCAAATGCCGGCAGTTATCCTGCTTATGATATCGACGGTGACACGCGGGAGGAGACTGTCTTTGCGCTGAGCAAGGATAACGCTGATTCCGTGTACCGTCATTATACGGCCAAGGTCCTTGACCAGGAATCAGGCGATGTTGACCTGAGCCAGGACCCGGCTGATGTGCCGGACCCTTTCAAAAGACAGGGCATGATGCAGGATATGCGCATTTACGCTCAGACCCAGTGCGGAGCGACCTCGACGGCATGCACCGGCGACGCGGAGGATGACACCACTTATTTTGATGTGAAAGAAGGCAAGTATTATTCGTATGACACCAATGAGCCGGTCAGTGTCAGCAAGGTCAAGAAGAATACGCTCGATATTGTTGAACGTATTTACAACATGAACCCCAACATGATCGACCCCGAGGGATTTTATTGTCATAACGGCGTGCCGGGAGCGCCAATGCCTGCTGGCGGGCCGAAGTGTACATGCAAGGGCTATTCTTCGCAACAGACGATCGTATGTCCCGACGCTACTGGCAGCGTTGAGGTCATGTGTGAAGGGGTGGGTTGTTGTTTTGCGGGCGCGCAGGGATCGCTGAAGACCTGCTTTGAATCGACAGCAACGACGAAAAAATTGTATATTCGCAGCATCATCAATGATAAGCGCGCACGCAAGTGGATCACGGCAATGGATCAAAATTGGAATGAAAGCCTGGGAGCGCAGCAATGAAGAAGGCGCAGACCATCCTTGAATTCACGGCAGGCATGATCGTGCTGTGCCTGATCATTTACGGGCTAGTCGCTATTTTTCGCTGGGGCATGATGGACATGGCCGAGCGCCGGTATGATCACGACAGGATCTTGAGTAATTCCAGCTTGTCCGTTGAAGAGCAGTTGAAGTTGGATTTTCATCACGTCAGGCCCATGGACGCGACTGTGTTCCGGAAATAAAAAGGACCGTATGTCACAACATCAAAAAGGACAAATGACGATCATCATGCTGTTCATCGCGGCGGCAGCGTTCATCCTGTTCGCGGTGTCCATGAACTGGGGCAGGATCGCCATGATCAAGACCCAGGTCACTATTTCGGCCAATACAGCAGCGTCCGGCTATGCGTCCATGATCGGCAGTTACGCGCAAAGCGTCAAAGAGAATCAGCTTGGCGGCAAATGGAAGAAATGCAAATACACGCCCATGCTGGAATCCCTGCTGACCGCGCTCGTGATGGCCATCATTATTGTTGCGGCTGTGGTCATCACGGCGGCGACCGGCGGGGCTGGCGCGGCCATGGGCCCTATAATGACCTCGATCGTTGTCGGGGCGAGCATTGGCCTGGTAGCTTCGGTCGCGACCGCCATCATACAAACGACCGCGATCAATCCCATGATCACATCTGCCTGGAAAAAGTGGCAGAAGAACCTAGACGTGCCGGATCAGTTCATGGAGCAGGGCATACAGACCATGCTGACAAGTGCGACCAGCGACATGGTGATGATCCCGGATGCCTGGGACCTTGACCTTGACGGCAAGACCGCAACAGATCCGTCATCGCCGGAAAAAGTTTCCCGCTTTTCATATTATTACACAATGCGTCAGAATGTCGCGTCCAAGAAGGTTTCGCACCACATGAAAGAACTCCAGGAGGTCCTGCGTACCCTGATGATCGACCTGGGGATGTTGAGTACGGAACCGCCTTTGTCATGCCGCACCGAAGAGGGGGATCTGAAGCCGTATTGCGATCCGTGCTGTGTTGCGCCCGACAGCAGGCCTGCGCATTGTTCCACAGGCCTATCGGAAGTTCCCGTTGTTCCTGACGCGTGTCTTGCCGCCGCGGAATGTGATACAGCTTCGCCCGCGACCTGTTATGTTTATAATCCTAATTATCCGAATCAGCAGAATTTGCCGTCGGACAGGATCTATAAAGCCCTGGGGACTGACGACATGACCCCGTTCTACACGAACGAAACGGCCAGCGC
>CAZXSE010000014.1:0-28635 GCA_964643325.1 uncultured Planctomycetales bacterium
TCTGCACTGCCGTCACCTGCTGGGTAAAGGCCGCGCTGACACCATAAATATTCATATCCGTTGAAATAACCCCGTTCACAAAAAGGTCCTCGTTGCCCGTCGCGCGCGCTGTTGAAGCCTGGCCAATGGTCACATCCCCGCCTTCGATATCCAGCCGCTGGGTCGGGATACTAGAGCCGATGCCGACATTCATGTTGGTCGTGTCCACATTGAACAACTGCGTGCCGTTACCCGCCTGACGCACGACAAAAGCTCCGTCATGCGTGGCCGATATGGTCACCGGGCCGGTATAAGTCGTGGTCCCTGCCAGGGTCAGCGCTCCGGTCACCACAAGATTGTCGGTCACGGCATCGCCCAAATACACATCACCGTCAACCTCCAGCACGCCTTTGACATAAAGGTCATAATCGCCGTTGGCATGTCCCAACTGGCCTTCGCCGGAGCCGGTCTGGCCATCCCAGATGCGCGCGCCACCGATGGTGCGGACATCAAGCGCGGACGCAGGGGACGATGATCCAATGCCGATATTGCCGCTGGTATAGATATGTCCATCCACATCCAATGCCTGCACCGGCGTAGTGGAGTTAATGCCCACATTTGTGCCGTAGATAATGCCGTCAACTTCAAGCGCGGTGCGCGGCGCTGTTGTGCCCACGCCCATATTCTGTACCGCGGTCACCTGCCCGGTAAATGCCGCGCTCACACCATAGACATTCATATCCGTTGAAATGCTGCCATTCACAAAAATATCTTCATTGGTCGTGGCGTGCGCTGTAGATGCTTGGCCGATGGTCACATCCCCGCCCTCGACATCCAGCCGCTGTGTCGGAATGCTGGAACCGATGCCCACATTCATGTGATTGGTGTCGACATTGAATAGTTGCGTGCCGTTGTTCGCCTGGCGCACGATGAACGCGCCGTCATGCGTGGTCGAAATGGTCACGGGGCCGGTATAGTTCGTCGTGCCTGAAAGCGTCAAACTGCCCATGACGATGAGATTATCCGTCACAGCATCGCCCAGATACACATCGCCATCAACTTCAAGGGTCTGGCTGACATACAAACTGCCCGGGATCGTCGCGTGCTCCCTGACGCCCGTGCCTGTGTTGGACCAGACGCGTACAATGCCGTCAATAACATCAAGTTTCTGTGATGGATAAGCCGAACCGATGCCGATATTACCCGTGGCATAAACACTGCCGTCGATATCCAATGCCTGCGCAGGTGTTGTAGAATTCACGCCCACATTGGTGCTGTAAGTGACGCCGTCAACCTCGAGTGTCGTGCGCGGGGCGGTTGTGCCGACACCCATGTTCTGCACTGCGGTCACCTGTTGGGTGAACGCCGCATTGACACCATAAATGTTGGCATCGGTTGAAATGCTGCCCAGCACAAAAAGATCTTCATTGGTCGTGGCATGCGTTGTCGATGCATGGCCAATGGTCACATCCCCGCCCTCGACATCCAGCTTCTGGGTCGGCGCATTCGAGCCGATACCCACATTCATATTGGTCGTATCGACATTAAAAACTTCCGTGCCATTATTGGCCTGACGGACAATAAAAGCGCCGTCGTGCGTGGTCGAAATGGTCACGGGGCCGGTATAATTGGTATTACCGGCCAGCGTCAATGTACCCATGATGACCAGATTATCCGTGACGGCATCGCCCAAATAAACATCACCGTCAACTTCAAGCACGCCTTTCACATAAAGATCATAATCGCCGTTCGCGTGGCCCAACTGACCCTCGCCGGAGCCGGTCTGACCATCCCAGATGCGCGCGCCGCCAATGGTGCGTACATCCAGCGCAGATGCGGGCGACGACGAACCGATGCCAATATTGCCGCTGGTATAAATATGACCGTCAACATCCAGCGCCTGCGCCGGTGTGGTGGAGTTGATGCCCACATTCGTGCCGTAGATGATGCCGTCAACTTCGAGCGCGGTGCGCGGAGCCGTTGTGCCGACGCCGATATTGCGCCCGACGATCACATCCTGCGTCAGCGACGCTGTCACGCCGTAAATATTCGCGTCCGTTGAAATGACGCCCAGCACAAAAAGATCTTCGTCGGTCGTGGCATACGTCGTGGATGCATGGCCAATGGTCACATCCCCGCCCTCAATGTCCAATTTTTGGGTCGGCTCGCTGGAGCCGATACCCACATTCATATTGGTGGTATCAACATGAAAAACATCCGTGCCGTCATTGGCCTGGCTCACGACGAAAGCGCCGGGATCTGTTGTCGAGATCGTTACCGGGCCGGTATAGTGTGTGTCCCCTGAAAGCGTCAGATTGCCCATGACGATCAGATTGTCCGTCACAGCATCGCCCAGATACACATCGCCGTCAACTTCAAGGGTCTGGCTGACATACAAACTGCCCGGGATCGTCGCGTGCTCCCTGACCCCTGTGCCTGTGTTGGACCAGACACGCACAATACCGTCGATAACATCTAATTTCTGCGACGGATAGGCGGAACCGATACCGATATTGCCGGTGGTATAAACACTGCCGTCGATATCCAACGCCTGCGCGGGTGTTGTGGAATTCACACCCACATTGACACTGCGCGTTGTGCCGTTGACATCCAACGCCGTGCGCGGCTGGGTCGAAGCGATACCGATATTGCCGCTGACATAAGCGCTGCCCGTGACATCCAGCCGCTGGACCGGCGACACGGAATTAACGCCAATGTTCGTCGCGTACACCGTGCCGTCAACTTCAAGTTTGGTGCGCGGCAAGGCCGAACCGATACCCACATTGGCCATCTGCGCGATAATCGCATCCTGCGTGTTCACATTAAAGACCTGGGAAAGCCCGTCGGTCTGCACCAGCAGCGCATTGGGATGCGTGGTCGTGATCGTGACCGGGCCAGCATAGCCCATGTCGCCAGTCAGGTTCATGGTGCCGGTGATGGTGATCGTATCGACGACCAGTTCATCGCCCAGGTACACATTGCCATCGACCTCCAGGCCATCCTGAACATACAAACTGCCGGGCGTTGTGGCCAAACCAATGTTCGGGTCCGAAAGGCCGCTGAGGACCCGCGCAATACCGCCGGTAACATCAAGCTTGCTGCCGGGCGTTGTTGAACCAATGCCCACATTACCCGCCGTATCGATCCTCACCCGCTCCGCCGCGCCGCCCGTCGAAAAAAGGATGCCCGTGCTGCCAAGGGATATGCGTGAATTGTTCGTCCCGCCCAGCAAATTCAGGAAACCCGATGCCATGGTCGGGCGAATGGCATTGTCCGTGCCGAGGCTCGTTCCCGCAGCATCGCCCACATAATAAACACCGCTGGCATACACCGACGCGTCAACATCAAGGCCCGCGCGCGGATTCACAGAACTGATACCCACATTGCCCTCGACAATAAGTTTCTGGGTCGTCGGGTCGGTGCAATTATCAAGCGTGCCGGAAAGATTGACGCGCACGCATCCCTGCAGGCGCATATTGCCCGCCGAGTCAATGCCCGCCATGGTTTCGGGAACAGCCTGAGAATCCTGGATCACGAACGAACTTCCGCCGCCGGTCGTATCAAGAACGGCTTCTATATCAGCGGCGAAAGAAGATGGGACGACAGGTGTTAACAAAAAAACTACAAAGAAGATGCCGCGCAAGATGCGCGTCAGGAAGGACTGATCTTTTAATGGCGGTCGGGTCATGAAGAAAGAATATCTTTCCGCGGCCAAAATTAAAATTACTACTAACGCTATATATAGGAGATTACAGATTTAATAGTAACAAACGGTGGGGGTTGTTCAATGAAATAGTGAAATATTTTATATCAGATCTTGCCCTGGAGCTGAAGAGATAAAAGGAGATCTTTGGAGGCATTGCAGGCGTTCTGGCTGGATCCCCCATGTTCAAGCAGGACAACGATTACCAGCTTTCTTTGAGAGGTTTTGACCACCCCCGCGAACCAGGCATGATCAGACCTTCCCGCCCCGGCCTGAGCTGTTCCGGTCTTGCCGTAAACCTCCATGCCTTCAAGGTCAAGCGTATTGGCTGTTCCGGAAGGTATTTTCACGGCCGCGCGCAGGGATTGCTTGATGATCTTCCAGACATCGGGCCGCAGAGCAACGGCGCGATGCGAAACAGGCCTGGCCGCATCCAGCGCCACATGGGGATCAACAAAACGCCCTTCATTCTCGATCACGGCCATCAGCCGCGCGATCTGCACGGGCGTGGTCAGGACATATCCCTGTCCGATGGACATGTTGGCCGTGTCACCGGCGAACCAACGGGCGAACGCGCCCCGGCGGGGAATGGCCCCTTTAAGTTCGTAGGGCAGGTCAATGCCTGTGCGCTCGCCCAGCCCGAAGAGCGCGGCGTAACGCGCGATCGTGTCGGCGCCGACGAGAAGGCCGGTATGGAAGAAATATTCATTGGCCGAATGCGCCATGGCCTGAACAAGGTCCTGCGGGCCGTACGCATGCGCGAAACTAAAACGCCGCCCGCCAAGATCGAAATAGCCCGGGCAATCGAACGTTGTGGAAGGCTTGATGCGGCGCTCCTGCAGGCCCGCGATCGCGACAATGACCTTGAACACCGACCCCGGCGGGAACTGCGCGCCCGCAACACGATCAAGCATGGGGGCATCGGCGCTGCGCAAATAAGCAGCCGCCCGCGAACGGTCCTCCCGCTCGGCAAAATCATTAGGGTCGTATGCCGGAAAGCTCGTCATAGCCAGGATCTCGCCGTTGGCAGGGTCCATCAGGACCGCAGCGCCTTTCCTGCCATCGAGCGCGTGATACGCGGCCCGCTGCATATCCTGGTCGATGGTAAGCGCCAGGTCTTTACCCGGCAAGGGCTCAAGCATGCTCAAGAGCCGCACCTGCTGGCCGCGGCTGTTGACCTGGATCTGGCGCCCGCCGGCTTTGGCGCGCAACAGATCATCCTGATATTTCTCGACCCCGGCATAACCGACGAGCTCATCCGCGCTGCGGCCGTATTCCCGAATGAGCCGCAGCATGCTCTCGTCGGGCTTGCTCACATAACCAATGACATGCGCGCCGGCAGAGCCGGACGCATACTGGCGGCTGTAACGCTCCATGACCAGAAGGCCGGGATATTCATACGCGTTCTCTTCCACCACGATCGCCTGCTGGCGGGAAATATCCTGGGCCACGACGACAGGCGAGAACGGGTCGCGGCGGTAACGCTTGAACCGCGCCTCGAGCTGATCGGCATCGGCGTCCAACGCTCCGGCGAGAAAACGGAAGATATCCTTCCCGCCCTTGTAATCCTGCGGCAGGATGGCCGCGCAAAAACTCCGTTCACTGCGGGCAAGGGCCTTGCCGTTGCGGTCGAGGATGCGGCCTCTTTTGCCTTCAAAAGGAATGAGCCGAATGGCGTTGTGTTCGCTTTGACGGAAGAAATACCCGCCGCGGATGACCTGCAGATAAAACAGGTCGAACGCGATCAGGGCCAGAAGGCCGAAAATGATATTACGGATGACGGTGATGCGCATGATATCTCTTTTTTAAAATTTCAAGATCCGCGCGACATCGCGCAGGCGCTCAAACACGAACAAGGCCACCACGGAAGTGGCGATCACTTCCGGCAACCAGACACTGATCAAAACCTCGCCCCAGCGCACTTCCTCGAACACCATCTTGAACAGGAATGCCATGATCAGCGCGTGCGCGCTCACGACCAGGACCACCATCACAAGCTTCGACACCGACGAGCCGCGCTCGTACCAGTGCCGGCGGATGAAGGTGGAAAAACAGGCGCAGACCATGTAGCTGAAAATGTGCGTGCCGAAAGGCATGGTGCTGAAACAATCCTTGAGAGCGCCCGCGCACAAGGCGGCCCAGAGGCTGAAACGAATGCCCGAATAAAGATTAAAGAAAATGACCAGTAAAAGCATGAAGTGCGGATCGCCCCAGCGCCCGAACAGGCTGAAACAGCAGTATTCAAACAGCTGAAAAAGATAACACAAGACGGGAATGATCAGGATCTGGCGCATGATGTACCTGTCATTTTACCACTAGGACTTCCTCGACCTTGGACAACTCGACGGCCGGCCGCACTCCGGCGCGCGCCTCCGAGATGCCGCCCGGCGGATAAACATCACTGACCTCGCCGATCAAAAGCCCCTCGGGGAATGCATTGCTCAAATGCGAGGTCACGATCGTGTCGCCTGCCTTGACATCACTCTCCGCCGGAAGGTACGACAAGCGGCACGCGCCTGACAAGGACCCGGTAAGCAGGCCCGCCTCGCGCGAACGCTGGTCCAGCGCCGCGACGCTAAATCCCGGATCATTGACAAGAATGACCTTCGCGGCGTCTTCCGCGGCCTCGGCCACCTTGCCGACGACGCCGAGCGCGTTGATGACCGCCATGCCCGGACGGATGCCGTGCCTGCGGCCCTTGTTGATCATCACCGATGAATTCCAAGTGGCCGGGTCACGCGCAATGACGCGCGCCGCCACGGTCTCAAGATCGCTTTGGGCGCGCAGCCCCAACAGCCCGCGTAAACGCCGGCTCTCGGCGAGCGCTTCATCAAATTCAACGGCCCTCGCGCGCAGGGCGCGATTCTCTTTCTCGGCTTTCTGGTATCGGGTGTAAGTGCCGCGGTAGGATAAGAGGATCTGCGCTTCTTTCAGCGGCATGTTCGCCACGCTGACGGCAAAAGCGGCCGCGCCCATGGTCTTGAGTTTTAATCCGTGCCAGAACGGTGAATTGAAGAACACCAGCCAGAAAGGAATGGCTATGACGAGAAAATAAATGACCTGTTTCGGGAATTTAAAAGGCATAAACAATAGAGGCGGCGCCGTGCGCCGCCCCGCAGACAAAGGAATGTTATCCGTGCATTAAAAATCCAGCTTGGCCTGCGCCATCAGGCGCTTGCGCAAGTGCCGCGGCAGATTGAGCGTGTCGCCCGTGCCCATGACAACAGCCGTCGTCGGATCATCGGCCACATGGACCGGCAGACCCGTTTCCTCGGCGATGCGCCTGTCAAGCCCGCGCAACAGCGACCCGCCGCCCGCCATGACAATACCGCGGTCGATCAGGTCCGCCGAAAGGTCCGGCGGCGTATGCTCAAGCGTTGATTTCGACGCGTCCACGATCGCCTGGACCGTATCGGCCAGGGCCTCACGGATCTCGACGGATGTGATCACAATGGTCTTCGGAAGGCCGGCAATGCGGTCGCGCCCGCGCACATCAAGGGTCAACTCTTCCTCGAGAGGATACGCGGAACCGATGCGGATCTTGATCTCTTCCGCCGTGCGTTCGCCGATCATGATGTTATAAGTGCGGCTGAGATATTCCATGATGGCTTCGTCCATCTCGTCGCCCGCGATCTTGATGGACTTGGCGAACACGATGCCGCCAAGGGAAATGACCGCGAAATCCGTGGTGCCGCCGCCGATATCAATGACCATGTTGCCGCCGGGTTCCTGCACCGGAAGCCCGACGCCGATCGCGGCCGCCTTGGGCTGTTCGATCAGAATGACACTGCGCGCGCCCGCGCTTTCAGCCGCATCAATGACCGCGCGCTTCTCAACCTCGGAGATCGCCGGCGGGATCGCAATGACAATGGACGGGCGCACCAGAAAACGGCGCGGCTGTACCTTCTTGATGAAGTACTTAAGCATGGCTTCGGTCACTTCAGGATCGGAAATAACACCGTTGCGCATGGGGCGGATCGTGACAATGCTGTCTGGCGTGCGGCCGATCATGCGTTTTGCCTCATCCCCTACGGCCAGAACACGATTGGTGTCTTTCTCAATGGCAACGACCGACGGTTCGCACAGCACAACACCCTCGCCCTTAACGAACACAAGTGTGGTGGCGGTGCCAAGGTCAATTCC
The DNA here is from genome assembly GCA_964643325.1 of uncultured Planctomycetales bacterium. Taxonomy (GTDB): domain Bacteria; phylum Omnitrophota; class Gorgyraeia; order Zapsychrales; family Fredricksoniimonadaceae; genus Fredricksoniimonas. Next base: position 7,826 of record CAZXSE010000014.1, read on the forward strand.
CATATCATTAGAGAACATGCCCAGGAAATTATCGACCAGTCTTTTGAAGAATTTCATATATTTCGGCGTCATACGATCCTTTCGGGGAAAAATGATGTTCCAATATTAACTAAAAAGGCGGGGGAAGTCAAATATTATATAACGACCGGAAGGCCTTCGCGAAACCGGGATAGGACTTGGAGGTGCATTCAATATCTTTGATCTTTACGGCAACTTTCAGGCCCAACACAGCGAATGCCATGGCAAGGCGGTGATCGTGATGCGGGTCCAGCACCGCGCCGCTTTTGTACGCGGCACGGGGATAAATAACAAGCTCATCCGGCCTTTCCCTAATATCAGCGCCCGCCTTGCGCAATTCCGCGCGCAGGTCGCTGATGCGATCCGATTCTTTGGCCCGCGCGTGGCCGATATCTTTCAGGCGCGTAGGGCCTGATGCGAACATGGCCATCACCGTCATCACAGGCACAAGGTCGGGACAATCTTTCAGGGAAAATGTTCCGCCCTTGAGTGCGAACGGCCCTTTGATGCGGATCCCGGCCCGGGTCCGCGCCATGCGAACGCCCATGCGCCGGCAAAATCCCGTGATGGCGCCGTCCGCCTGCGGCAGCCCGTCGTCAAAATGCCCTTTGAGCATTACATCCGACGGCACAAGCGCCGCGGCCGCCATGAAGAACGCGGCAAGGCCAAGGTCGGAGGGCACATGGAACTGTTTAAGCCCCTTGAACGCCTGGCCGCCGCGAATGAAGAATTCCCGGGAGCCGCGCAGGCGCACATCAATGCCGGCGCGCGCCAGGACCAGGCGCGTCATCGCGACATAATCCTGCGACACCAGCCTCTTGCCTGTCATGACCAGCCGCGTGTCGCGCCCGGACAGGGTCGCGGCGATCATGAGCGCGGAAATAAATTGCGAGCTGAGCGACCCGTCGATGGCAATGCGGCCGGAGGGAATATTACCGCCGCTGAAAACGACCGGAATGGATTCTTTAGGGCCAGTTCCCTTGATCGCCACGTCATGCGCGCGCAAGGCCGCGCACAAATGATGATTAGGGCGGCCGACGAGCGTGCCGCGGCCGCTGACCTTTGCCTTCACCGTAAAATGAGGCAACAGCGGCAACAGAAAGCGCAATGATGTGCCCGACTCCCCGACATCAATATTGAGCATCGCTTTCTTTTGACAGAATGCGGGCGCGGCAAGAGCCCGGACAACACGCATGGCAGCTTTGGCATCATCGCAATCGGATGCGCCAATAATGCGCGACGCGCCGCCGCAGGCAGCCACGAAAAAAGCACGGATGGAATAGGATTTGGATGCCGGAAGACTGACGGCGCCGGACAGCTTTGTAACGGGCCGGACCTGGAAGATCATCAGCGCTTGAGAACGACCTGGTCGTTCTTACGGACCTTGCGGCTGGAGAACGGCGGAATGAAATCCGCGGCCGACATCTCGTCCTGCACGCGCGACACGCGCAGGTCGCCTAAATAGGATTTGCCGCGGTACACGGACATGACATCGCCCTGCTTAATACCCTGCTTGGAGCCCATGTCAAAAATGAGGAATTCCGTTTCGCTGTCAACGTTGAGGACCCGCCCTTCCCTGGCGGCGTCGGGCGTCACAACGATGCGGTCAAGATCGACCTTCTCTTTCACGGTGTTCCCGCCAACAGGAATGATCTCGTTGCGCAGGCGGCGGTCTGCCACGCCGGAAGAAAGGTCCCTGATCCGGGCCTCAAGATCATCGTTCTTCTGCTGAAGGGCCTCGATCTTTTTCATCAGATCGCCCATGGCGCCGTCGGCGCCGGAAGCTTTGTCCTCAACTTCCTTGAGCTTCTGTTGGAGCGCTTCAAGTTCCTGCGTCAATTTCTGGCGCAATTCGATCTTACTGCGCGCCTCGGCCTCAAGATCGTCACGGACCTTCTTGTTGTCCGCCTTGATCTTTTCATTGAGCCCTTTCTCAAGGTCAAGCTCCTCGAGAAGGCCGTTGATGCGATCCTCGGCGTCCGTGTTCTTCGCCTCAAGCAGGCTGATCTCCTTGCGGGCTTCCTTGAGCGCAGCCTCGATCTTGGCGCTGCGGGTCGTCAAATCCTGCACGGTTTGTTCAAAATCACGGCGGACCTGCGTTTCCTTCTGGAGCAGAAAAAGGCTGATCGCGACCCCCGAAACAAGGATCACAACGATCAGCGAAAGAAAAACAGTTAATGTGCGTCCGGTCTTTTTCATCACAGCACCCCTTCATGTACTTGGCTTCAACCATCATTATAAAAACTAAGACGGTGAAGTAAAGATTTAATAAGGAAATTTTTTAAATATAAGGTAAGAATTCAGCAGGCAAAGGCACCGAGACCTCGAGCGGCGAGCCTGTGCGCGGATGCGTGAAGAAGATCGCCTGCGCATGCAAGGCCAGGCGCGGAAAAATGCCCTTGTTGCCGTAATTCTCATCGCCCAGGATGGGATGCCCGGCATGACGCATGTGAAGCCTGAGCTGATGCGTGCGCCCGGTCGCGGGGAACAATGCCACGGCGGTCACCTTGCCGCCCGTCTTGACCGACCCGGCGCCGGAACTTGCCGGGAACGTGAACGCGCTGCGCCGGATGACCGTGTAATACGTCACGGCCGACTTGCCCTCGCCTGCCGCGACGATCTTTCGCATATCATGATACCGGGCATGCCGGCCGATGGCCGCCTCAATGACGCCCTCATCGAACTGCACCTCGCCCTCAACCAGCGCGACATATTTTTTCTCGATGGTATGCGCCTCGAACTGTTTGGCCAGGCGCGCGTGCGCGTGATTGGTCTTGGCCACCAAAATGATGCCGGAAGTTTCTTTATCAAGCCGGTGCACGATGCCGGGACGGCGCGGGCCATTGATGTCTGAAAGCTGGGCGAAATGATGGACCAGGGCATTGGCCAGGGTCCCGCCGTAATTGCCGGACGCCGGATGCACGGTCATGCCAATGGGTTTATTGATGGCCAACAGATCATCATCCTCATACACGATATCCAGTGCGATCGCCTCGGGCTTGATGCGCTCGTCGGGATAATCATCCGCGACAATGTCCACCGCAATGCGGTCGCCGGCCTGGACCTTGTACTGGGCCTTGAGAGGCTTCCCGTCAAGACAGACCTTGCCCGCTTCAATAAGGCGTTTGACGAACATGCGCGACGGGATGGCCTCGCCAAGCGTGCGCGTGATGAACACATCAACGCGCATGTCGTGATCGGATGCTGCTGCTTCCAGGAACTGTTGAGCCATATTACCGGCGGGATAGATGTATGTTGATAAAAAGGGCCGCAAGAACAATGCCCGCGCTGACATACTGAAAAACGCTCAGGCCCAGCCAAAGCGTGGTGTGGTCCGCGCGAAAGAACTCGACCGCAAAACGCTCCAGGGAACTTAGCAAAAGATACATGACGAACAATCGCCCCGACGGATATCCGCCGCGCACCTGCCAGGCGCGCAATATCAGGAATATCGCAAGTTCGCCGAGGGACATGTACAGCTGCGTCGGATGCAGGCGCTCATGAAGCACCGGAAAATACAATCCCCAGACAGCCGCCTTGCCGTAACAACAGCCGTTGAGCAGGCAGCCGATGCGGCCGATCGCATGGCCCAGCGCAATGAAGGGCGCGGCCGCGTCAAGGACCGTCAACAGCGGCAATTTTTTGCGGCGGATAAAGAAAACACCGGCGAGCGCGCCCGCGACCAGGCTTCCCTGCCATACCAGGCCGCCCTTCTGGAGCATCACCATCTCCCAGGGGAATTCAAGAAAATAATCGAAGTTCAGGAGCACATAAAAGACCCTGGCCCCGAGGATGCCCCACAACACGACCCAGAACGCCAGGTCATAGACCGCATCCTTTGGCATGCCGTTCTGATGCGCCTGCCGCGCGGTCAGGAAACTCGCGGCGACAACAGCCGCGGCAAGCATCAAGCCGTAGGAATAAAGCGTGAAAGGGCCGATCTGGCAAATGACAGGATGCATGCGCAGTTCACCGTTTTTCTTTAGCGTTGAGGCACTTGAACAGGATCATGCACGCGCCTACCGTAATGGCGCTGTCGGCCACATTAAAGACCGGCCAGATGCGCAGGTCAATAAAATCGATCACATGCCCGAACATGACCCGGTCCATCAGATTGCCGATCGCGCCGCCGAGGATGAGCGCAAAGCCCAGGACATACCAGCGGTCAAGCTCGCCAACCTTGTGATAATAATAAACATTATAACCCAGAAGGACCGCGGCCATGACCGGAATAATAAAGAAGACAGCCCCGTTGTCCTTGAACAGGCCGAACGCAATGCCGGTGTTATGGACCAGGGTGAAATGAAAGACCTTGTTGATGACGGGAAGGGATTCGCCCGGCTGCAGGATGCCGGTAAAAAGGATCTTCGTCAGGCGGTCCATGGTCACAACGCCCGCGACGGTCAGCAGGCAAAGGACAAGATCCACATAAGGCCACTGTTGCGGCATGCGGGAAGATCGGTCCACCACGGATCCTCGGTTCTTTTTTGGGAAAGGCCCGGCTATTTTCCGCCCTTGCGGTCCATCTCTTCCTGGACCTCAAGGCAATACTCGGCATACGGGATCGCCCTCAAGCGCATTTCGGGAATGCGTTTGCCGCTCTTAAGGCAAAGGCCAAAGGTGCCGTTGTCGATCCGTTCGAGCGCCTTGTTGATCTTCTGGACGATCTCGCGGTCATTGGACGCGAGCGAAAGGTTGAATTCGCGATCGTACATATCGGTCGCCACATCCGCCATGTGCATCGCGTGGCCGGAAAGGTCGCCCTTGTCCGCCTGATCGCCTTCGCTCTCCGACGCCATGCTGTGAATGTCGCCCTGGATCTGCGATTTGATCTTAAGGAGGTACTTCTTGTAGAATTCCAGCTTCTTGGCATCCAGTTTGTCGGGCATGTGTCTATTCCTTAGATAATGTCCTTGATATCCAAACCCTGCACCGCTCTGGCGCAACGGCCGCAAATCTCAAGATGCTCCTTGTTCACCCCGATATCAGTCCTGTAATTCCAGCAGCGCGGGCATTTCTGCCCGTCAGCCTTTGCGATCACCACTTCGGTCTGCGCGAACGCGCCGCCCAGCGGTGCTGTGACCTTATCAACTTCAACCACGCTTACCTGAGAAACGATGAGCAGCATCGGCAATTCATCCGCCAACCGCCTGCAAACCTCCAGGTCCCGTTGTGACGCGCTCCTGATGACGACCTTCGCTTCAAGCGACGCGCCGATCGATCCCTGGGCCCGGGAATTCTCCAGCGCTTTCAGGATGAACGGTCTTAATTCAAGAAAGAGCGCGTAACGTTCTTCGGCTTGCGGCATTTGCCAGAGCGCGCCAACCGTTGGCCAATCCGCCAGATGCACATGATCCGCGGCCTGACGGCCCGGCAGCGCGGCGAACATCTCATCCGCCGTGAAACACAAGACCGGCGCCAACAGTTTCGCCAGCGCCTCGGCGACAAAGAACAAAACCGTCTGCGCAGAACGCCTTTTCCGCGCAAGAGCGCTGGAAGTATACAATCTGTCTTTTAGGATGTCAAGATATATGCTGGATAGATCTTCATTGCAAAAAGCATAGATCTCCTTGTACACTTTCGCAAAATCATAGGCGGTGTATGCCGCGCTCACACGCTCAATGAGGCCGGCCAAACGGTTGAGCGCCCAGCGGTCGATCGGGGCCATCTCCTCTACCGGCAGCATGTCACGCCGGGGATCAAACCCGTCAAGGTTCGCTAACAGATAGCGCGCGGTATTACGGATCTTACGGTACGCGTCAATGAGCCGGTCCGTGATCTCTTTGGACAAACGAATGTCGTCATTATAATTCGACGCCGCCACCCACAGGCGCAGGATGTCCACGCCATTGTTCTTGATGATCTCGTCCGGCGCGATCACATTGCCGAGCGACTTGGACATTTTGCGGCCATCGCCGTCAACCACGAACCCGTGCGTCAGGACCTGGCGGTACGGCGGCTTGCCGTCAACGGCCACCGACGGGATGAGCGATGACTGGAACCAGCCGCGATGCTGGTCAGAACCTTCCAGATAAAGATCCGCCGGTAACGGCCGATCCATCATGGCGCGGAACACGGCCTGATGGCTGACACCGGAATCGAACCAGACATCAAGGATGTCATTGGTCTTTTCCATGTCCTCAACCTTACCGTCGGGCGCGACAAAGCCCGCGGGCCAAAGGTCTTTTAAATCCTTCTCAAACCATATGTTCGAGCCGTGCTCTTTAACAAGTTCGGCCACATGTTCGATCAGTTCAGGATACAAGAATTGCGCCTCGCCCCCTTTGAGCCTGACCGCCGGAATAGGCACGCCCCAGTAACGCTGGCGCGACAGGCACCAGTCGGGCCGCGTCTCGATCATGGCCTTGATGCGCTCCTCGCCCGCCGGAGGGACCCATTGGACATCCCGCTGAACGGCTTCCTTGAGTTTTGTGCGCAGGCCCTTGTGATCGATCTTCAAAAACCACTGATACGTGGCGCGGAAGATAATGGGTTTCTTGCAGCGCCAGCAATGCGGATACGAATGACGGATCTTCTCAGTATAAAAAAGCAGGCCGCGCGCCAGAAGATCGGCAACGATCGCGTCATTGGCCTTGAGCACATGCTGACCTTCAAAAGGCGCGCCTTCGGCGGTAAATACGCCGCGATCATTGACCGGCATCAAAATATCAAGCTTATACTTCAAGCCCGTCTGATAATCTTCCTGGCCATGGCCGGGCGCGGTATGCACAAGGCCGGTGCCGTCCTCTTTGGTGACGTAATCAACGGCCACAACGCGACAGTTCTCTTTCTTGCCAAAAGGATGCGTGTAGGTCAGGCCCGTTAAGGCCGCACCTTTAAATTCCTTGACGACCTTTACGGCCTTGCCGCCTTTTTCAAGGACAGGCACTGACAATGTTTTCTCGATGATCACGATCTCATCGCCCGTATCCGCGGCCACATAATCGAACGCGGGATTGAGCGCGACCGCCACATTGGCTAAGAGCGTCCACGGCGTTGTGGTCCAGACAAGAAGCGATACTTTTTTATCTTTGAAAAGACCGGCGGCTTCAGGATTATTCACCGGAAAACGCACATAGACCGTCGGGGATGTGTGATCCTCATACTCCACCTCGGCCTCGGCCAACGCGGTCTCACAGTCAAAACACCAGTTGACGGGCTTGAGGCTGCGGTGCACATAACCCTCGCGGGTCAGGCGCGCGAGCATCTTCAATATCCAGTTCTCGTAAGCAGGCGATAAGGTCAAGTACGGGTTGTCCCACTCGCCCATGACGCCCAGACGCTTGAACTGCTCGCGCTGGATACCGACGTATTTCATGGCATAGTCATGCGCCTTGCGGCGGACATCCATGCATTCAATGTCAGCTTTGCGCGCCTTAAGGTCCTTGAGCATCGCGTGCTCGATCGGAAGTCCGTGGCAATCCCAGCCCGGGATATACAGGCTGTCATGCCCCTGCATGGTCTTGAACTTGACGATGATATCTTTTAAAACTTTATTAAGGGCATGGCCGATATGGATATTGCCATTAGCATACGGAGGCCCGTCGTGAAGGATGAACGGCTTTTTGCCCGCGGACTTGGCGCGGATCTTCGCGTAAAGTCCCTCTGCCTGCCAGGCCGCCAGCATTTGCGGCTCTTTCTGGGCGAGACCGGCCTTCATGGAGAAATCGGTCTTGGGGAGATTCAGCGTCTTCTGATAATCCATAGGGGGATTACTTTATCGAAAAACAGGGGTTTGTCAAGAGTGCCTTGATGCTCGAATAACAGAAAAAGCAAGACGGGTCTTGGCCGCGGGATCCTTGACCAGTATGGTTGTATGCCATACCTTGCTGCTCAAACAAAAGAGGCCGTCTTCTCAAAATGATCATCTGGGAAAACGGCCTCTTAACTCGCAGTCAAGGCATGGCATACAACCATACTGGTAACGATCTCATGCCATTTATTTAATATATTTCCCGATAATGATCTCAAGGTCCTTCTTTTTCTGCGCGGGGATCGCGTCAGGCGCTGTCATGATGGCGCATTTAAGGGCATCAGCGGCGGAGAACTTCTTTTTCTTGCCGGCTTTCGGTATTGCCAGCTTAAGGACCTTCTTGGCATTCTCGATATTCTTGGTCATGTACTCAATGATCATCTCGACCGTCACAGACCCGTGCGAATGATGCCAACAGTCATAATCCGTGACCGCGGCTAAGGTGGCATACGAGATCTCGGCCTCGCGCGCGAGCTTGGCCTCGGGCAGGTTCGTCATGCCGATGATGTCAGCGCCCCATTCACGATAAAGATTGGATTCCGCCTTGGTCGAGAACTGCGGGCCTTCCATATTAAGGTAGGTGCCGTTCTTGTGGGCCATGGCACCAACTTCCTCACAAGCCTCGTATAGAATATCCGCCAGCTCCTCGGCGACCGGCTCGGCCATGGCCACATGCGCCACGATCCCGTCGGTAAAGAATGTCGTGTGCCGGCGACCTCCCGTACGGTCGATGAACTGGTCGGGGATCACAAAATCCATCGGCTTGATCTGGAGCTTGAGGCTGCCAACGGCTGACACGGAAAAGATCGCCTCAACGCCGAGCTTCTTCAAGGCCCAGATGTTCGCGCGATTATTGATCTCACTCGGAGAAATACGATGCCCTTTGCCGTGGCGCGGCAGGAACACAACAGGCGTCCCGTCGAGGACGCCCGTCACCAGCTTGTCCGAAGGGTCGCCAAAAGGGGTCTTGACCTCGACCTCTTTCACATCCTGAATGCCTTCGATATGATACAACCCGCTGCCGCCGATAACCCCGATCATCGCCATATAATTCTCCTTTTATGCAACATTAGTATCTCTGTTCATGAGGGCTGAGGCATCTTGCCGCACCAGAGACCGGCTTTCCTAAATATCATATCATGGTAACCGGTCTCTGACGTGCGTGCAAAATGCCTCAGCCCTCATGAACATCTAAACTATGATCACTTCGACAATTGCCGCGCGCGCTGATGCGCTGCTTTCAGCGCCGCCGTAAAGATCCCCGCAACATCCTTTTTCATGAACACATCGATCGCGGCCTGCGTGGTGCCGCCTTTGGATGTCACCTTCTGACGCAGGACATCCGCATCATCCGCGCTTTTCTCTAAAAGATGCGCGCTGCCCAGCAGCGTCTGATAAACCAGGGCTTTTGCCTGCGCCTTGTCAAACCCGAGAGAGCGCGCGGCCTTGATCAAAGACTCAACAACAAGAAAAACATACGCGGGTCCGCTGCCGGAAACCGCTGTGACCGCGTCCATCATCTTTTCCGGGACCATCACGGTCTTGCCGACCGCTTCAAAGAAGCCCTGAACAAGCACCGCGTCTTTGGGCGTGGCCCGCTTACCGCGGCATATGCCGCTCATGCCTTCATTGATCGTGGCCGGAAGATTAGGCATCACCCGGATAACCTTGGCGCCACCCAGCCTTTTTTCGATCAGCGCTGTTGTCACGCCGGCGGCAATGGACACGATCAGTTTATCGCGCACGCCCGCCGCGCGCAGCTCCGCCAGCACTTCCGGCAACTCCTGCGGCTTGACCGCGAGGATAACAACATCCGCCGCGCGGACCGCGTCAAGAAGCATGGCGCAGGTGATACGGTATTTTTTCTTCAGCAAAGCCTGGCGCTCGGGCCGGGGCTCGCACACATAACACACGTGCCGCGTGTGAAGCCCGGCGAGGATCGCTTCGCCCATATTGCCGCAACCAATGAAAGCTATTCTCATGCCCCTCCCCCTTGCCCCCTCCCACGCCTCGCGGGGAGGGGAATATCTTTGTTATCCCTCTCCCATATCTTACGAGGAGGGGAATATCTTTGTTATCCCTCTCCCATATTTCTCGGGAAGAGGGAATATTACTTAAAAATGGCTGAGCCGATGCGCACCATGGTCGCGCCTTCTTCGATCGCGATCTCGTAATCACCGCTCATGCCCATGGACACATGCTCCATGGCAACACGGGCAGAACCCGCGTGCGCTTTTTTCACCCGGTCGAACATTCCTTTCAACCGCCGGAACACATCCCTGATCAACATCTGATCGCCGGTCAAGGGCGCCATGGCCATCAATCCCCGCGTGCGAATATGCGCGCAACTCTCCAGATGGTCCGCAAGCCCGTCGAGCTCACCCTCCGGCAGGCCGAACTTCTGCTCTTCCCGCGCCACATCGACCTGGATGAGAATGTCCTGGACCTTACCAGCCGCGGCCGCGCGCTTGTCGATCTCATCCGCGAGCTTCATGCTGTCCACCGATTGGATCAGATCAAAGAGCATGACCGCGTCCCTGGCCTTGTTCGACTGCAAATGCCCGATCAGGTGCTTCGTGACGGGGCGCCCGCCGAATTGCAAGAGCGGGAACTTTTCAGCAGCCGCCTGAACGCGGTTCTCGGCAATATGTAAAAGCCCGGCAGCCACGGCCTCATTGACCGCCGCGGCATTGGAATATTTCGTCACACCGACGACAATGACCTCGCGCGGGTCGCGGCCCGAACGCAGGCACGCGGCCCCCACCCGTTCCATGACCGCCTCAAGATTGGCCCGGAGCATGGAGCACTTCTTTGATCTTGAACAAAAAATCATCGAAACGCAAAGGCTTGACCATGTAAGCCTTCACGCCATGGCGCTTGAAAATAGGCTCCATGGAATTATAAGCGGTCAGGATGATCACGGGCGTTTTTGTTGCCCCTTCGATCTTCTGGCGTTCGGCCATGAACATGTAGCCGTTCATCTTCGGCATTTCAATATCAAGGACGATCAGATCGACAGGCCCCTGGCGCAGTACTTGCAGGGCTGCTTCGCCGTCCCCGACGCCAATGGCCCTATAACCTTCCTGGATCAGGCGGCGCGTGGCAATATCAACGACAACATCCTCGTCATCAACGATCAAAATGGTCTTGGGCATAATCTGATTATATAGTCATCCCGGTATTTTTCAACTCGTCATCCACAAAAGGTTGCTCTGGGTCCAGGATCTCCCGCATCATGGCATCAAGGGCGCGCCAATAAGGTTCGAGCGCCTCTTTCGCGGGGGCAGGCCGGAATTTATCCGTGAAGAAAGGTTCGATCGCGGCATCCCGCAGGCTATAAAGCCCGGCATTGACCACGGGAACGCCCAGATCCCCGGCCACAAGATGCATATACAACGGAAGCTGGAACGAGCCGACCAGCCGGAAGACCTCTTCCCGCGAGGGGTTATCCGAAAGGGCCAGCGGCCTTGCGGGAAGTTTGTCCGCCATGCCGGTCTTATAGTCCAGGACCATGATGCCGCCCCCGTGCGTCTCCTCGATACGGTCCACGCGCGCCTTGAACCGGACATTCCCGGCTGAAAGCGCAACGCTCCCCGTAATATCCTTCTCGAGCGCGACCAGGCGCGCGATACCAGGCGCGCGTTCACGCTCCGCTTCGAGGAAAGCGCGTAATTTATGTTCCATGACCCCGCGCACCAGAAAAGCATCCGAACGCATGCGGCGGGAAAAAGCCTCGGCGAACGAGCGCTCGAACACGGACCAGAACTTTTTCTCGAAGGCCGCGTCAAGTGCGATGGGGCCGCCCTCGAACGGCTTATAAACCTCCTCGAGGAACCCGTGCAGGAACGTGCCGATGAACGCGGCGTCAGGCTCGTCGAGAAGATCTTCCTGCTCCCGAAGGCCCAGGACATATGTCATATAGAATGTGTAGGGATTGGCCACATACGCGTTGATGCTGCTCGCCGAAAAAGTGAACTCCTTGAGGAACTCCATCATCTTCGGGGTTTTGCGCGCCTCGCGCAGGAACAGCCCGCCTTGCGCCGCCGCGACACGAAAACCTCCCCGCAATGTCGGATAAGGCTCAAGCTTTCCGGCCTTCTGCTGTTTTTCCCAGATCAACTCCTCGAGAAACCGGCTCGGCTCCTTTTCCCGGTTCTTCTGGTAGATCAGGTGCACGGACTTCGCCGACGATATGACGCGCATGAACTGATAACGCTGGATCTCCTCCTCAAGTTCAAAGCGGTCGAGCCCAAGCAGCGCCATGACCTCGCGCGGGATGAGCGAAGCGCGCGCGTCGATCTTCGGCAACACGCCTTCGTTAACATCCATGACGATGACATGGTCGAAATCCAGGGACCGCGTCTCAAAAAGGCCGAGCACCTGCAAGCCCTGCAAGGGCGTGCCGGAAAAACTGATCATCTCCTGCGCCATCAGCCCCTCGAAGATCCGGCATATCTGATCAAAAGCAAATATCTCACCCGCGAACGACGACCCCTTCAACTCATCGCATATCTCGCCCATGCGGGAAGCCAGATGGATGTTGAGCGGATAATGCCCCAGGGCTCCGGAGGCGGTAAGCTCCTGGAGAAAAGCCTCCAGCACAGTGGCAAAGGCCCCGATATCAACGGCCTTGTCCCATGGCGTAAAGAACAATCCGTGCGCCCGGCGCAACAGGCCCGCCGCATCCCCGGCAGCATCAACGATCGCCGGCTCGCGCTCAAGGTCCTCGAGCGCGATGAACAGCTGGCCCGAGATATCACCGCTGACGCGCCCTGTGAGGATCCCTTCCAGCTGATGCGCGACCTTGCGCGCCGCGTCCGGATCCGACGGGATCAGGGCCGCCTTCGCCAAAGGATGCGTCATGACAGCAAGGTAATCCCTGGCATAATAACGGCCGTCGCGCCGTGAAAGCCTGGCCCGGAAAACATCCTTGAGCAGGAAATAAAGGCTGGCGCGCTGCAACGGATACCCCATGGACACATTCAGCCCCGTCATGTCGCCCGGCAGCGCTGACAGCAAAGGCCCAAGCGCTCCGGCGTCAGGAAGCACAATAACGGTCCGGTCTCCCTCGGGCACAGCCTTGAGAATGTCGCGCGCGATCGCCGCTTCACCGTGCACATCGAACGCCGAATACGCCTGCAAGTCAAATGTCGTCGGAGTCGGCACAGGGCCTTCCCGCAGGGGCGCGGCAAAAGTACGGGCAATGCGATCGAGCACCGGCCATTTGGTCTGATCACCCTGAAAAATAAGGGTGGCTTTACCGGTGCCATGCAAATGCCGGATGAGCGCTTCTTCACTCTTATGAAAATAGAAAAAGTTCGCCACAATGATCTCGTCGTAACGCGACGCGTCCCATTGTCCGGCATTCCGGCCCGCCTGCAGGTACTGCAGTCCTCGCGTCGTCCGGCCATCGCGGGCAAGCCGGTCGTGAAATGCCCGGCGCAGGAGCAGGACCTTCTGGAGCAGCGCATTGATATTCTCCGGCACAGGAAAGCCGATGCGCGCGCTGTCCTGGATATTCCGCAGCGCCTCATCCGGAACATCCTCCAGGTCAAGCTGCTGGATAAAGTCCAGGATATCCCCCGCCCATGGAAGGAACGACGCAAAATCCCGACGGCCTTCCAGAAGATCCGGGGCCAGTTCCCGGACAAGAGTGTAGATATCAAACTTGTCCTGAAGCGCACCTGCCATCCGGCACGCGCTGCGCGCGCTACGCGCGCCGGCAGCACCCGCGACCTCCGCGACCAGCTCGTCGATCGTGTACATGCACGGCGGCACGAAGGCCGCGCCGATCCGGCGGGCAAGCGCGCGTTTCAGGAAATGCGCGGGGCGTTTCCCGCCGAAAACGACCGCCACACGGTCCAGGCCGCGGCCGCGGGCAAGATGCTCCCGCTCGATGTAAGCGGCCAGCTCGTCGATAAAAGACCTGGTGATGTCGAGGGTGAATATCCGTGCCATCAGACCGTCAGGACCTCCCGCGTTGCAATGAACAGCAAAAACCCTTTGACCTCACGCCGCGGATAAACCTCGCGCAGGATGCCAATGTACTCGCGCACCTGCGCAACCCCCGCCGCCTCATCCGCGCGGCTCGTCTTGAAATCAATGACCCACACCTCGCGTTCAAAGACAAGGACCCTGTCCATGCGGCGCGAGCAGCCAGCGCGATCCACGAACTCCTGTTCCACCAGGACCTGAGCGCCCGGCGCTTCAACAAAAGGCCGGATGCGAGCATCGGCCAGAAAAAGTTCCAATTCCTGCCGCATTTCCGGTGTCAGGCCGCTGCTATCGCCGGCAAGGGCGGCATGAAAAGCCTTACCCCGCTCGCGGTGCCGGCGGCTTGTCAGCGTGCTCTCGTCCATGAACTCATCTTTCAGGAAAGCCATCCAGTCACGGCACGCAGGCGGAAGGAGTTCACGGGGAGCGCCCGCAGGCTCCGCGGCAATGTTGGGATACGCGGGCGCCGGATCTCCGGCGGCATACAACCGCTCGGGGACCAGATAGAGCGCCAGATTAACGCCGCTGCCCGCGCGCGGAGGGATGAACAAATGCATTTCACACGCGGCCCGTGTCAGCGCGACATAAACATTATTGAGCTCAGCAAAGAACAGCCCCATCTTCTCCTCGACGGCCAGCTCCTGAGCCAGCGCACAATGACGGGTGTGATGTTCATTGAAATGATAAAGCTTCAATCCGTCTTCTTCGGGGCACAAGGTGTACATCAGGGCTTTTCTCTGCCCCGAACGCGACCGCGTCAATGAAATGCTCAAGAACGGCACGATCACCGCGGAGAACCCGAGCCCTTTGGCCTTGTGCACGGTCATGACCTGCACTGCGTCGGAGGCAACCACGTCCACATAAAGGCTTTCCCCTTCAAGATCGTCATAATACGCCAGGAAAGACGCCGCGTCCGGACACTCCTCTTCATTCTTGCCGATGAGGCCAAGAAAATGCATGAGAAAGCCCTGATCATCCGGAAAATGTTCCAACGCGCCCGTCACGCGATAGAAGCTCGCCACGGTCTCGTAGAGCGGATACATGCCGGCCGCGTTGAAGAACGGCTCGAGGAGGCGCTGCCACCAAGACGGGAATGCGGCGCGGAACTGCTCGTACAAAGGCCCTTTTTTCATCTGCCGCCAGTCCAGCAAAGCGTCGCGCAAGTCATCCTGGAACATGCCGCTCGCCGCCGCAAAGATCCGCCCCTGGATGAATTCGCCGAACGCCGCATTATCGGCGGGCGATGCCAGAAAGCGCAGGAATGCCGCCACCTCGCCGACCAGCGGATGCTCCCTGATATTAAGTGTCCTCTCCGACGACGAAGGAATGCCCTCTTCCAGGAGCCAGCGCGTGACACGCTCAACCTCGTCGTTCTTGCGGACCAGGATAGCGATCTCGCGCCAGGCAAAACGCGACTTCAATTCCCGAAGCCGCGCCATGACCCGCGGCCTGGCCGCGGCATAAACTTCGTCCTTGCCGTCCCCGTCAAGGCGTTCGACGCGCACGCACCCGCCGGGCCGGGACGCGAGCGCCTCCTGGCGGGCCCCGCCGTAAACACGCTGCAGTTCGGCAATATCCTGAGGCCGCACCGGCAACAGAGGCTTGTCATCCCCTTCTCCGGCGCGCATGAGCGCGGCAAGGTTCGCAATGGAAAAGATCTCGTTATTGAACGCGACAATGCGTTCATGGCTGCGACGGCTGATAGTAAGCGGTTCGGACCGCAAATGATAGCCCTCGGCGTACTGCGCGCGGATGTCGTCAAAGAGCCGCGTCTCTCCGCCGCGGAACGAATAAATAGCCTGTTTCTTGTCCCCCACATAAAAGAGCGAGCCGCCGCGGGCGATCGCGTCCTCGGGAAGCATGCGCAGATTTTCCCACTGCAGAAGGCTCGTGTCCTGGAACTCGTCGAAAAGATAATGCTCAAAACGCACGGCCAGGCGGTAATACAGCTCATCCGGCGAAAGGCCCTGCTCGTGCACGGCCTTTGCCATGGCATTAAGGCTTGCCAGAAAAACAATGTCATCCCGACGGCAGGCGGCATCCAGCTTCTCCCGCACGCGCGCAAAGATCTCCAGGTAAGGATCATAAAGATGCTCCACCTCGGCGCGCGCGGCAGATGCCAGCGCTTTTTGTATCAGGGCCCATTGATCCTCATGCCAGGCCTCGAGCACCATGCCCTTCTTAGGTTGAATGGGCTTGCCTGCGTCGAAATAAGATGAAAGCCCTGCCGCGAAACGGAACCCTTTGCGGTGGTCGGCCACGAATTTTCGCATGCTCTTTTCAAAAGTCGCGTGTGCGCCGCGGGGCATGCGCTCCACCAGATCACCCACAAGCCCGAGGACACCGGTCTTGATCTTGAGGATATCTTCGGGCCTGACACCGCCGCGGACAAAGTCCCTCGCATAAGTATTGTGCTCGCCGAAAAGCTGCTCGACAGTATCCAGGATAACGTCCCTGGGAAGCCAGGCGGAACGGGATTCGACCAGGAGCATGCTGACGAGAAAGTCATCGAACGCCTTCCTGACCGCAGGCCGGGACGACGCTTCGTCGATCAGCGCGTCGAGGGCCGCCGCCAAATACTCCCGGGAGCGGGTCTTGATGCGAAAATCCGCGGTCAACCCGATCCGGAAAGCTGATGTGACGAGCAGGCCGTTGATGAACTTGTCGATGGTCTGGACCTGGAAAAAATTATAATGCCGCAGGATCGTGTCCATGACCTGCGCCGCGGCCTCACGCGCCCGGGCGGGCGTCATGGTGATGGGGCCAATGATGCCATCGCGCTCGGCATCATTCATCACACCCAGCGCAAGCTGTTTCAAGAGCGTGATGATGCGCTCTTTCATCTCGAATGCCGCTTTATTGGTGAATGTGATCGCAAGGATAGTGTGGACCGGCGGTGCGCCCCTAGCGCGCGTCAAATGCAGAATGAGCTGGACATAACGCTTCGCCAGCGCGTAGGTCTTGCCAGACCCGGCGGAAGCTTCAACAACGCGAACTTCAGGTGAAGGAAAAGACTCTTTTGCGGCGGGGTTCATTTCCGGCTCGAGAAGGCGGTATCTTCCAGACATTCGCGCAATGATGCCACGGCCGCCTCGAAGGTCGCCTGTCCGACCTTGACGCCCCAGGCCATGTTGTCGCCGGCAAAAGCATCGATCTGCTTGATGAGCCTGGCGCGCTCGGCCTGGGTCAGGGCCAGGTCCATGCAATCCTCATCCGCGCATTCCCGCGCGCTCAGGATGACTTTCTTGAACATCATGACCGTTTCAAGCACGGCCAGGCCCGCGGCCTTGCGGTCGGCAGCGAGGCGGCGCAGCTGCACCTGAAGCTGCGCCTCGTTAAAATCCCGCGGAACACCTTTGGCCTTGAACCGCTGATAGGCCTGCCACAGCCGGCGCTCGCTCGAACTGACAATGATGTGCTGCTGATAGGCGCCCATCGCGTCATAGGCAACCTTGCGGATGAGCATATTCTTTGAGGTAAGGTATTTGACCAGATAATTCTTGGCAACACGCAATTCGGTATTATCAATGGTCCTGTCATCGATCAGGGTCTTAATGGCGTCGAGCTCCGAGCCCGCGGTCCGCGCGAGCTTCTGCTCCATCAACAGGCGTTGCTCTAAGCGGCCATAATAGGCAAGGCTCTGGACATAGCTCTTGGCAAAAGCGTACTTGTCGATGTCGGGATTGTTCTCCTGGAAAGGCGTCTTGCTTTCGGCGAAAGAAGGCGCGGCCAGGAACAAGGCCAGGAATACTGCAGTACAGATACAACGCATGGGACAACCTCTCACCAGCGGATCACACCCCCAGGATCTTCTCGATCTTGACCAGAAGGTCCTGCGGCTTGCACGTTTTATGAAGATACTCGATCCCCATCAATCCCAGGATGCGCGGATCGATCTCCTGATCGCGCGTCGTCAGCAGGATGATCGGGATGTCTTTTAGCGCGGCGTCCATCTTCAGCGTACGGCACACATCATAACCGTTGAGTTCCGGCATCATGATGTCGAGGACGATCAGGTCGGGATGGCATTTGCGCGCCGCGATCATGGCATCAATGCCATCATTCGCCTTGAGGACATCATAGCCCTTGTTCCCGAGTATCTCGCTCAACAACTTGCGGATAACGGGATCATCATCAACAATAAGGATCTTTTTCATTGCCGGCTAACCCCTCGTGTCAAAAAAGGCCCGCGGCCTCTCGTTGGGCATGCGCGGGGATCTGATAAAGCATTATAACATCAAGACAGACGGGGGCAATCACGACCGTAATATAATTCTCAACAGGCGCGCACGCGCCAGAACTGGGTCATGGATATTTCCCCGCCTGCAGGAATGAGCGACAGAGGGCTGTGAACCTCGATCTCGCCGTAAGGATGCTGCGCTGAATTGAAAACCTCGGCCATGGACCGGTGCGCGTAAGCCTTATTAGGGGCAATGTTAAAAACGCGGGTCATCACGACCGGCCCCTGATGCGCCGGCTTATGCACCATGACCCGGCCCTCGCGCAACATGGCGCCGAACTTAAAACACACCGGCGCCTCGCAAGGCACCACGGCCATGGCGCCCTTCTTCGACGGAACGATCCCCGGATCCGGCAATGTGGGGTCCTCGTGATAATACGAACGCACCTGCGCGGGCTCCGCCGGCAAATGCGCTTCAAAAGGACGCAGGATCTGCGTGACGTTCCATATCCCTTTGGTCACGGCGTGCGCGTTGCGGTTGCGCAGCGTCTCAACAAGGACAATGTCACCCGTGGCAAGGGCACCGACACGGCGCACGATCTGCAGGCCTGTTTCCCGGCACACAGGGCTGATCATCACCGAAGCACCGCCGTCCTCTTCATACGCGTACGCGCCCGCGTCAAGATCAACAGAAGGTGTCTTTTCCAGCCACTCTTTTTCAGGCGCGACCCATGTCTTGTCACCGCCGAAGATCGGGAACCCGAACCCGCGCTTGAACGCGGCAAGATCGGCGATATCCCCGGCGGGTAATTGCGGAAGGCTCCCCCGCCCCTGCTCGGGAACGTAGAACAATTCCTCACCGCGGAATTTAAGCGACATGATCCGTCCGCCGAGCGCGGGCACAAGGCCGAGCACAAGATCATGACACATGATCTCATATCCGCTCCAGCCGTAAACATCTGCCGCGACCGTATCCATCCCTGGTCCTCTATTTGCTCTCATTGATCTGCCTGATGCGCGCGAGGGCCTGCTGGCCCCAGAAATCCTCGTCGCCATGGTCGGCCACAATGCGGTTGTAAAGCGCGAGGGCCTCCTTGTCCTGGCTGAGCATCTGGTAACAATGCGCCAGGTAGTACAAGGCCACCCTGAAGATCCTGCTGTCCGGGAATTGCCCGGTATATTCATGGAAGAGGTCTCTGGCGCGGGCGTATTGCCCTTTTTGATAACTGTCCAAAGCCCTGTCGTAGAGTTCCGAGGGAGAAGTATAACGGGGCGCGGCGTCTTCCTGTTCGGGCAGCATTGCGCAACCGCCCGCACCGATGCCCGCCACGATCATGAAAAGAATGAACAATGCCCTGCACATGGATCTGCCTGCCCCGCCGCAATTTTACCAGCGGCCCGACTTGCGCTGAGGCGCCGGATGGACTTTCTGGACACGCGCCAGCGACCGCTTGATCTCGTCGTGCGGAATGCGCGAACTTTCAAGCTTGCCGCTCAAATACCGATCGTAACCCGCAAGGTCCAGAAGGCCGTGGCCGCTCAAATTAAAGAGGATCACTTTCTTTTTGCCTTCTTTTTTGGCCTTCACGGCCTCCTTGATAACGGCGGCAACAGCATTTGACGTTTCCGGAGCAATGACGAACCCTTCGGTCCTGGCCCAGGTGATCGCGGCCTCATAACTATGAAGCTGGTCAACAGCCTGCGGTTTCAACAAGCCCTCGACGATCGCCTGGCTCACCAGGGGCGCCATCCCGTGATACCGGAGCCCGCCCGCATGGATCGCCGGCGGAACAAAATGGGAACCCAGGGTGTGCATGGGCAACAGCGGCGTCATGGCCGCGACATCGCCGTGGTCGTACGCGAACAGGCCCTTTGTCATCTTGGGGCATGCCGCGGACTCGACGGGAATGATCTCGATCTTGGCGCCATGGATCTTTTCCTGAACAAAAGGAAAAGAGATCCCGGCAAAATTACTGCCGCCACCCGCGCAGCCGATGACCACATCAGGATTCTTGATGCCGACCTTCTTAAGCTGCTTTTGGGCTTCGAGGCCGATGATGGTCTGGTGCAGCAACACATGATTAAGGACGCTGCCGAGCGAATACCGGGTCTTGCCGGTCTTGTCCGTGACCGCCATCTCGATCGCTTCGCTGATGGCCATGCCAAGACTGCCGGGCGTATCAGGCATTTCTTTGAGCACCGCGCGTCCTGCCTGCGTCTCATTCGACGGGCTCGCAATGCATTTGGCGCCCCAAAGACCCATCATGATCTTACGCAGCGGCTTCTGTTCGAAACTCACGCGCACCATGTAAACCTTGCATTCAAGGCCGAACACATGGCAGGCAAAAGAGAGCGCCGTACCCCACTGGCCCGCGCCCGTCTCTGTTGTCAGGCGCTTGATGCCGGCCTGCCTGTTATACCAGGCCTGCGCCACGGCCGTATTGGTCTTATGACTTCCGGCGGGAGAAACGCTCTCGTCCTTATAATAGATCTGCGCGGGGGTCTTAAGATAGCGCTCCAGGCTGACCGCGCGCCTTAAGGGCGACGGCCTCCAGCGGAACAGGACCTCCCTGACCTCCTCGGGAATGTCGATCCAGCGCTTGCGGCTCATCTCCTGCTCGATCAAATTCGCCGGGAACACAGGCGCCAGCATTTCAGGCCTGATGACCTGTCCATCCGGCGTCAGGGGCGGCAACATGGGTGTTGGCAGGTCCGCGGCAAGGTTGTACCACTTGCGCGGCATGTCTTTTTCATCAAGAAAGACTTTGATCTGGTCCATGTTACCCCCGGGTCATTTTCCCTTGCCGCATATGTAACGCGGCAAGGGAGCCTGATCTGTTATTTTTTGGCCGGTGCTGCCGCCTG
>CAZXSE010000015.1:0-4778 GCA_964643325.1 uncultured Planctomycetales bacterium
AGCAGGCGGACACGTACAAGGTCATCACGACCAAAGACGGCCGCGCCATGGAAACATCCTATGCCCGTAAATTCTCAACAACCCAGACGCAAAAGTCCGACTCGAATATTTTTGGCTTGACGGGTGATGTCAATGACCGCGTGGCCCTGCAGGCGAGCCTTGAGCGGGGCAAGGCCTACAATCTGGACGGAACGGTATATGATCGCGTGGCCATTTCCGGCGGCCTTGGTTATGTCGAGAAGGATACCGAGACCGGCAAGGCCGTATTGCAGAGTTCGACCAAGGCGGAGGTCAGGTTCGACAGCGGCGAGATCGACAGGCAGCAGTATGTGTTCTACCAGTCCGTTGAAGACAGGGTCAATGACCAGACGACCGTGCGCGGCAAGTTCAGCTATTCCACGACAAAGAATATGACCACGAAGAAGGAGGAGGCTGGTTATAAGGAGATCATGCTCGGCGCGGCCTACCGGCCGATCGCCAACGACCGGGTCAATATCTTCGGCGAATACACTTATAAAGAGAACAAGGGCCCGGCCGGACAGACAACGGCAACGGACATTGAGGAGACCAAGATCCAGGTCCTGACCGCGGGGGCATCCTACGAGCTCAATGAAAAATGGGAGCTCGTCGAGAAGTTGGCCTTGCGGATCATGGAGGAGAAGGTGTCGGGCTTCGAATTCGCCAAGACCCATACCTGGTTGTTGGTCAACCGCGCGAATTACCGGCTTAACCAGGACTGGAAGATCGGCGCGGAATACCGGATACTGACGGTCAAGGAGGCCAAGGACCAGAAGCGCGGCATGCTGGTCGAGGCTGTGCACAGCGTCAATGATAATGTGGAGCTGGGGATCGGGTACAATTTCACGAACTTTGTGGATGACCTGACCAACCTGAGCTATACCGTCCAGGGGCCGTATATCCGCATGACCGGAAAACTTTACGACCAGAGCCCCGAGGAGCGCGCGCGGGCGAAAGCGCGGTGGATGGACCGCAGGGTCGAGCTTTATGCCGCGAAGATGGTCAAGAAAGAGTTCGACTTTAAGGACAGCGAGATCGTGGCGCAGCTTAACCGGATGTACCAGGCGGCGCGCAGCGCCAACGAACAGGGAAAATATGAGGAATCGCGCGAACTTTACAAGAATATCATCCTGACCGTGCGCATGATGTATGAGGAAGCGGCCCAGTTCGTCCGCCGCCATATCGCCTTTGAGGAGAGCGTGTTCAATGCGTACCAGCGCGCCCGTGAGTATTACGATAAAGGCGAGTTCTGGCAGGCCAGGAAATTGTGGGAAAAAGTTGTGGAAGAAGCTTCGAAGGCTGTGCTAGAATAACACCGTTTATCCAATAATAATATTAATTACAATAAGTTACATCTCTTTTCCGTCGGAGCGGCCGGCCCAGAAACCTTATGAAGCAATACTGCACCGCATCAATCATCCTCGTCCTGGCCCTGGGGGCCGCTGGCAATGTTCATGCGCAAACTATAGATGAAGGGCAGTCCTCGGTCCTGCGGGAAGACAAGGGGCAGTCCAATTACGTCTATGACCTCAAGCTCCTGATCAAGAAATCCAAAGACAATATCAGATCTGTCAATGACAAGATCAAGGAACAGGCCATTCTCAAGCGCAATCAGCAGCGTGAGGAGAAGGCGCGCGAATATTATGAGAAGGCCCTGCAGCTGCAGGAAGAGGGCCGCCTTGAAGAGGCGCGCCAGCTTTTTGACAAGGCGATCCGCATCACCGAACATCCTGAAATGAAATATTTCATTAAGGAAAGCGAACGCCGCTCCAAGATGCAGGCTGCCGCGCTGGCGCGCGAGGAAGAGGACGAGGAGAGGCGCCTGACCGAGGATCAGAAGCTGTTGATCGACCGGGCCGACAGCTCCTACGCGACCGCGGTCACCCTGTACAAACAGCAGAAGTTCCGCGAGGCCAGGGACGAGTTCCTTCTCGTCGAGGAGATGTATCCCGATTATAAGGCTGTGCGCAGTTATCTTCAGATCCTTGAACAGGACATCATCCAGTCAGAACATCTGGACCTGAAAGAACAGAAGAAAGAGATCGACCGCCAGCAGAAGGAAGAAGAGATCGCGCGCCTGCGCGAAAAAGAGCTTTGGCGCAAGGAGATCGAGAAGAAGGAAGACGAGCGCAAGGAGCAGCTGCGCCAGCAGGCGCAGAAGGTCTATGATGAGGCCGTTAAGCTGTATGACCAGCGCCAGTATGTCGAGGCGCGTGATAAATTTCAGGAAGTGGATTGGGTCGTTCCGGATTTTAAGGCCACGCGCGCCTATATGACCCGCATCGAGAATAATATCCAGGATGAAAAGAAGCAGATATCCCTGGAGCGTCAGCGCGAGTTGGAGAAACAGCGCTGGCAGGAGGTTCTCGATGAGAAGAAGGCCGCCGAAGACCGGCGCAAGGCCATGGAATTGCGCGAGCAGGGCAAACTGGACCAGGTCAAGGACCAGGCTGAATTCGTTTATCAGGCGGCCGTTGCCTTGTTCGAGAAACAACTTACCGCCCAGGCCAAGGACAGGTTTGACGAGGTCGAGGGTATTTATCCCAATTACAAGTCCACGCGTGAATACTTGAGCCGCATTGATAAGGCTGCCAGGGATGCTGCCGCGACCGAAGAAATGAAGAAGAAGCTTGAGCAGGAGCGCCAGGCGTGGGAAGCGGAGCTGGCCCGCCGCAAGGAAGAAAAAGAAAAGTTCAACCAGGCCATCAATGAAGCGGATGAGGCCTATGAAGACGCCGTCCGTCTTTACCAGACAAGCCGCCTGATCGAAGCCAAGGAAAAGTTCCTTGAGGTCGATGCGCGCGTACCGGATTATAAATCGACCCGCAATTACCTGACACGCATTGACAAGGATATCGAACTCCTGGTCAAGACCCAGCGCAGCCAGGAATCCATCGACAAACAGCGCGAAGAGCTTGAAAAGATGCGCATCGTGCGCGAACAGGCTGAGCTTGTTTACAGCCAGGCGCTGGCAGCGTATGACGCGAAGGATTTTGTCACGGCGAAAGCCAGGTTCCAGGAAGTGGATAGTATTTTCCCGGACCTGAAGAAGACCAAGAATTATCTCAACCGCATTGACGAGGATATCCGGGCGAGCGAAGAGGCCCGGGCGCGCATGGCGCGGGAAAAAGAGGCGGAACTGGCTTACGCGCAGGCGCTGGCGCTCTATCAGGCGGGGCAGTTCGAAGAGGCCAAGAAGAAATTTGTTGAGGTCGAAGGGGTCATTTTCAATTACAAACAGACCCCTGATTATCTTGAACACATCGACGATGATATTTTGCGCAAGAAGACGCAGGACCTGGAACGCGCCAGGGAAGACCAGGTCAAGGGGATCTACAATCAGGCCATGGCATTATATGACAGCGGCGAGTTCCTTGATGCCAAGGAGAAGTTCCTGCAGATAGAAGTTATTTATCCCGGGTACAAGGAAACAACGCGGATCCTCGGCGTGATCGATGTCCAGATCGAGAAGCAGGCCAAAGAAGCGGCCGAACGCCGGCGCATGGATGAGGCCGAGCAGCTTTATGCGCAGGCCATGGCGCTTTATGCGGCCAATGATCTTGTGGCGGCCAAAGAAAAGTTCATCAAGGTGGAAGTTGTTGTTCCCGATTATAAAGAGACCTCGAAATACCTGGCGCGCATCGACGGGGATATCGCGCGCCAGAAACGCGAGGAAGACCTTAAGACCAAGACGCAAAAGGCAGAGCCGCTCTACGCGCAGGCCATGGCGCTTTATAAAGAAACTGATTTCATCGAGGCGCGCAAGAAATTCATTCAAGTTCAGGCCATTCTTCCCGGTTACAAGGATGTTGCGCTTTATCTCTCGCGTATTGACAAGGACATCCGTGACCAGGAAGCGCGCGTGGCCCAGCAGGAACGTTCGCGCAAGGCCGATGCTATCTATAGTGAGGCGATCCAGCTTTATGTGAACCGCAAGTTCGCCGAGGCCAAGACAAAGTTCTTTGAATTAACGAGCGTTGATCCCGCGTACAAGAATGTCAAGACCTACCTTGGGCGTATTGATGAGGACATCCGTGAAGAAGCGAATAAGAAGGCCATGGCCGCCATTGAACAGCAGGCGAGCGAGCCGTATGCCCAGGCTGTAACGCTTTATCATGACGGTGATTTTGAGGGCGCCAAGGTCAAATTCCTTGATGTTGCGCGGATCGCCCCTGACTATAAGAAGACCAAGTCTTATCTTTCCCGCGTGGATGATGATATCCGCTCCCGGAAGAAAGCTCTGGAGAATGAGCGTTTGGCCCGGGCTGAGGCCATATATAAGGAAGCCGCGGCGCTCATGGCATCGGGCAAGGCTGCTGATGCATTGGCCAGGTTCAATGATGTTGAGGCCGTGTATCCTGATTACAAAGCTGTCCGTTCTAATATTGAGAAACTGAGCAAGATGACCCCTGCGCCTGCGGCGGCGCCTAAAGTTCCCGCGCCTGTTGCTGCTGTGAAAGCGGATGAAGCTCAGGTCGTTGCTGTTTATAAGGAAGCGGTGGAACTTTTCAAGAACAAATCGTACGATCAGGCTCGCAATAAGTTCGAAGAAGTTGCCAGGATGCAGACTGGCTATCGTTCCACCCAGCAGTATCTTGACAGCATTCGCGATATTCAGGGATCATCGGCGAAGAAAGAATTGTCGCAACCCAAAGTTGTTCAGAAGCCCGTGCCCGCACCTGCTCCTGTTCCGGCGCCTGCGCCTGCGCCTGCGCCCAAGATCGAAGTTGCGCGTGAGATCCCTGTTGTTGCGCCGGCGC
>CAZXSE010000015.1:4878-11213 GCA_964643325.1 uncultured Planctomycetales bacterium
GCGCCTGCGCCCAAGATCGAAGTTGCGCGTGAGATCCCTGTTGTTGCGCCGGCGCCGGTTGTTGTTCAAGAGCGCGCCACTGCTGTGCCCGCGGCGCCTGAAGGGATAGATGCCGTAGCGGCACTGGCGGCGCGGTCCGGTGCGATCTATGATCAGATCAAGTCTTTGTCAGAGGATAAGGACCTCGCCGGGACGGCGCGGACATTCGCGAAGGTTGACCGTGTGATCGAGACCCTTGAGCGCGATCAGCGCCGTATTGCCGATGAACTTGCGCGTCAAAAGAAAGCCGCGGCCGATGAGCTTGAGCGCCAAAAGAAGGCTGTTGAAGCAGCGGCTATTCGGGCTCAGCGCCAGAAGCAGGAAGAAGAAGAGCGGAAGGCCAGGACCGTCAGCGTGCAGGCGGAGTTCCTGAAGAAGAAAGAAGAGAGTAAGGCCGAGGAGCAGGCCCAGGCGCAGTTGGCGTCCCTGGCCAAAGAGAAGGAAGCTCAGCGCAAGAAGGAGCGCGCTGAACTTGACAGGTTAAGGGATGAAGAGCGTGAGGCCCAGCTGAAGGCCGAGGTCCTTTACCAGCAGGCGCAGGCATTTTTCCGTCAGAAAGAGTATGACGCCGCCAGGGAGCGCCTGACAGAGGTTACCAGGACCAGTCCCGATTATAAGGACACTGTTAAACTTATCATTGCGATCGACCGCGCGAAGGACGAGGCGGTCTTTATGGATGCGCAGAACAAGGACGGTGAAGAGGTCCGCCTTCTGGCAGAGCAAGCAACGGCCGTGAATTTGCAGGTCCTCGACCTTTCCCAGAAGAAAGATTATGGAGCGGTTGAGCAGCGTTTTGGCGAACTTGAGGGGCTTTTAGTCCAGATCAAGGCTGTTAAGGAGCGCATGCGCGAACGCCGTGAGGAGTTTGAAATGCGCTGGGAGCAGAAGACCCGGGAGCGCCAGGCTGAGGCGCGCGGCCGTCTTGCGCCCAAAGGTGCTAAGGACAGCCGCGACACCCGGTCCCTCCGGCAGGAGGCTGTGGCCATCTTCCGTGAAGGCCAGCAGCTTTACACCGCTGACAAGTTCGCCGAAGCCAGGATCAAGTTCCTTGAATCGGCCCGTGTTGATCCGACATATAAAGCCGCGATGACGTATATCACGCGCATTGACCGCATTCTGGCCAAGAGGGATTTTGAAGTTGACCAGGAAAAAGCCGAAGGGGCTGATGCAACAGCTGTCGCGCCTGATCCGAGACGGGCTCTTTTGGTCTCAGAAGAAGGGGCCAGGCTTTATAAAACCCGGCGCTATCGTGAGGCCAGGATCAAGTTCGAGGAGCTGTCCCAGATCGGCGATGACGGTGATAAGCGCAGCGCTGCCAAATATCTTGACCTGATCGATCAGGCCCTGGAGCGTGAGAAAAAGAAGGCCGAAGATGAGAAACGCGCCCAGAAGGAAAGGTTCCTTCAGGAGCGCCGCAACCAGGCAAAATTGCAATTACAGCGCGATCAACATATTCAGGATGCTGAACGCCGTAAGATCCAGGGCCTTGCCGCAGCGCAAAAGAAGGTCGATATCCGCCGTCAGCAGGAACTCAGGGCCATTGAGCGCGAGAACTACAGCCAGCGCCGCAACATGATCGAGAAAGAAAATCGTGAATTCGCTGCCATTGTCGCGGATTCCCGTCAGGAGCACGCGAAGTTCACGGTGGATCCGATGAAGGAGGATCAGCCGTCAAGGGATATCAGGAGCGCGCAGGCCGAGTCTGAGGCCGAGACAAAACAGGCAGGAGTTCTGGCTGACAGCACGCGGGCGGGTTTGACAGATCCTCTTATCGAGGATGTTTCCCGGGATAAGATCATGGAAAATCCCGGCAGGACCGACCGTCGGACGGCCGTGGGCCTTGCGAAAGAAGATGCCAGATCTGATACCAAGGCTGTGCACCAGGCCCGTCAGGTAGAAGCTGCGGCGACTGATGAACAGCAGG
The DNA here is from genome assembly GCA_964643325.1 of uncultured Planctomycetales bacterium. Classification (GTDB taxonomy): domain Bacteria; phylum Omnitrophota; class Gorgyraeia; order Zapsychrales; family Fredricksoniimonadaceae; genus Fredricksoniimonas. Next base: position 6,842 of record CAZXSE010000015.1, read on the forward strand.
CTGTGAGCGCGCGTGTTGTCCGGGAGGCAAAGAAGTCGAAAAGAACACTGCGCCGGGAAGAGGCGCAGCGTCAGGCCGCCGATGATGCCATCAAGCAGAAAAGGCTGGCCGCCGAACAGGCGCCTGACACGGACAAAGGTTTGCAGCAGCAGGAATTGATCCGGCGCAATCAGCAGGAGGTCGCGGCGATCCTTAATGAGCCGCTGCCTGCCGCGCCCGAGGTCAAGGCGGCCGTTCTTCCGGAGGCAACAGCGTCGGTTGCCATTCAGGATGCCGTTGCCCGGGAGAAGAAGCAGCTTGAAGAGCAGCGTCAGGCCATCCGCAAGGATTTTGAAGAAGGCGTGGACAGGCTTTATCAGGAGGCCGTTGATCTTTATAAGAAGAGGTCCTATGACGATTCACTGCAGTCTTTCACCGAAGTGGATGGACTGATCAAGGGGTATAAAAAGACCGGCAAGTACCTCAAGGACCTCGAACGTTTGTCGCCGAAGGCTGCGCAGGGCGCGGCCCAGGCTTCCTCGCCGTGATCCTGAAAAGAACAATGGCCCTAGCACGAGGATGGACCGCATGAGGCAGTGGATCCTGCTGATCATTCTTTCGATCATCTTGAGCGCCGGTTTCGCTCTTTTCTTGCGCACGCCTTTCGCGTCGCATATGGCACGCATGCTTTTTACGAGGCCCGTGCCCGTTGCGGCAGATGCGGAGCCTGCGGCTGATGACAGCCAGCTCCGGCAAAAAGAAGCTATCCGTGAGGCTGAGGAGAAAAGAAGGACTGACATGGAAGAGCAGAAGACGCGCACGCAGGATCAGCAGGAGCGCCTGCGGCAGCAGATGGAGCGGATACGGGAACGCACACGAAGGGATTAAGGCATGAAAGCATTTAAGATCGCGATCATTGTATTGGTAAGCCTCTTCGTCCTTGTGATCGCCGGGGCGTTCATTTTTATCAAGACATTCGATGTGAACAAGCACCTGCCGCAGATCACGGCGCAGGCCAGCAAGGCCATGGGCCGTGAATTGTCCGTGGGCCGCGCTGACCTTGGCATTTCTCTTGCGCAAGGGGTCAGCTTGAAGATCAGTGATATTGTTCTGGCCGATGACCCGGTATTTTCGGCCGCGCCTTTTGTATCGGTCGGGCATATCAATGTTGGTGTCAATATCGGCGCGCTGCTTTTCCAGGGCAAGGTCCGGATGACGGAGATCGTTGTTGACGGCCTCAAGGCCGTTGTGATCCGCTCTAAAGAAGGCCTTGTCAATGCCGCGACGCTCGGCGGCCAGGGCGCCGGCGTGAAGGCCGAAGATAACAAGGCCGTTGCTCTTGTTCCGGCGCTTCTGGTGAACGATCTGAAGATCACGAATGCGAGCGTCACTTATGTGGATGCATCGTTTACGCCGCAGCTCGCGTTGACCGTTGATCATATCGATGTTCGTGTGAATGGATTTTCGCTGACATCCCCGTTCGATATTACCGGGAAGATGGCGCTCTTTTCCGCACAGCAGAATGTTTCTTTTAAAGGCAGGGCGTCACTGGATGTTGCGGGCCAGGCCGTTCGCGTCCGGGATGTGGCGGTCGATGCAGATCTTGCCGCGATCGTTGCGTCTGTTGTGGATGAGCAGCTGTCCATGCTGAGGCCCCTGGCGTTGAAAGAGCTGGGCGGGGTCCTGCATCTTATGGCAGCTGATGTGAAAGCGGGAGCTAAAGGCATTGAAGGATTGCAGGCCGGCGCGCGCCTTGACAAGGGCCTGGTCGTTGCCGGGGCAGTTCCCGTGCCGGTCAGCGACATTTCTTTTGCGGCGGATATTGATGCGCAGAAGGTCGATGTCACGTCGTTCTCAGCTGCTGTTGCGGATGGCGTGGTGCGCGGCAATGCCCTGATCATGCAGTACATGACCGCTCCGGTCGTCGGGGCAACAGTGAACATTGAACAGGTCGATCTTAAGAAGATCGTTGATGCATTGAAGGCTCCTGTGAATATGAGCGGGATGTTCTTTGCCTCCGGCAATATCAAGTTCTCCGGTAAGACCCCTGAAGAGGTCATGGCTTCGCTCAGCGGGGACGTCAAGGGCGAGCTCAAGGACGGCGTTCTTCATGATGTCAATCTTCTGGCCCTTGGGCTTGGAAAGATCCCCATGATGCCCGGCCTTCTGGAGAGCGTGATGGCGGATCTGCCTGAGGCGGCCCGGGAGGATGTCAGGAAAGGCATCACGCATTTTGAAGCCTGCCGCATTCAAGGGAACATTTCAGAGGGCGTCTTTCATATTGATACGAGCGAGATGACGACCCCTGAATTGCAGGCGCAGCTCAAAGGGGCGATTGCGCTGGCCGGGACGATCGATGCAACGGCCGATATCCGCGTTCAGGCCGCGCTTTCGGAGAAGCTGGCCCGGAGCGCTCAGGACCTTGGAGCCCTGAAGGATGAACAAGGCCGTATTTATGTTCCTGTCAATATCAAGGGGCCCTTAGCCGGCCCTTCGGTGATGCCGGATGCGGCTTATCTGGCGCAGAAGCTCCTTGCCGCCCGCGGCGGCGAGCAGTTGCAAAAAGTCCTGGGAACGCCGGAAGCGGCGGCGGCCGTGAACGCGGTTTTTGATCTTTTTAAGAAGAAATAGGCTAAATTCGGTCGGCTTGATTTTTTCTTGTTTTTTTCCGTCGTGATGGATATACTATTCCACATTCAGTATATTCCACCGGGGCAGGACAATGGCGGTGTGAACTATAATAGAGAAGGGACGAAAGACTGGTATGGCAGACAATAAGAAAGACACAAAGATCCGCATCATCCTTCTGGTGGTCATCGGGGCCCTGGCGGTATATTCCCTGGTGATGTGGTATTTCAATTACCACACGCTCGAGCGCGCGGTCCTGACGGTCGAGACCGCGGCGGACGACCAGTCGAAGAATTTTCGTCATTATGTCAAGGAATACAAGGTCACCAAGGTCGCCCTGGATGAGGCCAAGCAGCAGGTCGCGAACCTGACCGAGGAATTGCAGGCCGCTAACACAGAACTGACGACCGCCCGCAACGCATTGTTGTCCGTTCAACAGATGAACGATCAGCTCAAGCAGGGGATCCAGGAATTAGAGCGTTACAAGACCAAGGCTGCGGCCAAGGGCGAGGCTCTTGAGGGCATGATCAATGTGTTCAAGCAAAAGAACAAACAGCTTGATACCGACCTGCAGCTGGCGCGCAAAGAATTGTCCCTGTTCCAGCCTGAAGTGGGCGATACGGCGGAAGGCCGCGCCAAGATCGCGCGCTTCAAGGATCACATCAGGATGGTAAAGAAGAATATGAATGTTCTTAAGGAGCAGGCGCAGGAGGCGAGGATCGCGGCGCAGAAAGAACGTGACAGGCTCGAAATGCTTTACGGCAACAACGGGTATCTTGTCAAGGATGGCAAGAACGTTTCCCAGAAGCGCCAGGGCGCCAAAGTCGATATCAAGGTCGAGTTCAAGTAATGTTTTCCGCTTGAGGCGGAACAGGCGAAGCTGGCATAGGCCGGCTTCGCCTGTCTTTTTTTAAGGATATTCCGGAAAAAGTTCTGGTGCGTGCGCCATGGCCCTGAAGATCAAAGTCATTCCCGGTGCGAAGAAAGAACTTCTTAAAGAAGATACCGCCGGGATCAAGGTTTATCTGACGGCGCCGCCCGTGGACGGCAAAGCCAACGAGGCCCTGGTCGGTTTTCTGGCCCGGCATTACGGCATCCGCGCTTCCCGGATACAGATAATAAAGGGATTGAAATCACGGAATAAAGTTATTAATATAATCCCTTAGCTTTGAGAACTTATTGAAAGATCCCACAGGAGAAATATCATGTCGCTGGAAGAACGTATCAATAAAGATTATATTCAGGCCATGAAGGACAGGGCGACGGAAAGATCCGGCGCCCTTAATTATTTGCGCGCCATGATCAAGCAGGTGAAAGTTGACCGCAGGCTGGACGCGGCGAGTGATGATGATGTGGTGGCGGTCATCAAGAAACAGATCAAACAGCGCCAGGATTCGATCGAGCAGTTCGAGAAGGGCGGCAGGCCCGAGCTTGCGGCCAAGGAACGGGCCGAAATGGAGATCATGAAGGTTTATCTTCCCCAGGAAATGTCGGCGGACGAGATCGGCGCGGCGATCGATGCCGTGATCCGGGAGACGGGCGCCGCCTCCATGAAGGATATGGGTAATGTCATGAAGCTGGTGCGCGAGAGGACGGGCGCGCGCGCGGACGGAAAGCTGGTCAGTGAACTGGTCAAAGGAAAGCTGGCCGCGCTCTAGGCTCCCCGCATGAAGAAGAAGTATCTTTTTATATCCATTATTTGTTCTGTTCTCTCGACGATCCTGATCTTGGGCGCGGTTTGGCTTCCGGCGCAGTACCGGGTGCC
>CAZXSE010000015.1:11313-22297 GCA_964643325.1 uncultured Planctomycetales bacterium
GACAAGCCGGGGCGGCTGACAACGGCCCAGGTCAGGGAAATGGCGGTGAACGGGATCTCTTTCGGGAGCCATACCGTGACGGGGGCTTATTTGCCGGATGTGACGCACGATGAGCGCGTGCGGGAGATCACGGAAAGCCGGCGGATGCTCGAGGAGGCGCTGGACGCGCCGGTTGAGTTCATCGCGTATCCTGTGGGCGGGTTCAGCAATGATGTGAAGGAAATAGTTCGTGCTGCCGGTTACAGGGCCGCTTGCGCGACGAACCGCGGCCATGACCGTACGGGAAAAGACCTCTATGAGATCAAGCGTATCCGCGTCAAGGATACGGATGCGGGTCTGAAACTGTGGATCAAGCTGTCAGGGTATTACAACCTGATCAGGAGAACAAAAGAGCCTTTCTAATCCAAAGGAGCGGCATGAAGCCAGCAGAACAGTACTTGCGCCCGGATGGCGTCTTTGTCATCGAGAATTACAACCAGAAGAAGCCTTTCGCGGATTTCTTTCCCGGTATCGCCGGTGAGTGGGGCATCCCGATGTGGGTGTTCTATACCAATCGCGGGCAGGGCATCGCTTCCTTCGGCATTGAATCCAAAGACAAGGCCATCATGGAGTTCCAGCCGGCCAACAAGGCATACCGCCTGACAGCCAGTCACGGGTTCCGCACGTTCCTCAAAGTGAAAAAGGGTTCTCTGGAGAAGTTCTACGAGCCGTTCGGCAGCGCCGCGGGTTCGCCTTTCAAGACGCGCCAGACCATGATGATCACATCCCATGATCTTACCATCGAGGAAGTGAACACAACCCTCGGCCTTGCTGTGACCGTCAATTATTTCACCGTCCCTGAGGAGCCCTTTGCCGGCCTGGTCCGGACCCTGACGGTCAGGAACATTTCCAGGTCATCCCTGACGGTCGATCTTCTCGACGGGCTTCCGTTGATCATGCCCTTTGGCCAGAATGACTGGGTCATGAAGAACATGTGCCGCACCATTGAGGCGTGGTATAAGGTCCGCAATCTTCAGAAGAAGGCGCCTTATTTCCAGCTTGATGTCGAGGCCGCGGATGTGCCGCAGGTCAATCATATCCGGGAAGGGAATTTTTATTTTGCTTTTGATCCCAAGGCAAAACCCGGCACCCTGCTTGATCCTGTTGTCGAGGCCGAGATGATCTTTGGCCAGGCAACGGACTTTGCCATGCCCGAAGCTTTCCTGGCACAGAAGGATTTTAGCGTGATGCGTTCACAGCAGGCGGATAACCGCACGCCGGCCGCCATGAGCCACGCGCGTTTTGTGCTCAAGGCGGGGGGCGTCAAGGATGTGGTGAGCCTGACCGGCTTTGCGCGCAGCGTGCATGAGCTGAATACGTATGTCAAAAGATCGGTGGCCAAAGGGTTCATTGCCGGCAAACGCGAACGCAACCAGGCGCTTGTGGAAGGGGTGAAGTCGCTGGCGTTCACGCACGGCGCCTGCCGCGAGTTCAATGCCTACGCCGGGCAGACGTTCCTTGATAATGTCCTTAGGGGGGGATTGCCGCTGAGCCTGCAGACCAGCACGGGGCCCGCGGTGTTCAATGTGTACAGCCGCAAGCATGGCGACCTGGAGCGCGACTATAATTTCTTCAAACTGGCGCCCACGTTCTTATCTCAGGGCAATGGTAATTATCGCGATGTGAACCAGAACCGCCGCAATGATGTCTGGTTCAATCCGGACCTCAAAGAAAGCGCGGTCGTGAATTTCTTCTCCCTTAGCCAGGCCGACGGGTACAATCCGCTGGTCGTTTGCGGCATGGCGTTCATGGCCGAGGATGAGGGCAAGATCGACAAGGTGATCAAGTCTTGCGTCAGGTCGGGCAATGTCGCGGCGCTCAAGGAGTTCTTTCAGAAAGGCTTCATGCCCGGCGATCTTTTCAATTTCATGGTGGACCATGATATCCGCTTGAACGTGAGCCCCCGGGCATTCCTGGGCCTTGTACTGGGCGTTTGCCGGAAATCCGAGACCGCCCAGCATGGGGAAGGTTTCTGGAGCGATCATTGGGCGTATAATCTGGACCTTCTGGAAAGTTATCTGGCTTTATATCCCGAGAACCTGCGGCAGATCTTCCTGACGAACAGGGAATTCACCTTCTATCATAACGCGGTCTATGTTCAGCCGAGGGAGCGCCGTTACGTTCTTACCCCTCGCGGCGTCCGGCAGTATTATTCGCTGCATGAGGGTAAAGAAGACCACAGCAAGGGGCAGAAGCTCCGTGTGCACCATGGCCATGGTGATGTTTACGGGACCAATCTTCTGGTGAAGATATTATGCCTGGTGGCCAATAAGGCCGCCACCCTTGATCCGTGCGGGATGGGCATTGAGATGGAAGCGGGCAAGCCGAGCTGGTACGACTCTCTCAACGGACTCCCCGGGCTTCTTGGCTCGTCGCTCTGCGAGACGTTTGAGCTCAAGCGTTTTGCCATGTTCGCGCTCGACGCGCTTGAGCGCTCCGGCGCGGATGCCAGCGAGAATGTCGCGGTGTTCGAGGAGCTGGCCGCGTTCATCCAGGCGCTGACCGAAGTTCTCGACGAAAAGCCCGCGGCGCTTGATTACTGGAGGCGCTCGAACACCCTCAAGGAGGACTACCGCGAGAAAGTACGCAGCGGCATCAGCGGCGTGGCGAAAGAGATCAGCATTGCGGACATCCGGTTCTTCCTGGAGGCCGTGGTGAACAAGGTTGACGAGGGCGTGGCCCGGGCGCGCCGTTTTGACGGGCTCTTTCCGACGTATTTCTACTACAAGGTTACGCAGCATGAACTGATCGGCGACGTGCCGCCGGCGAAGGAGGGGCCTTTCGTGCGCCCGCTGGAGTTCGAACGCCACGACATGCCGCTTTTCCTGGAAGGGCTGGTGCATGCCTTGCGTTGCGAGCGCGACCCGGAGCGGGCGCAGGTGCTTTACGGGCGCGTGAAAAAGAGTGCTCTGTTCGATAAGGCGCTGGGGATGTACAAGGTCAACGCGGATATCACCTCCGAGACCGAAGAGATCGGCCGCACGCGGGTGTTCCCGCGTGGATGGCTTGAGAATGAATCCATCTGGCTGCACATGGAATACAAGTACCTGCTCGAGCTTTTACGCTGTGGGCTGTACACGCAGTTCTACGATGACCTGCTCAAGGGCTGTGTTGCGTTCATGGACCCGGTCCGTTATGGCCGCAGCATCCTTGAGAATTCTTCGTTCATTGTTTCCAGTGCGCACGCGGACAAGAGCCTGCACGGCCAGGGGTTTGTGGCCAGGCTTTCCGGGAGCACAGCCGAGTTCGTGCACATGTGGATGTTCATGAACGCAGGCCCGGCGCCGTTCGGGGTCAATTCTCGCGGGGAACTTGAGCTTGCCTTGCGCCCCGTCCTTAAGGGGGAATGTTTTACGTCGGAGAAGGCCACGGTCCCGTATCACACCATTGCGGGGGATGGCGTGACGCTCGAATTGCCGGCGCATACGTACGCGTTCAATTTTATGGGCAGGACGCTCGTGGTCTATCATAATCCGCGCCATAAGGACACGTTCGGCGCGGGGCGCGCGCAGATCACAAGGCTGGCCGTGCAGTATGCATCAGGCAAGGCTAGGGAGGTCTCCGGCAGTGTGATCCCGGCGCCGATGGCGCGGGACGTGCGCGAAGGGGACATTGTACGCATTGACGCGTGGATGGAATAACATGACATCAGAAGAAAAACTGTTACGGACGCCGCTTTACGACGCGCATGTTGCTCTCGGCGGGAAAATGGTCGGTTTTGCCGGATGGGAAATGCCCGTCCAGTATCCCGAAGGGATCCTCAAGGAGCATGAGGCCAACCGTAAGGGTTGTTCCATCTTTGACTGTTCGCATATGGGCGAGTTCATCATCGAGGGCGATCCCGTGGGTTGCGGCCTTGACCGCATCGTGACGCAACGGATCGCGGATCAGCCTGTTGGCACATGCCGCTACGGCATGGCGCTCAATGAACAGGGCGGCACCATTGATGATCTGATCGTTTATCGCCTTGCTGCGGCGCGCTGGATGGTCGTTGTCAATGCCTCGAACATCGAGAAGGATGCGGCGCATTTCCGCAGGCACCTTGCGCCGGGCGCGGCGTTCACGGATGTTTCTTTCCAGACGGCCAAGCTGGATGTTCAGGGGCCCTTGTCCCGCGATGTGCTCAAGGCGCTGATCCCCGGTATTGCAGGCCTGACGCATTACACGTTCGATACTTTTGATGTGCTCGGCGAGAGGGTCATCGTCAGCCGGACCGGATACACGGGCGAGCTCGGGTACGAGATCTATTATCCGTGGGATAAGGCGGCGAAGATCTGGGACGCGGTCCTTGCCGACGGGCGCGTTCGTCCGACCGGGCTTGGGGTGCGGGATGTACTGCGCATCGAAGTCGCGTACCCTCTTTACGGGCACGAACTTTCCGAGGATATCACGCCGGTCGAGGCGGGCCTGGCGCGTTTCATGGACCTTGATAAGGATTTTATCGGCAAGGCGGCGTGCCTTGCCAGGAAAGCCGCGGGGCAGCGCAGGATCATCCGTTTCATATCCGGCAGCCGCCGCGCGCCGCGGCAGGGGCATATGCTTTTCCTGCCTGACGGAACGGCCGTCGGCGACGTTGTCAGCGGCACGTTCGCCCCCGCGCTTGGCACCGGCATCGGCACAGGATTTCTCAAAAAAGAGTTTACGGATGTTGGCAAAGATATTATATTTGGGGATGCAAAAATGAAAGTGGGCGCCCAGGCGGTCACGGGACCGTTCTACCGGGACGGTTCGTTAAAGAAGTAACTGGAGAAGTATATGGAGATCATCGGCCACTACCTGTACACCAAAGAACATGAATGGATCAATATCGAGGATGGCTGTGGCACGGTAGGCATTACGGAGTACGCCCAGAACGCGCTTGGTGATATCACGTTCGTGGAGCTTCCGCCCGCGGACAAGGAGCTTGAGCAGTTCGAGCCGCTCACGGCGCTTGAGTCGGTCAAGTCGGCGAGCGATATTTTCTCGCCGATGTCCGGTCGCATCGTTGAAGTGAACGACGAACTTTCCGCGGACCCGGGCCTGATCAACCGTTCCTGTTACGACAAGGGCTGGATCGCGAAGATCACGGTCTCCGACATGGACGAGGCGTCCAATCTGATGACATCGTCGGAGTATGAGAGTTATCTTGAGAGCCTTGATCGCGACGGAGAAGTTGATCACGACGAGTGATCTTCTGTAGTAGCGCTCTTAAAAGAACCAGGACCCTTCTTTGAATCCCTATATTCCCAATACAGATGATGATGTTCATGCCATGCTCAAGGCCGTTGGCGTCGCAAGCGTGGACGCATTGTTCGCTGACATAAGGCCGGAGCACGCGCCGAAGTCGTTCGATCTTCCGCAAGGGCTTTCGGAGTTCGAGGTCATGGAGCGCTTGCGCCTGATGGCTGCGAAGAACACCGGGGCTTTGGTGCCGTTCATTGGCGGCGGGTTCTACGATCATTATGTGCCGGCCGCCTGTCCTGCTCTTATTTCGCGCGGCGAGTTCTACACGGCGTACACGCCGTACCAGCCGGAATGCGCCCAGGGGACCTTGCAGGGACTTTTCGAGTATCAGAGCGGTATTTGCGCCCTGACCGGCATGGATGTATCGAACGCGTCGCTTTACGACGGAGGAACAGCATTGTACGAGGCCGTGATGATGGCCGTCCGCATCACAGGGCGCCACAAGATCGTGATGGATGGCGGCGTCAGCCCTATTTACCGCAAGCTCATTCGTTCATACACTCACAATCTTCATGTGGAGTTTGTTGAAACGCCGCTGGTCCATGGACAGGCGGATCGCGGGGCCGTGGCGGGATTGTGCGATAAGAGCACGGCGGCGGTCATCCTGCAGAACCCGAATTTCTTCGGAGCGATCGACGATCACACGGATATCGTCGCGCAAGCGCATGCCTGCGGGGCCCTGGCCGTCGCGAGCGTGTATCCCGTGGCCCTGGGCGTGCTTAAGACGCCGGCGGCAATGGGGTTCGATATCGTGACCGGTGAAGGGCAGTCGCTGGGATTGCCGCTGAGTTTCGGCGGGTCGTATCTCGGGTTCATGGCAACGCGCCGGAAATATATCCGCCAGATGCCCGGCCGCATCGTGGGCGCCACGGTCGATCCGTCGGGAAAGAGATGTTTTGTTAATACCCTCCAGGCGCGTGAACAGCATATTCGCCGGGAGAAGGCGACGTCCAATGTCTGCACGAACGCGGCATTATGCGCCTTGCAAGCGTCCGTATTCATGTCCCTGCTGGGCCGTGAGGGGTTGCGCGATCTTGCGCAACTTAACATGGATAAGGCCGAGTTCGCCCGCCAGCAGCTGGCAAAGGTCCCCGGTGTCGAGGTCAAGCGGTCATCACCGACCTTCAATGAATTCAGCGTCCGCCTGCCTGTTGATGCGGCGGATGTTGTTGAGGCCATGATCCCGCTGGGCTTTGCCGCGGGATTCCCGTTGGGCCGTTATTATAAAGGTATGGACAACTATCTTCTGGTCGCTGTTACCGAGAAGCGGACCAAAGAAGAGATCATGGCGTATGCGCAGGCGCTAGGGCAGGTGCTGCAATGAAACTCATTTTTGAAAAGAGTTGCCGCGGCCGCCAGGGATTCAGATTGCCTGTTTCCGATGTGCCCGTCAAAGCCGTGATCGCCGAAAAGTTCCTGCGCGCCGCGCCAGCCGCGTTGCCTGAGGTTTCCGAACTGGATGTGGTGCGTCATTTCACGCAGCTGTCGCAGTTGAATTTCTCCGTCGATGCCCAGTTCTATCCGCTGGGTTCCTGCACCATGAAATACAATCCTAAATTCACCGAGAAGGCAGCAGCCATGCCCGGGTTCGCTGATCTGCACCCGCTATTGCCCCAGCTTAAGGGCGGCGAGCGTTATGTTCAGGGCGCTTTGCAGGTGCTCCACGAGACCGAACACTGGCTTGCCGAGATCACGGGGATGAAGGCGTTCACCCTGCAGCCTTTGGCCGGCGCGCACGGTGAACTGACCGGCATCATGCTCATGGCCGCGTATCACAAGGCCAGGGGCAACAAAAAGAAATATATCATCATTCCGGATTCCGCCCATGGCACCAATCCCGCGAGCGCTGCGGTGGCGGGTTACGAGATCATTTCCGTTGCTTCCGACAAAAAAGGCGGCATGGATATCGACAAGCTCAAGGCTGTTCTGACGGATGAGGTCGCGGGGTTGATGATGACGAGCCCGGACACGCACGGTGTTTTCAATTCCCAGGTCAGCGAGATCGCGCGGCTCGTGCACGCGGTGGACGGGCTGATGTATTACGACGGAGCGAACCTGAACGCGACCATGGGGCGCTGCCGTCCGGGGGATGTCGGCTTTGATCTGGTGCATCTTAATCTTCACAAGACCTTTGGCACGCCGCACGGCGGAGGAGGTCCGGGGTCGGGTCCTGTTGGCGTGGGAGCAAAGCTGGAACAGTTCCTTCCGGTCTCCCGCGTGATCAAGCGCAAGGACGGCACGTTCGCGCTGGATTACAATTTCCCTGATTCAATCGGCTATATCGCGTCGTTCTATGGGAATTTCGGGATCATCCTGCGTGCGTATGCGTACATGTTGTTGTTGGGTGGCGACGGGCTTAAAGCAACCAGCGATCACGCGGTGCTCAACGCCAATTACATGCGCGCGCGCCTTAAGGGGCATTACCAGATCGCGTTCGACCGCATCTGCATGCATGAATGCCTTTTTTCCGCCGCGCGCCAGACGGAGCGCGGGGTGCACGCCATTGATATCGCGAAATTCCTCATTGACCGGCGCATGCATCCGCCGACGGTGTATTTTCCGCTGACGGTCAAGGAAGCCATCATGATCGAGCCGACGGAGACGGAAAGCAAAGAAAGCATGGATGTTTTTATCGATGCCATGATCGCCGCGGACGAACTTTCCCGCAAGGACCCCGGCGCGTTCCATTCTTTTCCGGCGACCATGCCCATTGCCCGCCCGGATGAAACAAAAGCGGCGCGGGAGATGAACGTTAATTTTTTCGATCCTCAAGCCCCCCGGACATGAAGGTCGAGGACCTTTCTTTTCCGGATCCTCAGCATAATCTTGACCATGACGATGAACTTTTGCGCCGCGCCGATAAAGAAGACGGCGGGGAAGCGCTGCGCTTTTGGGGGTCATCATCTTATTTTGTAGTGCTGGGCCGTACGTGCGACGCGGCGGCGGATGTGAGGCTGGACGCCTGCGCCGGCGCGGGAGTGCCGGTGCTGCGCCGGTCTTCCGGCGGGGGGACCGTGCTGCAGGGGCCGGGATGCCTGAATTTCACGCTGGTCCTTTCCCGCGAGAAGCGCCCCGAACTTAACAGCATCAGCCGTTCTTATGCCTGCATCCTGGAGAAGGTCATTGCGGCGCTTGGTGATTGCGGCATTACCGCCGAGTTCCGCCCGGTCTGCGATCTGGTCTTGTCCGCGGACGAGAAGAAGTTCTCGGGCAATGCCCAGCGGCGGGGGCGTACGCACATCCTGCACCACGGAACCATCCTTCACGGGTTCGATATAGCGCTGGTGGCGCGCTATTTAAAGATGCCGCCGCGGATGCCGGATTACCGCAGGGCGCGCGCGCACCAGGATTTCCTTGCCAATATCGCGATCGATCTTCCGTCGTTCAAAACAGCCTTGTCGCGGGCGTGGTCTTGATGCTAGAATGACCGTCTGTCTGGAGGAATAATGTGCAGTTGAACCGTATGGCCGCGGCCCTGGTGACGGGCGTATTGTTGTTGTGCCCGGGGACATCCGTTCTTGGCGGGGATCCTGATGACGGCAAGACCCTTGCGCCCGCCGCCGGGTCATCCCGTGAGGCATGCCTTTCTTATTTTGAGGAAGTCTACAAGGTGATGGCCGAGAATTATTATTTCGAGGTCCACCGTTCCGACTTTGACCGGTTCCTCAAGATCTTTGATGAGAAGATCTATCCCGGCATCCTGTTGGAAGGCAAGAGCAGTGATTATGTCCGCTGGCGCAGCGCCGCCTATCTGGTCGACGCGCTCAAGCAGCCGGATGATATGTTCTCGCGTTACTGGCCTCCGAAGCCCGCCCAGGAATTCGTTAAGGAGGTCTATGGCAAGAAGATCGACCTTGGCATTGAAGGGCATCCGGTCGATCAGGGTTATAGCGTTGATTTCATTGAGCCAAGGTCCGATGCGTATGCCAAGGGGTTGCGCGCGAACGACCTTATCGTGCGCTTTGACGGGGCGGGCGCGGCGACGATGGCAGCGGAGGCCTTGCAGGACAAACTGAACCCTCTTGAAGGCGCCGCGATCGCGATCGATTATCTTTCCGGCAAGGACAGGCAGCTGCGGACCCTGACCGCGGTGAGCCGTGAATATTTCAAGCAGGGTGTTTTTGAGAGGCCGACGGATGTCGCGGGCGTTTATTGCCTGGAATTGCAAAAATTCAACCAGGCCACGCCCGAGGATTTTGCCCGCCTGCTCGGCGAGATCGCCGTCAGGGAGCCCCGGGGCCTGGTGATCGACCTGCGCGGTAATCCCGGCGGCCCGCCGCTGGCCGCGCGGGCGATCTCGGCGTTCTTTTTGCCGAACGGGCAGGAGCTTGTTTATTTCGAAGGGCGCGCGCGCCCGAAGTCGTCGCTGGACATCCCGATCCTTCCGCCGCAGTATCATGTTGACTGGCCGCTCGCCGTGCTGGTGGACAAAGGAACGGGCAGCGCGGCCGAGCTTTTTTCCGGCGTGCTCCAGGACCGTAAGCGCGCCGTGATCATCGGCGATGATACCGCGGGGCAGGTCCTTCTTAAAAGTTTGTATGACCTTTCCGACGGTTCAACGCTGGCCCTGGTCAATGCCCGGGGCCATTTTCCGGACGGACGGCCTTTTCCTTTCGACGGGGTGCATCCTGACGAACAAGCCCCGGATGATAAGAAGGACGCTATGGTAAATCTCGCGGCCAAGTATCTTTTGTTAAAGTCCGCAGGAAAGATCTGACCTATGGATGATCTCATCAAGTTCTTTGTCGCCGATAATATCCTCGCGAAAGCGCTGGTCTTGCAACTGGTCGTCATTGCCATTGTTCTTTGGCTGCTCAAGAGATCCTGCGACCGGGAGCTTTTCCTGCACGCCCTTGAGCAATTGAGCGCCTTGTCCATGGATGAGGGTTGCGATGTGCAGGAGATCTTTATCACGACCGCCGGCCTCATGCCGGCGCGTGACACCGCGCGGCTGACGGCCTTGATCAAGGAAAAATGTCCTTGCGCCCGGATCACCATGGATCAGGACGCGTCATTGTGGGGAGGCCTGCTCATGCGGGCTGGCGCAAGGACGATCGATTGCAGCCTGTCGTTGAAGATGAAACAACTTTTTGGATTATCAGCCTCATGAACCCAAAGGTCCTTGTCATCATTCCGGCGTTCAATGAGGCGGGCGCGATCGCTGATACCGTACGTTCCGCTCTTGCGCAGCTGCCTGAGGGCGGACGCGTCCTGGTCGTCGATGACGGTTCGGCTGATGATACGGCCGCGCGCGCGAAAGCCGCCGGCGCGCTCGTCGTGCGATTGCCGCTCAACCTTGGCATCGGCGGCGCCGTGCAGACGGGATACCGTTACGCCGAGGCCCACGGGTATGATATCGCGGTACAGATCGACGGCGACGGTCAGCATGATCCTGCTTTCTTGCCGCAGCTCATCGGGCCTGTTCGTGATGGCCAGGCGGACATGGCGGTTGGCAGCCGGTTCCTCGCAGGCAGGGCAGGGTTCAGGTCATCGAAGGCGCGCCGCGTCGGGATCCGTTTTTTGCGCGTTCTTATCCGTTGCCTGACCGGTGAAGCTGTGACAGACCCCACGTCGGGGATGCGCGCGTGCGGACGCCGTCTGATCCGCACGTTCGCCCATTATTATCCGCATGATTATCCCGAGCCCGAGGCACTTGTCGTGGCGCACCGCACGGGTTGCCGGATCAGGGAAGTTGCGGTCATCATGCGGCCGCGCTCGTCGG
>CAZXSE010000016.1:0-10738 GCA_964643325.1 uncultured Planctomycetales bacterium
TGCAAATGGCCGCGGAGCTTGGCCTTGTGGGGCTTGGCCTTTTTCTATTGTTCTTGTGGAGCATTGGACATCTGGCATGGGGAAGTATCATGCCGGTCAAGGATGACATGCTTTCCATCATGTTGGCCGGCCTTTTTGCAGGATGGATCGGATTTCTGGTCCAGAGCGGCCTGGATACGACGTTCTATTCC
This sequence comes from uncultured Planctomycetales bacterium, assembly GCA_964643325.1. Taxonomy (GTDB): domain Bacteria; phylum Omnitrophota; class Gorgyraeia; order Zapsychrales; family Fredricksoniimonadaceae; genus Fredricksoniimonas. The sequence continues at coordinate 192 of CAZXSE010000016.1, forward strand.
GTACAGCTCAGCCGCCTGATGTGGCTGATGATGGGGCTTCTTGTGGCAGGGGGCCTTATATTGAAGAAAGAGCGCGGCGCTTAAGGCCGCCGGGGTTTGACAAACACGCTTCTCCATATATAATACGGGAACTGTCTGGCAATAACGGGTGATCCTGGAGGTTTCTTATGAGCAAGATGACTGTTCGTGATGTTGATCTTAAAGGAAAGAAGGTCATTATCCGTGTTGATTTCAATGTGCCGCTCGACGGTGATGTGATCACGGATGATATCCGTATCCGCGCGGCCATGCCGACCATTAAATACGTGATCGAGGCGGGGGCCGCGAAAGTGATCCTGATGAGCCATCTGGGCCGTCCCGCGGGAACGGGCTTTGAGAAGGATTTCTCCCTGGCGCCTGCCGCGAAACGGCTTGCGGAACTCTTGGGCCAGCCGGTCAAGCTCTTGAGCGATTGCGTCGGAGATGCGGTCAGGAAAGAACTTGCGGCCTCGGCCGAGAAGGTCGTCCTGCTGGAGAACCTGCGTTTTCATAAGGCTGAAGAAAAGAATGATCCGGCTTTTGCGAAAGAGCTGGCCTCGTTCGCGGACATTTATGTGAACGATGCTTTTGGTACCGCGCATCGCGCGCACGCCTCTACCGCCGGAGCTGCGGCGTATCTTCCAGCTGTCAGCGGCTTTCTGATCGCCAAAGAGATCGAATATCTGGGTAAGGCGATCAATGACCCCGAGAGGCCGTTCGTCGTTATTCTGGGCGGGAAAAAGGTTTCGGACAAGATCCTCTTGATCGAGAATCTTTTGAAGAAGGCCAATGCCATCCTGATCGGCGGCGGCATGGCGTACACGTTCCTGAAGGCGCGCGGTATCGCGATCGGGGATTCCAAACTGGAGAAGGACAAGATCGACCTGGCGAAAGAGATCCTCGTCAAGGCCAAGGCCGCGGGCGTCGAGATCGTCATGACCGAGGATTTCGTGATCACGCCGAATTTTGAATCCGATGACGCAAAGATCGTGGACGTGATACCCGACGGGACCATGGCGCTGGACATCGGTCCGAAGACGATCGCCGCGTTCAAGAAGGTCCTGGGCAATGCGAAGACAGTGATCTGGAACGGGCCGCTGGGCGTGTTCGAACGCGACGCGTTCGCCAACGGCACCAAAGAGATCGCGTTCTACCTGGCTTCTCTGAAGGACAAGGGCGTCAAGACCATTATCGGCGGCGGCGATTCAGCGGCCGCGGTCTCCAAGTTCGGGCTGGATGAGAAGATGACGCACATTTCCACGGGCGGCGGTGCGTCGCTCGAGTATCTGGAAGGCAAGGAGCTGCCGGGGATCACGGCGCTCAATGACAAGAAGAAGTCCGGCGGCTGCGGCTGCGGCTGTGGATGCCGCTGAACATACGGGCCAAAGCTCATCAATAAAGGATATTCCTATGCGCAAGAAGATCATCGCGGGCAACTGGAAGATGTACAAGACCCCGGCGGAAGCGGTGGCGCTGGTCGAGGGCTTGAAGAAAGAGATCGGCGCGCAGACAGCCGTTGAGGCGGTCGTTTGTCCTGTGTTCGTCAGTCTGACGGACGTCGCGAAAGTCGTTGCGGGTAGCACGATCACCCTCGGCGCCCAGAATCTTTTCTGGGAGGCGGAAGGCGCGTTCACCGGCGAGGTTTCGGGCGCCATGATCAAGGCCGCGGGCGCGGAATATGTCATCATCGGCCATTCCGAGCGCCGGCAGTATTTTGGCGAGACCAACGTAACGGTCAACAAGCGCCTGAAGGCCGCGCTCAAGTACGGCTTAAAGCCCATTGTTTGCGTCGGCGAGAATCTTGCGGAGCGCGAATCCGGCAAGACCTTTGACGTGGTCAGGGATCATGTCACGGGGTCTTTGGCGGAGATGAGCAAGGACGACATGAAGACCGTTGTCATTGCGTATGAACCGGTCTGGGCGATCGGCACGGGCAAGACCGCGACATCGGCCCAGGCGCAGGAAGTGCACAAGTTCATCCGCGATCTTCTGGTGAAGATGTTCGGCGAGGCTGTGGCCGAGGCGACGCGCATCCAGTACGGCGGCAGCGTCAAGCCCGAGAATACGGCGGAACTCACATCGCAGCCCGATATCGACGGAGCGCTTGTCGGCGGCGCGAGCCTGAAAGCGGATTCTTTTGCCGCGATCATCAGGAATACGAAATAAGGAGCCTTTGTGATCACATTCATCACCATCATCCATGTTATTACCTGTGTCCTTCTGATCGTTACGATCCTCATGCAGTCGGGCAAGGGCGGCGGGCTTGCGCAGGGGTTTGATTCGGCGGAGAACCTTCTCGGCGCGCAGACCAATGTTTTCATGGTCCGGCTGACCACGGTCCTCGCGATCGTTTTCCTGTGCACGTGCATTGCCATCGGGATCCTGACCTCCAAGAAGCAGCGCTCTCTGGTCATGGACCTTCCGGAGCGGCAGCAGGCAACGACCGTGAACGTCGAGAAACTGTTCGATCAGGCGCCGTCGCAGACCATCGTGATCAACGCGGCGACCGACACGAAATGAATGGACCTTCAATGATGTTCAAGGGCATGGCAGGGTTATTCCTGCTGTGCCCTTTTTTTATGGCGCCGCCGCAAGCCCAGGCCGCGCCGCGTTACGGCGGGACCCTCGTCCTGGCGCTGACCTCGGACCCCAAGTCGTTCAATCCCGTCCTTGCCAAAGAAACATCCACTACCGAGATCACGTCGCATCTGTTTGAAGGCCTGACAACGAGCGATCCTTTTACCCTCAAGGTCATTCCCAATCTGGCCGAACGCTGGGAATCGAGCCGGGACGGGTTGGTGTGGACATTTTATTTGCGCGAGGGCTTAAGGTGGTCGGACGGCGTGCCGTTTGGCGCCGGGGACGTGGCGTTCACGTTCAATGAGCTGATCTTCAATGACAAGATCCCCAGTTCGTCGCGGGATATTTTCATGCTCGAGGGCAAGCCGATCAAGGTCGATGCGCTGGACGCGAGGACTGTCCGTTTCACGCTGCCCGTACGCTTTGCGCCGTTCTTAAGGAGCCTCAGTCAGGAGATACTGCCTGAGCATGTGCTGGCGCCGGCGGTCAGGAGCGGGAGCTTTAACTTCACGTGGGGCGTGAACGCTCCTCTGGACACCATCGTCGGCATGGGGCCGTATATCCCCGAGCGGTATCAGCCGGGTCGCGGTATGGCGCTTAAGGCCAATCCGTATTATTGGAAGAAGTCGCCTGAGGGCGATAAGTTGCCGTATATCCAGCGGATCGAGTATGTGATCGTGCCCAGCCTTGATGTGGGTCTCTTGAAATTCATGGAGGGCGGGCTTGACGCGTACAGCGCGCGCGGGATGGATTATCCGCTGCTCAAGCCGCTGGAGCAAAAGAAGGATTTTACGCTTTACGATCTCGGCGCGGATATGGGCAGCAGTTTTATCGTGTTCAATCAGAATCCCGGCGTGCACCCTGCCACGGGGGAGGTTTTTGTGGCCGCGCATCAGAGGGCGTGGTTCACGGATGTCCGGTTCCGCCGGGCCGTGGCGCACGCCATTGATAAGGCGCGTATCATCGCGATCGTCAAGAACGGGCTCGGGTATCCGCAGGATTCCGCGGAAAGCCCGGCGGCCGGGTTCTTTTATTGCGGGGATGTGAGGAAATACCCCTTTGATCTTGATGCATCCCGGGCCCTTCTTGCGGCAATGGGATTTGTTGATCAGGATAACGACGGCGTGCTGGAGGACAAGGACGGCCGCAAGCTGGAATTCAATCTTTATACCAATGCGGACAATACCGAGCGCGTGGATATTGCCGCCATTATCAGGAGCGACCTGGAGCGTGTCGGCATGCGGGTGAACTTGCAGCTGGTCGAGTTCAATACGCTGGTGGCGAAACTGACCTCAACGTACGATTGGGACGCGGTCGTGTTGGGGCTTACGGGCGGTGTGGATCCGCATTTCGGGCAGAATGTATGGCGCTCGTCGGGCCAGCTGCACTTGTGGAACCCGGCGCAGCGAACGCCCGCGACGGCATGGGAGCGGAAGATCGATGATATCTTTGCCGCGGCCGCCCAAGAATTCGATGAGGGCCGGCGCAAGGAGCATTATGATGAGTTCCAGAAGATCGTGGCCGAAGAGCTTCCGCTCATCTATACCGCGCTCGGCGCCCGTCTTGTGGCCGTGAAGAACAGGTTCGGTAATTTGAAACCCGCACCTTATGGCGGGGTCTTTCATAATCTGGAAGAGATCTATATCAAATGATACGCTTTATCTGCAAACGGCTTCTTATTGCGCTGCTACTTCTTGTCGTTATGAGCGCGGTGACGTTCATGCTCATGCGCCTGACGCCCGGGAATTATCTGGACACGTTGCGCCTTGACCCGCAGATATCGTCGGACACGCTAGCCTATTACGAGAAACTTTATCAGCTTGATAAATCCGCGTGGCAGCAGTACCTGCACTGGCTTGGCGGCCTGGCGCATGGAGAGCTGGGGTATTCTTTTTATTACAATGTTCCGGTCGCCCAGATCATCGGCCCCCGTCTTGGCAATACGTTCATTCTATCGCTGGCAGCGTTCCTGTTAACGTGGATGATCGCGATCCCGTTGGGCATTTGGGTGGCGCTGCGCCGGGGATCGTGGCCGGACCGGCTGATCCAGTTTGTGGCGTACATATTGCTTTCCATTCCTGGGTTCTTCGTGGCCATGATCCTGTTGTTCCTGGCAAGCCTGACAGGGATCCTGCCTTTGGGCGGGATGGAAAGTCCGGGAGCGGCGGACCTTTCCTGGTGGGCGCGGTGCCTGGATATTCTCAGGCATCTGGTGATCCCGGCGACGGCATTGTCGCTCGGCTCGATCGCGGCATTGCAGAAGATCATGCGCGGCAATATGCTGGAGGTCCTTGGACGGCAGTATATCCTGGCGGCGCGCGCGCGAGGCTTGCCGGAACGTCAGGTCATTTATGTTCACGCTTTACGTAATGCCATGAATCCGATGATAACGCTCTTGGGTTATGAGTTCTCGGCCCTCTTGAGCGGCGCGGCGCTCATGGAGATCATCACCAGCTGGCCTGGCCTGGGAAGCCTGATGCTGACCGCGGTCAGGTCCAAGGATATTTATCTGGTCATGGCGAGCATGATGATGGGCGGGGTGCTTTTTGTCGTCGGAAATCTGCTGGCCGATATCGCGCTGGCCAAAGCCGATCCAAGGATAAAACCATGAGTGAGTTTCAACTGGCATGGCAGAGATTTTCCCGGGACCGTATCGCCGCGGGGGCGTTATGGGTGCTGGGCATTCTTTACGCTGCGGCGCTTTTTGCGGATGTGATCGCGCCGTATTCCCTGCGGGATGAATCGCGCCTGCATACTTATTGTCCGCCAACGGCCATTCATCTGTTCACGACCGACGGGCATTGGGTTGGGCCGCATGTGCGTGGGGTTGACATGCAGTATGATGAATACCGCCGGCGCATTTATCGAGAGACCGGCGATATGTATCCGGTGAAATTCTTCGGCAAGGGAGAGCCTTACCGGTTCCTGGGCCTTGTTCCCGGCGACCGGCATCTTTTTAGCGTGGATGCGCCGGGTCGCGTTTATTTGCTGGGCGCGGACAGCCGCGGCCGTGATATTTTCTCACGCCTGGTGCATGGCGCCCGCGTGTCATTGACCATCGGGCTTTTGGGTGTTGCCGTTTCATTCATCCTCGGGCTTTTGATCGGCGGGATCGCCGGATATGCCGGTGGGCGCGTGGATAATGTCCTGATGCGCCTGTGTGAAATGATCATGATGGTACCGGGATTTTATCTCTTGCTGGCCTTGCGCGCGGCTGTGCCCGACACATTGAATTCTCTGCAGGTTTACGCGGCTATTGTCATTATCCTTTCTTTTATCGGCTGGGCGTCGCTGGCGCGCGTTATCCGCGGGATGTGCCTGTCGCTCAAAGAGCGCGATTATGTCCTCGCGGCGCGCACCATGGGGCTTAACGACATGCAGATCATCGTCCGGCACATCCTGCCGCATACGGTCTCGTATTCGCTTTCCGCCGTCATGCTCGCCGTTCCGGGATACATTCTTGGTGAGTCGGCGCTCAGCCTGATCGGGCTGGGGATCCAGGACCCGTACGCAAGCTGGGGCAATATGCTGGCCGAGGCGATGAGCATTGTGCGCATTCAGTTCGCGCCGTGGATACTGTGGCCCGCGTTCTTCATCGCGCTGACGGTCATGTGTTTTAATCTGATCGGCGACGCGCTGCGTGATGCGTGGGACCCTATGCTGAAAGGATCGCGGCATGAGGACTGATATCCTTTCCGTCAAGGGGTTGACCATCGGGTTGCGCGGGGAGCGCTCGGCGCTCATCCTGGATGATGTGTCATTGCAGGTGCCGCGCGGGGGGATCGTCGGCGTTGTCGGCGGCTCCGGCAGCGGCAAGACAACCCTGGGCCTGGCCATGCTGGGCCTTGTGCCTGCGGCGATGCAGGTCAAGCGCGGCGCGATCTTACATGACGGCGCGAACATCCTTGAGATGGATGCGGCGGATTTGCGGCGGCTGCGCGGCGCGCGCATCAGCATGTCCTTTCAGGAGGCGGCCGGCGCTTTTGATCCGGTCTTTTGCGTCGGGGATCAGATCCTTGCCGCGATGATGGCGCACCGTTCGCTGGCCGGAGGCATGGCGCGGCAGGCCATGCTGGACCTTCTTTCGCTGGTTGAGGTGCCGGACCCGCGGCGCGTGGCCGCGAGCTATCCGCACGAGCTTTCCGGCGGGCTGTGCCAGCGGGCGATGCTGGCCATGGCTTTATCAGCCAGGCCCGCGCTGTTGATCGCGGATGAACCGACGAGCAATCTGGATGTGACGCTGCAGGCGCGCATCATGCAGCTTTTCAGGAAATTGCGCCGTGAACTTGATCTATCGATCGTGCTGATCGCGCATGATCTGGGGATGGTGGAGCGTTTGGCGGATGATGTCACGGTCCTTTCACGCGGCCGTGTGGTCGGCAAGGATCATCCGTATGCGAAGGCCCTCATGGCCGCCGGGGAGATGTAGGATGTTGCTTAAAGTGGATCATATGCACAAGAAGTTCGCCAACGGCGTAAAAGCCATTGATGGCGTCAGCCTGCAGGTGGCCGCCGGGGAGAACCTGAGCCTCGTCGGGGAGTCGGGTTGCGGCAAGACCACGCTGGCGCGCATCATCATGGGGCTGATGGCGCCGGATGCGGGATGTGTTATATTTGAAGGAAAAGAACTTTCAGGGCCGGGCCTCCGGCGTCGGGGGTTTGCGAGCGCAGTGCGCATGGTCTTTCAGGACCCATTCGCCAGCCTGGACCCGCGGTATCCGGTCCGTTCGATCCTGAAAGAGGCGCTTTATCTGGAGCCCCGGATGACGCCGGGTGAGGAATTCACGCGCATGCGCAGCGTCCTTGAGCTGGTGCAGATGCCGGGTGATATCCTTGCGCGTTACCCGCATGAGTTCTCCGGCGGAGAGCGCCAGCGCATCGCGATCGCGCGCGCGATCATGACATCGCCCAGGCTGCTCATTCTTGATGAGGTCTTATCATCGCTGGATGTCCTGGTACAGCAGGAGATCCTTTTGATGCTGGAGGAATTACAGCGGCGGATGGACGTGACCTATTTTTTCATTTCGCATAATTTGCGCGCGGTGCGGCGGCTCAGCAAAAAGATCGCGGTCATGCAGCAGGGCCGTGTTGTAGAATATGCTGACAAGGATATACTGTTCAATGGCCCGCGCGAGGCGTATACGCGCACATTATTGAAAGCGGCATTCGATTACGAGGTGGCGGCATGAGCCCTGAATTTTATCGAAACCTGACAAAAAGTTTTGGCTTTCTCGCGTTCGGCGTCCTTTTTAGCGTGATCGCGTTCGCTTCACTTGTCGAGATCAAGGACCTTGATCTGTGGCTTCACATCAAGATGGGGGAGATCATCACCTCCACCGGGAATGTTCCGGCGCAGGATGTCCTTTCCGGCACCATCGCGGGTAAGCCGTGGGTCAATCATGAGTGGCTGTTCCAGACCATTGTCTATTCGGTCAAGGCGGTCTTTGGCATGGACGGATTGCTTTATATGCAGGCCGCTCTGGTCGTGCTGACATTCCTGCTGCTGTTGCTTTGGACATATCGCGGTGACCGGCAGCTGGTCATCCTGCCGCTCTTGTTCTTTGTGTTTCAGGTCTATCAGACGCGGTTCACGGTCCGGCCGGATATTTTCAGCGTCCTTTATTTCATACTTTTTCTGATGGTCCTTTTTACATCCATGGAGAAGCGCTGGTCACTGTTCGCGCTGATGGCCCTCGAGATCCTGTGGACGAACATGCACGGGTATTTCTTCTGGGGGCCGGCCCTGGTCGGGGTCTTTATCCTCGCAGAGACCGTCCGGCGTGTGGCGCCGCTTCCCGCGGGATGGAAAGAGGGCCTGTTATCGGATGAAGCGTACCGCCGGACATTGATCGCCCTGGTGCTTGTACTGGCATGCACGATCGCCAATCCCTTGATGCTCGAGGGCGCCTTGTATCCTTTTCGGGTGATGTTCTCTTTGTCGGGAGATAACAGGATATTCTTCAAGTTCATCACGGAATTGCAGCCGTCCGTTGAATGGCCGAAGTTCTTCGAGTTTTCCAGCCAGGCCCAGTTCAAGACGCTGATCATTGTGTCCGCGATCAGCTTTCTCTTGAATATCCGGCGCGTTCATGTGGGATGGCTGCTGGTCTGGGCCGTGGTGCTTGTTTTTGCGGCAGCCGCGGTGCGCAACATGATCTATTTTGCGGTCGTTGCCTATCTTGCGACCTTGTTCAATATCGCGCACCTGGACCTGAGGCGGTTCTTGCCGGTCAGGTTCATTGCCGGGCCTTTTGAGCATGTGACAGGCTGGCTGGCGAAGATCGCTTTTATTGTTTTTTTGCTGAACTGCGGCGGCGATATGGCGCAGTACGGCTACTACGACTTCAATAAATATGAACGCAAGAGCGAGTTCCTGGGGGTTGCTCAGCGCATGTTCCCGTCGGGGGCGGTGGATTTTTTGCTGGAGGAGCACATTACGGGGCCGGTGTTCAATGATTTTAATACCGGCGCTTATCTTGTTGGCCGGGCATATCCCGGGATCAGGGTCTTTATTGACGGGCGCACGGAAGTGTACGGGGCGAAGTTCTTTGAAGTGTACCGCAAGATATGGGAAGAAGGCGACGCCCAGACTTTTGATGAAGCAGCGGCGCAGTATGATCTGAAGGCGGTCGTGATAGGCGCGGCTTATTCGCGCCCGCCGGCGGGGATCATGAAGCAGCTTATTAAAAGGACGGACTGGAGGCTGGTGTATTTCGGGCATGACGGCCTTGTCTTTTTGCGCGACATCCCGGCGCATAAGGATATCATCCGCCGCCGCGCGATCGATCTTAAGAAATGGGCCCCTCCGGTATCGGATGTGCGCCGGTTGGGGTCTGCGCGTGTTGCGCCTTACAGAGAGACGAATCGCGCGGTCATGCTGATGGATATGGGTTTTGACGACCAGGCCCTGGCCGAGGCGGACGCAGCCTTGGCGGTCGCTCCGGAAAACTTGGATGCGTATAAAGTGAAGGCGCTTGTTCATGAAAAGCGCAAAGACCATGCGCGGGCATTCACGAATTTTCGGCTGGCCCTGTTGCAATCGACGGGCGATGTAAGATTGCGGCGCGGTATGGCCTTGGCCCTGGTGAACCTGGGCGACCATGAACGCGCGCTTGAGCAGGCCGACCGGCTTGACGAGGCTGCGGGAGATCCCGCGGGGCCCTTCATCCGGGCTTGCGTGCTGGTGAAAAAGAAGCAATATGAAAAAGCTTATGATATATTAGTGCAACAGGTCTTTAAGGCCGGGCATGCGTCCAGGGACCTTGTTGCGGCCGGCGACCTTTATATGGAAGAAAAGGCATATGCGTGGGCAGCCAAGGCGTATGCGCTCGCGCTCAGGAAAGATATCAAGGACCAGGATCTCGTCAAGAAACTTAAAGAAGCAAAGGAGAGGTTGGCGCAATGAAAGGACAGGTCATGGCAAGGAGCGTACTGACGTTCATTCTGGCCGGCGGTAAAGGCGAACGGCTCAATCCGCTGACGCGCGACAGGGCCAAACCGGCAGTTCCTTTCGGCGGGATCTATCGCATTATCGATTTTACGCTCTCTAACTGCATCAATTCGGGCCTGCGCCGCATCTTCGTTCTGATCCAGTACAAGTCATTTTCTTTGCAGAAGCATATTCTTGCCGGGTGGGACGTTGTTTCGTCGCAGTTGGGCGAGTTCATTGACCCCATTCCCGCGCAGCAGCGCCTCGGAGAGGACTGGTATAAAGGGACAGCGGATGCGATCTATCAGAACATTTACGCGATCCATGATCATGGTGCTGAGCTTGTTCTTATCCTGGCGGGCGACCATTTGTACAAGATGGATTATCAAAAGATGATCGAGGCGCATTTGGCCAATCAGGCGGACGTTTCGGTCTCGTGCATCAAGATGCCCAAGGAAGAATCAGTCCATTTTGGTGTGATCGAAGCGGACAAGAAGAATTTTATTTGCGGGTTCCAGGA
>CAZXSE010000016.1:10838-19796 GCA_964643325.1 uncultured Planctomycetales bacterium
GAACGCTCGGTCCTTTCCGCCCAGGTCGTTGTCCGCAAGAATGCCGTTGTTGAGGATTCCGTGCTGATGGAAGGTGTTGTTGTTGGCGAAGGAGCGCAGCTGAAGCATGCTATTGTTGACAAGCAGGTGGCGATCCCCGCGGGCGAGAAGATCGGCCATGACCTTGAGCTTGACCGCACGCGTTTTGCGGTCACGGCATCAGGCATTGTCATCGTTGCGAAAAAGACGGCCATTCCCGAATTGAGTTAAGCAGAGATCGCAGGGCAGAAGGGGTGCTAAAGGTTGATAGCACCCCTTCTGCCCTCACGACCGATGTCAAGATCGGTCAGCTGTGCTTGTAAATGTAAGAAGACTGCAGCGCTTGTTCACAGGACGTATAAAACATTTCTCCTTGTCATTATCCCGCCTTGAAAAATTCCCATTCATCTGTTGACAGCTGCCTTTCTTGCCGATAAATTAAGTTGTATAATCACAACATTTTGTATGACGCATGTCCAGCATATTCAATATGTTGTAAGTTCATCCAAGGGAGGGCCGTATGGAGCAGTTCGGGCATTTGATGACCATCGATGAGGTGGCGGATTATTTGCGTGTCAAGAAGCGCACGGTCTATGACTGGGTGAAGAAAGAAAAGATCCCGGCGGTCAAAGTCGTCGGATTGTGGCGCTTTCGCAAGGACCGCATCGACCAGTGGATGGACGACGAGCCTGAGGCGCAGCGTATTCCGGAAGTCCAAACTGCTCTTGACTAAGGTCTTGCGGCCCGGCGGATATTGCCGCGGCGTCAGGATAAGCGCGCGATAACAAGTTCTGATCAATGGAGTCAAGGTCCATGTATTTCAAGAAACTTGAGATATTCGGTTTCAAGTCGTTCGCCGAGAAGACGACGCTTTATTTCGAGCCCGGCATCACGGCCATTGTCGGCCCCAACGGCTGCGGCAAGAGCAATGTGTTTGACGCCATCCGCTGGGTTTTGGGCGAGCAGAGCGTCCGGCAGCTGCGCGGCGGCGCCATGGAAGATGTCATCTTCAACGGCACCGATGCCAAGCTGGCGTTGGGCTTCGCCGAGGTGAGTGTTACCTTCGAGAATTCCAAGCGCATTCTTCCCGTCGATCATGATGAGGTGACCATCACGCGCCGCCTGTTCCGTTCGGGCGAGAGCGAGTACCTTATCAACAAGGAGCCTTCACGCCTCAAGGATATTGTCGAGGCGTTCATGGGCACCGGGGTCGGCGCCGAGTCCTATTCGCTTGTCCAGCAGGGTAAGGTCGATCTGGTGGTGAGCGCGAAGCCCGACGACCGCAGGGTCCTTTTCGATGAGGCTTCCGGCATCACCAAGTACAAGGCCAAGAAGCGCGAGGCCATGAACAAGCTCAAGGAAACGGATGACAATCTGATCCGCCTGAATGATATTGTCGTCGAGGTTAAGCGCCAGATCGGGTCTTTGGAGCGTCAGGCCCAGAAAGCCCGGCGTTATAAGGAAGAATTCGAGAAACTTAAAAGCCTTGAACAGGTTTATTCGCTTTTCCAGATCGACGCCGTGAGCCGTGAACGCGGCGGCATCCGTGACGCGATCGATGCCCGTAAAGCTTCTGAAGAGGCGATGGAGCGCGAGCTGACGGAGTTCCGCGAGATCGTCGAGCGCGAGGCCGTGGCGCTCGAGGACCTGCAGCAGAAGGTGCAGGAGGTCCGCGCGCATGACATGAAGCTGGAGAACCAGATCGAGCTGGGCAACCGCCAGATCGGTTTCAATGAAGAGCGCCTGGAGAACCTGGCGCAGAATGAGCAGCGCGTGGCCGAACAGAAAGAGCAGCTCGTCGAGAAATGCCGCCTTGAACAGGTGAAGATCGCCGAGCTCGAGAAGATGCTGGCTGATTTTGCCGTGGAGTTCACAGCGGCGGCCGCGGACCTCGAGGGGAAGCGTTCGGCTGCAGGGGCCATTACGGCCATGATCCAGGAATATGAGAAGGCCCTTGCCCTTGATGAGACAAATATCCATGAGATGACCGTCCGCCTGGAGGCCATGCGCGCCCAGCTGACCGAGGTTATGAAAGAGCGTGAAGGGTATCTGGCGCGCCGCCGGCATCTGGATGCCGAGCAGTCCAAGGTTTCGTCCGAGCGTGTTGAGATCGAACGCAAGCTTGACGGCCTGGCGCAGGGCATGCGCGAGATCATGGCGCGGCGGCAGTCGCTCTTGGATTCACTGGGCGGCGAGAAAGCCGCGCTGGCCGCGACCCAGCAGGAGCTTGCCGGCGTCAACGCGTCGATAGACGGCTTGGAGCGCAAGAAGCTTTTTCTGATCTCGCAGAAGGAATTCATTGAGAAATTGCATGTGCAGTACCAGGACATGCCGGACCCGGTGGTCGCGGGCAGGTTCTTTTCGCCCATACCCCCGTCGGAAAGGCACACCGGATTCATTGGCAAGCTCAAAAGTTTCCATCAGGTGCCCCTGGAGCGGCAGGACGACCTGCGCAAGCACCTTGAAGGCATGGATGCTTCCGGATTGTATGAGATCATTTGCGAGACGAAGTTCGTTGAACTTGATCCGCAGGCGATCGGCACCGAGATCGCGGCCATTGATGCCGAGCTGGCGGGGCTGTTCGTTGAGCGCGACGGTAAGATATCGCTGATCAGCGAACGGGCGCGTACGGTCGAGCATCTGGCCCAGGAAGTTCACGCGGAAGACCGGCGCCTGTCGGTTTGCGAAGCGCAGCACGGGGATATCGGTGCCGCCGCGCAGAAGATCGCGCAGGAATTGAACGTTGTCGATCACGAGATCCATGAAGCGGACGCGGGCCTGGCGCGGCTTAACGAGCAGGAAGGGCGGCTGACCGGTGAAACGGGTGTTCTCGACGGAGATATTCGCAGCGCCGAGGCGTCCTCAAAGGCGCGGGAAGAGTCCCTGGCGTTCAAGCGCATGGAACGCGAGGATGCGGCCGTGGCGCTGGCGCAGATGGAGTCGGGCATCAATGCCATGAAGGAGCGCGAGCAGTCCTGGAGCGCCAACCTTGAGATGTTCACAACGACCCTTAACGGTCATCTTGACGAGATCAACCGTTTGGCCGAGGAGGCGTCATCGTTCGGCGCGCGCCGCGCCCAGTTGCACGAGGATATCGCCCGGCTGGAGGCGTCGACCGCGGAATTGCGCGCGGATAAGGACGGGCTTAAGGATGTCCAGAGCCGCCTTGAGTCGGAAGAAAAGGATGTTTCCCAGCGTATCAACAGCTTGCGCGCCCAGATCGCGGGCATTGAGAAGGAACTGGCCAGCGGCCGTGACAGCGCCCATGCGATGGCCATGCGCGCCCAGCAGCTTGATCACCAGGAGCAGTCCGTTAGAGAGCGCATGCTGCAAAAATACAATATTGACCTGGCCGCGATGCCCGCACCCGAGGTTGTTGAGGGGCCGGCCCTGGATGCCGATGCCCTGAAAGCCGAGATCGATGTGCTGGCCAAGCGCTGCGATTCTTTCGGCGGGGTCAATCTCATGGCTATTGAGGAATTCGAAGAGCTTAAAGGGCGGTTCCAGTACCTGACGAAGCAGCAGGCCGACCTTCTGGAAGCCAAGACATCGCTCGAGCAGACCATTCGCAAGATCAACAAGACCACGCGCGAACTCTTTGTGGATACGTTCACCAAGGTCAATGAACAGTTCCGTGAGTATTTCAAGGTCCTGTTCAATGGCGGCGACGCGGAGCTGGTGCTTCTTGATCCCGAGAACGCGCTGGAATCCGGCATTGACATCATTGCGCGGCCTCCGGGCAAGAAGCTCCAGAACATCAGCCTTCTTTCCGGCGGAGAGAAGACCATGACGGCCATTGCCCTGATCTTCGCGGTCTTCCGCGTTAATCCGAGCCCGTTCTGCGTTCTCGACGAGATCGACGCGGCGCTCGATGAGGCGAATGTGGACCGTTTCTCCGCGGTCCTCAAAGAGTTCGCCAGGATCTCGCAGTTCATTGTCATCACGCATAATAAAAAGACCATGAAGCACGCCAATGTCATGTATGGCGTGACCATGCAGCAGCGCGGCATTTCCAAGGTTGTTTCCGTCAAGTTCGGGGAACAGCAGATCCCTGCGGTGGAATCAACAGGATCGGAGCAGGCGTCCCAGCAGGCGCCGCAAGAGGCGCCCGTTCAGCAGGCACCAGCCGAGGCGTCAGCCGAAACGCCAGCCGAGGAGCTGGCCGGAGTTTGACATTGTTCCGGCGATTTTAAGAAAACGTTTCCAATAATTATTCTAGAAGTTCATAAGTATCATAAGGCCATAGACTTGCGTCTATGGCCTTTTTACTGCCTGACCTTGAAAAGCGTGTATGGGATGGTATACTTTACCGCGTCCATCATTTTCATTATTGTTCATCAAGGCAAGGCGTTGGCATCGAACGTCTTTTATATTTATTTATACTGATCTTTGGGGTATGGCCGGGATTTCTTGACACTTTAAAAAACCGTGTGTTATACTTCAAGGCTCCTGAGCAGGCATTTAACTTATTCTAATATAAGGTGTTGACCGCATGATGGATCTTCTAGGCAGGTTTAACTGGGTGGATGTCTTTGTTCTCGCGCTGATCATCAGGATCGTGTACAACAGCGTGAAGAACGGTTTCATTATTGAGCTCATCAAAACAGCCAGTTCCTTTTTTGCCATCTTTGTCGCGTTCCATTACTACGTCAAGCTCGCTGTTCTCATCAGCCGTTATACCCGTCTTGAAGGGAGCCCCCTGGAGGCCGCCACATTCGCGGCCTTGTGGCTGGCAACGGTCCTGGTGTGCAAGTTCTCCCGCGATGGATTGCTTCTTCTTTTCTCGATCGAGACCATATCGATCATCGACAGGGCCGGCGCCGTCCTGGTGGCCGCCCTTCGTTCTGTCCTGACCGTGAGCATGTTCCTGTTCCTCTTTTTGTTGACCGATCATCCGTATGTCGAACGCATGACCTTTTCTTCTTTTTCGCAGAAATACACGCTGTCCGTCGCGCCCAAGGCTTACCGGAAGATCACCAATGGTTTTGTGGCAAAGCTTTTTTCCGGTCAGAAGCTCAATGCCGCGGTCTTTGAAGAGATCGATCCGGCGGCAAAGAAAGAATAGGGCGTTGCGTCATAGCGAGGAGTTGCGCGTGTGGGCCTGATCCCTGAAGATATCATAACGCGCGTGCTGGAGAGGACTGATATTGCCGAGCTGATCGGCAGTTATACGCCCCTCAAGCGCGCGGGCAAGAATTTTAAAGCTCTTTGTCCTTTTCATAACGAGAAAACGCCGTCGTTCGTGGTGACGCCTGATAAGCAGATCTTTCATTGTTTCGGGTGCGGCGCGGGCGGCAATGCCGTTTCGTTCGTCATGAAGCAGGAGCGGATGGAATTTCCAGAAGCCCTGCGATGGCTGGCCGAGAAGGCCGGCATCGAGATCCCGGAAGATCCGGGCGGTCCCCAGAATGACGGGACGCGGGAGCGGATCTTTGCGGCGAATGCGTCGGCGGTTGAATATTTTCACGAGAACCTGGTCAAGGGCCGTGAACGCGAGGTTGAGGTTGCGCGCGAGTACCTTAAAGGGCGGAAATTGGGCCTTGAGATGGTCAAGCGCTTTAAGATCGGTTACGCGTACGAGGCCTGGGACGGGCTGATCAGGCATTTGCAGGGCAAGGGATTTGAAGCATCGATCATTGAAAAGTCCGGGTTGGTCGTCGAAAGGTCAGGCAAGTCGGGCTCTTACGACCGTTTTCGCGGCCGCGTGATATTCCCGATCTTTGATTATCGCGACAGGCCCGTGGCGTTCGGCGCGCGCGCCCTGAAGAAGGACGAGAAGGCCAAGTACATCAACTCGCCCGAGACCCCGGTCTATACGAAGGGGCGCCATTTGTATGGTTTTAACTGGGCGAAAGAAGCCGTGGGCCGCGAGGACCGCGTGATCATTGTCGAAGGGTATCTGGATTTCATCCGGCCTTTTTGCGCCGGGGTCGAACATGTTGCGGCGTCGCAGGGAACGGCGCTCACACCGGACCAGATCCGGCTGGTGCGGCGGTACACGCGCAACATCACGATGCTTTTTGATATGGATACGGCCGGGCAGTCGGCGGCGTTACGCAGCCTGGATGTCCTGCTGGAAGAGGACATGGATGTGAAGGTGGCGGCGCTGGCGCAGGGCGAGGACCCGGATTCGTTCATCCAGAAATACGGCGCCGACGATTTCAAGCGGCGCGTCGGTGAAGCAAAAAGTTTGTTTGATTTTAAGCTTGAGCGTTTGGTCCAGGAATTCGGCGCGGGTACGGTGGAAGGCCGCGGCGTTATCTGCACCGAGATGCTGGCGACGATCGAGAAGGTCAAGAGCGAGATCGTTAAGAACGGATATTTGAAAGAATTGGCCGCGCGGTTGAACGTGACAGAAGATGTTGTCCTGCGCGAACGTCGCAATATATTGAACAAGCGTCCGGCAATGCCGTCGCGCGCGGACAGTGGGCCCGTTAAACCAGCACCCAGTGCGGTTTTCTCCTCTGATGAGGAATGGCTCCTGAGATTCGTGATGGCGGATGCGGGATGGCTTCGGGAAGTGAAGGAAAAGGTCCCCCTCGACGAAGTCCTTGGGGCGGCGGCGCGGGACGCGCTGACGGCGGCTTACAGGCTTTGCGACCAGGGGCGTGATGCATCGCCCGCGGCGCTCGTTGATGAGGTCCATGACGAGTCGCTGAGGCAGAAGCTCATGGCCATTGCGGCAAGCGCCGAGCCGCTGGACGGAAAAACGGCAGGGAAGGCTTTCAAGGATTGTGTGGCACGCGCTTGCAGCCGTCATCGCAAGGCCAGGCGCCAGGTATTGAGGGAAATGATCCGTCAGGCCGAAAAGGCCGGCGATCATGAGGCGCTCCGGCGGGCCCAGGAAGAATTCAACCAGCTTTTAAAAGCGTGAGGCCGACATGAAGGAAGAAAAAGAAAAGGATTTCCAGCAGGACCTC
Organism: uncultured Planctomycetales bacterium; assembly: GCA_964643325.1. Classification (GTDB taxonomy): domain Bacteria; phylum Omnitrophota; class Gorgyraeia; order Zapsychrales; family Fredricksoniimonadaceae; genus Fredricksoniimonas. Next base: position 17,777 of record CAZXSE010000016.1, read on the forward strand.
GAGAAGCTTGTCCTTTCCGGCAAGAAGAAGGGCTTCCTGACCTATGACGAGGTCAACAACACCCTTTCGGATTCCATTGCTTCGTCGGAAGACATCGATCAGGTCTTTGAGATCCTCGACGGCAAGGGGATCCGCGTGGTTGACTCCGGCGAGGAGGAAGAGGCGGAATCCGACGCGTCCGCCGAGGACGCCCGCGACGGCGCCAAGCGCCCGGCGGATGAGAATGCCGAGGAGGAGAACACCTACGCCGAGAAGTTCATTCCGCTGGATGATCCGGTGAAGATGTATTTAAAGCAGATGGGTTCGATATCGCTGTTGACCCGTGAGGAAGAGATCACGCTGGCGCGGCGCATCGAGGAGGCTGAATGCCGGTTCGCGGAGGCGCTGTTCGTCAACGCGTATGCCCGCCGCGAGGCCATGGCGACCATCGAGCGCGCCCTGAAGGGCGAGATCAGCGTCGAGGATGTTGTCAAGGATGAGCTGGAACGCCGCCCGACGCTCTTGAAGGACTTAAAGCGCACGCTGGATAAGGCGCGTCGCATGAAGAAGGTATCGGATGTGATCGCCCTGGTGGCGGATTTCAAGCTGACCGCGTCCGTTAACGAGCAGATCATCAGCCGTATTGATGAGAATCTTTACCGCATCCATCGCTGCGAGAAACTCATGGGCATGAAAAGGACGGACACGCCCAAAAAAGAGATCGAGGCGACCAAGCGCAAGCTCTTGAAGGACCTGATGGAGCCGGTGGCCCGCGTGCGTGAGCAGCTGCGCGTTATTCGCATGCGCCAGACGCAGTTCAACAAGGCCAAGAAGAAGCTGGTCGAGGCGAACCTGCGCCTGGTAGTGAGCATCGCGAAGAAATATATCAATCGCGGCCTGTCATTCCTGGACCTTATCCAGGAAGGCAATATGGGCCTGATCCGCGCGGTGGAAAAGTTCGAGTACAAGCGCGGTTACAAGTTCTCGACGTACGCCACCTGGTGGATCCGCCAGGCGATCACGCGTTCCATCGCGGATCAGGCGCGCACCATCCGCATCCCGGTGCACATGACCGAGACCATCAACAAGATCATCCGCATTTCGCGCTTGTTCGTGCAGGAGAATGGCCGTGAGCCGGCCGCGCAAGAGATCGCGAAGCAGATGAAGATCCCGGCCAGCAAGGTCAAGGAGATCATGAAGATATCCCAGGTGCCGATCTCCCTGCAGACACCCATCGGCGACGAGGGCGATACGCATTTCGGCGATTTCATTGAGGATAAGAAGGCCATTTCTCCGGCAAACGCAACGCTCCATTCCATGCTCAAGGACGAGATACAGTCCGTGCTGGACACCCTTGATGAGCGTGAGCGCAAGATCCTGGAACTGCGTTTCGGTATTGTGGACGGCACCAGCCGGACCTTGGAAGAGGTCGGGGCTGAATTTAATGTGACCCGTGAGCGCGTACGACAGATCGAATCCAAGGCGCTCCGGAAGCTGCGTCATCCCACGCGCTCGCGCAGGATCAAGATGTTCCTTGATATGTCTTCGAAGGAAGATTATGTGATCTAAAAAGGATTCTTTTTAGATCATCCCCGAGGCTACCAAGGGCGCTTATAGCGCCCGGAGCCGAGCGGGATCATCACTAAAAAGGATTCTTTTTAGATCATCCCCGAGGCTACCAAGGGCGCTTATAGCGCCCGGAGCCGAGCGGGATCAAGAAAAGGAAGTGAAAGCCGTGATCTAAAGGCCTGTTCGGGGAAGCTCGAACAGGCCTTTTTTATGGGTCGCCTTCTCTAAACTTATAAGTTGAAAGAAATAGCCCGTTATGATATTCTTTTTGGACTGATTTTTCTTAAAATGAGGGTTTTGTCCTGTTCTGTATTGACAGAGATCGTAGAAACATTGCTACGTCCTGTTCGCCGATGGGATGCCGGCTCACAGGACTCCGTAATGTTTTCCTCGGAAGATATTGTGGAAACATTACTACGGGCCTGTAGCTCAGTCGGTTAGAGCAGGAGACTCATAATCTCTTGGTCCCTGG
>CAZXSE010000017.1:0-19283 GCA_964643325.1 uncultured Planctomycetales bacterium
AGAACGCGCAACTGTTGCTGGCCGCAGCTTATTTCTATACAGGTGCTTTTGAGAAGGCAAAAACTGCTGCGCTGTTGCTGGCAGAGAAGGTCGCCCCCAAAGACAAAGAGCCTTTTTATTTCTACGCGGGCGCCGCTGACATAAAGCTCGGGCGTATCGAGGAGGCGATGTCTTTATTCGGCCGGTGCGTCGAACTTGGGTCCCGGAATCCCGAGGTCTATCGTTATGCGGGAGAAGTTCTTAAGAGAACGGGGTCGCAGGATGCGGGCGAGAACATGCTCAGAACGGGCAAGGCCTTGCAACAGCGCACGACCGGGGCTTTTCCTTATCCGGAACGCTTGCGCCTGCAGTTCATTTGATGTTGTAAAGGCCCTGATCCCTTATATAAATATCTTTTTTCAGACATCTTTTCTCTTTCCAACAGATGTCTTTTTTGATAACATATCACGCTTATTTCACAGAAAAGGTCTTTTTCGGGGTGTAGCGCAGTTGGCTAGCGCACTTGAATGGGGTTCAAGAGGTCGTGGGTTCAAATCTCACCGCCCCGATTTTTATTACAGGTTTGAGAGGGGGAAGAAGACATGGTTGCTGAAAGAGAAGGCGCCGAGCGCAGGCAGTTCATCCGCATCAAGAAGAACTACATCATCCGCTTCTGTGAGAAGAACAATCCTTCCTTGAAGTTCGAGGTCTCGCAGATCGAGAATATCAGCAAGGGCGGGCTGTGCTTTACTTCCACCTTATCGTTCGAACCCGGCTCCCTGTTGGCGATCGAGCTGCGCACACCCTATGTCGCGGACACGATCTATCTTGAAGGGAAGGTCCTTGATTGCCGCGAGAAGATCAAAGGGATGGTCTATGACAACCGCCTTAAGTTCCAGGACGTTGTGCCCGAGGCTTTGGCGGTCCTTGAGAAGATCGAAAAATACAATATGAACAGGGCGGACCTTCAATGAAAACATTGACGATCGGGCTTATCGGGCTGGGAACTGTCGGCAAGGGCGTTGCAAAGCTCATCAAGGCCAAGCAATCCCTCGTAAGAGAGAAATATGGTGTTGAGCTCAGGTTAAAGACCGTGTGCGACCTGAACATCGATGCCCGGTTCCTGAAGTCCATCGGTAAAGTGATCGCCACGCACAATTTTGACGATATCATCAAGGATCCCGAGATCAATGTGGTCGTTGAACTTATCGGCGGGCATCATCCCGCGCTCGAGATCATCAAGGGGGCTTTGACCAACGGCAAGGATGTTGTCACGGCCAATAAAGCAGTGATATCCACCTTTGGCCAGGAATTATTCACGCTTGCGCACAAATGTTCGCGCAGTATTTATTTTGAGACAGCGGTCCTGGCGGGCGTGCCGATCATCAAGACGATCGTCGAGGGCGCTGCGGGCAATGAATACAACGGGCTTCATGGGATCGTGAACGGGACCTGCAACTATATCCTGACGGAAATGGAGGCCAACGGCATCTCTTTCGAGGAGGCTGTCAAGTTGGCGCAAGCCAAGGGGTACGCCGAGGCTGATCCGTCGTTGGATATCAACGGTAAGGACACGGCTCACAAGCTCGCGGTCCTGATCATGCTGGCCATGGGCAAGTTCATCAAGGTCGCGGACATCCACACCGAGGGCATTACGCACATCGCGGCCGAGGACCTGAAATACGCCGAGGCCATGGGGCTTACGATCAAATTGCTGGCCATTGCCAAGAAGAAGGCCGACGGGATCGAGGCGCGCGTCCATCCGACGCTTATTTCCAGAAAACATCCTCTGGCGTCGGTCAAGGGCGTTTACAATGCCGTTCATTTTGATGCTGACGCGCTGGGTGATGTGCTGTTGGTCGGCCAGGGCGCCGGTCAATTCGCCGCCGCGTCAGGGGTGTTCAGCGACCTTATCAATCTTGGCCTTGATAATATCAAGGGGCATCACACGTGGATCGGCAATGACCCCAGGGAAATGTCGGCCCTTAAATTATTGTCCATGGACAAGATCGAGACGGAATTCTACATCCGTCTCACCGTGCTTGACCGTCCGGGTGTCCTTTCCAGGATCACGGGCATTCTCGGCGAGAACGGCATCAGCATTGCGTCTGTCACGCAAAAGGCGGTCAGCCGCAATGTGCCCGTACCGCTGGTCATGCTGACGCATATGGCCAAGGAGGCGAACGTGCGTAAGGCGCTTGAGAAGATCGGCGCGCTCAAAGAGGTCAAGGCAAAGCCCGTGGCGATCCGGATGGAGCCGTTGTGATGTATCGCGGCCTTATCGAACGTTACCGGGCGTATCTTCCCGTTACGGCAAGCACGCCGGTCATTTCCCTGAGCGAAGGCAATACGCCGCTTATCCTTTCCCCGCGTTTATCCGCGACGACAGGCTTGAAGGTTTATCTTAAATATGAGGGCTTGAATCCGACCGGGTCGTTCAAGGACCGCGGCATGACCATGGCTATTTCCAAGGCGGCGGAGAAGGGCGCGAAGGTCGTGATGTGCGCCTCCACGGGCAACACCTCGGCGTCGGCCGCGGCTTACGCGGCGCGCTGCGGGATGAAATGCTGCGTGTTGATCCCCGACGGCAATATCGCCATGGGCAAGCTCGCGCAGGCCATGATCCACAACGCGCAGGTCATTGCGATCCAGGGGAATTTTGATGACGCGCTCAACCTTGTCAAGGATGTGACATCCAAACATCCGATCGAACTTGTTAATTCCCTTAATCCGTTCCGTATCGAGGGGCAGAAGACGGCGGCGTTCGAGATCGTGGACGATCTTGGTGATGCGCCCGTTTTCCATGCCATTCCCGTCGGTAATGCCGGGAACATCACGGCGTACTGGAAAGGGTATAAGGAATATCATGCCGCAGGAAAGTCGGCGACATTGCCCCGGATGCTCGGGTTCCAGGCCGCAGGCTCGGCGCCGATCGTTCATAACCGTATCATCGAACACCCCGAGACGATCGCAACGGCCATCAAGATCGGCAATCCGGCAAGCTGGACGCTGGCAACGGCGGCGCGCGATGAATCCAAAGGCCTGATCGATCTTGTTACCGATGAAGAGATCATGAAGGCATACCAGCTTCTGGCGGGCGGCGACGGTGTTTTTTGCGAGCCTGCTTCGGCCGCTTCCGTCGCGGGCATCCTGAAGCTCGCCGGTCAGGGTTATTTCAAGAATTCCCAGGGGGGGACGGTCGTCTGCACATTGACCGGCCACGGGCTCAAGGACCCTTCGAATGCCATGAAGTGCGTTCAGCAGCCGGTGGTCGTCAAGGCGGATATCAAAGCCATCCTGAAAGAAATTGGCCTCTAAACGCATCCTTATTACCAGCGGGCCCACGGCCGTTGCGGTGGATGATGTGCGCGTCATCACCAACCGTTCGACGGGGGACATGGGGCGCCTTCTCGCGGCGGAATTCACCGGCAAGGGTTGCCGCGTGACGCTTCTTGAAGGAGTTGGCGCGACAACACGGCTTCCGTTAGACAAGACCACCACACTCAAGAAGTTCTTTTATTACGATGAATTTGCCGCATCGCTGGCGCAGGAATTGCGCCGCGGGCATGATGCTGTCATCCATGCGGCGGCGGTATCGGACTTTCAGCTCAAAAGGCCTTTTCAGGGAAAACTTGTTTCCGGCAAGGCATTGAAGCTGATCCTTGTTCCGACGAAGAAGTTGATCCTCGGGATCAAAAAGGCTGTGCCGCGAGCCTTCCTGGTGGGCTTTAAGTTTGAGACGCGCCTGGCTGAAAAGTTCATCATGGACCGGATCAAGGATCTTTTCGGAAAAGCACATTGTGATCTTGTTGTGGCGAACAGGCAGGCGGGAGTAAAATACGAGGCATGCCTGATCGGGCCTTCGGGTTGGATGTCCAAGAAAGTCTTTACCAAGAAAGCTATTGTAAAAATGGTCGTTCGCAGGGTCATCGACGCCTTATGAAATACATCATCCTTGTCCCAGACGGGGCTGCAGACGAGCCGGTTGAGGCGCTTGGCGGGAGAACGCCGCTTGCCGCGGCACGCACGCCTAACATGGATTATCTGGCGCGCCATGGCCTTTCAGGGATGGTGACGATCATCCCTCCGGGCATGAATCCCGGGTCGGATGTGGGCAATCTTTCCATGATGGGATATGATCCGCGCGGGGTGCTTTCCGGGCGCGCGCCGCTGGAGGCCGCCAATCTCGGGATCTCCCTGGCGCCGGGTGATATTGCTTTTCGCTGCAACCTTGTGACGGTCCAGGATGGCGTCATGGTGGATTACAGCGCCGGGCATATTTCGGTCGCGGAAGCGGATGCGATCATGAAGGATCTTAAGGGGCAGCTGAGCTCTGATACGATCACGTATTATACCGGTAAAAGTTATCGCCATATTGCCGTGATCAAGTCGTCTCTCGTGGCGGGGCTTTTAGGGACGGCTTGCACACCGCCGCACGATATTTTGACGCGGCCTATTGCAGGCCATCTGCCTAAGGGGCCGGCGGCGAAGTTCTTGCTTGAGCAGATGGAGCTGTCAAAGCCGCTTCTTGCGGCGCATCCCGTGAATCAGGCCAGGATCAGGGAGGGGAAACTTCCGGCGGTCATGACATGGTTCTGGGGGCAGGGCCCTGCGATCGATCTTCCGTCCTATGAAAAGAAATTCGGGATCAAGGGCGGTGTGATCTCTGCGGTCGATCTTGTCAACGGGATCGGCCGTCTGGTGGGACTGAAGGTCATTGCTGTCCCGGGCGTGACAGGATATCTTGATACGAATTTCAAGGGTAAGGCTGAATACGCCATTGCTTCGCTCAAGGACCATGATTTTGTGTTCGTACATGTCGAGGCGACAGATGAGACGGGGCATAATGGCGATGCTGCCGGCAAGGTGCAGGCCGTGGAGCGCTTTGACGCGGATGTTCTCGGGCCGGTCCTGGCATGGGCAAAAGGCAGGGATGATGTGCGCCTTTTGATCTCGCCGGACCATGCCACGCCTTTGTCCCGGCGCACGCATACATCCGGCCCTGTGCCTTTTGTGATGTATGGAAAAGGTATTGAACCCAATGGCAGGGACAGGTACAATGAGGCCCTTGCGTCGGCGACGGGGCTCGCTTTTTCCAGCGGTGAAGAAATGGTGGGATATTTTATGGGGAGAACGGGAGCATGAAAAGAAAGATCATTGTCCAGAAGTACGGCGGCTCATCGGTCGCCAATGTGGAGCGCATTAAGGCTGTGGCCGCGCGCATCACATCGTATAAGAAAAAGAACACGGATGTGGCGGTGGTGGTGTCGGCCATGGCGGACACGACAGATGACCTTGAGTCGCTGGCATTCCAGATATCCAAGGCCCCTGCCGACCGTGAAATGGACCTGCTCTTATCGACGGGGGAGCAGATCAGCTGCGCCCTCCTGGCGATGGCGGTCAAGGAGCTTGGTTTTGATTCCGTGGCGCTGACCGGGTATCAGGTCGGCGTGAGGACCAGCAAGACCCATTTAAAGGCCCGCGTCGAGCATATTGACGACAAGCGCCTGAAGCAGGCGTTCAAGGAAGGCAAGGTCGTGATCATGGCCGGGTATCAGGGCGTGACGGAAGATAATGAGATCACGACCCTCGGCCGCGGCGGGTCAGACCTTTCGGCGGTCGCCTTAGCGAAGGCGATCAACGCCGATGTTTGCGAGATCTATACGAACGTCAACGGCATCTATACGACGGACCCGCGCCTGGTACCCGAGGCGCGCAAGCTTAACGAGATCACATTTGATGAAATGCTGGAGATGGCGTCGCTGGGCGCGCAGGTCATGCAGGCGCGCTCCATCGAGGTGGCCAAGAGGTTCAATATACCGTTACATGTTCGTTCGAGCTATTCCAAGGAGGAAGGGACCATGATCGTCAAGTCAACACAGAAGATCGAGGACGTTGCTGTCAGGGGCGTGACATCGAACAAGAATGAGGCCAAGATCACGATTTGCGCCGTTCCGGACCAGCCGGGCGTTTCGGCGCAGATATTCAGCGCGATCGCAAAAGCGGGCGTGAATGTCGACGTGATCGTGCAGAATGTCAGCCATACCAAGAAGACGGATATTTCTTTCACGGTACCCAAGGCGAACCTGGCCAAGGCGCTTGCCGCGGCAGGGGCTGTTGCCACGAGGATCGGCGCGGAGAAGGTCGTTCACGACAAGAATATCGCGCGCGTTTCCATCGTCGGATCCGGCATGCGCTCCCATCACGGTACCGCGGCGCGGATGTTCGCCGTTCTTGCCGACGCAGGCATCAATATTGAAATGATCGCAACCTCCGAGATCAGCATTTCCTGCATCATTGCGCTCGACAAGGCGGATCTTGCGGTCAAGACGCTCCATAAAGGCTTTGGCCTGGAGAAAGGTAAATAACTTGCAACGCATTTTTATTTACGACACAACATTGCGCGACGGGTCCCAGGCCGAGGGGGTTTCGTTCACCGTTAACGACAAGGTGAAGATCGCCCGCAAGCTTGATGAGGCGGGCGTTCATTATGTCGAGGGCGGGTGGCCGGGGTCTAACCCAAAGGATAAAGAATTCTTTGCGTTGATGAAGAAGGCGCCTTTAAAGCACGCGAAGCTCGCGGCGTTCTCCTCGACGAGGCGCAAGGGCATGAAGGCCGCCAGGGACCCGAACTACAAGGAACTTGTCAGTGCCGCCACGCCGGTGGTTTGCATCTTCGGCAAGACCTGGGCGCTTCACGTGACGGACGTCCTGAAAACAACGCTTGAGGACAACCTGGAGATCATCCGGGATTCCGTTTCATTCCTGAAGAAAAAAAAGAAGGAAGTGGTTTACGACGCGGAACATTTCTTTGATGGATACAAGGATAATCCCGCGTACGCGCTTAAGACCCTCAAGGCGGCCGCGGATGCAGGCGCGGATATCCTGGTCTTGTGCGACACCAACGGCGGCACGCTGCCCGAGGAGGTGGCGGGGATCATTACCGAGGTTCGCGAAGCGGTTGCGACACCGCTCGGGATCCATACCCACAATGACATGGATCTTGCTGTTGCCAATTCGCTGGCGGCTGTTGAGGCGGGCTGCGTTCAGGTGCAGGGGACTTTCTGCGGGTTCGGCGAACGCTGCGGCAATGCCGACCTTACGACCGTTATCGGCATTCTTTCTTCCAAGCTGGGATACAGAACGATCCCCGAGAACAAGCTTAAGGGAATGAAGGATGCTGCGTATTACATCAGCGAGATCGCCAACCTGCCGATCGCGGACAGCCATCCGTTCGTCGGGCATTCGGCTTTTGCGCATAAGGCCGGTGTTCATATCGACGCGATCCTTAAGAACGCGAAAGCGTACGAGCATATGGCACCGGAAACATTTGGGAACCATCGCAGGTTCATTACATCTGAACTTGCCGGCAAGATGCCTTTTGTGCTCAAGGCCCGGCAGATGGATGTGATGATGGACAAGTCGTCCGACGAGGCCAAAGCCATGCTCAAGGCCCTCCAGGAAAAAGAATTGATGGGGTACAAGTTCGAGGGAGCGGACGCGTCGTTTGAGCTGTTCGTGAAGAAGTTCCTCGGAAAATACAAACCATTCTTCAAGTTGACGGGTTTTGGCGTTCATACCGAGAAGCGCGCGGATGACAAGACGGCCCTGGCGACCGCTGTGGTGAACATCGAGGTCAAAGGTGTCCCGCAGAAAAGTTCGTCCAGCAGCGTTGGCCCTGTCGGCGCCCTTGATTCCGCGCTGCGCCAGGCCCTGACCGGGTTCTATCCGTCGCTCAAGAACATGCACCTGACCGATTATAAAGTGCGCGTCCTTGATACCAGGGACGGGACAGCGGCCAAGGTCCGCGTCCTTATCGAGTCCCAGGATGAGCACGGGTCCTGGACCACGGTCGGCGTTCACGAGAATATCATCGAAGCCAGCTGGGAAGCTCTGGTGGATAGCGTGGAGTACAAGCTTTTGAAGGACTGCAGGAAATAACATCAGCTTATGGCAGAGCTCGCCCCGCGTTACATACCGCATGATGTGGAGAAAAAGCGCCTTAAGTTCTGGGACGCGAAGAAGCCTTTCCATGCCGTTGCCTCCCGCAGCAAGAAAGGGCCGTATACCGTTGTGATCCCGCCGCCGAACGTGACAGGCGTGCTTCACATGGGCCACGCCCTGAACAATACATTGCAGGACATTGTTATCCGTTACAAGCGCATGCAGGGGTTTGACGCCTTGTGGATGCCGGGCACTGACCACGCGGGCATCGCGACCCAGAATGTCGTCGAGAAGCAATTGGCCAAGGAAGGCACGACCCGCGAGGCGCTCGGCCGCGAACAATTCATGGAGCGCCTGTGGGACTGGAAGCGCCATCACGGGGATACGATCATCAGTCAGCTCCATCAGTTGGGGAGCTCCTGCGACTGGGACCGGATGCGTTTTACCATGGATGAAGGGTATTCCGGGGCGGTACGCGAGGTTTTTGTTGCCCTCTATGAACGGGGGCTTATCTATCAGGGGTCGTATATCATCAACTGGTGCCCGCGCTGCCAGACAGCCCTGGCCGACGAGGAGGCCGAGCATAAAGATGCCAACGGCAGCCTTTGGCACATCAGGTATCCGTTCAAGGATGATCCCTCACGGTCCGTTGTTGTTGCAACGACCCGGCCTGAGACCATGCTTGGCGATACAGCTGTGGCGGTGAATCCCAAAGATGAGCGCTATACAGGCCTGATCGGGCAGACGATCGTCCTGCCGTTGATCGGGCGTGAAATAAAGATCATTGCCGATGATTTTGTGGACCGCGAGTTCGGGTCCGGAGCGGTCAAGGTGACGCCCGCGCATGATCCCAATGACTTTGCCATGGGGCGCCGGCACAACCTTGAGTTCGTGAGCATTATGAATCCCGACGGCACCATGAACCGCAATGCCGGGGCTTTTGAAGGGCTTGACCGCTCTGAGGCGCGCAAACGCATCGTTAAAGAACTTGAAGAACAGGGGCTTCTGGTCAAGGTCGATGCCCACGCGCACGCCCTGCGCCACTGTTATCGCTGCGCAACGATCGTTGAGCCGTACCTTTCCAAGCAATGGTTCGTAAAGATGAAGCCGTTGGCGGACAAAGCTCTTGAGGCTTTTCGCGCCGGTCAGCCGCGCATCCAGCCGAAACGCTGGGAAAAGGTCTATGAGAACTGGCTTCTTGAGATCCGCGACTGGTGTATTTCCCGCCAGATATGGTGGGGGCATCGCATTCCCGTGTGGTACGACGATCAGGGGAATCTTTTTGTCGCCCGCAGCGAACAAGACGCCCTGGCACAGGCAAAACTTAAGAATGGTAAAGATGTCCCTTTGAGACAGGACCCGGATGTCCTTGATACATGGTTCTCGTCATGGTTATGGCCGTTCGCCACACTGGGTTGGCCAAAAACGAACAAAGACCTGGAATACTTTTACCCGACGGCGTCGCTCTTTACGGCGCCCGAGATCATTTTCTTCTGGGTCGCGCGCATGGTAATGGCTGGCATTGAGTTCACGGGTAAGGCCCCGTTCAATGATGTCATCCTGCACGGCACGGTGCGTGATGCCAAGGGGCGCAAGATGTCCAAGTCCCTCGGCAATGCCATTGACCCGCTGGAGGTCATCAAGGAATACGGGGCGGATGCCTTGCGTTTTAGCATGATCCTCAATTCCGGGCAGGACATTTATATTTCAAAGGACAAGTTCGAGATCGGCCGCAATTTTGCGAACAAATTATGGAACGCGTCGCGCTTCGTGATGATGAATGTAAAGCCCGAGGCCCGTGTCACCAGTTTTGAGGATATTGATACGGCTGCGCTTGACCCTGCGTCCCGCTGGATCATGGCCCGTTACCAGAAGGCTCTTCTGGAAGTCACGGCGGCGATCGAGCAATTCAGGTATTCTGAGGCGGAGAATGTCCTTTATGAGTTCTTCTGGGCCGGGTATTGCGACTGGTACCTTGAGCTGATCAAGGGGCAGCTTGACGATATCAACACGCAAAAGGCCGCGTATTGCGTTCTCGCGAACACACTAAAAATACTTCATCCATTCGTTCCTTTCGTGACAGAAGAGCTGTACTCTTATCTTACGGGCAAAGAGACGCTGTTGACGCTCGAGCCGTGGCCGTCAGTGATGAAGGGGGCTGGCGACGACGGAGCTGATATTGAGGTCCTGATCGCCCTTGTGACCGTGGCGCGCAATATCAGGGCGCAGTGGAACATCAAGCCTAACGATCCTGTGGAGTGCGTGATCGTGGCGCCTGATGCCTCCGCGGCGCGCGTGAAGGCCAATGAGGCTGTTCTTGGCCGCCTGGCGCGCGTGTCAGCAATACGGTATGCCGCGTCAGCACAGGGCTTGAAGAATTCGGCCACAGGCATCACGGGCGATATCAAGATGTTCATCCCGCTCGGCGCTCTTGTTGATGTGGCCAAAGAAAAGGCGCGCATCACCGAAGAGATCGGGAAGATGAGGAAGGCGGCGGACGCGATCGAAGGTCGCCTGAACAATGAAGGCTTTACAAGCAAGGCGCCGGCTGATGTTATTGATAAGGAACGCCAGCGCATGGATGAGCTGAAGATCAGGGCCGCGGAGTTCGCGAAGACCCTGGAATGTCTTATATAACTTCTAACAGGAGGATGTTTATGAGAATGATACCCGTGGCCCTTTTCTTGATGGCAGCGGCCTGTTGGTCAACGCAGGGCAATGCGCAGGTCTACGACGGCGCGCATGAGACCATCACAGCTCCTGTGGACGTGACCATCTATCAGCATAATATCGAAGCCGCGGCGATCTCGTATCCGGGGGATGCCGATAAGAAGATCCCGCAGGTCGTGCGTTACGAGGGAATGACCAAGCCCATGGACGCGCTGAACGAGGCCACGATGAACCCTGGCATAAGAGTTGTCCCGGCCGATCCGGTCCCTCTTGACAAGATAGATTAAGACCCGCCTCGATGGATCTTTTACACATCCGCAAGGCCGCCGGCGAACTCGGCCTCAAGATCGAACAGGTCGAAGCCGTTGTTTCCCTTCTTGAAGGCGGCGCGACCATCCCGTTCATTGCCCGTTATCGTAAAGAAGCCACCGGCACTCTCGATGAGGTGTCGGTAACGGCTATTCGTGACCGCATCAAACAACTCGACGAGCTCGACAAGCGGCGGGCAGTTGTCCTGGCGTCCATCGACAAGCAAGGCAAACTTACTCCTGAATTAAAAGAGCGTATTGAAAAAACCGAGGCTCTTGCCGAGCTGGAGGATCTCTACCTTCCATACAAACCCAAACGCCGCACGCGCGGTATGATCGCCCGGGAAAAGGGGCTTGAGCCTTTAGCGCTTGATATCTTTAAGCAAGAACCTTCGTTCGTTCCGGGGCGGGAGGCGTTGAAGTTCGTTGACGCTGAGAAAGAGCTCGGCGGCGTTGATCTTGTCCTTGCCGGCGCGCGCGATATCATTGCCGAATGGATCAATGAGGATGCTGATGCCAGGGCAGAGGTGCGCGGCCTTTTCTTGAAGAAGGGTGTTTTTCAGTCAAAGGTCATCAGAGGTAAAGAGCTCGAGGGGGAGAAGTTCAAGGATTATTTTGCCTGGGAGGAGCCCGTGGCTTCGGCGCCGTCACACCGCGTCCTGGCCGCGCGCCGCGGCGAGAAAGAAATGTTCCTGTTGTTGCGGATCCTTGCCCCTGAAGCCGAGGTCCTGGAGCTCTTGAAAAGAAGATTTGTCAAAGGCAACGGTTCTTTGAGCGCGGGGCAGGTTGAATTGTCCGTCGAGGAAAGTTACAAGCGCCTGATGGCGCCGTCCATCGAGAATGAGGTGCGTCTTATCACCAAGGAAAAAGCCGACGATGAGGCGATCAGGACCTTTGCGGGTAATTTGAAACAACTTTTAATGGAAGCTCCTCTGGGGCCCCGCATGGTCATGGCCGTTGATCCTGGTATCCGTACGGGCTGCAAGATCGCGTGCCTTGACCCCCAGGGCAAGCTTCTCGAGCACCAGACCATCTATCTCCAGCAAGGCCAGGCCAGGGGGCAGGAAGCGGCGGAAACAGTGAAGTTCCTTTGCAAGAAACATCATATTGAGGTCGTGGCCATCGGTAACGGCACGGCATCGCGCGAGACAGAAGGTTTTATCCGTTCGCTGGGATTGAAGGATGTCAAAGTGGCCATGGTCAATGAAAGCGGCGCTTCTTATTATTCCGCTTCTGAAGTTGCCCGACGGGAATTCCCGGACCTTGATGTGTCGGTGCGTGGCGCCGTTTCCATTGGCCGGCGCCTGCAGGACCCGCTGGCCGAACTGGTCAAACTTGATCCTAAGAACATCGGGGTCGGCCAGTATCAGCATGATGTGGATCAGCCCAAACTTAAGGATGCGCTTGACGACGTGACCATCAGCTGCGTCAACCAGGTCGGTGTTGATATCAATACGGCCAGCCGCGAACTTTTGATGTATGTTTCCGGCGTTGGCCCGGCGCTGGCGCAGGGCATTGTTGAATACCGCAACCAGCACGGTGCTTTCAAGTCGCGCCATGATATTGGCAATGTGCCGCGCTTCAGCGCGAAAGCATTCGAGCAGGCCGCCGGGTTCATGCGGGTTATCGGCGGGGAGAACCCGCTGGACGGGAGTGCGGTGCACCCGGAAAGTTACGGTGTTGTGGAAAAGATGGCGCGCGACGCGGGATGCGCCGTTCGCGAACTGATCGCGGCCGAGAAGCTGCGCCAGGGCATTGACCTGAAGAAATATGTGACAGAGAAAGTTGGCATGCCGACCCTGCGCGATATCATGCATGAGCTGGCCCGCCCCGGACGCGACCCGCGGGCAGTGTTCGAGTTCGTTCATTTTAAGGACGGTGTTAACGCCATTGAAGACCTGAAGCCGGGAATGGTGCTGCCTGGCGTGGTGACCAACATCATTGATTTTGGATGTTTTGTGGATATCGGCGTTCATCAGGACGGGCTTGTTCATATCAGTGAGCTGGCAGAGCGGTTCGTGCGTCACCCTTCCGACATTGTGAAGCTGCACCAGAAGGTCACGGTCAGGGTCAAGGATGTTGACCTGGGGCGCAAGCGGATCGCCCTTTCGATGAAAACCAAATAACCCTTGAAAATAACCTCTAACTAACGAGAATTAAATTGGAGGTTTTTGTTCCCTTATGTCTTATCTAGTCCTTGCGCGTAAATACCGTCCCAAAACATTCGACGAGGTCGTCGGCCAGGATCATATTGTCGACGCCCTGAAGAACGCTATTGCCTCTAATAAGGTCGCTCACGCGTTCCTTTTTAGCGGTCCCCGCGGCGTAGGGAAGACCACCTGCGCCCGCATCCTTGCCAAAGAGATCAATAAAACAAAACCCTGCGAGGCAGGATTGCTGGAGTTCGACGGGGGTGATCTGGATGTCATCGAGATCGACGGGGCATCCAATCGCGGCATTGATGAAGCCCGCGCCATTCGCGACAACGTCATGTTCATGTCCATGTCGGGCGGATACAAGTTCTATATCATCGACGAAGTCCATATGCTCACGGAGCCGGCTTTTAACGCGCTGTTAAAGACGCTGGAAGAGCCGCCCGAACATGTGAAGTTCATTTTTGCCACGACCGATCCCGAGAAGGTCCCGACCACGATCCGTTCGCGCTGCCAGCATTTCAATTTTAAGCGATTGTCCATGGATGTGATCAAGGCGCAGCTCAAGTCTATTTGCGCCGCCGAGAAGCTGTCGGTAGATGATGAGGCGCTTTTTGCCATTGCCCGCGCGGCGCAGGGCGGGATGCGTGATGCGCTGGGGATCCTGGATCAGCTTGCGGCGGGCACTGACAAGGTGAATGTGGATGATGCCAACGCCCTTCTGGGGCTTATTGATGTGAAGTACATCTTTGACCTTGCAGGCGCGTTGATCCGCAAGGATACCGCGGCGGCCATGACCGGGATCGAGACAGTGATCGCGGCAGGCAAGGATGATGCGCGCCTGCTGAAAGATATGGTCGAGCATTTCAGGCATTTGATGATGATGAGGATCGATCCTGAAAAGCTTCAGCCGCTGATCGATTACCCCGTCTATTACCGCAAGCAACTTTTGGAGCAGGCCAACAGTTTGTCTCTTGGGGACATCCTTAAGGTCATGGATATCCTTATCGGGGCCAAAGACACGGAGCGCCTGACAGATGCGCCGCGGCTGGCCCTGGAGCTGGCGCTGGCGCGTTCTGCGGTGGTCTTGGGGCATGGGGACACGCCGGTCCCGCCAATGCCTTCGCGTCCGGCTCCTGCCGCCAAACCGTTGACGCCACCGTTACAGCGTCCGCTGCCTTCTGCATCTGCGGCGCCGTCTGGAAATGTCAAACGCGAGCCTGGGCCGGCCGCTCCTGCGGCAGCTGTTTCTGCGGCGACCGCGGTGCTGGCAAAAGCGCTTTCCATGGAAGAGGTTTGTTCCCAGTGGCATGACATGACCTCGTCGGTGCAGGAAAGCCGGACATATCTGGGAGCCTGTCTTTTGGAAGGCAAGCCAGTATCGGTCAAGGGGCAGGCGCTGACCATCGCGTTCCCTGAGAGCTGCGCGTACCAGAAAGAATGCCTGGAAGAGACTGAGGCGGGGCGCATTGTGGCTGAGGCTTTCTCAAAGATTCTGGGGCGGGATATTGCCGTTACTTTCGTGATCGAGAAAGGCGTTGCGCGCGACCCGTCCGGGGCCCTGCAGAGCGCTCTTGAGGAGTTTGACGGCGAGGTTGTTAACGAATGGCATAACGAGGGAAAATGACCTATCCGCGCGTTATTGAAGATCTGATCACAAAATTGACACGGCTTCCGGGTGTGGGCCGCAAGAGCGCCGAGCGCATGGTGTTCTTTCTTTTAAATGCGCCTGAGGATGATTCCCGCACATTCGCCGAGAGCATCCTGGCATTGCGCGCTAAATTAAGGTTCTGCCGCATTTGTAATAACTTTACCGAGGGCGAAGTATGCTCTGTGTGCGCGGATGACACCCGCGATGGCAGCGTGATCTGCATTGTGGAAACACCTAAGGACGCCATTGCCATTGAGAAGACCGGAAGTTTTAGAGGGCAGTATTTTGTCCTCTTGGGGGCGATCGCACCTTCGGAAGGCCGCGGGCCCGATGATGTGGACCTGAGCAAGCTTTACCGCCGGTTGAAGGACGAGGGGCAGAATATCCGCGAGATCGTCATTGCGACCGATGCGGACATGGAGGGCGACCTGACGGCGCTGCATTTGATCAAGGTCCTTAAGCCCTATAATATCAGGATATCGCGCATCGGCATCGGTCTTCCGTCGGGCGGGTCGGTCGAGTTCGCGGACATTTCGACCTTGACCATGTCTATGAATGCCCGGCGTGAGGTGGCAGGTTCGCGCCCGGTCGTGACCGAAACAACCACTGCTTCGATGGTTGACATTTAAGATTATTTCGTTATAATCTAGCAACATTTCGAAGATGTCCTTTGCTTTTGTGGCAAAGTTGTTCTTTATAATTTATTCCCCTGTAGCTCAGTTGGTAGAGCATGTGGCTGTTAACCACAGTGTCCGAGGTTCGAGCCCTCGCGGGGGAGTTATTTAAAAAAGCCATCCTAAAAGGGTGGCTTTTTCTTTTTATGCTATAATCTTTTCCATGTTCATCGGGCTTTACATCATCCTCCTGGCAGCGCTGAGCATCCCTTTCTTCGTCCGGAAAGTCGAAGAACAGATCGAGATCTTCCTTTTTGTCCTTGGTTGTCTTGCCGTCACGATCACATCCCAGTGGAGCATGCACCTCGTTGAGGAAGCCTTGCGCGAGCCGGTCAAGATCACGGTAGCCGTGTTCGCTGCCGGCGTTCTTTTCAGGTCCCTTCAAAAGGCCATCGCGCATCATGTGGGCGGGGCTGTCAAGGCTGTTGGCGTCCGTTGGTTCTCTTTTCTCATGATCATCACATTGGGCTTTCTTTCAAGCTGCATCACGGCGATCATCGCTGCGCTTGTCCTGGTCGAGATCGTTACAGCCTTGACCTTGGACAGAAAGAGCGAGGTTGCGCTTGTTGTCCTGACCTGTTTTGCCATCGGGTTGGGCGCGGCGCTGACGCCTATCGGCGAACCGCTTTCGACCATTGCGGTCGCCAAGCTTAAAGGCGAGCCTTACCATGCTGACTTCTTTTTTATTGCGAGGCATTTGGGTGTTTTTATATTGCCGGGCATTCTTTTCTTTGCTTCATTGAGTTTTGTGTTTTTACCTGACAAGCAGGGAACAAGGCACGGGCTATCCGAGGACAGGCAAGAAAACTTTAAAGACATCCTTCTGAGGACCGGCAAGGTGTATTTGTTCGTGATGGCGCTCATATTCCTGGGGCAGGGATTCAAGCCGGTCATTGACGCGCACATCTCCGGTTTCCCGCACCAGTGGCTTTACTGGATCAATGCCATTTCTGCGGTCCTTGACAATGCAACGCTCGTCGCCGCTGAAGTTGGGCCCGGCATGAGCATTATTCAGATCAAGTCAGCGCTCCTTGGTCTTTTGATCGCGGGAGGCATGATGATACCCGGGAATATACCGAATATCATTGCTGCCGGGAAGCTTAAGATCAGGAGTTCAGAGTGGGCCTTGGTCGGCCTGCCCCTTGGGCTTTCAGTTATGGGAGTATGCTTTTTTCTTTTGATGTTGATATGATCAACGGATGCGGGGTTGTAATAAGAAGGGGATGATATGAGCAGGATATTGGCGTGGTCTGGGGTCTTTTTTATATCTTTCATGCTGATAACTTCCGGCGCTGCGGCTGAAAATGAAACAAATATTGATCATAAGGCAGAGCTCACTCAGGACAGAGCTGTTGTCCAGGACGAGAAGGAGGTGATCAAAGAGAATGCTTCCGTGGTTAAGGCCGATGAGAGGGTTTTACGTGAGCAATTAAGGACAGCTCAACGTACGGGGAACCATGGACAGGCCAGGGTGTTAAGAGAGCAATTAAGGGTTATGCATCAGGCGAACGTCACGCAGAGAACGACAGATATGGAAGAGCTGAGGGCAGCGCGGCAAAAAATACAGGCCGACAGGCAGGCGGCCAGAAAACAGCGCTTGGACGAACGCAGGAAAGCGTTGGATACCAATAATGATGGCGTGGTGGACGAGGCCGAAAAACAGGCGTATCGCGATAAGAAGGCTGATCTCAATCAGGATGGAACGGTTGATGATGTCGAGAAACAGGCTGTGCAGCAGCGTGCTGTCCGTTCCCGGGGCAGAGGCGGCAGGGGGCATGGCGCAAGATAACATTAGCGGCTGTGAAAAATATCTTACATGAAATCTTTGCACGAGCTTCATCCTAAAAGGATCGACATTGTCATTCTGCTTATTCTTTCCGTTGGGCTTTTGATCGTCGGATTGATGCTTCCCATCATGACCGTGCGCAAGCTTTGGGCGAGCAATACATATTCCATTATTACCGGCGTCGGGAACCTGTGGCATGAGAAGCTGTATGTCCTGGCTTCGATCGTATTCTTTTTTTCTGTGATCTTTCCCATCGCAAAACTGATCTCTCTTTCCGTGATCTGGTTCATCAGGATGACCGATGAGCACCGGCAGAAACTTATTTATGCCATGGAGCTTTTTGGAAAATGGTCCATGTTGGATGTTTTTGTGGTCGCGATCATTATCGTATGGGTCAAACTTGGGGTCCTGGCATCCGCCAGAGCGGAGAACGGGATCTACTTTTTCGGGGCATCTGTATTGCTGACCATGGTCGTTTCGTCGCTCCAGGGTTCTTTGATCAAACGTTTCAAATAAGCGGTTGGAATAGTGCTAGAATATGAAGATCATAAAAAGGCATTGCTCAGGTTCTTATTAACGCCATAACGATGGGGGCGGAATGAAGACAAAGACGGTCGGGAAAGTGGATACGAAGGCGCTGGATAAGGTCATTGCGCAGTATCATGAAAAACCCGGCAATCTGCTGGGCATGCTGGAAGATATCCAAAAACTCGATAAAGGCAAACACCTTTCACCTGCGGTCATGGAGTATGTCAGCCACAAGACCGGCATACCGCTCTCCCGGATCTATTCTGTTGTCACGTTCTACGCGTTCTTCAGCCTCAAGCCCCGGGGCGAGCATTCCATCACGGTTTGCCGCGGCACGGCCTGCCACACGCGGCGCTCCAAAGAATTCCTGGAATATATCAAGAAGCTGTTAAAACTTGAAGACGACCATTGTGAGTCGGAGAAGGTGTTTCTGACGACCAAGGATAACAAGTTCACGCTCATGACCGTGGCCTGTTTTGGGCAGTGCGCGTTAGCCCCTGTTGTTGAGATCGACGGTGTGATGTACAGCAATGTGACTGAGAACAAGCTCAAAACGCTTATCGGAAAAATAAGCCGGGAAGGAAAAAGCAAATGACCCCGCTCCTGGAGAAGATGAAAAGTGACGGCATCAAGAAGCTGTTCCCGCCGAAAGCGCGCATCGCGGTCGGCCTAGGGACTTGCGGCATCGGCAACGGCGCTGATGTCGTGTATAAGGCTTTTGAAAAAGAGATCAAAAAGAAGAAGCTGAACATTTGCCTGAAGAAGACAGGGTGTTTTGGTTTTTGTTCCAAAGAGACCCTGGTCAATGTGAACTTGCCGGGCAAGCCGATCCTTATCTTCGAGAAAGTCACGCCGGAAGATGTTAAGAAGATCCTTGCTTATGTGGCTACAGGAAAAGTTCCGGCAACGGGCGTCCTGTGCAAGATCGAGGACTGGGATTTTCTCGCGGATACGCATGTCTTTGGAAAGGATTATCCGCAGGTCCCGTTATGGAACGAAGTGCCGTTCTTTAAATGGCAGAAAAAGATCGTCATGCGCAATACCGGCCTGATCGATCCCGAGGATATTGAAGAAGCGCTTGCGGTCGGCGGTTACAGCGCGCTGCAAAAAGCTTTGACACAGATGGACCCTGCCGGCGTGATCGACCAGGTCACAAAGTCCAAATTGCGCGGCCGCGGCGGCGCGGGATTCCCGACGGGGATCAAATGGGGCATGATGGCGAAGGCGCCGGCGGGCGAAAAATATATCATCTGCAATGCGGATGAGGGCGACCCGGGCGCTTACATGAACCGCAATGTCATTGAGAGCGATCCGCACGCGCTGCTGGAAGGCATGATCATCGGCGCGTATGCCATGGGCGTGTCCCGCGGCGTTATCTATGTGCGCGCCGAATATCCCCTGGCCGTTGACAGGATCACGCTCGCGATAGCCCAGGCAAAGAAAGCCGGATTACTTGGCAATAACATCCTTGGATCGTCGTTTAGTTTTGATATCGATATCGTTGAAGGGGCGGGGGCTTTTGTCTGCGGCGAAGAGACGGCTCTCATCGCGTCCCTTGAGAGCGAGGCTGGCCGCCCGCGCCCGCGCCCG
>CAZXSE010000018.1:0-1435 GCA_964643325.1 uncultured Planctomycetales bacterium
TGTTGACGGTCACGGGCGCCATTATCCTGTTCGGGCTTTCATTCGATGTTTTTCTTGATCCTGCGGTCATGGGAACGGGGTTGGGGGCGAACACGGGGCTGATGCTCTTGTTCTTGTGCGTCGGCATGGCCTTGATGGGCCTGAGCTTCGGTCCGATGTCAGCAGTGCTTCCGGAATTATTCCCGACGAATGTCCGTTATACTGGCTCAGGCATTTCCTACAATGTCGCGTCGATCCTCGGCGCGGCGCTCACACCGTTCGTCGCGGTTTGGTTGGCGAAGAACCATGGCGTGGGCTCTGTCGGGCTTTATCTGGCGTCGCTGGCGCTGTTGACCTTTATTGCGCTGTTGATCTCCCGGGAAACAAAGCATGCCAGCCTCGACGCGTCACCCGGAGAAAACCGGGCTTAATTGATCCGGAACATCAGGCGGCAGATATTCTTGACGGCAACAGGCTTCATTTTTCCCATCATCCATGTCTCGGCAATGCGTTTTGACAAAAAGCCCATGGTCGGGAACGAGTGCTGCAGCATCATGATCTTGTGCAGGCGGACCCTGTTCTGGATGATGAGCGCCCATTCATTGATCATTTCACCCGAACCTTCGCCGGCGATGCACGCGCCGTAGACGCGCCCCGATGGAGAGCAGAACACCTTGACGAACCCCCGGCCGATCTCCTCGGCGATCGCGGCCCCGTAATCCTCATAGTTGACCCTAATCGTTTCGTAACAGATGCCCCGCGTCTTGAGCTCTTTTTCCATCATGCCAACGCAGGAGATCTGCGGCTCGGTGAAGACCGTCCACGGGACCACAAAATCGTCAAAGCGCATCTTCAGCGGCCAGGGGATCATGCTGTTCATTAATGCGATCATGCCCTGATGCATGGCCGCGTGAGAGAGCAGAACATGCCCGTTGCAGTCGCCGACCGCGTAGATATGGGACTTATTGGTCTGCAGATGCCTGTTGACCGTAATGCCTTTTTTGCTGTATTTGATGTCGATGGTATCGAGCCCCAGCGCCGCGATATCCTGCCGGCGTCCCGCCGCGACCAGCAGCCTTTCGGAGGCGATCCTGAGCCCGTCGGCGGTGTAGAGGGCGATCCCGTCATTCTCCCGAGCGATCCGCGCGATCTTTTGGGCATTATGGACCTCAACGCCCGAGGCGGTGAAGGTTTGTTCCAGGAGCGCGGCCGCATCCGGGTCACTCGCGGGCATTAAATGAGGGTCCATGTGCACGATGCGGCATTTTGTCCCGAGGCGCGTGAATGCATCGGCCATTTCACAGCCAATGGCCCCGCCGCCGATGATGGTCATGCTCGCGGGGACCTTCTCCAGCCGGAAGATATTGTTGTTGGTCAGGATATCCGGAATGCTCTCAAGGCCCGGGACGGGAGGGATGGCCGGGCTTGTGCCTGTCGCGATAAAGATCTTGCGGGC
>CAZXSE010000018.1:1535-5216 GCA_964643325.1 uncultured Planctomycetales bacterium
CACCCGACATTCATGCATTCACCGCCGATCTTGTTCTTCTCAATGGCGCAGACCGACAGCCCCATGTGCGACGCCATGACAGATACCGCCATGCCCGCCGGACCAAGCCCGATGCAAATAATGTCGTGATCGTATCTCATAGAAGGATTCTCCGGGTTTAAGTTGTGTGATTATATCAGCAAAGAAAGACAGTCGTAAAATGTTTTTAACTGCCGCGCCGGACGGGGGCGGGCAGCATTAATCAGTTGCAGGAGGTTGTTTTTCGGGTACAATGGACTTTCAGCCGGAGGGTCGTGTCGCCGGATATCCTGAAAACAGCATCAAGGGGCTGCATCATGGAAGATAAATTCCTGGAAAAACAGGAGGAGATCCTTTCGCCGCACGTGTTCGCGGTGTCAGCGACCATGGTGGGCGTGTGCCTGACGGTCATCGGCATCATCAGCATTATTTCCATTTATCATAAGGCGGCAACTATTGCCGACGATCTGACCGCGGTCAACGCGCTGGTCTTTTTGCTTGCCTGCGCGGCGTCTTATCTGTCCATGAGGGCGAAAGAACGACAGCGCCGGTATTCCCTGGAAAGGGCGGCGGACTATCTTTTTCTGACAGGGTTGTTCATGGTCGCTTTTATTTGCGTGTTCATTGTTGTTACCATAGGTCAAATGGGCGGGAAATGAATTATTAGATCAAAGGAGGTTCTTTATGTCAGATCTGTTACCTGAAAAATGGATGAAGGCCATGGCGGCCACAACGACGGTGCTTGCCGTTGTCGCGGCGATCGCGGGATCGCGTTCGGCGTTCTTTATCGCGAAGGCGCAGCTGTTGACCGCGCTTGAGGGAAGCCAGTGGTCGTATTATCAGGCCAAGAGCATCAAGCAGAACCTTCTGGAGATGCAGCAGCAGGATCTGCAGATCAGTTTGCTGGGTGATATCAAGGCCGGACAAAAACAATTGATCAATACTGGCATTCAGGCGGCCGCGGCCGATATCAAGCGTTATGATATTGAGAAAGCCGAGATCCGGCAGCAGGCCGAGGCCACGAACAAGGAGAATACGCTTGTTGTCCGACGGGGAAGCCAGTTCTCGATGGCCGTGGTGTTCGCGCAGATCGCGATCATGCTCTCTTCTGTCGGCGCGCTCCTGAAAAGGCGTGAGCTATGGATCATCGGTATTCTGATCGGCGCCATCTCGCTGGTTTTTCTGGCCAACGGGTTCCTTCTCTTTCTGTAAAGGCGGGGCATCATGTTCGAGAGTCTTACGGCAAACAAGGTCCTGATGGCCTTCGGGTTGACCATATTGGCAGGCTTGGCAACGGGTATCGGCAGCTTGATCGCTCTTTTTTCGAAGAGGATCAATGGCAAATACCTGGCCGTGGCCCTGGGATTCTCCGCCGGGGTCATGATCTATGTGTCATTTGTTGAGATCTTGCCCAAGGCGCAGCGAAGCCTGGCTTTGGTCCTTGGGGAGAGGACCGGCGCCTGGGCCGCGGTCGGCGCGTTCTTTCTTGGTATTATCATCCTGGCGATCATCGACAAACTTATTCCGGAAGCGGAGAACCCGCACGAGATCCATCATCTTGATGAGAACAAGGCCCGCATGGCGTCCCTGCACCGTACCGGGATCTTTGTGGCCATTGCCATCGCGATCCATAACTTTCCCGAGGGGATCGTCACCTTCATGAACGCCTTGCACGATCCGGGCCTTGGCATTGTCATTGCTCTTGCCATCGCGCTCCATAATATTCCCGAGGGGATCGCGGTTGCGGTGCCGATCTATCACGCGACGGGAGATAGAAAGAAGGCTTTTATCTATTCTTTGCTCTCGGGCCTGACCGAGCTGTTGGGTGCCGTTGTTGCCTTTTTCTTTCTACGCCAGCATATGGGTGCTCTGGCGTGTGGCCTGGTGTTCGCCATGGTCGCCGGTATTATGGTCTTTATCTCGATCGATGAACTGATCCCTTCCGCCGAGGAATACGGGGAGCATCATCATTGCATTTATGGTTTCGTAGCCGGCATGGCGCTGATGGCGGTCAGCCTGCTGTTCTTTATTTGAATAACGCTGTGTTTGCATGAGGCCGCCATCTGGTCGATGTTATTGCCAGAGGCGGCTTTCTTGTCCGGATCGGCGTAAGGAGCGGGCGTATGCATGAATGGGCATTGGCTGAGGCGGTCGTGGTGACGGCGGAGCAGACGGCCAAAGAAAAGAAGTACAAGGTCATTGAGGAGGTCGCGGTCCATTTTGGCGCGCTGCAGCAGATCGATCAGGAGATCTTCGGCTTTGCCCTTAAGGAACTTTTTGAGTCCGCGGGGCCGTTATTTACCGGCGTGAAGGTCAGGATGCAGAAGGACAAAGCGGTCTTTGAATGCCGCAAGTGCGCCCATCAATGGGATTTCGCCGGCCGTCAACGGCGGATCACAGCGGATGCGGCCGAGGCCATCCATTTTGTGCCGGAAGTGGCGCATGTGCACCTGCAATGCCCCGAATGTAAAAGTCCGGATTTCAAGATATTGCAGGGGCGGGGCGTTTCCGTCGGAGCGATCAAAGGGAAAGAGGATCTTTAGATGGACCCGAGAATGAATGTGATCCGCCGGCGGTTGGCGGATGTTAAAAGGATCATTGCGGTTTCCGGCGGTAAAGGAGGCATAGGAAAAAGCACCATCGCCGCGGCGCTGGCCCTGAATTTGTCGCGCGCCGGCAAGAAGGTTGGCCTGCTGGACCTTGATTTCTGGGGTCCCTGCGCGCATATCATCCTGGGGGCAAAGACCAGCAGCTTTCCTAAAGAACACAAGGGGATCGTTGCGCCACGTGTTGCCGGGATCAGGTTCATGTCCATTGTTTATTACACCCGCAACCGGACGCTGGCCATGCGCAGGGCCGGGTTTGAGCAGGCGGCGATCGAACTTCTTGCTGTGACGCAATGGGGACCTTTGGATGTGTTGATCATTGACATGCCGCCGGGCGTCGGGGATGCCGCGCTTGATGTTGTGCGCGCCATGGAAAGGGTCGAATTTTGCACGGTCACGACCGGCTCAAAAGTCGTTCTTGGCACGGTCGGCAAGACACTGGATATCCTCAAGCAGCTTGGGATCCCGGTGCTTGGTGTCATTCAAAATATGGGGCGTAACGACGCATCTGTCCGGAGCCATGTTAGAAAGATCGGCATCCCATTCCTCGGTGAGATTGGCTTTGATCCGGGATTAGAAGCGGCCATCGGTGTCCCGCGTAAGTTTCTCGGGACCAGATTGGCCAGGCAGGTCAACGCCTTGATCCCTGCCATGTGTCCGGTGCGGGCGGGAAAGGACCTGACATGACAGGTAGGATCGCCAGGAAATATTTTTTAGGCCAAGGAGTTCCCCGCTTGGGATGCGCGCAGGCTGTTGCCGAGGCTCTTAAGGAGCGCTTTGGATTGACGGAAGAGATGGTGGATGCGATGTCCTTGGCACGGGGAGGGAAGGCGCCGGGAGGATATTGCGGCGCGGTCCATGCGGCATTGGAAGTGGCCGCGTTGAAAGCACCGGAACGTCGAGCGGATATTGAGGCGTTCTTCAGAAATGAGGCCGGCGGACTGACTTGCCGCGAGATCAGGACTGCTCGCAAGCTCATGTGCGCGGATTGTGTTGAGAAGGCCGCGGATCTTTTGGCGTAGAAGGATCAAGTTTGATCGTTGTGATAAAAAACCCC
>CAZXSE010000018.1:5316-18321 GCA_964643325.1 uncultured Planctomycetales bacterium
GGCTCAACGACCGGCTCAGGTTCAGGGATCACGATGGGTTCGGGTTCAACAACAGGTTCCGGTTCTGGTTCGATGACAGGGTCAGGTTCATGCATGGCGCGGCCGTTGTTCCCGTTCTCATCTTTACGGTCGTCCTTGTTCTGTCCATAAGGCTCAAGCATATCGGGCTTGTTCCCGTTGTCTTGGCCGAAATGATTGCCGTTGTTCTGATGGTCGCCTTTGGCGTCAGCAGGAAGACACCAGGCCGTCATGATACCGCAAGCGATGATCGCGATGGGGATCAGGAGTTTGTTTTTCATAACGGCCTCTCAATGTTAGCCGCAAAACCTTGTCCGTAAGAGAGGCGCATGAAAGCAGGGAGGCGTCGCTTGTGTCTTAGGCGGCCCGGCTGTCCTTGCGAGAAGGACCCGCAGCTTTGCGTCACTCCCTTACGGGAGTTTTGCGATTTCCCCTGATCGGAAGTCGGCCAGGGGGCGCTTCCTGATGTCAGGAAGCACACAACACAATGTTCCTAATGACAGTATGACATATGACAAGGCCTGAAAGCAAACCCATCGCGCGCATCCTGGCTGTTCTGCTATGGCTTGTTCTGGCCATGCCCGTGGCCGCTGATGACACTGACCCTGCCCGTCGCATCGAGGAACAAAAACGGGAGGATGCGGACGCCGCCGAGACTGTTTCGCTGGAGCAGTTTCAGGACGTTATCTTTACTTCCGGTGCCTGGATCAACTATCGTTTCTTCCAGTATGAGAATTCCGATCATGATAAGTCATTGACCGACGCTCTTCGTCGGGCGGTCTGGGGAGATGCGCGCGTCTGGGGACGTTTGACCTATCAGACAAAAGATATGAAAAAGGATGGGGAGAAGTATTTTATCCACGTTCGCGTCAAGGATGTTTATGTGGCCCGTAGCGGCCGCGCGCCTGGCGCGCGATTCGACAATCGCGGTCCGGCGCTGGATTACGGTTATGCGGCCATGGAACGCGCCCCTTGGCAGATCGAGGCGGGACGCAGGTATTTTAATATCGGCCGGGGGATCGTTTTTAGCGGCGTCTATGACGGAGTTCAGCTGAACTACAAGGTCCCGGGTTGGAATGTGGGCGCGTTCGTGTCAAAGACCCTGCCTCACGCGGCGAACATTGATAGCACGATCCCAGGGTATGACAAGGAGAGCCGCCGTTATTTTGCCGGACTTGGTGTGGGCTATGCGGGCTTTAAGGATCACCAGATCTATGGTTATACTGTCATTGAAAGGGATCATAGCCGCGAGCGGCCCCAGGACGATGACCAGGATTACGGTTATGACGCGCAATATGCCGCGCTCGGTGCCAAAGGCGCCTGGAGTGAGCGCTGGCCGTACGGAGTTGAGCTCGTGCGCGAGTGGGGGCATTCACGCGAATATCCGTCGAACGCGCTCAGCAATATTGCGGCATGGGCTGTTGACGCCCAACAGAAATACCGGACCATGACCCGTTCAAACCTGGTCTGGAGCGCGGAGTATGCGGCGGGGTCCGGGGACGCGGACCGCAGTTATGTCCATACGACGCGTTACGGCAACACGCGCGGCAGGGACAAGGGCTTTATGTATTTTGGATATATCCCGACGGGGATCGCGCTCAGCCCCATGCTTTCCAATATTCACATCATGCGCCTGGGCGCGGACCTTTATCCTTTTTACGCCATACGCCGGATGCAAAAGATCCTGCTGGGTCTGGATTATTATCATTACTGGAAACAGCGCTCGTCGGGTGGGATCTATGACGCCGATGCGGGCGCGGCGCGGCATGATGTCGGCCAGGAGTTCGATCTGCGCATCGACTGGAAAATGACCCGGCGGCTGACCGCAACCGTTGAGTATGGGTATTTTATCCCCGGGGACGCGTACTGGCAGGATACGCGTTCGAGCGAGAAAGTCCTTTCCCTGAGCGTGAGCCTCGTTTTTTGATATGGCCGGAGAGAGAAGATATAGCCATGGCAGAACCTGTTCAGCATAGCGGTGCGCCGCTCAAGAAACGGCGCGTGCGTTATAAGGGCAAGCATCCCCGCCGGTTCGACGAGAAATACAAAGAGCATGATCCCGAACATTACGCGGATGATGTCTTAAAGATCATCCAGAGCGGCAAGACCCCGGCCGGAACACACCGGCCGGTCTGTGTTCAGGAGATCCTGCAGGTCCTTGATCCCCGTCCGGGACAGGTTGTTCTGGATGCGACCCTGGGCTATGGCGGGCACGCCCGGGAACTTTTCGCGCGCATCCTTCCGGGCGGTTGTTTGTGGGGCATTGATGTTGACCCTTTTGAGATCAGGCGGACAGAAGCGCGTTTGCGGGCGCTGGGATATGACGCGGAAAAGCTCAAGGTCCGTCGTATGAACTTCGCCGGCGTTCTCAAGATCCTGGGCGAGGCGAGCGACGGGTTCGATCTTGTTTTGGCGGATTTGGGCGTGTCTTCGATGCAGCTGGATGATCCCGCGCGGGGATTTACTTTCAAGAACGAAGGGCCGCTCGACCTTCGGCTCAATCCTGAACGCGGCCAGCCGGCATCGGCGTTGCTCCAGTCGCTGTCTGAAAAAGATCTCGAGAAAATATTACGCGTTAACGCGGATGAGCCGCATGCGCGCGGGATCGCGAAAGTTATTCTTAAAAGCAGCAAAGGGATAGCAACGACCACGGCGCTTGCGGATGCTGTGCGACGGGCATTACCTCGCGCTGTTGCTGAGGATGAGCGGACGCGCTCTATTCGACGGACATTCCAGGCTTTGCGCATCGCGGTCAATGACGAGTTCTTTGTCCTGGAAAAGTTCCTGAGGGATCTGCCGTTGTGCTTGAAAGCGGGCGGCAGGGCGGCCATCCTGACATTCCATTCCGGCGAGGACGGGCGCGTGGTGCGCGCGTTCGAGCAGGGGGTGGCGTCGGGGATCTATGTTGACATGGGCCGTGAGCCCATCAAGGCAGCGCGCCAGGAACAATATGATAATCCGCGTTCCAAGAGCGCGATCCTGCGCTGGGCGCGACGGTCAAGTTAAGAAAGTACGCCATGAGTGAAGTGAATAAACCAAAAGCATCAAAGATCGTGAAAGACCCGGACCTTATAGAAGATCCGAATGAGTTGGTCGGTATGTGCGACATTTTCAAGGTTGTTTCCGCGACCGGGTTCGGCGCCTTCCTGGATTGGGGCTTTCCCAAGGATCTTTTTGTCCCCTGGGTCGAACAACAGCGCAAGATGAAAGAGGGCGAAGCCTACATTGTCTATATCTATTGCGACGCAAAAACACAGCGGCTTGCAGCGTCTTCTAAATTGGACAAGTTCTTGGGGCCCGCGCCGGCGGATATCAAGACGGGCGGCACGGTCGATCTGTTGATCTGCGATGAAACACCGCTGGGGTTCAAGGCCGTTGTCAATAATGTCTGTTGGGGGCTCTTGTATAAACAGGAAGTATTCCAGACACTGCGCTACGGCCAAAGGCTTGAAGGGTTTGTCAAAAAGGTCAGGGAGGACGGTAAAGTGGACCTTTGCCTGCAAAAGCCGGGATATCAGGTTGTGAGCAGCCTGTCGGAAAAGATTTTGGCCCATCTGAAGGGGGCCGGCGGAACGAGCGCGTTGACAGACAAGACACCGCCTGAAGAAATATACCGCCTGTTCGGTGTAAGCAAAAAGAAATTTAAGATGGCCGTCGGCCTGCTTTACAAACAACGCGTGATAACGGTTACCGGCGCCGGGATCACTCTTTGCCCCCGCACAAAAAAATAGCCTCTTTTTCCCCGGTTTGCTTTCCAAGTATTTATATTCCATACTTGTTCAAGGTGGTTGTCTTAATATAAGGATCTGTTGATGGCTATATTCATATTGCCCTCAGTCTTTCGTAAGTTTATTTGCGCGGGAATGGCGTGTGTCTTCGCGTTGACATCTTCCGGCGTTTCTTATGCTCAGCCGACGCCCGGATTTCCTGCTGTTGCGGCACCCGCCTTGCTCAAGGGCATCAGCGTTCATCCTGATAATGCCATGCTGTTGGATTTTATCGTCGATCCCGGCGCACATCAGCCGGCAGATATAAGGCCCGAGGCGGAGAGGTTCATCAAGTATTTCATGGCATCGCTCGCCATTCCTGAGAAAGACCTTTGGGTCAATCTTTCGCCTTATGAGAAAGACCGTATTGTGCCACCTGCTTTGGGTCAGACAGGCATGGGGCGCGAGATGCTCGCCCAGGACTACCTGCTTAAACAGGTTACGGCGTCCTTGATGGATCCCGAGGGGGATGTGGGCCGCGTATTCTGGGAAAAGATCTATGCCAAAGCCCGCGCGCAGTTCGGCACCAGCGATATTCCCGTCGATACATTTAATAAAGTGTGGATCATGCCGGCAAAGGCTGTTGTGTATCAGCGTGGCGGCAGGGCGGTCATCACCGAAGGCCGCCTGAAGGTCATGCTGGACGCCGATCATGTGGCCGAGGGCCATGCCGGCATTACTCCCGTAAACGACACAGCTCAGGCCATCATGCGCGAGGTCGTGCTGCCGGTGCTTGAGCAGGAGGTCAACGATGGCCCGCAGTTTGCGCCGCTCAGGCAGGTCTATCACGCGCTCATTCTCGCGCACTGGTACCGCAAGAACTTGAAGCAATCTATTCTTAACAAGGTGTACGCCGACAAAAGCCGGATCGAAGGCATTGACATCGACGATAAACAGGCCGCGCAAAAGATCTGGGAGCAGTACGCCGAGTCTTTTAAGAAGGGCGCCCATGATCTTATCCGGGAAGAAGTTGATCCTACGACCGGGGAAATGATCCCGCGCCGGTATTTTTTCGGTGGCGTTGTGTGGGACGGGCTTGATGCCGCGATGACAATAACAACGGACGCGGCGGCGCTGACAGCGATAAGCGGCCGCAACCTTCTTGTTGCGCATGCGCGGCTGGATCATGTGACGGGCGCGCGGGACGCGGCCGAACTGAAGAAGCCTGAAGGAGAGGAGTTCCGCCGGGCAAGTCTTGCTGAGGACAGGCGCATGTTTGATGCGCAGTATGCCGATATTGTTGACGGATTGAAAACTGTCCTTAATCTCAAGGAATATGCCGGCCTTATCGGGTTCCAGGAACGGGAGAGCTTTCCCATCGAATACCTCAAGGCGGGACAGGACTGGCTTTTGCCGTTCAAGCTCGACCTGGTCAGGTACAAGAAAGAGATCGCTGATATTTTCGGCCTTCCAACGTCACCGGTAGTGGTCTTGAAGTTCGCGAAGTTCGAGTATTATCTTGTTGACGGGCATCATCGTGTTTCTGTCGCGCTTGAGAATAATGAGGGCGCAATCCCGGCGCATATCATCGATTTTCAATGGCTGTTGGAAGACCGCCGGGTCGCGGAGTTCCGTGACCGGTACCGGTATAATCCGGCGTTCAAGAAGATCGTGGACCAGAAAGACCCCATGATCTTCAGGACGAATAACGGGAATGATCATTTCGAGCTGTATAAATTTTATGGCAGCACATTGATCCGTGTCCAGGACGCACCGGAACTTACCAGAAAGGTCATGGAAGATCTGGAGGCTACGGACCAATTGGAGCTTATTCAGGTATTCCTGGAAAGTCTTGGCAATGCCTGCGCCAGCTTCAAGGGCTGGGACCACAGCCATATCGTTCGGGAAGCCATTGATATGTTGCATTGGCCCGGCTCTGTGAGCATTTCGCGCAGGTCTTTTGATGCGCTTCAGGAAGTCCTGGGCATGGAAGGGAGCCAGATCAAGGCATGGGACATAACCATTGAGCCTGTTGACAGGGCGCAGGCGTCGCCGGCACCTGTTACAGCCGATCGCGCCGAATTCCCCTTGGTGCCGGAAGACATTGATATCGACAGGATCCCGGCGGTCAAGAGCGGGCTGATGAGCGAGGCGCAGGCCGCGTATTATGTCGCCCTGAAACAGAAGGTCAATCCTGAGAGTTCATCGCTGAAGGCCGTGCACGGCGCATCCGGCCCCAACATCATTGATGTGCTGCTGGCATCTGACGCGACGGATATTGTTAATGTTGACGGAGCGTATTTGAGCATCTGGCAACTGAGAGAAGCTTTGCGGACGTCTAAGACAGGAAGTTTTGTGAGCGAGGGCGTGAAGAAGGCGGTCCTCGAGGCGAAACAGGAAAAACGGTCCCAGTACTTTTACAGATGGGAGAATGTCCAGCGGGCGCTGCCGGAACTGATCGTCCAGGAATTGCAGCTCATGGGTGCGAGCCATATCAATATCGAAGGCGTCGATAATAATGTGGTGATCACATTCAAGTGGGCATATCCCGGACAGGAACTTAAAGACAGGACTGTTCGTTTCGTCGGAGCTACGGACCTGACGAATGTTCCGACATATCCTGAGGCATTAAAGAAGATCATTTCAGGTAAAGAGCCGATCGATCTTTATTTCCAGAAATCAGCGATGAATGTCCTGAAGAAAGACAGTCAATACCTGCCCTTGTTCAGCAAGGCGGCCAGAAAGGCGGTCCTTATCGGGCCGTTCTCTATCGTGGCTCCGCAACGCTGGCGGCATATTGATGTGAGCTCGGCGCTGAACAGCAACGAGCAGGAGCCGTTCATGCGGCAGCGAGATGTCAATGACGCGTACAGGCCGATCTTTCTGGCGCAAGATGCCGGCCTCTTTGACGATCTGTTGTATGGTTGGCATCTTGAGCTCTGGCAGAAGTATGTTGCGGCCGACGCCAGCGAAAAAACAGCAGTGATCAAGACCGGGCATGGGACGGAGATCACATTTTATCTTGATCAGGCGACGTACGCGTTCAGGCCGAAAGATATAGCGTCGGGAAAGATCCCGCTGGAGAGGATCATTTCACAGGCCGACCGGAACTTTATCATCAGTCACGGCAGGACGGAGGAGGAGATCCGTGCCGCGCTTGCCGGCACCGACCGCACCAAGCGTAAGAGTTTCTTTTTTGACAGGCAGGTGCGCCGGAATTATCTGGATAATTTCGCCGGCCTGATCGCGGACAAGAGAAAGAAGGGCGAGCGTGCGATCAATATCTACGAGTTCGGCATTGGCGATGCAGGTATCGAGTTCCAGGACATCCTGCGGCTTTTTCAGGAGGCCTTTGAGGAACATGTTCCCGAGGCAGAGCGCGCGTCCTGGACGTTAAGAATGGTCTTGGCTGACAGCAACCGGAGCGTCCTGGAGCGCATGTTCCGCTTTGGCCGCAAGATGGGCGGATTCCTGCATCAGATGCCGTTCTCTGTTGAGGCGCGATTGGTCCAGGCGGATATGCTGGATGGAGAGCGCATGCAGGAGATCGGCGCGCAATACGGGCCCGCGGATTATATCTTTAATCGAAATACCAGTTACGGTCAGGTCGTGGCGCAGTTCATCCTGGATATGGATGTTCTCGAGGGGAAATATGTGTCTGCCAAAGAGCGCAAGTCCACGCTTGCCGATATCCTTAATGTTTCGGTGACCACGGGCAACATACTTGCTTTTTGCGCCCGTCGGGGAACGCGTTATATTATTGAAATGGCGGGCGGTGATCGCGTGCTGTGGCTTCCCGGGACGAGGATCTTGCAAAAGAACAGTGGCGTTGGCATCAGTCCGTTCGGGTCGGGGATCCATGATGTGGACGATCCCAAGATCCTGCAGCGCGACGGGTTGGAGTCTCTGATCTACGAGGTGGAATTCCAGGGGCAGTGGCGCTGGAGAGGCGGCGCATCTGACGCCAGCGAGAAGAACGGCATCCAGGAAAGGCAGGTTGCTCCTGGTGTGAAATTCTATATTGCGGAAGATGACGGGTATGTTTTTGATCCCAAGGATATCGGCACGCGCCTGGTTCCCTTGGCAGAAGTTGTTCCCGAGACCGTTCAACGATCTTTGACAGCCCATGGCTGGAAACCTTTTGAGATCCTGCTGGCGGCGCGCGACAGGAATAGGACGCAGAGGTTGAGCGCCTCGCTTGAGTCGGCGCTGGCAGAGGATTATTTCAGCAATCTCGGCGGCATTATGGCGCAGAAAGAAGCGCAGGGCGAACGCACGATCACGATCTATGAATTTGGCATTGGCGATGACGGCCTTGAATTCCGGGATATCATTGCACTTTTCCGAAAGGCGTTCCTGGCACATATTGCGCCGCAAGACCGCGCGTCATGGAAGGTCCGGATGGTCCTGGCGGATTGCAATCGCGGCGTTCTGGACAGGCTGTTCCGGGCGGACGGGAGGGCTTTCAGGGCTGAGGGCCTGCCATTCGATCTGTCTGTTCATCTTGTTCAGGCGGATATGCTGGATGCGGCGCGCATGCAGGCCGTTGCGCGCGAGCATGGTCCTGCGGATTATATCTTTAATCGCAATACCACCTATGGTCAGGTTGCGGCGCGGTCGATCTTGAATGCCGAGGCTTTTAACGGGAAATTCTGGTTCGCGGAGAATAGAAGGACGATCCTTTTCGGGATCTTAAGCGTTTATCTGACCACAAAGAACATCCTTTCGTGGGTCGCCCGCGCAGGGACGCGCTATATCATTGAATCAACGCATGCGCCAAAGGTCCTTGAGATCCCCGGGGCCCGGATCCTTCTTAAGGAGGGATGGCGGGAGAAGGGGATCAGCCTTTACGGGTCGGGTATTTATGATGTCAGCGATCCGGAAAGCCTGGAAGCAGAAGGTATCGAGTTCTTCATCAGTGGCGATCGGCCGAGATCGTCTTCCGACAGCGCGCAGAAGGTCAGGGTCACGATGCACGGAGGGGCATACAGGTTCGATCCGAGGGATATTAGCAACGGAAAGATCCCGCTGGAGTCGGTCCTGATGAAAGATGATATTCGCGCCTTGCACAAGGCCGGATGGAAGTTATCGGAGTTGCGGGAGGCGCTGGGCAATCGCGACCGGACAAAAAGGATAAGTTTCAATCTGGAGCCCGATGTCAGGGAGCATTATCTGGATAACTTTGCAAAAGTGGCCGCGGCACACCGTGATAGCCGCACGATCAAGATCGCGCAGTTCGGCCTGGGCGAACAGGACAAGGAGTTCCAGGATATCTTAAGAACGGTTGCGGACGCGTTCAGAGAGCAAGCTCCGTCGGAGGATCCCGCGCGCTGGACGATCAAGATGACGCTGATCGATTGTAATAGAGAGATCCTGGAGAAGGTTCGGGAGCAGATCGCGCGGCGTAAAGGCATTTTGGGGAATATTCCGTTCAAGCTCGATATTCATCTGGTGCAGGCCGACATGCTTGACCGCAGTCGGATGCAGGAGATCGGCGCTTTATCCGGCGGGGCGGACTATATCTTCAACCGGCACACGGCGTATAGTCAATCCGTGTCCACTTACATTCTCAATGAACACTTATTGAACACTCTTTTCAAGAATGATCCCGACAGGATCAAGTTGTTGTTCTACATTGTTAATGCATATCAGACGACCTCGAATATTTTTTCTTTCTTTGCGGCAAAAGACACGCGTTATATCATCGAACTTGCCCCCCGGCATCCCCAGGTTGAAAAGCCGGTCTTTTACGCTCCGGGTGCGCGTAATTATCATGGCCCGGCGACGGCGTATATTAATGCCGATGCTTATGGCATTTATGATATCGATGATCCGCAGGCGCTGGCGCAGGCCGGATTTTACGGGCTCAAGAGATCTATTTATGTAGGCTACAAGGATCCTGATAACAAAAAAGCCAGGGAGGTCCTCAAAGCCTGGGATAATGGCGTGCTCGATGCTGCCGAGATCGCTGCGGCCGGTCAGGATGCCCTTAAAGGCGGTATTGATCTTAATGCTGACAATTTAGATCTTGAGGTCACGGGGGACGATATCGAGTTCCGTTTGCCGGAGAGCTGGCGCGGGGTGGACCTGGAGAATATCAAAGGCATCACGCCTGTGATCATCAATATCACGCCCGTCACTGACATGCGCGCGCTCCTCGGCCTGTCTTGAACTTGTCCCTTCATTTTATTCAATAATGGAATTATCGAACGGATGGATTGAGATACCCGGCGAGATCGGGCAGGGGCGCTACATCGATGAGCACCGGCACCAGGCCGGTGATGTTCATAAGTTCTTCAGGTAATGTTCCCGCAGCAACAGTCCCGTTGTGATGTTCGATATGAAGATCAAGGTTCTTTTCGTTCAGGTCGATACCGCCCTTGATGGCGTCCTCCCGGGAATTATCTGCGGTGGCTTCTTGCGCAAAGTCTATCGTGTACCGGACATAATGCCTGTTGTTGCTGTCCAGGACATTCTCAACTTTGAATGCGGCGCCAAGGTTCCATAATGCCACCAGCACAAAGCGCATGCTTGTCCCGCCCTGGCCCCATTCTTCGCGGAAAGGATCGACGGAGAAGATGCGCTGGATGCCTGTTTGCGGGTCGATCTTCATGGGATCGACCATGATCTTTTTGCCGGCGCTGACGACCTCGCGCGGCTCGATCCAGCCCGGGTTCTCAATGATGATCCGTGCATTCTTGCCGGTTGTTGCGACATTGATCGTGATCCGGAGATCTTTTTCCGTGAGCCCGTTGTTCAGGTCTTGATCGAGCCAATCCTTCTTTTCTTCGGGGACGGGCGCCTCTTCTTTGGCCTTGATCAGGTCTGCCGTGCGCCGCAGGGCATTAGCGGCGTTCTCGAAACATCGTTCCACGGCCATCAGGAAAAGCGGTTCGAAGACCTTGACCATGGCCGGTTCCGTTGGGCTGAAGACAAGATCGAAATGACCGGGATCAATGTATTTCTGATTCTCGCCTTTGATATGGAAAGTTCCCGATCGAAAGAACTGCACCAGGTCCACAGGCCTGGATACTTTCCTGAGAGCTGTTTCACCCAGCATGTTCCATTGCAGTCCCGGGATATATTTCCCCTGAAGGTCCCTGATCGCGGCGATCGTCTTGTCGCGGTCGAATAATTCAAAAGAAGAGAGGCCGCGCAACAGGTTGATCATGGTGCCGAGATCCCGGTGATCTCCGGGGAGTTTCATGGTGTGCAGCAGGCGATCGATCTCGACATTGCGGCTGATCCGGTTCTCGGGGGACGTTTTTTCCTGGAGGCCGTAGCGCAGGAGAGTGCTCATGTGATCAAGGTCCGACAGCCACGATAAGGCCGCCTCTTTCAGTCCCTTGGATTCTTCCTCAAGCCAGTCGGAATTGAAAGCTTCCAAATGCTCGAAGACAAAAATGTATTGTTCGGCATTATGTTTTGTATAGGCGCGCAGCAGCCAGGACCGGAAGTCTTCATCAAATTCCTTGAATTCCTGGTTGATATAATAAGTGACCTCCATCACTCCAGGCAGCGCGGTGGTGTTCTCATGCCGGATGATGTATTTTCTTCGCAGCAGTTCATTCAGAAGGAGTTCGAGGTCAAGTCCTTGCTGCTCAAACGCGGCCTTCATACGCGAAGGCTCGTTGATCTTGTCGAATGCTTTCTGGGCGCTGGCAGGGTCTATGAGGACCTTGTCGAAGTCCAGCTCATGGTTCATGAAAAAGAAACGCCGCTCCGCGTGGATGAGCCTTGTCTGCAGATTTTGGAACCGGTCAATAAGGATCAGCCGGAACAGATCATGGAATTCTTCCCAGAACGCCAGGTTCCTGGCAACATCCTCGGGGATCTTTTTGCCCTGTTTTCTGAGGGCATCCGCCTTAAGTTGTGTGGCCAGCGAGATCATGGAGATGAGGGTGCTGAAAAGGCTGTTGATGTCCATGGATTTCAGCGTGCCGCTCCCGTGTTCCAGCAGGGATAGGAAATGCGGCGAGATGTTGGCGATCATGGATGTGCTGATGTTGCGCCGCTGCCTCTTGGTCAGGTGGATCGGCGGAGGCTGTTGTGCCGTCGGGGCGATGGCCAGCTCGAGGGTGATCCGTTCGGTATCGGCGCCAGGATCAGATATGGCCGCGAAGTCGCGCGTGGTTGCGATCTTTGTGACGGGAACAGCCCCGCCCGAGAAATATTTGCGCGGCAAAAGTTCCTGGGTTGCGGGATCTCTTTGTTCTTTCACATAATTGAACGCCCCGAGCTTGAAAGCTTCAAGATAGCGCTGGTAAAGCGCTTCGTTGACCGCGGGAGAGTTTGTATCAATTCCCGCGACCTTGTTCTGGTCGGCATAAGCCTGGCCCAGGGTGGATGAGCGCAGGGCCGTCTTGAACCACACAGCCAGGACCTGGGCGTCATAGATCTGCCGGAGCGTCGCGAACTGCCTGCCTTCATTGACCTCTTTTTCGATCGCAGGGATGATGATCTCGCGCATGATGTTTTTGGCAACGTCATCCTGAGCCCCTTCAGGGGCGAAGGATCTCTGTGTTATTTGGGACGTGTTAGCATGACGGGCGGCTTCATAATCCGACTCCAGCATAACTTTCAAATGGCTTTTGAGGATGTAGCCGGTCATCCCGTTCTCATACACCGTGGCCGTCTCAGGGACGATCCACACTTTATTGAAGGTGGCAACCGGGAGGTCTGTAACGCCGAAACGATCCTTGGTCTGACGGTAAACTTCGTCCCAGAACTTTTTCCCAAGGTCTTTTTCAGGATAGAGCAGTGAGGCAGAGAGCTGCTTTAAGAGATAGTCCTGGGCCAGAAGATCGCGCCCCATGGCGGTCGTACCGAAATTGTCGGGAATGATGCGGTCGCCTTCATAAGGAGAAAGGTTCACCCACATGTTATCGCTTTGCAGGGTCAGGGCTGAAAGAAAATAGGACACCAGCCGGTCAATGGTCTCTTTGGAGTTGGCGTCAGGGGACTTGTCCTGGCCTTTGACGAGAACGAATTCCAGGCGCAGGCCGTTATTGCCCTCCAAAAGCCGTACGCCTTTCAATGATGCAGGCTGGAATACCTCGGACGGGCCGGTCATGGTCCCGGGCGCTGGCAAAAGCGCAAGGATATCCGCTGCCATGGCGCCGGGGCATACGGCCTGGGCCAGGAAAGCGAAGGACAATAAACTGTTTATAAATATCTTTAATATCATATTAAAAGACGCACCTTGCGTTGAAGTATGCCATATAAAGAAGCCATTTACAAGGCAGGTTGAGATATAGGATGTCAGAATGAACGAGAATAG
>CAZXSE010000019.1:0-18199 GCA_964643325.1 uncultured Planctomycetales bacterium
GGATCGCGGCGCTGGAAGGCGGCGTTGGCGCGCTTGCGGTGGCCAGCGGCCAGTCGGCGATCACACTCGCGATCCTTAATATCGCCCAGAACGGCGACGAGATCGTGTCTGCGGACAATCTTTATGGCGGCACCTACACATTGTTCCATTACACGTTTGCCAAATTTGGCGTGAAGGTGAATTTCTTCAAGTCAAACGACCTGGTTGCATTGGAGAAGGCGATCACGCCAAAGACCAAGGCTGTTTATGCCGAGTCTATCGGTAATCCCAAGCTGGCTGTCGCTGATCTCGACGGCATCGCAAAGATCGCGCATAAGCACGGCATCCCGTTCATTCTGGACAATACCGTGTCGCCCTATTTATTGAAGCCGTTCGATCACGGGGTTGACATCATTGTTTATTCCGCGACCAAGTTCATTGGCGGACATGGCACATCCCTGGGCGGTGTGATCGTTGATTCAGGGAAATTCGATTGGAGCAATGGCAAGTTCCCGCTGATCGCGGCGCCCGACGCAAGTTATCACGGGGTCAATTTCGTCGAGGCGTTAAAACCGCAAGGCAATATCGCTTATATCGTCAAGGCGCGCGTGGTCCTGTTGCGCGATCTCGGGGCGGCTGTATCGCCGTTTAATTCATTTCTGTTCCTGCAAGGACTTGAAACATTGCACCTGAGGATGCCGCGTCACGCCGAGAATGCCCTGGCTGTGGCGAAATATTTGAAGGCACATCCCAAGGTGGCCTGGGTGAATTATCCCGGGCTTGAGGACAGCCCCGAGAAAGAACGCGTGAAGAAATATCTTCCGTCGGGCGCGGGCGCGATCATCGGCTTTGGGGTCAAGGGCGGGGCAGAGGCGGGCAAGAAGTTCATCAATTCCCTGCAGCTGGTCTCGCATCTGGCGAATATCGGCGATGCCAAGTCGCTCGCGATCCATCCGGCATCTACAACACATCAGCAGCTCTCGGCCGAGGAGCAGCTGGCGGCGGGCGTAACACCGGACTTTATTCGTTTGTCCGTCGGGATCGAGAACGTTCAGGACATTATCGAGGATATTGAACAAGCGCTTGTATGATGAATATTCCCCTCCCTTTATGGGGGGGCGCCAATAGATTTCCCCTCCCCGCGAAGCGTGGGAGGGGTTAGGGGAGGGGTATGGCGAACATTTACAGTGACATTACAAAAACCATCGGCCGCACGCCGCTGGTCAGGCTCAATCGCATTGCCGACGGCTCTCTCGCCGAGGTGTATGCCAAGGTTGAATCATTCAATCCGCTTTCCAGTATTAAGGACCGCATCGGCCTTGCCATGATCGAAGATGCCGAGAAGCGCGGCATCCTTAAGCCCGGAGCAACGATCATTGAGCCGACGAGCGGCAACACGGGTGTGGCATTGGCTTTTGTGGCCGCGGCGCGAGGGTACAAACTTATTCTGACCATGCCGGAGACCATGAGCATGGAGCGTCGACAGCTGTTGGCGGCATTCGGCGCTGAACTGGTGCTGACGCCCGGGCCTGAAGGCATGAGCGGGGCCGTTCGGAAAGCCGAGGCTCTTGTTCGTGAGATCCCGGGAGCTGTTTTGTTGCAGCAATTTGCCAATCCCGCCAATCCCGAGATCCATCGCAAGACGACAGCCGAAGAGATATGGAATGATACTGACGGTCAGGTCGATATCGTGGTGGCCGGCGTCGGGACCGGAGGGACGATCACCGGGATCGCCGAGGTCATTAAAAAGCGCAAGGCATCATTCAAGGCCGTTGCCGTGGAGCCGGCTGATTCGCCGGTCCTTTCGGGCGGTAAACCCGGCCCGCACAGGATCCAGGGGATCGGGGCGGGGTTTGTGCCGGCGGTGCTCAACAGGGACATTATTGACGAGATCATTCCTGTTAAGTCGGATGACGCGCAGGATGCGGCCCGTGGGGCTGCGCGGCTTGAAGGTATCTTGATCGGCATTTCAGGCGGGGCAGCTTTGTGGGCCGCGCTCGCTATCGGGAAGCGTCTTGAGAATAAGGGCAAAAAGATCGTGGTCATTTTGCCGGATACGGGCGAGAGGTATCTTTCAACCGGATTGTTCGGGTAAAATTCGCAAGGAGGCGGCATGGAATTCTTTGAAAGAAAAGTGGACAAGAAAAAGAAGATCTCGGGAGGTGACTGGTTCCTGGCCGTTCTGGGCGTTCTCGCCGTGCTTCTCGCCGTGACGGCTTTCTCGGTCTGGGTCGTGTTCATGGTGACGTTCAAGCAATATGGCAGTGCAGCTGACGGCATCCGGATCCCTTATCCCAAGGCATGGGAAGTGACGATCCTTCCTGCCAATGACGTCAAGGCTGTCTTTACGGCGCCCAAAGAGGATGTGCTCGATAATTTTCAGGAGAGTTTCAGCTTTTCCACGTATGACATGTCAAAAGAGGTGCTATCGACGGAAGATTATGCCAGGACCGCGGCAGATCAGATGATCGCGGTGTTCCCGGAATTGACGGTCGCAGAACGGTCGCCTTTTATCGTGGCGGGTCATCAGGGTTTTCGGACGGTCCTGGCGTCGGCGCATGCAGCGACCGTTTTTGTTATTTACGCGTTCACCATGGATGAGATGGGATATAACCTGATGTATATGGGGGATACGGATTCCTATATGAGACACAAGGTCATGCTTGACGTCGTAGCCTTGGCCATGAAAGTGAAATATCAATGATCCCTGTTTGTCCTGCCTTCGGGAAGTGCGGCGGATGTCAGTATCAGGACGTGGCATACGCGGATGAGCTTGCCTTGAAAGAGGAGCTTCTCAAGAAGGCCATTCGGGCGCAAGTACAGCTTGATGACGACTTGGTCCAACCCGTCGTTCCTTCTCCGAAGATCTACCATTACCGCAACCGCCTGGACCTAAAATTGATCAACCGCCGTAATGGCGATGTTCATATCGGCTTCTCTTCCGTTGAGCGCGGACCTGTTGTGGAAGTGGACGCCTGCCCTATTGCCATGGAAGCGGTGTCTGCGTTCATTCCGCGTTTGAGGCAGGAGGCGGCGGCCATGATCCCCAAGAAATACCGTATGGCCAATCTTACGGTACGCGCAGGTGATGGAGACGCGGTGTCGTGGGGTGGCATCGGCCACGGGTCGTTGCAGCTTGACGCGCGGGATTATTTTTATACCGACATTGCCGGCAAGAGGGTTCATTATTCCCTGGATACTTTCTTTCAGGCAAATCTTTCCATCCTTCCGGAACTGATAGGTTTCTTGCGTGGCCGCGACATCTGGACGAAGAAGACCGTCTTTTTTGATCTGTATGGCGGCGTTGGATTATTCAGCCTGGGGGTGAGCGATCTTGTTGGCAAGGCGGTGAACATCGAGGAGAATGTGCACGCCGTGCGCATGGCGAAATATAATATCTCGGCGAATGGGGTTGCCAATGTCGAAGTTGTTGAAGGCCGTGTGGAGGATGTTCTTGCGGGTATCTTGAGGAAAGAGGCCTCGCCGGAGAATGTGGTCATGGTCGATCCGCCGCGGGCCGGTCTGGGCGCAGGGGCGGTCGCGTTATTGAACGGGCTCAAGGGCGTGCCTTATGTTATTTATCTTTCCTGCAATCCTGAAAGCCTTGCCATGGACCTTAAGGGGTTGATCTCAGGTGGC
This sequence comes from uncultured Planctomycetales bacterium, assembly GCA_964643325.1. Classification (GTDB taxonomy): domain Bacteria; phylum Omnitrophota; class Gorgyraeia; order Zapsychrales; family Fredricksoniimonadaceae; genus Fredricksoniimonas. The sequence goes on from CAZXSE010000019.1 coordinate 3,619, forward strand.
TGGAATATCAAGCTTGTGCGGCCTTTTGATTTCTTTCCGCGCACACGGCATCTTGAAACGCTTGTTATATTGAACAGAGGCTAGGATGAAAGATACACTCTTGATCAGGCAGGTTCTTTTAGGTGAGCTTGAGAATTTCACTTATATTCTGGGGGATAGGGCTTCGGGTGAGGCCTTTGTGATCGACCCGGCGGCTGCGCCGGGGGAGATCTTTGGCGTCCTGGAAAAAGAAAAGCTTCATGTGAAAGGCGTTCTGTTGACGCATGGCCATTATGATCACGCGGTCGGGTTGGCCCATTATGATGTGCCGGTCTATCTTTCGCGCGCCGAGGCGGCGTTTTATACACCCCGGACAAAACAGATCGTCCGGACAGCGGATGGCGCGACGATCGCCCTTGGCGAGCATACCATTGAATGCCTGCACGCTCCCGGGCATACGCCCGGATGTCAGTGTTTTTTTGTCGAAGGGAATCTGTTCACGGGGGACGTGCTGTTCGTTGACGCGGTTGGGCGCACGGACCTTCCCGGGGGCAGCAGCGAGGTCATGTTCAGGAGCCTTCAAAGGATCAAGGAACTGCCCGACGCGGTCATGGTCTGGCCGGGGCATCATTACGGCGCTGCGTCGCATGAGACGCTCGGCAAGCTCAAGAAACACAATCCGTTCCTTGCTTGCAGCGACAGCAATGGTTTTACCGAGATGCTTGGCTGAGCGGCATGGGAGGCATAAAAGATCTGCCTTGGTTTGCAAAAAATATTCTCCCCGTTATAATGACAGTCAACAGAAAGAAATTATGAAGAATATCATGGATGTGCTGTATCGTTTCTTGAACCCATTAAGGACCCGGAAAGTCCTTGTTATTGACGATTCCGAGCCTGATCGCACATTTGTTGTCAGGGCTTTGTCAAGCCGTTACAATGTCATCACAGCGCCGGGCGGGCGTGAGGGCATTGACATGGCGGTCAAGGAGCGCCCGGACCTGATCATTCTGGATTTCATGATGCCGGGCATGAACGGCCCCGAAGTTTGCCGCCGGATCCGGGCGGACAAGCGCGTCGGGAATGTTCCGGTGATCTTTTTGACCAGCCTGGAAACCCCGCATGCGGTCGTTGAAGGGCTGGAGCAGGAAGCAGATGCTTATCTGACAAAGCCGATCGGGATGCGTGACCTGATCGAAGAGGTTAATTTGAGGATCAAAGGTACAGAAAGGGACCAGGATGCTTGATATCAGGTTCATTCGCGAGAACGTTGATCTTGTGCGTAAAGGCCTGGAGGCCAAGCGCGCTGCCGGGCGTCTGGATGAGGTTCTGACGCTTGATGAAGAGCGCCGCAGGATCGCGGTCAAAGTGGACGAGCTGCGCGCGCAGAAGAATGCGGCCAATGACGACATTTCTCGCCTTATCCAGGAAAAGAAAGATCCGAAGGCCGCGATCGCCGCGATGAAGTCTGTGGCAGGCGCGATCGACGCGCTGGAGGCGCCTTTGAAGGAAGTTGAGGAAAAGATAACGCAGATATTGCTTTTTATCCCGAACATCCCGCATCCGTCCATTCCTGTGGGCGGACCTGACAAGAATAGAGAGGTCCGTTCTTGGGGTGACAAGCGCCGGTTCGATTTCAAGCCCAAGGATCATATTGCCCTTGTCGAAAAACTGGACATCATTGATTTTAAGCGCGCCGCCAAGCTCAGCGGGTCGAATTTCATCCTTTACAAGAAAGAGGGCGCTCTCCTGGAAAGGGCGCTGATCAATTTTATGCTTGATCTGCATACGCGCGAACATGGGTATGTGGAGGTATTTCCGCCGGTGCTGGTTAATGCCGCGTCCATGACCGGGACGGGGCAGCTGCCCAAAATGAAAGACGACATGTATCATTTGCCGGAAGATAACCTGTACCTGATACCGACGGCGGAAGTGCCTGTCACCAATATTTATCGTGATGAGATCCTGGATGAGGCGCAACTGCCTTTGTACCATACGGCATATTCAGCTTGTTTCCGCCGGGAAGCGGGTTCTTACGGTAAGGATACCCGCGGCTTGATGCGCGTCCATCAGTTCAATAAGGTCGAGCTGGTCAAGTTCGTGAAGCCCGAAACATCTTATGACGAACTTGAGAAACTTGTGGCCAATGCGGAAAAAGTCTTTCAGATGCTCGGGATCCCTTATCGGGTCCTTGAGCTGGCGTCGGGCGATATCAGTTTTGCGGCGGCCAAGTGCTATGACATTGAAGTGTATGCGCCAGGGCTGGATAAGTGGCTCGAGGCATCAAGCTGTTCGAACTTTGAGGATTTTCAGGCGCGTCGGGCCAATATCCGTTACAAGGGCAAGGATATGAAGAAGCCGGCTTTTGTTCACACGCTTAATGGTTCCGGTGTGGCGACGCCGCGGACGGTGACGGCGATCATCGAGAATTACCAACAGGCTGACGGCACGATCGTTGTGCCTGATGTGCTGAGGCCTTACATGAACGGGATGGTGGCCATTGGCAAGTAAACCCGACACGGAAAAGGACGCAGCTCAAGGCAAAAAAGGTTCTGTGGCCGGGAGCGCGCTTGTCGTTCTTAAGTTCGTTCTTGCGTTCTGCCTTCTGCCTCTGGTCGTCGGGTCGGCCTGGGCGTTGCAGGCGGGATTGAAGGAATTCAACCCTTCATTGCAACAGGCGGCGGTCATGGGCGCGCTGGCCTATGTATTCATGAAATTCTTTGTTTACGACCTTGATGTGGTTTACAAGTTCGGACAGGGAATTGTGGGCGCCTGCTTTCAGTTCCTTAAACCTGTCATGAATTTTGCGCCGTACGTTATCCCTGTTTATACGCTCCTGGCTATTATTGTGTATGTGGTCCTGAACGCCGCGGGAAGCCTGGGGAATATGGAACGCTTTCTAATGGCTGTTATTGCGTTCACGTTCACGATGCATATCGTTCTGACGGCGCAGGATCTTTATGCAAAAGACACGACCCTCGGGAAGCCGGAATATTTCTTTTCCATGGGGCTTGTGTTCATTGTTGATATGTTCCTGATGGCGCTATTGATGAGCCTTGCGGCCAAAGGATTTTCTTTTGTGGAGTTCTTTCAGGATGTAGCGACGGTGTCAGGGAAGATATACATGGCCGTGTTCAGGCAGCTTTTTGTGAGATAGAGCGAATTCTTTATTGGGGACTTCGGTTTTGCTCGTCGCACTGTTGGCGCGTCGCAGCAAACCGAAGTTTCCAAATTTTTCGTAGAAAAATTTGGAAAGGTGGCAGAGCGGTCGAATGCGGCGGTCTTGAAAACCGTTGACCCAAAAGGTCCGTGAGTTCGAATCTCACCCTTTCCGCCATTTTTACTTCGTAAAAATGGCGAGCCGTTGCAGGGCAACGGCTATGTTTTATTCCTCATAAATCCGGCAAGAAACATTTTTGCCGGATTTATTCGTCATAAACCATGAAATGGTGAGGAACTCGGCTGCGGCCTCGTTTCTCACCCTCCGTTTTTCTTCCTTAGTGCGAAAAAGCCTTATTTTTACTTCAGAGTTAACAAAGAATAACCTCTATGTTATACTGACCGGCATATGTTCCGGGACAAGACGATAGAGACCATCAGCCGGCCTTCCTTGGAGAAACTTCAGTTAGAGTGTCTTAAAAAGACCATTACGGCCGCCCAAAAGACGCGCTTCTACGAGAATCGTTTTCGCAAGATCAGCATTAACTCCTGTGATGATGTGCGCTCCCTTCAAGATCTGCAAAGATTCCCGTTCACCACGAAAGATGATCTGAGGGCCAGCTATCCCGACGGGCTTTTATCGGTTGACAGATCGCGCGTTGTGCGCCTGCACACTTCCAGCGGCACGACGGGCATGCCGACAGTGATCTATCATACGCAGGCGGACCTGGACAATTGGACAGAGCTGGTGTGCCGCGGCCTCACGGCATGCGGATTGACCAGCGCGGATGTTTTTCAGAACATGATGACCTACGGGCTTTTTACCGGCGGGCTTGGGCTTCATTACGGAGCCGAACGCCTCGGTGCTTTGGTCATTCCAGCGGGGGCAGGCAATACCGGACGCCAGCTGCAGCTCATGAAAGATTTTCGCACGACGGCATTACATGCCACGCCGAATTATATGCTGCATATCATGCTCAAGCTCGACGAATTCCGTGTCTCCCTCAAAGACCTGAACATCAAGAAGGTATTTCTGGGGGCCGAACCGTACACGGAGAACACGCGCCGCAAGATCGAGGAGTTCTATCATATAGACGCGTATAATTGCTATGGATTGAGCGAACTTAACGGCCCGGGCGTGGCCATGGAATGCGTGCACAAAGCGGAGCCGCACATCTGGGAAGATTCTTATATCGTCGAGATCATTGATCCCGAGACCGGAGAGATCTTAAAGGATGGCCAGGAAGGGGAACTTGTCCTGACCACTCTCAAAAGAGAGGCGACGCCGTTGTTGCGTTACCGCACACGTGATCTGACCCGCATTATTGACGAGCCGTGCGCCTGCGGACGCACGCACCGGCGCATTGCGCGCATTACGGGCCGCAGCGACGACATGCTCATCATTAATGGCGTTAATGTCTTCCCGTCGCAGGTCGAAGAGATCCTGATGAAGCGCCCCGAGGTCGGGACCAATTATCAGATCGTCGTCGACCAGAAAGAGTCGCTGGACCGGCTGACGATCAAGGTCGAGATCTATGCCAAGCTTTTTGAAGGAGATATTAAAGTCCTTGAGCGGTTGCGTGATGCCATGCGGCATGAACTTAAATCGACGCTCTTGGTGAGCGCGTATGTGGAGCTTCATGAGCCGGGATCTTTGCCGGTCAGCGAAGGCAAGGCAAAGCGCGTTCTTGACCTTAGAAAAGGGGAATAATATGGCCAAGCAGATCAGGGTTTTCTTGGATAATAAACCGGGCCGGCTTGAGAAAGTGACGGCGCTCCTTGCGGCGCAGAAGATCAATATCCGCGCGATGCTCATTTCAGACAGAGGCGACTTCGGGATGGTCAAGTTCCTGGTCGATAAGCCGGACCTGGCGCTCGTCCAGCTCAAGGATGCGGGATTTGCGGCCGCGGTCAAAGATGTCATTGCCGTGAGGCTGGAAGACAAGGTCGGGCGCCTGCATGAGATGATCGCTTTTCTTTCGGAAAAAGGGATCAACATTTCCGACGGATACGGATTCGCGGGGCATTCGGTCTTTTGCATTGAGACGGAAACGGCCGCCGCGGCGATCGCATTGCTTCAGGCCAACGGGTTCGACATTCTTTCCGACCAGGAATTGTACGAGATATGACACACGCTGACACAAAACTTAGCGCCAAGGATTTTACGTCCCGGGATAAGTTCGGGGCTTACAATGGCATGGAAGTCGTTTCCGTCAGCAAGGGTAGGGCGCTAGCCAGGCTTGAGGTTGCAGGGCATCACAAGAATGGCCTTGGCACGGTGCACGGGGGCGCGATCTTCACCCTGGCGGACCTCGCCTTTGCGGCCGCGTCGAACTGTCATGACGAGGCTGTGGTGAGTATTAACGCGTCCATGTCGTTTTCCAAAGCATGCACCGAGGGGGTCCTTGTTGCTGAGGCGCAGGAGGTTGCTCGCAGTTCGAAGCTGGTCACGTATGAGGCGCGCGTCAAGGACGCGGCAGGCGATATCATTGCCGTATTCCAGGGTATCGGGTATATCAAGAATAAACCTAGAGCGCAGGAATAAGTTCAATCAAGGAGGGGCTTATGTTCGGGATCGATGACCCGCAGATCTGGAGCGCGTACCTGGCATGCATCCTCGGAGCGGCCTTTTGCGTTGTTTACGGGGTTGTGAACTGGAACAGCGATCGATAACGCCAAAGCTTCTTTTATAACAAGGGGGTCTTGATGGATAATGTCCTTCTTCTTGCTGTCATTGTTATTGTTTACCTGCTGATAACGGTCTTTCTTGGATATTACGGCTATCGCAAAACAAAGACAGCCTCGGATTACATGGTCGGCGGCAGGAACATCCATCCCGTTGTCATGGCCCTTTCTTACGGAGCGACATTCATCAGTACGTCCGCCATCATCGGCTTCGGCGGGGTGGCGGCAACGTACGGCATGGGCCTGTTGTGGCTCACATTCCTCAATATACTGATCGGCATCATCATTGCGTTCATTGTTTTCGGGAAACAGACGCGCCGGATGGGGCAGAACCTCGACGCGCATACATTTCCCGAGCTTTTAGGGAAAAGGTTCCAGTCAACGTTCATTCAGGGCTTCGCGGGCCTTGTGATCTTTGTTTTCATGCCGCTTTATGCCGCGGCCGTGCTCATCGGCGCCTCAAGGTTCCTGGAGACCACATTTCCCCAGGCGATGAATTTTAACGTGGCGGTCCTGATCTACGCGCTGATCATCTGCGCTTATGTTTTTGCCGGAGGCATCAAGGCGGTCATGTACACGGATGCGCTGCAAGGCGCCATCATGTGCACGGGCATGATCATTTTGCTGGTGATCTGCTACATCCAGCTGGGCGGCATTGTCGCGGCGCATCAGGCCCTGACGTCGATCGCACATCTTGTGCCGGAGAAGCTGGTCGCGCAGGGGCATCAGGGATGGACCCGGATGCCGGCCCTGGGATCGCCTTTATGGTGGACGCTGGTGTCAACGATCATGATGGGTGTGGGCATTGGCGTGCTGACACAGCCCCAACTGGCCGTGCGCTTCATGACGGTCAAGAGCAATCGCGAGATCAACCGCGGTGTGATCGCGGGCGGCATTTTTATCCTCATCATGACAGGGGCCGCTTATATCGTCGGAGCGCTGTCCAATGTGTATTTCCTGCGTAATCCACAGTTCGGCCAGATATCGATGAGCCTGACGCAGGGCAATATCGATAAGATCATCCCGCTTTATATCAACAGCGCCATGCCGTCGTGGTTCGTTTATATTTTTATGCTGACGCTGTTGGCCGCGGCCATGTCCACGTCGAGCTCGCAGTTCCACGCGATGGGCACGGCCATCGGACGGGACCTGGTGGATAAGGTCATTCTTAAGGGGCAGGGAGCGCGCCATACGGTGATGATCACGCGCATGGGGATATTGGTCGGGGTTCTGCTGACCGTCATTCTCGGGTTCCGGCTGCCGCCAAGCATTGTGGCGATCGCGACAGCCATGTTTTTTGGTTTGTGCGCGAGCACGTTCCTTCCCGCGTATGCGGGTGCTTTGTTCTGGAAAGGCATGACCAAGGCTGGGGCCATTGCCAGCATGTTCACGGGATTCATCATAACGGGCCTGTGGTTCTTGTTCATTCACAAGAAAGAGGCGGAAGCGCTGGGATTATGCCAGCTGATCTTCAAGAAACCGACCCTGGCGGTCCTTCCATGGACGGTCGTTGATCCTATTGTGATCGCCCTGCCGGCGGCTATTCTGGTTGCGGTGATCGTCAGCCTGTTCACGGCAAAGCCCGCGCGTGAACACATTGAAGTGTGTTTTAAATAAAAGAACGGAACAGCGCCCATGACAGAACATGCCAAGGTATTGCCTGCAAGTTTTCCGGGATCAACAGGGGAGGGCGTGTGCACGGTCCCGTTCCCTGCGCGGCTGACAGGGTCATCGTCGATCGCCGAGATATTTGTTGTTGCCCGTAAAGAAGGGGCGTCGGATGTGCATGTTTGCAGCGGGGCTCCGGTCATGTTCCGCCAGTCCGGGAAGTTCAAGGTTGTTACTTCCGAACGCCTCGACGGTAAAATGGTCGCGGCCATGCTCGCCGCGTTCCTGCCCGCTGATAAATGGGCCGAGGCCCAACAGACGGGCGATCTTGAGTATGTGCATGTGATCGCGGGGGCCGGGCGTTTTCGCATGGTCATCAGCCGTCAGCGTCTCGGATGGGACATGACAGCGCGCCTGATCGACATGCAGGTCCGTTCTTTTCAGGAGTCCGGCATGCCGGAGTCATGCCAGAGCCTGACCAAATGGGCGCAAGGGCTTGTCCTTGTCGCCGGGCCCGCGGGCTGCGGCAAGACCAGCACGCTCGCCACGCTCGTCGAGATGATCAATCAGGCGCGCGATGAGCATATCATCACCATTGAAGAACCCGTTGAAGTTGTCTATACGCCGAAAAGGGCCCAGATCAGCCAGCGCGAGATCAACATGCACACATTGTCGCCGGCGAATGCCCTGCGCGCGTCCCTGCGCGAAGATCCTGATATCATCGTGGTCAGCGAACTAAGAAGCCTGGAGATGATCCAGCTCGCGGTATCTGCCGCGGAGACCGGGCATCTTGTGTTCGGGACCATGAACACCAATGACGCCGCTCAGACCGTCACGTCCCTGATCAATTCTTTTTCTCCGGACGAGCAGCCGATCATCCGCAACATGGTGGCCGAATCCCTGCGCGGCGTTATTTGCCAGCAGTTGATCCCGCGCCTGGACGGCAAGGGCGTTGTGGCGGCGTACGAGGTGCTCATGGTGAATTCCGCCGTGACCGCGCTCATCAAGAGCGGGCGTGCGCGGCAACTGAACAATGTTATTGCGACGGGCAAGAGCAGCGGCATGGTCCTTCTGGACCATTCCATGCAGGAACTTGTGGCGCAAGGCATCATCAGCGGGGAAGAGGCTTACCGCCGGGCCATCAATCCGCGCATATTCGCCCAATACGCCCCTGCTTCGGGGCTTCAAAGAACGGGGGATGTTAATGCCTAAGATGGACGTTCTTTTTGAGTATCTCGTTAAACAAAAAGGCTCCGACCTTCATCTGGAACAGGGGCAAAGGCCCAAGATCCGTTTGCATGGGTCCTTGTCCGCGATCCCGGGCGCCGAGGTCTTGACCGAGGCCTGGATGAAGGCGCTTATGTCGGAGATCGTGTCTGCCGATCTTTGGGAGCGTTTCCAGAAGACCGGTGATGCTGACTTTGCATATTCATTGCCCAACGGGACGCGTTTCCGCGCGAATTATTACAGGCAGTTCTACGGCCTGGGCGCGGTATTCCGCTGCATCCCGTCGGAGATCGTTTCCCTGGAAAAGCTGGACATGCCCGATGCGCTCAAGAAACTCACCGAGATCCATTCAGGGCTTATTTTGATCACCGGGCCCACCGGCAGTGGTAAATCGACAACGCTCGCGGCCATGATCGACCATATCAACCGCACGCAATTCAGGAAGATCGTTACCATTGAAGAGCCGGTCGAGTTCATGCACACGAATCAGAAGAGCGTTATTACGCATCGTGAGGTCGGGCTTGATACCGCGTCTTTTGCCTCAGGCCTGCGCGGCGCGATCAAAAGTGATGCCGAGATCATCCTTGTCGGTGAAATGCGTGATCACGAGACAGCCATGCTGGCAATGACCGCGGCGCAGATGGGGATCCTGGTCTTCGGGACCTTGCACACCAATTCCGCGGCCAAGACCATTGACCGCCTGGTCGATATGTTCCCCATGGACCAGAAAAATCAGATCCGCACTGTTCTGGCGAATGTGCTGCAAGGGGTTGTTTCGCAACAACTGTTAAAGAGTGTTGACGGGACCCGCCGCTGGGTCGCGTACGAGATACTCTTGCGGAGCATGGCGCTCGGGCCCATTATCGCCGAGGGGGATGTTTCCAAGTTAACCTCCGAGATCCAGACTAATCGCGGGATGGGCATGGTCTTGATGGACGATTGCCTGACCGAACTTGTTAAGAAGGGTTGCGTGAGCAAGGAAGACGCCTACATGAAAGCTCTCAACAAGGCGCTGTTCATGACGCGGTTTGGAATGACATAGCCCATGGTGCGGGCTCTTTTTATTGATATTGCCGCAGACCTTTACGACCTGCACGGTGTGTATTCGCTCGCCGGCGTCCTGTGGCATAACGACATTGAAGCCCATTTCGCCCGGAGCCGGGACCCCCGAAAGCTCCTGGAAGCGGTTCGCAATGTCCGCCCTGATCTTCTGTTGTATTCTTCCCTGGTTACAGATGTCCGAAAATATCTTGCCTTTGACGGGTTCGTTAAGAATTACGTCAATGTCAGGTCGATCATCGGCGGCCCCGGGGTTACGTTCGACCCTTTGTGTTTCCGGGGTTCGACCATTGACGCGGCCTGCATCGGGGAGGGCGAGTTTGCCCTGGTGGATTTTATCCGCAGCGGGTTCAAGGGCGGCAGGAACATCTTTTTGCAGGGCGAGGATGCGCCGACGGAGTTTTATCCTTTGGTGGACCCGGACAAGTTGCCTTTTCCGGATCGCAGTATCGTTTACCGGAAAGACACCCTTGTCAGGGATATGCCGTCGAAACAGTTCATTTCAGGGCGCGGGTGCCCGTACGAGTGCAGCTACTGCTTCAATCACGAGTTCAACCGGATGTTCAAGGCGTGCGGGCCTGTTGTCCGCAAAAAGAGCGTGAACTATCTTTTTGACGAGATCCGCGGGGTCAGGGATGCTTATCCGTTAAAGCACATTGTTTTTAATGACGACACCTTCATCATTGACAGGGCGTGGTTCTTTGAGTTCGCCGCGAGATTCCCGCGGGAGATCGGCATGAGCTATACATGCAATATCCGGGCGAATTTGATGGACGACGCGATGGCGCGGGCATTGAAGGACAGCGGGTGCGCGGGCGTCAACTGGAGCATTGAGTCGGGGAGCGACGAGATCCGCAATAATGTGCTCAAGCGCCACATGAGCCGCGAGGCCATTATGACGGCGGCGAAGGCCCTGACAAAACAAAGGATCCCTTACCGTATCGGCAACATGGTCGGCGTTCCGTCGGAGACTTGGGATGATATGTGCAGGACCGTTGAACTTAATATCGCGGTCAAGCCGGCTCTGGCAACGGCGGCGATATTCACGCCGTTCCCCGGGCTTGCTATCACGCATTATGTCATTGACCACGGATATTGCGACGCCGCGGTAACAGCGCACATGCCCGCGAACATGTTCACGCGCTCTGTCATGAAGATGGGCGTCGAAGAGAACAGGATGGTCCAGCGCATGGCGTACCTGTTCCCGTTCTTTGTCGGCTTTCCGCGGCTGTACCGGGGCAAGGGCGTTCGGGCGTTTCTGTTGAGAATGCCAGTGTCGGTACTTAGGGCCGCGTACCATCTTTTTTATGCTTTCAAAATGATGAGGATGTACCGGGTGAGGTCTTCCTGGATGCTGCGCTTGCGCCTGGCGGGGAGGTATATAAGGATGTTATTCTCCTGAGGCAAGAAAACATTTCTTATCCTGGGTTTTTTCAATATAATAGCCCTACAAATTTTTGGAGAGATGCCTGAGTGGCTGAAGGGGGCGGTCTCGAAAACCGTTATACCGGGCGACTGGTATCCAGGGTTCGAATCCCTGTCTCTCCGTTTTCTATTCTCCCGTCGGCCGACGGTGAGAGATAAGTAAGGCCTTGAGCGGTGATACTGTTCAGGGCCTTTTTTATGTCCGCACGTGTCAAAGACTTGCCGCATCTTTTTATCCCTCGCTTATAGGTTGTTTTAATTCAAATCAATAGAGATGGCTGAGATCTCCGAACTCCGTCGATAATCTATCTCTTTATCTCCAAATGGCGGCTTAGTAAAGGACTCCTAGTAAATGAATATTAGGCGGATTTTGTCGCTATTATTGAGCGGGTAAAAATCATTTACTAGGAGCTGGCTCTTTGGTGTTGCTGAAGCAGAGATAAGGCTTAGGCGATAGAGTTTTTGATCGTCTTCCAGATCTCGGATTGTTTGGACCAATCCACTTCAGAGGAGAGATCGCGGAGTTTGTATTCGGGGATCGCGCAGAGACTTTCTTGGTTTCCATCGATTATCTCTGTTTGGATGGCTGGAGAAAGATGCAAAAGCCCAAGGATATGGCTCAGTCGGGTCTGTGTGAAGCCTAGCCAAGCAGCTGCTTGGTTGAGGTCTTGTATTCTTCCTTTGGCAAGATGACTGCTGAGGTGATGGGCTAGGATCAGCGATTTTCTGATCGGTGGTTCTTGATCCAGTTGGCGCTTCTTGGCATCTCGTCCTTTGGCGTGGATCTTTTTGATGTTTGAGTCGAATTCCATCCGTTCAGGTATGCCGTGTATAACAATGCCGATCTTTTTAGTTATTGAGTCATAGTCAGCACTCTGGATGAGCATTTGAATGATCCGGCGCTGTTCTTCAAAGAAGAGCGTGTCCCAGATAGGTGAGAGGATGGCCTCAACTTCGGCCTTGTGTGGCGATTTCTTGATGTTTTTTACTTCGCCTCTCAATATTTGAATAATCCGGTCCTCGATCTGTTGCGCATTTACATAGCGAACGGGGCATTCAGAGTAACCGCGTTTCTGAGCGTTACAGCAAAGATAATAGCGGTACTTGTGGCGTCCTTTCTTGAGCGTGTAGGTGTGGATCATGGAGCTGCCACAGGCCTTGCATTTAAGGACTTTGGACAGGAGCCCGGCACAGTCCTTGTTCTTGTAGGGCTTTCGATCCAGCCGGTTATGGGCCAGTTTCTCATTGACCTTCTGGAAGGTTTCTTCGTCGATGATCGCCGGATGAAGGCCTTGGTAGATCTGTCCATTGTAATTAGCCTTCCCAATATAGGTGTGGTTCTTTAGCATCCGCACAACAGTGACAATGGTGATTTTTTTGTTTCCGAATGTCTTGCCGCTTTTAGTTGGCCATGAGGGCGTTCGGTAGCCAGTGGCATTGATTTCCTGAACCACATCCAGCGCTGAATTCTTTTCAAGATACAGAGAGTAAATTCTTCGAACCATGTCGACTTCATCAGGGTTGATGATGATCTTCCGGGTCTCTTTGGGGTCGCGCATGTAGCCAAAAGGCGGATGGCCGCCGAGCCACTGGCCGCGCTTTCTGGCAGCGCTCAATTTGTCCTTGGTTCGTTCGCTGATGATTTCGCGTTCGAACTGGGCAAAGGACAGAAGAATGTTAAGCGTCAGCCGGCCCATCGAGGTATTCGTGTTGAAATGCTGGGTGATCGATACAAAGGTGACATTGTGTTTGTCGAAGAACTCGAGTAGCTGGGAGAAATCCAATAATGAGCGCGACAACCGGTCCACTTTGTAGACGACCACGCAATTGATCTTTCCTTCCTTGATGTGGGTGAGGAGCTTTTGAAGCGCGGGTCTCTCAACGTTGGCACCTGTGAAGCCGCCATCGTCGTAAAGTTCGCTTGAGGCGGTCCAGCCTTCACTTTTCTGGCTTTTAATGTAGTTTTCGGCAGACTCGCGCTGGTTATCAAGCGAAGTAAAGTCCTGATCCAGTCCTTCAGACGAGGATTTCCGGGTGTAGATGGCGCAGACCAGATGTTTTTTCTGTTCGGGTTCGTTTGTCATGGCTTAAAGAAAAGAAATCCATTCCAGTGATCTCCGGTCACCGCCTTGGCGACCGCCGAGAGTGTTTTGTAAGTTTGCCCTTGATATTCAAAGCCCTTTTCGAGCACCTTAACCTCCAGAATCTGGCCTTTGTATTCCTTCCTTATGATGGCGCCGGGAATGGGGAGTCGGCTGTCCCGACCGTTGGTTTTCATTTCTTCTTTTGATTTCTTTGGACGCAGCGTCTTGTTGTTTACTGGGTCGTACCTCTTTATAAGTTCGTTAATCCGGTCTTGGGTATCCGCGGATAAGCCGCCATATTCCAATTCCTGAAGGCGATAGGCGATCTTGCGCCATAGAAGGACCTTGTTGCTGGAGCAAGGGCTTTCTTGGCCGTATAGGGCCCCATATTCGGCCCTGAGGGCCTCTAATGAGGCCTCTTTCAGGGCCATTATGCGCTCTATAAGCGGAATTTTAGGGGTTTCTGGGGCATTCTCTGTCATAGGTGTTACCTCCGTCATGTGAGATATAGCCATAGGTTCCGGCCAATAGCAAGTCGTTCGGAGAGATATTTTCCGTCGAGAAATATGCGCGCTTCCGACTTGCTATCTCTCGAAATGTATGGCTGTATTCACATGATGAAAACGAGGCCGATGCCATTAAACATGTTGGAGGAACTTTTTGTAGCGGAGCTGCGGGGCGGCGTTACCTATTACATTGCCAAGGGCGCGCAGGATCGGGCCAAACAGGCCCTGCGTTCGGTCAAGACCGCGGATAATCGCATGTCCGCGTTATCGGCTTTCCTGAAAGCCTGTATCCCTGAGAATAATCTGCTTGAGGCGGTGGCCATAACCGAGGATTTGTTGAAAGACCCGCAGATGATCTTTCATCGCGCGCGATTGCTTTTCCATCTTGGGGATCTGAGTGAGCGTTTGTGTGAATTTGATGCGGCCATCAGTTGTTACTGTCGAAGTCTAGCGTGTGGCTCGAGGCCTGAAGAGCTGCATGACGTGTTGTGGAGTAATCTCGGCTTCTGTTGGCTTTATAAGCAGGATTTTAAGACGGCGGAGCAGTGTTGCCGGTGGGCTGTCTCCATAAATGCTCAGTCTTGGGAAGCATGGAAGAACTTGGGGGTCAGCCTTGAACACCAGCAGCATATTGAGGAAGCTTTCCTTGCGTATTTTAAAGCCGTTGTTTTGAGCCGTGGGCGGGCGGTCCCGGTCATGCATTTAATTCGCCTTGGCCAGCGCCATCCCAGCAAGGTGCCAGACGTGAGCGATCTGAGGCCAACTGTGTACAGGGAATACGAGTTGATCCTATGAGAGTAAGTGGATTGTTATCTAGAAAGATAGAGAAAAATTTAAGATATGTGTTAAACT
>CAZXSE010000020.1:0-17908 GCA_964643325.1 uncultured Planctomycetales bacterium
CGGCATCGCTCTTGCGTGTGATATTACATCCATTCGCGTAACTGGAGACGCGGGCAAGTTTCGGGAAGGCCTGATGCAACTGCTGCAATACGGGGATCAATTTGTTATTAGTAAGGACCAGCGCATCGCCGTCCATCAGGAATACGCGGCGCGTATCCTGATGCCTGCGGGCATAGACGCTGATATCCGACGCGATCTCTTGGGGGTCTTTAATGCAAAAGCGTTTGCTTTTATAGGCGCCGCAAAAACTGCAGGTATCCTGCGAACAGCCCAGCGTCACCTGCAACAAAAAACTGTCCGCTTCCGCCGGAGGCCTGATCACAGGTTCAACAATAGGCATAAAAAAACCTCAGGCCATCAGATATGCTTGATCACCATCTCCAGCGATTTCTTCTTGGGGCCGCTCGCGGACTGGGCAGGATGCCCGACGGGAATGACAGCCATGAATTCGCCTCTGGGCTCGCCCAGGAATTCCAGGACATCGTCCTTGATCAGAACAAGTACACCGAGCCACACGGTCGCCAGGCCTAAGGATGTTGCCGCCAAAAGAAGGTTCTCGACAGCCGCGGCCGAACTCTGGATCTCCATGATGCGGAAGAAATCACCGGCCGAAGCATCATCGATATTAAAAAGGTCCGCGCCGCGGGCGATCAGATCTCCCGTATTGGCGATCGCGATGACCACCGGCGCCGAATGCATGGAGCGCGACGCCAGGCGAAGTAAGGTCGATGAAGGTTTCGGAAAATCCGCTGCTTTTTCCAAGATCAAATTCGCCAGTCCGGCCTTCTTCTCTCCCGTCAACACAATGAAGCGCCATGACTGCTGGTTGTGCGCCGACGGGGCCTGATTGGCGGCATGAAGGATCGTGCGGATATCCTCATCCGCGACATCCTTGTCCAGGAACATCCGGGTGCTGCGGCGGTTCTTGATCGTTCGGAGCGTCTCGTTGGCCTGCAGTGCCTGTTCTGCCATCTGATGACCTCTCTGTTACGGTAAGTACGCGATCACTTTCTGCGAAATGATGTCGGCCATGACCTTGACACCCTCGCCCTCGACATCAAAGACCTTGACCACATGCGCATACTTGCTGTATTCCGGCGCCAGGGCGGCAAGATCATTGGGCATGCCGTCAAAGAATCCCTGGTTCACGCCGCCGTCGGCAGCATCAGGGAACAACGCCACATAAAAGATCCCGCTCTCCACCAGGTCCTGGAAAAAATGCGTGCCGAAAGACGGCTCGGGCATGGCATTGCATCCGCTGAAAGCGATCTCGCCCAGGACCGTGACATTGTTGATGTCCGCGAACGCAACCGGCACACCCAAGGACGGCGTACTTGTCCCCCAGCGCCCGGGGCCCAAGAGCATCAGCGGCATCTGCTCTCTGTTGGCGGCCTTGCGGTTAAGAGCGCCCACGCAATGCGCGATATCATACTTTTCCGACTGGCTGGCAAGGTCATTGTAAGCCTGCGGGTCCACATAAATAACACGGCCGATCTTCTGCGAAATGCTGCCGCCGAGGAAATTCCCATGGGCCTTAAAAACGGTCTTATCCTTCGCCACCTCATGCGGCATCACCACATCACAACCAATGCCTTTGGTCTGAACAGGACGGCACTGCAGCAGGTTGACCCGGAACTCGTCATTCTTGATGAAATTGACCGTAAACTCGATGTCCACCGGATACTTGTATCCCGCCTCCAAAAGATGCAGGATCCTCTGCATGGTCTGCCGGAACTTTGTTTTGGTAAGGACCTTGTCAAAATTAATGATCCAGGCGTCTTCCGCGGTCCCCATGGCGCGAAGCTTTTCCGTCGCGTCGTCATCCCGGATGGCGATCAAGTCCAGTTTGAGATCCACCTCCCTGGCAACAAGCTTGCGGACGGGCACCACCTCGAACGCATTCTCTTTAACATTGAGCACATCGACCTCGTGCTGGGAGAACCGCTGCGCATCCTTGGCCGCGGATTGCGCTTTTAAGAGCGGTTCGTCAAGCGCGACAATACGCGGATAATCCCCGTCGACCCGATTGACCGCCCTGGTCCCGAGGCCAGCCACAAGCCGCAACATCCCGGCCTTTGGGTCCATCTTTTCCTTCCAGACGAATGTATTGTAGGAAATACCCACGCCCGCCGCGTCCGGGAAGAAATAATCCTGTTTATAGGCGCCGGAAACACGCTGCACCAACAGCGCCATCTGCTCGTCCTTCTGATCAAGCCCGCGCTTAAGCCGGTACGCCAGGGCCTCCTCGTTCATGGTCGATGCATAGATCCGGCGGACCGCGTCAATGAACTTGGCATACCGCTCCTCGGGCGTACCCTGGTTCGGCAGGAAGATGCTTTCATATTTACCGGCAAAAGCATTGCCGTAACTGTCCTCCAGAAGGCTGCTCGAACGCACAATGATCGGCGATTGCCCGAAATACTCGATCATCTGGCGGAACTGTTCCTTGATCGCCTCGGGGAACGCGCCCAGCAAGAGTTCCCCTCTCAGGACGCGGGCCACTTCAAAATAACCTTCCGCGGTCCTCTGCTCCATGCGGGATTCCCAACAATTATTCTCGACGGTGTACGTATAAAAAACATCCGAGCCGATGTAGAACGAATCATGCGGCTCAAGGACCTGTTCGGCGTCAAAGGACCGTGCGCCAAGCAGGATATTGCGGGCCACGAGCATGCCGACGGACTTGCCGCCGATGAACCCCGTGCCGATCATGCGCGATTTGATGTCCAGAAAATCCCGGAGCTTGAGCGTCCGCTTGGCAAGGGTCATGATCTTCTCATCGCGCGAAATGATCATCCGGCAAAGCCGCTCGATCATCTTTTTCTTCTCCTCGGGCGGCGCGCTCTTGCGGCGCTCAAGTTCCTCGGCTTTGATGAAAAGTTTATCCCAGTAATCAAGGTTGCGCTGTGCGAGGCTGACGCCCTTCTTGAAGATATTGGAGAACACTTTCGCCGTATCCACACTACTGGCAATGGGAACGTATTTGTCGCCCTTGCGCACATGCGGCAGGAACATGGTCGGAGAATACCGGTTCCACACCTTCAGCGGATGGATGTAGTACTTTTTCTCGTAGTAATAAAGATCGATGAGGACCTGCGTGATATCACGGATGCGGGCCACGGCCTCGAACGAATGGCTGTTGCGCAAAAGGGCGAAATAAGCGACCGTGTTCAGTTCAAAAAGATAAGGACAGGTGATCTTGAAGAAATTGCCGATCATCAGGTCGTTCGACCAGGCGGACAAAAGATCCGACAGGCAGTCAAAAACATAGAATACGTCCTCGCCTTCCTTGCCAATGATGCGGTGCAGTTCCGTCGAAAAAGACTCGAAGCCCGCGCTCGCATTGAGCTTGTAAATAACAATATCTTTGCTTTTCTTCAGCAAGGGCTTGTGGCTCGCAAAACGGATGTAAACAAGCCGCCGCTTATCCTCCCGCGCCTTTCTGACGAATGAATCCACAACATCGATATAATTATTGATGGCATCGACCTGCCAGACGACATTGTCGCCCATGCGCAATCCGGTGATGACCTGATCAAGACCGTTATCCCCTGTGCTGACCATAAACCGCCTTTCTCCTATTTCTTTTTCCGGCTGCCGCGCCATGCGGCCGCCCGTGAACGAATGTGTCCTGCCCATGACCGGGCCATTTCAAGGAACCCGCGCCGGCCTTCCCCGGGCTTCATGGCCATGTAATATATCACAGGTATCGCGGTGCGCGACAACAACGTGGATGCCACTTCACCGGCCATCAAGGAAAGCGCCAGCCCCTGGAATATCGGATCGAACAGGATGACCGACGCGCCCACCACGACCGCTGCGGCCGTGAGCAGCATCGGACGGAACCGCTTGGCCCCCGCGTCAATGACCGCCTCCTCGAGCGGCATCCCCTCTTTCAGGCGCAGCTCAATGAAGTCCACCAGGATGATCGAGTTCCTGACAACAATGCCCGCGCCCGCGATCATCCCGATCATGGAGGTCGCGGTGAAGAACGTGTTCGTCATCCAATGCGCCGGCAGAATGCCGATCAGCGTCAGCGGAATGGGTAACATGATGATCCACGGCGTCTTGAACGACTGGAACCATCCGACCACCAGCGTGAAGATCAGGATCAGGACGACAGCAAAGGCAATGCCCAGGTCCCTGAAGACCTCGTAAGTGATCTGCCACTCGCCGTCCCACTTGATGGTCCAGCGGTCCGTCGATGCCGGCTGGCCGTTGAAAAGAATGTCGGCATCCTTCTGCCCCGCGGCCTGCGGCTGCGGCAGCGCGATCTTCTTAAGATCATCATTAAGTCCCATCATTGCGTAAACAGGGCTGTCATAATGCTTCCAGGTGTCGGCAATGACATAAGAGACCCGCTGCAGGTTCTTGTGATAGATCGTCAGGTCCCGGGACGTATCCTCGACGGTCACCAGGTCCCTGACCGGGATCCGTTGGCCGAAGCGCGAGAGCACGGTCAGCCCCAGGACCGCGTCCAGGCTGGCGCGTTTCTCGCGCGGCAGGCGCAGCAGGATCTCAAGCGGTTCGTTCTCGCCGGAGAAATGCACCAGGTCCGCCCTGCTGCCCTCGAGCGCACCGGCAATAAGCCCGGCAAGCCCATCCGGCGCAACGCCGTTGAGCGAGCATTTCTGCTGGTTGATCCTCAAGTTCAGCAACTTCTCGGGACGGCCCACATAACTGTCCACATCCGTGATCCCGTCATTGGCCTTCAACAGCGTTGTGATGTCGCCGGCCAGACGGCGCTGCCCGTCAAGCGAAGGGCCATAGACCTCGAAGACCAAAGTCGAAAGGACCGGAGGCCCCGGCGGGATCTCGGCCACCTGCACGCGCCCTCCGTGCCTGGAGGCGATCTCATGCACCGCCGGACGCAGGGCCTCGGCAATAGCATGGCTTTGGCGCTTGCGTTCATGTTTCTCGACAAGGTTGACCTGCAGGTCCGCCTGCCACGGCTTCGAGCGCAGGAAATAATGCCGGACAAGCCCGTTAAAATTGTAAGGCGCGCTCGTTCCCACATACGCCGTGATATTGCTGACCTCGGGTACGGTCGCGATATGCGCCGCCATGGCATCGATGGCCGCCCGGGTCTCCTCGAACGACGTACCTTCCGGCATATTGAGCACGACCTGGAACTCATTCTTGTTATCGAATGGTAGCATCTTGACCTTGACCATCTTTAGCGGCACCATGGCCATGACCGCGAGCAAAAGAATGCCCATGACGATGAGAAAATTCCGACGGATACGCGCATTGTAAATAAGCGGCTTCATGTAAAAGCGGTATATCCGCGTGAGCAGATCGTCTTTCTCCTCGCCGCCGTGGCCTTTCAAAGCCCCTTGCTGATAGGCCCGGCCGAGAATGTAATAGGACGCCCAGGGCGTGGCCACGAACGCGACCATCATGGAAAATACCATGGCCATGCTCGCGCCAATGGGGATCGGCAGCATGTACGGTCCCATCAGGCCGCTGACGAACGCCATCGGCAGGATGGCAGCGATGACGGTCAGGGTCGCGAGGATCAAGGGGCTTTGCACTTCCTTGAACGCCTCGATCGTCACTTCCAGAAGATCGCGGCCGCGATTGCGCGCCATGCGCAGATGCCGCACGATGTTCTCCACGCCGACGATCGGGTCATCGACGAGGATCCCGATCGAAAAGATCAGCGCGAACAGCGTGATGCGGTTAAGCGTGAAGCCCAGAAAATAAAAACCTGCGAGCGTCAGCGATAATGTCATGGGAATGGCAATGGCCACAACTCCCGATTCGCGCCAGCCAAGGACCAGCCCCATCAAGAGCGTCACGCCAATGACCGCCAGGAACATGTGGAACAAAAGCTCATTGGACTTCTCATCCGCAGTCGCGCCATAGTCGCGCGTGACCGTAAAAGCAACATCCGCCGGTATCAGGCCGCCCTTGAAAGCATTGACCTTGCGCAAAACCTCGTTACACAAATGCGACGCATTTGCGCCCTTGCGCTTGGAGACCGAGAGGGTCACCGCTGCCGCCGGCATCTTCGTATCAGTGGCATGCGCCGCCCCCTGGCGGAATTCCACCAGCGATTCCTCCTCGTCAGGTCCGTCAACAACGCTGGCCACATCCTTGAGATAAACCTCACCGCCCTGGCTCACCCCGATAACAAGGTCCTCAAGGTCCTTCTTCGACCGGAAAAACCCGTCCGCCTCGACCGCCAGAACATCCGGCCGGGTTTGCAGATGTCCGGCCGCGACCTTGACATTGGCGCGCTGGATGAGCTGCGCGATCTCCAGCGGGTTCATGAAGCGCTCATTAAGTCTTGCCTCATCGAGAAAAACCTGAAACTGGCGCTTGCGCCCACCGGTGATCAGGGTCTCCGACACATCCGGCACCGCATTGACGCTGTTCTGCACATCCGACACGATCCGGCGCAGGCGCACGGGATCGTCGATCGCGCTAATGAACGTCAATGTCAGTACAGGAACATCATCGATGGAGCGCGGCTTGATCAGTGGCTGAGAGCCACCTTTGGCCAAAAGGTCAAGATTGGCGTGCACCTTGGTGTAAAGCTTGATGAGGCTCTTTTCAACATCCTCGCCGACCTTGAAACGCACCGTGATAACAGAGCCGCCGGGACGGGTCATGGAATACACGTATTCAACGCCCGTGATCTCCCAGAGCTTGCGCTCGCCGACATTGACAATGCGCCGCTCCACTTCCTCGGCCGTCGCGCCAGGATAGGAAACAAAGATATCGAACATCGGCACCGAGATCTGCGGCTCTTCCTCGCGCGGCAAATTAACAACGGCGAGGACGCCCAGGAATATCGAGAACCCGATCATCAAGGGAGTGACCTTGGAGCGCACAAAAGCCCCAACGATCTTCGGGATCAGGCCTTCTTCCTGCAAGCTCACAATCCGCTCCTTTCGGCAAGCTCACGCATCGCAGTTGCGTCAAGTTTCCCGACGAGAAA
The DNA here is from genome assembly GCA_964643325.1 of uncultured Planctomycetales bacterium. Lineage (GTDB taxonomy): Bacteria > Omnitrophota > Gorgyraeia > Zapsychrales > Fredricksoniimonadaceae > Fredricksoniimonas. The sequence goes on from CAZXSE010000020.1 coordinate 6,947, forward strand.
TAAAAGCCGCGCCTCGGACATCCATGCCGCGGCCAGAGCTCTGTCGTAAGCCTGGCCCACCTGCAAGAATGCGCCGCGAGCCTCCATCAGATCGACGATCGATTTGCGGCCTTCGCTGTATAAAGGCGCGATCAAGGCAACCGATTCTTTCATATCCATGCTCATGCCTTTAAGAACGCTCATGTTCGCGCGCAAGGCTTCATGCCGGGCGACCTCCTGGACAATGTCCCGGCGGACCGCGTCCCTGGCGCGCTGCAGGTCATGCTCAAGGCGTTCTTTGCGGAATGCGGCCTCGCGGATGCGCCCGCCCCGGGCAGGGTCCGCCAGCACCATGACACCTTTAACACCGACAGTATAATTGTTGCCGCCGCCAGCCGTTATCTTATTGCGGTCATTGACCCCCGCCGCAAAAAGTTCCACCCGCGGCAACACTGTTGCGCGCGCGCCCGCAAGTTCCGTTGATGCGGCCGTCAGCCGCGCCTCAAGCGCCGCCAGGTCCGCGCGATGCGCCTGCGCAAGCGTGAACAAGCCCGTCAGATCCTGCGCCGCAAAACCGCTGTCGTTAACAGCGACCGGTAGCGACCATGACGCATCAACATCTTCGCCCATCAAAATATTCAACAGCGCCATCATGGCTTTCTGCTGGCGCTCCAGCTCATTCTTCATCCGCGTGAACTCACCGAACATGGCCCGCGCCGCGTAATAATCCGCGCCGAGGATCATGCCTCTGTCTTTCAGGTCCGACGCCTTCTTCAGGTCCTGTTCAGATGCCTGCCAGACATCATCCACAAGAATAGCCACCCTCGCCAGCGTCAACGCGTTCAGGTAGGCATCCTGCGCCAGAAGGAGCGCTTCCATCCTGGCAAAAGACTCGTCCGCCTGCGCGGCTTTCACGCCGCTCGCGGCCGCGCGCGCACGATGGATCGTCTGCATGGCATCGAACAGCGGCCATCCGGCGTATAATCCAGCCGAAAGGTCCTGATGCCGGGAGGGCGTATTCATGCGCTTGAGATCAAAATCAGCCGATGTGAAGCGCTCCTGCCGAAGCAGCATGCCGAACACGCTGACCGGATCGTCGCTGGCCGTGTAACCCGCCGCAAGGTCCAGCGAAGGCCAAAACCCCGCCCGCGCCTGCATCTTCTGCGCCAGCGCGATATCAACATCGCTGCGCGCCGCCTTCAGGGCCGGATAATACGCCAGGACTTTCTCCGTGAACGTTCCGAGCGACAAAGGCTCGGGCGCAGCGCATGCAACAGACGCGCAGCAAAAGCTCATAACGATCACAACAATGGATCGCAACAACATGACAGGTCTCCTTATCACAACAGCTCCGCAACTTACGCGCCGAAGAATTCCACGCCGATCTTGAACTTGATGTTCCCGACCCTGAGCTTCGGGCTGATCTCCACATTCCATGCCAGCCTGCCTTGAAAATGCCGGGTGCTCTCGCCGTTGAACGGCTCGATCCAGATCTCAAAGTCACCCGACACCGGGATGTTCTCGCTGAACTCAACGCACGCGCCCGACCGGGAAATATCCACGCAATAACCCTCAAATTCCCTCCCGTCGCCCGCAAGCCTGATACGCGCCTTGCCGAGCATATGCTCACGCATGAACCGGCGCCGCTCGGTCTCGCTCGTTAACAGAATGGAGTCAAAGATACCGCGGATATAACCGTAATGCCTTTTTTCATCATTCGCGATCGTCTCCAGTGTGCCGCGAATGCCAGGCTCATCGACTGACGGCAGGACCTCATGGATGCGATAGATCATCAACCGCTCCAGCCCCGCGATCTGCTCAAAATATTCATGATAGTCGGTCCTAGTAAACATCGGCCGCCTCCTGACTGACGCGCGCGATCATCTGCTCATAAAGGCGCCGGTGTTCTTCGGAATCCCGTTTCAATCTCAATAAAACTTCGGTCACGCGCTTTTGATCTTCCTTCTTTTCGCCGGAAAGGAACATGGCATTCGCCAGATGTTGCGTATAAAGAGGGATCCCCCTCTCCTCCTTGTCCATGTTCTCTTTCAAGAACTTTAAAAGATCATTCTTGCTGATCATATGCCCTCCCCGGCACCTTTGAAATGAGCGTCCTTGAGCTGTTTTTTGAATTCCCGCGCCGGCGCGGATCCCGGCGCAAAACTCCAATCTGTTTCCTTGTCCACATTGAATAGGACAACAGCGCGGACCCTCTCCATCGTCTTGATGTGCTGCATGGCCTCCCTGATCCAGACGGCCTTGTTGCCGCCCTTGCCCGTTGAGCCGAACTCGGAGATCATGATAGGCTTTCCGGAGATCGTTCCGGCCTGCTGATAAGCAGGGTCCATGATATCTTTAAAACTGCGCCAACGGCTCCAGGTCTGGGTTGCGCCCCAATTATACCCATCAATGCCAATGTAATCCACAAATTCATCGCCGGGATAATACAGCACAAAGCGATTATCGGCCGGCACATCCTCGGCATTGACCGCGAACACCCACCGGACATTATCCACGCCCGCAGCCGCAAACACACCGTGGATGTAGCGCCAAACCGCGATATATTTCTCATGGCCCCATCCTGCGGACCAGGGATACCAGTTGCCATTCATCTCATGCGCAAAGCGCAGGAAGACCTCGCCTCCGGCCTTTTGGAGCGAGCGGGCGAACTCATTGATGTGATCATCGTGCTTTCCCGCAAGGATCCCGTCGGGATCAATGCCCTGTTTCAAGGCCGCATCCCATGGCTCCCAGGTGACAACAACCCGCGCGCCCTCGCTGTAAATATCTTTCATCACATCCGCGCGCGCATACCTGCCCCAATCGACAAAGACCATGACCAGCGCAGGCTTTTTCCCATAACGCGCCCCGAATTCCCTGATGTCCGCCGCGCGCGGTGCATCCTTGATGAACACGCCGAACGAACAGCCCTGTTTTTCGGCGTGAACGCAGGATGCCCCGTCCAAAAGCGCGATCAAAGCTACCGTAACAATGAAATGCCTCATGCCTGCTCCTCGTTGAAATAGAACATGCCGCATAACAGCAGGAAATGATACAACCCCCAGAACGAATTCACGACGAGCGCCATGTCCTGCTCGTAAATAAAACGGTTCGCGCCCCAGACAAGGGCGATAAAATTCGCCATCATCATGACGATCTGCGGCCACAGCCGCCAGTACGGCATGGCCTTCTCCCGGCCTTTGGGCGTGACCCCGAAACCGATCTTAACGCCCAGGATCGCCGTGAACGCCGCGCGGATATAAACAGTAAAGGCCAGCACGCCAAGGAGCTGACCCAAGAACAGATGCTTGACCGAATAATGCCTCTTACGCAGCGCCAGATAAAAGATGCTCATCGACAGGATGATATACGGCACAAAAGCCAGGAAGTAAACCTCAGGCCGCGCAAAGAACGACGGGATCCCGAAAACCAGGTACATGACCGGGCAAAGCATCATGATATAAAAAGCAATGCCAACGAAATAATAAGTGCTTGAAAGAAAATACTCGATCCACTGGCGGGGCTTAAGGGCGCGCGGGTCCTTAAAGAACGCCTGAAAGACCTTTTTGCAAACACCCAGCGTTCCCGCGGCCCAGCGGAACTGCTGCTGGAAATACGCCCGCAAGGTCTCGGGCCCGACGCCAAACGCAGAAACATGGCCGTAATAAAGGGAGCGCCAGCCACGGATGTGCAACCGGATGGATGTGGCAAAGTCCTCGGTCACGGAAGATTCATCGAACCCGCCGATATCCTTAAGTGCTTGCGCGCGGAAGATCACATTCGTGCCGCAGCAGAACATCGAATCCTCAAGCCCCTTGCCCTCACAAATATATTCGTAAAAGACCGCCTGTTGCAAGGTCGATGCCTGCGCAATGCGATTGTCCTGGATGTTCGAATAAAATTGCGGCGTCTGCACAAAAGCCAGGCCCTTGTCGCGCGTCAAGAACGGGACAAGCGACATCAGGAATTTCGGCATGGGGTTCTGGTCGCAATCGAAGATCGCGACGTATTCCTCGGTCAGCGTCTCGAGGCAATCATTGACAATGCCCGCCTTGGCGCCGTGCCAGGGCTTGGTGCGGCGGAAGATCGTCAGGCCATGATCGCGCGCCAGCTCCTCGGCCTCCTGACGGAACTTCTCCTGAGTGCTGTCCTCGAGGAAATAAACTTTCTTGTTCTGATAATCGATATTGTTGATCGTGATGAATGTTGTCTCAAGAACATCTTTGGGCTCATTACGCGCCGGGACAAGAATGGCCACGGACGGCCCGTTGGCGCCCACGCAAAGCTTCTGCTCCCTGGCCAGGTCCGCATCCGGCGCATCGGCCTGATGCCCAAAGACCTTGAACACGTTCATGGCATACCCAATGCCATGGATAATGACAAAGATCTCGGCCAGTAATAACAACAGCCCGAACGCCTTCTCGACCATGCTGTAATCCGACGACGCATACAGGACGGCGCGAATGACGACATAAACGCAGGCCGAAGCCACCGTCAGCGCGGCGAGCGCGCCCAGCGCATCGAACCAGTCACGGGAAATAGCGGTCTTTTTCAAAAGAAAACCTTTGCTGAAACAAGGGCCCGCTGATCGCGATAAACATGTTCCTCGGCAATGACTTTCTGCGCTTCGGCGCGCAGCTGCACACGAGGCGCCATATCCCAGACAAAGGCCCCCGTGATCTTGCCGGAAACAATATCCTCAGAGTCCCGCGACAATTCGCAGGCAAGGTCCGTATAAACACGCCGCGCGCCGAAAAAAACCTCGTCGCGAATGAAGTCGTGCTGCCAATCAGCAACGACCGCATGCACCGCAAAGTCCCGGGGCGAGAAATACGCGGCCTGCTGCCGGCTGAAATCCAGGAAGCTATAACGATACTGCAATGACAGCGCTTCCGGCGCAAACGACACGATGTATTTAATGTCAGCGGCAGGCGCGTGAGACGCGTTGGAATCCGAATAGCGCGAAAAGGCCTCCTCAACACCCGCCTTCCAGCGCTTGCTCATATCCAGATCAAAGCGCGCCTTGTAATCATCGCGATACGCTCCTTCGCGCAAGACCGTGCTGTTGTTCTCCAGGCGCTGTCTGTCGTGAGAAACCCGCAACAAGCCCGCATCCCACGGACGAAAGCCGGTCTGCGCGCCAAAAACATGCACCAGCGGTAACCCGCGATCATAGTCGTAAAATCCATAATACCCGCCGATGGTCCAGTCATCCTGCAGGCGATATTGCGCATCGAGCTTCACATGGTTCTCCGTCACATCCCCGTGGTCCGCGAAGACGCGGTAAGCCGGAACATAGGTCAATCCCGCCGATGCCCTGTCATTCCAAGGAACCTTAAGCTCATTGATCATCGCGTGCTTTTTAATATCAGATCCCCGGGAGGCGCTGTCAGCTTCAACGAATTCATATGATACCGCCCAAGAGGGCTGACGCGCGACCATGTTCAACTTGCGCAAACTCGCCGCAGCCTGCCGGTGCGTCGGCGCGATACGCAGAACAGCCTCATAAGCTTCACGTGCCTGCAGCCACAACTGACGGCTGGTCTGGACCTCGGCAAGATCAAAGAGCGCCTCAAGGTCCTTGGGGTCTTTGGCGATCCACTGCTCATAGAGCGCGGCGGCCTGCGCCAACTGTCCGTTCCAATACGCCTTCTTGGCGTCCCTCTCCAGCGCCACCCTCTCGTCGGGACGCAACTCCAGGACCTTCTGATATTCCTCCAGCGCGCGCGTGTATTGCCGCGCCCAACCCAGGACACGCGCCTTTTTGATCCGGACCTTCATATCCGCGCCGGCGCTGATAAGCTCGTCATAAAGCTTAAGCGCGGCTGCATACTGCCTCTCCCAGCTCAAGACATCGGCCAACGCTTCTTTGGTCTTCACATCAGCGGGGTTTTGGACCAGGGCCCTTTGATATTGTTCAATGCTGCCATGGTGATCGCCGGAAGCGGCAATGGCCTCGCCCAATAGGCGGCGAACCTCGTCGGGATCGATCTCCTGGGCACAAACAGGCCATGACAACAACACGGCGGCCAGAATGACGAGGATGCTGCGCAGGTTCATTGAGCCTCCAGCCCGCTGAGAAGTTCCTTATAAATATCCGCCGCAGCCTGCGGATCGCCGGAATACTGCAGGATCTTCGCATACAAGAGCCGCGCCTGTTTATCCTCCGGAGCGGCCGCAAGCACCCCGGCAATGACCGTCCGCGCCTTGTCATAATTATGGTCCCACAAATAAACCTCGGCGAGTTTCTTCCTGAGAACCAGATCCTCAGGCGCGCGGGCAGCCAGCTCTTCATAGGAGGCAATGGCCTTGTCATACTGCCCATTCCAGCTGTACACTTCGGCCAATTTTGCGGCAATGCCCGGCGTCGCCGGCGCCTGCGCCAGGACCGCCTGATATTCCGCAATGGACTCGTCGTATTTCTTCTGCCAGCTGAGAACATCGGCCAGACCCGTACGGGCTTTGATATCAGACGGGTCCTTGGCGAGGATCTCACGGTACTGCGCGGCGCTGTTATCATGATCCCCGCCGGCAAGATACGCCTCTCCAAGAAGCGCCCTGACCTCCTGTTCGCTGACCTGATCGCCGGCAAAAGCCAGCGGGGCCATCAACACCAACGCCAATAGACACATCGCCATATTTTTCATGAACGCTCCTTGCGGTTATTCTGTGATCTTCTTCAATATGCTGTTATAAACTTCGATCGCCCCCTGATGATCTCCGGAATACTGCAATGCCTTCCCCCATAACAATCGCTTCTTCATATCCTGCGGCGCGGCCTTTGCAGCTTCGTGCAACAGCGGCAATGCATCGGCGTAATGCCCCTGATCGAACAGACGGACGCCCTTCTGATACGCGATCATGGGGCGCTGTGTCATATGAAAGACCATTGTCGTCGCTGCCGCAACAAAAAGCAGGATGCACGGAAAGGTCATTCGTTTGATCAGGATCTTGTACGAGATATTCATCATAGGATCGGGCCTTATTTCCTGTACGAAGAACCTTGTTGAGGAGAAGCCCGGTTGATAAGCGCGATCAGCAGGGCCATAGCCCCAAGCGCATAAATAGCCGGCGCCGGCTCTATCCGTATGCCCTGCATGAAGTTCTTTGCCAGATCAGCGAACGGATTATTGTCCAGCCGGCCGATGGATGCGTTCAGGATGGTCTGCAACAGATGGTCCAGCAAAAGAACGCCGGCCGCCCATGGTAATGTCAGGAAAAAACATGTCGCGGCCACTCTGCTGACAAACCGTGGCATTTCCAGCCACAAGCCAAGGGCGATAAAGATCAACAGGACATAAGCCAGAACCCCGCAAGCCAGTCCAGCCGGGATCAGCCAGTACAAAGGATCAGAACGAAAGACCGCTACGCCGTCGTCGCTGCGCATCATTTCCTGAACAGAGCGGACATCAATAGCAAATTTACCGTCCGCTTTTCTCTGTGCTTGCGGTTTAACGGGACCGGCAAGCCCGGCTGCCACCCCTGCAGCGGAGAACGCCTGGGCTCCCATCATGGGGAACTCAAACCTGGCAAAAGGCAGAAAAAACGACACCCCCGCGGCCAGCAACAGCACAAAACTGACGCGCCTGATCATGTCGCCCATAGAAAACCTCCAGGCCGCCAGATCTTTTCCGCACCAACGGCACAATTTCGCCTCATCCTGTACCTGTTCCGCGCAATAAGGGCATTTTTTCATGCGCTATTCTTGCACAGAGCAGGCGCTCTGACAAGCACGTTTCCCACAAGAAATCCGGCCTTCAAAGCCCGGCCTTTTAATAAATAATGTTGTATAGGCAGGCCTTGTTTGTTACAATACGCAATTCATATTTCAGTTAAAGTTCCTTTCTTTATATTAAAGGCAAGACGGAGGTATTAAATGGGACAGTCCGCAGCTCAACCGGTCCATCATGTGACAGCCCCTGCAGACCGCATCCCCTTTCCCCAAAAGGTCGTTTACGGGATAGGGTCGTTCGTCAACCAGTTCCAGGCGGCTGCCATCGGCCAGCTGATCACGGTCCTCAACGTCGGACTTGGCGTCAATCCGGCTCTGGTCGGCTGGATCGGGGCCATTCCCCGCTTTGTCGATGCTTTTTCAGATCCGCTGATCGGCTACACGTCCGACAATACCCGGACCAAATACGGGCGCCGCAGGCCGTGGATCTTTTTTGGCGCCCTGGCCTCGGGCATCCTGCTGGCCTTGATGTTCCAGCTTTACAAGGGCCACAGCGAGATGTTCTATTTCGGTTATGTGCTGGCGATCCAGCTGTTGTTCGTCATCGCCTTTGCCTGCTACTCGATCCCCTGGATCGCGCTCGGCTATGAGATGACGCCGGATTATCACGAACGCACGCGCCTGCAGGCTTTCGCGAGCTTCTTCGCCCAGCCTGTATGGATGATCGCGCCGTGGTTCTTCTCGATCATGAGCAACAAGTCGTATTTCCCGGACATCGTGGCCGGCGCCCGAGGGTTGGCGATCATCGTGGGCGTGTTCATTCTCGTCGGCGGCATCCTGCCGGCGCTCTTTAACAAGGAGATCTACGGCAATTTGCCCAGGCCCGAAAGAAAGAACGGCTACTGGAATGTCATCAAAGACCTGGTGACGAACTGCGCCAACTCGTTCAAGTGCCTGCCCTTCGTCAAGCTTTGTGCTGTGACATTCCTGATCTTCAACGGGTTCATGCTCGCCTCATCCTTCACCTTCTATGTCATCTGCTTTTATGTGTACGGCGGCTGCCAGCCCAGCGGCGATATCTCTGCCATGGACATGATGTGGCAAAGCGGCGGCAAGCTGATCGGCACCTTCGGAACTTTCAGCTCGGTCTGCGCATTCGGCGCCATTTCCCTGACCGCCTGGATCTCCTCGAAGATCGGCAAGAGAAAAGCATTCCTGATCACCATGACACTGGCGATCGTCGGTTACGCGCTCAAATGGATCGGCTACACACCGGATAATCCCTATCTATTATTGATCGCGGCGCCTTTTCTGGCGTTCCATCTGGGTGCCTTGTTCACGATCGTTCCGTCCATGGTCGCCGACGTGTGCGATTATGACGAACTGCAATGCGGCACGCGCCGTGAAGGCATGTTCAGCGGCATTTACTGGTGGATCCAGAAACTAGGCATGGCCGGAGCGTCAGTCCTCGGCGGATACCTGTTGAACTGGACAGGCTTTAATATCGGACTTGGCATCGGTCAATCAGCTGAAACACTTTTCTGGATGCGCATATGCGATGTCGGCATCCCGATCATCACAACACTGGTCGCCATTTACATCATCGCGACCTTTGACATCTCGGAAGACAAAGCTTACGAGATCCGCAAACAACTGGAAGCAAAGCGGGGAAAAGCGTAAAATAAACTTATCCCGTGAACACATAAGGACAATATATGGCAACACAACCTGACAAAGGGCCGACTTCAAAGACGGTCATCATTTTCCCGTATCTCGGATACGAGAACAATAAGAACTGCGAATGGTACTTCTGGTGGACGGTCGACCGCTGTAAGGAGATCGACCCCAAGCCCGTTGTCGTGCTCCCGCGTGACACGGTCCTCCGGCAGAATGCCGCGTCTTTCATTAAGGATCCGCGCTACAAGACCCTTGAGGTCATTCAGCCGTGGTCAGTTGACTCGTGCCAAACATGGCTTTCAGGCTGGGGGCATGTGCTTGATAATCATCCGGATGTGGAACGCATCGTGCAGATCCCGGGCGATATCGACTACGTGGCCGCGGACGTGGAGTTCTACGACAACCTGACGCGCTTCATCAAAACAACGGATTCCGACATCACTATCGGCGACTTCCGCACGGGTGATCAGTACAGCGCCAAGAGCCTTGTGGACACCTACGGCACCTATTCCCTGCTGGCGAACTGGTTCCCGGAGATCTCGCGCAGTATCCGCTCCCTGCCGCTCAACCGGCCGCGTTCGGAGTTCATCAACATCAAAACATCCATCCTGCGGGACCTGTTAATCAACAACCGCAATTTCGCGTATGAACAAACGCTGAACTTTCTGATCAAGTGCTGGAATTATACGGAATCAAAATGGAAATATAACATCTCCATCGCCCGTCTGGGGACCTTGTCGGACAACAAGTCCTTCCAGAACTACAGGACTTCCGTCGACCAGATCGAGAGGATCGATCGCATGCTTTCATTATTGTGGAGAGAGATCAAACAGCCGAAGAAACGGGAAGGCATGACCGACAAGCAGTTCGAGGAGCAATACACGCACTTTAGCAACGAATACGATATGCTGTTCACCAAGTCCAACGGCATCATGGACACCGCCCGGACCACCCTGCGCGCGCTTTTAGGCGTCTGATCCTTTCACGCGCCCTCGTACCCTGAAATACTTTCCCGGCGTATGTTCGCCTCGGGAATGGCAAGCTCTCCTTTGAGGATATCCGCCATCTTCTTGACCATGACCGTCGGCCCGCACAGATAAAAGACGCGCTCGGCGTGATCGGGGATCTCCCTGCGGATCATGGCCGCATCGATATAGCCGCAGCAGCCCTGCCAGCCCGCCGGAGCCTGGTCCGCGCTATCCAGTGAAAAGACCGCCTTGTATCTCTTATCCCGGGCCGCAATGTCCTCAAAGTCAGTCTTGAAGATAAGGTCCGCCACGGAGCGGCAACCATACAACAGGACCATGTCGAGGGGAAGTTTCTTGTCAAAAGCATATTTCCACATACTGCGCATGGGCGTGATGCCAATACCGCCGGCGAGGAACGCGTGCTTGGGTCGGGTCTCGTCGAGAACGAACTTGCCCATCGGGTATTTGATCTTGACGGCATCTCCGGGGCGAAGCCCTGCCATGGCCGTCGAGAAATCACTGCCGGTCAGCCGTTTGGTGAACTCAATGTAGCCTGTTTCTGTCGGAGAACTTGAAAAGGAGAGATAGCGCGAAAGCTCTGCTCCGTTGCCGGATAATGTCACGCCCAGGAACTGCCCCGGCTCATAGGCCATATCCCCGTCGGCG
>CAZXSE010000021.1:0-15857 GCA_964643325.1 uncultured Planctomycetales bacterium
AGTGTTCCTTGAATGACGGGAAGATGAACGCGATCCACACCGCCAGCGTGAGCCAGCCGATCAGGGGCGTGCCGTGGAAGGACGATCTCAAGACAAGATATTCATAATTGTGCCCCAGGGCAAGCCCTGCCAGGCGCAGTGCAAAAAGGATCCGCAGAGAACTGATGTAGCGCGGCGGGGCGTTAAAAGCCTGCTGGAAGAGCGGGATGACGATCAAACAGGAAAGCGCCGCGTTGAAGATGGCCATGGTGTACCAGAAACTTGCCGGAGGATGAAAAGCGATCAGGGTGTTGTAGTAAACAAAGGTCCCTCCGTCGGAGGACAGCAAGGCCAAAAGGCTTGACCCTGAAATGACCGCGAACAGGCAAAGATAGATCTTTAAGCCGAGATTGATTGGCAAACGCATGCGCTTATTGTAAAATAAGAACCATTCCCGATGGGGAAAATTCTCGTTTTCTTGCAACAACAGGATCATTAGGAGGAAGTTATGATGACATTATGGATCGTTATCGGTGTTGTTGTGCTTGCGGCGCTGATCGTCATTGGCGGCTACAATGCGCTGGTGCAGTTGCGCATCAGTGTTCAGAACGCGTGGTCGCAGATCGATGTTCAGCTCAAGCGCCGGCATGACCTGATCCCGAATCTGGTCGAGACGGCGAAGGGGTATATGGCGCACGAGCGCGGCACGTTCGAAAGCGTGACCAAGGCCCGTCAGATGGCGGTCGATGCCTCCAGCATCAAGGACAAGCTGGCCGCGGAGAACATGCTCACATCGACTTTGCGCAGTTTGATGGCTGTATCGGAGAATTATCCGAATTTGAAGGCCGATCAGAATATGATGCGCCTTCAGGAAGAGTTGACCACGACCGAGAACAAGATCGGTTTTGCCCGGCAGTATTATAACGATGAGGTCGGCCGTCTGAACACGGCCGTGCAGTCATTTCCCGGGAATGTCTGGGCCGGGATGTTCGGGTTCAAGACCGCGGAATTCTTTCAGGTCGAGACGCCCGCCGAAAGGCAGGCGCCACAGGTCAAGTTCTAACAGGCCTCTGGGCGTAACATGCCATTTTCTTTTACGCAAATAGAGCAGGAAAAGTCCGGCACGATCAAGTTTGCGCTGGCGTTCCTGCTCTTTTTTTATTTCTTTTCCGCGCTTGTTTTGGTATATGCCACGAAGGTTTTCTTTTATTTGTCCTCCCTTGATACAACAATAGGCCCTCTGATGTGGCCATCCCTGGACGGAGCTACGGTCGGGTGGACTTTGCTGGGAGCGGTCCTGGGCGGGCTGGTCCATTGGGGGTTTTCCCAGCACGCGCTCATTGACAGGTCCCTGGGCATGATGAGCGCCCGTGCGGCAGATCCGGAGAATGACGACGAGCGCGTTTTCAGGAACGTTGTCGAGGAGGCGGCCGTTGCAACAGGTGGCAAGCACAAGGTAGAGCCGTATATCATTCCCACCGCGGCCATGAATGCGTTCGCGCTGCAGGATTCGGGCGGACGTTGTGTTATCGGCATTACCGAAGGGCTTTTGAAGCGCCTGAACCGTGAACAGCTTGAGGCGGTCATTGCCCATGAAGCGGGGCATATCGCAACCGGCGACTGCCGCGAAACAACCACCACCATGGCGCTCTTTAAGACATTTGATAATATTTGCGATATGACCGGGCGGCTTGTTTTTTCATCGGCGCGCGTGGGCGCTGTCGGAGGGTATGCTTACGGGCGTTCCCGCCGGGGAAGCGACGGGCGACTCATGCTTTTCTTTTTAATGCTGTTCGTTCTTGCGTCGATATTGCGCTTGATCGGGTTTTTGGGGTCCATGTTTATTTCGCGCCAGCGGGAATACAGAGCCGACGCTGTTTCGGCGCGATTGACGCGCAATCCCATGGCTTTGGCCGAGGCCTTGCATATTATCAGCGGCCGCTGGAAAGGCGGCGGCATGCCGGGTGAGAATATGGAAGCGATCTTTATTTCCAGTCCGCGCAAGAACGCGCTGGAACAGAGCTCCAATTTTATCGCCGACCTGTTCACAACGCATCCTCCCATTGAGAAGCGCATTGCCATCCTTTTAGACATGGCGCACGCCAGGCCCGATGATCTTGAGGCCGCGGCCAGACGGGCTCAGGCGCGTTTTGAGGCGCTGAATCCTGTGGAACCTAAGCCGCAGGCTCAAAAGGACCCTCTGGCGCCGTTACGCGGGCCTTTGGGGCCGGTCATGATCCCGATCCCGGGGATGGGGGCGGCGACAATGGCAACGGCTGTTAAGGATCAGTGCCCGCGTTGTCGTGTGGCGCTTCACGAAGAAACATACGAAGGCTTTTCCATTCTCAAATGCGTCCAGTGTCACGGCGTTCTTGCGAAAGAGCCGGATGTGCTTGGGATCGTGCATTCATACGAAAAGTCATTTGATGATCGCATTGTCGAGAGGGGCCAGTTATTGCGCCGTCAGGCGGGCATGCTCAAACAGCATCCTTTTGACGCGATCTACGACGAGGAAAGTATCGTGTGCCCGTCATGCCTAGACAGTAATAATAAAATGCACCGGCGTTTTGTCAGCCCCAGGTTCCCGATCGAAGTCGACAAGTGCAAGACATGCGCCCGGGTGTGGTTTGACAAGGACGAGCTTGAAGTGTTGCAGTATTTGTATGAACTGGATCATCCAGGTGGCGCATGAGTGAAGGCGTGTCGATCGGCCCTTGGCGTGCTGGAGCCGCGACTTAGAGATCGGCTTACAATAATTATTAGAAAAAGACGATCTCTGGGAGCGGCGGAAGTACGCCAAGGGACGAGCATAGACGCGCCGGAACGTTGTTGATCTTCTGGGATGCGCTTTCGACCAGCTTCGGCGTGCTTTTTCCGCTCAACAGAGAGCGGCTTTTTCTCAAAAGAAGGTAACCCGCTCTCTAATTCGCGTCAAAAGCACGCCTTCAGCTGGTCAGCGCATCCATAAGGCCGATCAAAAGCGCGTGCAAGAAGAGATTTGTTTTATGGACTTATCCTGTCAATCTGTTCAATATCTCAAAGGCGTTGGGCCGGCGCGCGCGAAGCTCCTCGAGAATCTTGGCGTTCGCACCGTCGAGGACCTTCTTTATCTTTTTCCCCGCCGTTATGAAGACCGCAGCAAGCTGACACCCATCACGCAGTTAAAACCAGGCGAGTGGCACACGATCGCGGGCGAGGTCCTTGCCAAGAGCGGCCGGCGCACCTTCTATAATAAAAAGCATGTGTTCGAGGCCGAGATCGGCGATGACGACGGGCGCGTGCATTGCGTCTGGTTCAATCAGCCTTATCTTGATAATTATTTCCATGTCGGGGAAAAGGTCGTCCTTTACGGGCGGGTGGATGTGTTTAAGGACCGACTGCAACTCATCGCGCCTGAATACGAGATCATTTCCCGGGAGGACGAGGCTCTGAGCATGGAGCGGATCGTTCCCATGTATCCGCTGACAAAAGGCATGGGGCAGAGGTATCTGCGCAAGTTGATGGCAGGGGCTCTGGAACAACATGCCCAAGATCTTGTTGATGTTATTCCGCCGGACATTCGTCAGCGCCAGAAGTTGGGGGGCATCAGTCATAGTATCGCCCAGATCCATTTTCCGGACAGTGTCGCGGCCCAGGATGAAGCGGATCGCCGCATTTCCTTTGAGGAGTTTTTCTTTTTTCAGGTCTGCGTCATCCTGCGGCGCATGGTCATGGCGCAGAAAAAAGGATTCAGCCACAAGGTCCCGCCGGGCGCGGAAGCAAAATTCGCGTCGCTTTTCCCGTTCGTTCTTACAAAGGACCAGCAGAAAGTCATTGCCGAGATCAAGGCCGACATGAGAGGGCCGCGGCCCATGGTCAGGCTTTTGCAGGGGGATGTGGGTTGCGGCAAGACCGTTGTTGCATTGTTCGGTTGTTTGTTGTCTTTTCTCAATGGTAAACAGTCGGCCATCATGGCGCCGACGGAGATATTGGCTGAACAGCATTTTCAGACGCTCATTAAACATTTCTCCAGGCTCTCGCCCCGCAAACCTCGAGTTGCCCTTTTGAACAGCGCGCTCAATGCTAAAGACCGTGCCGCCCTGCATCAGGCGATCGCGAAAGGCGAGGTTGATATTGTCGTGGGCACGCACGCGCTCATCGAGGGCGCGGTCAAGTTCAAGAATTTGAGTTATGCGGTGATCGACGAACAGCACAAGTTCGGCGTCAAACAGCGCGCTTTGTTATCGTCAAAAGGCCGCAACCCCGATGTGCTGGTCATGACAGCGACGCCCATCCCAAGGACCTTATGCCTGACGCTTTACGGCGACCTTGATGTGTCGGTCATTGACGCAAAACCTAAAGGCAGAGGTGAGATCAAGACATATCATTTTGTGGGCGAGAAGGCCGAAGGCGTCTATAAACGTGTGGCCGAGTGGGTGGGTAAGGGCACGCAGGCTTATATTGTTTATCCGCTCATTGAGGAGTCTGAAAAAGCAGATCTTAAGGCCGCGACAGACATGTACGCGTATTTTCAAAAGAACGAGTTCAAGCATTTGCGCGTCGGGTTGGTGCACGGGCGCCTGCCGCGGGATGAGGCGCGGGCGGTCATGAACAAGTTCCAGAAGCATGAACTTGATATCCTGGTGACAACGACCGTGCTTGAGGTCGGGATCGATGTACCGGGCGCCAATGTGATGGTCATTGAGCATGCCGAGCGTTTCGGGCTTTCCCAGCTTCATCAATTAAGGGGGCGTATCGGCCGCAGTGACAAGAGCGCGATATGCATTTTGCTGGGCGACCCGCGGACTGAGGACGGCAAGAAGCGCATCGACGCGCTGGTCAGTACAACGAACGGATTCAAGATATCAGAGCAGGACCTTGAGATCCGCGGCCCGGGGCAGTATTTCGGACGCCATCAGCACGGGCTCAATGAATTAAAAGTAACCAACCCTTTGACCCAGGTGCATGTGTTGGAAGCGGCGCGTAAAGAAGCCCTTGGGCTTGTAAAAACGGACGCGCTCTTGCGCAGGCATGAACTTGTCCGCAGGACGATCTATCAGCGTTATCCTGAATATTTGAAAATGATCCAGGCGGGGTAGTAGGCGGCTTGTTGTGTGGCCGGTTGAAGGCATATTAAAGCCGCGAATTAGAGAGCGGCTTTCCTTATTCCCAGAAAAAGACGCTCTCTGTGAGCGGCGGTAATATGCCGAGACCGGCTGACACAACAAGCCATTCAGCTCCTATTAATAATATTTTATATAAATTATTCCGCCCCCTTGAAAAAGCCCCCTCTATAAGGAATACTTATACAGGTGGCTTTTATAAATCAGAGGGCAGGGTGTGATCAAAACAAGCTTTAAGAAGGTTATTGCCTGCATAACGCTTGCGTCGTTCATTGCGTTGAACGTCGGGCAGGTCTGTGCCCAGGGAGTCAACATCCCGGCGCCCGGGACCATGGTCGCGGTCAGTTCTTCGTTCGTTTCGCCCATCCTTAAAGGCATCAAGGTGGATCCTAAACAGCCGCTGAACTTTGATTTTATCCTGGACACAGGATCCGCCCCTGAAACGCCTGCGTTGCGTGATGAGGCGAACAAGCTCATCCGTTATTTTCTCGCGTCCCTGACCATTCCTGAAAAAGACCTTTGGGTCAACCTGTCGCCTTACGAAAAAGACCGCATCATCCCTGATGAGTTCAGCAAGACCGAGATGGGGCGCGACCTTTTGGCGCAGGATTATCTGTTGAAACAGATCACGGCATCGCTCATTTATCCCGAGAATGAAACAGGCAAGGCGTTCTGGGCGAAAGTGTATGCCGTGGCTTACGCCAAATACGGCGTAACGGATGTGCCGGTGGATACATTCAATAAGGTCTGGATCGTGGCGGATAAGGCCAGGATCTATGAGAACGGCACGAATGCTTTTATCGTCGATGCACGGTTGAAGGTGATGACAGAGACGGATTACATGGCGCAAGCACAGACATCGGAGCATGGCGATGGTTTTTCCAAGGACATTATCCGCGAGGTCGTGATCCCCGTCCTCGAGAAAGAAGTGAATGAAGGCGCAAACTTTGCGTTATTGCGCCAGGTCTATTACTCGCTCATCCTTGCCAAGTGGTACAAGGAGGCGCTTAAAGGCGGGCTCATGGACCGGGAATACGCCGGACAGAATAAGACATCCGGGGTCGATCTTGCCGGGAAAGACGACAGGCAAAAGATCTACGCCCAGTATCTTGAAGCGTTCGCGAAAGGCGCTTTCAATTATGTGACAGAAGAATATGACGTCCGTGCGCAAAAGAAGGTCCCGAGGAAGTATTTTTCCGGCGGGTGTGATTTTTCCGAGAAATTGAAGACAGAAAAAACATCCGACGCGACCGAGATCGTGGCGACCGGAAAGGTCGTCGGCATTAACGGGTATTATCAGAACAGGAAGCAGAGGGAGCTTTTTATTGATCGCGTCAGGGCGCTTGATGGGTCAACGGTCGGGGAAGTGGACGACCTGCTCTTTACCATGACGCAAGGCTATGGCAGGGAGACCGGGATCCTGGATCTGATGGAGTTGGCGCGTGAAGGGAACCTGGTGGCCAAGCAGATCCTGAAGAAAATGGTCTTTGATGTTCTGGCAAAGGTGGATGGTCCGACGGATATGAAGGATGAAGGTGACGGCTTTGAGGCTGTCAGGAAGGTTTTTCTTGATATGCTGCGGCAGCATCAGATCACCGTGACATTCTCGATCGACGAGCCGTCCGCGATCACATCCACACAGGGATTCTTAAGGTCGCTGGGCATACACAAGGATGATAATGTGCTCATTGCTTATTGGGGGCAGATCACCAAAGAAATGGCAGAGGCGGCTTTTCCTGGGTACAAGGTGTTTTATGCCCAGAGCGTCGAATTCTCACAAATGCAAAAAGGCGTGACCATTGATTTTGATGATGAGGCAAGTTTTATGGTCGAGAACAATGGTTTGATCTTGCCTTATCATCCGTTCAAACTTGCTATTAAGAAAATTGATGACGCGCTTGTCGCAAAGATCAGGGCTGATCTTGAAATAAAGGACCGTCAGGTCCTGGTCCTTGGCTCGATCAGCTCCCAGGACCTGATAAAAGTTGTCGATGTTTACAAGGATCTGTATGGCAGTGTCCCCGTGGATCAGGCGCCGGTCCTTGTTGTTGCGCCGAGGAACAGCCTTCTTAAGACGAGTGTGGAAATGCTGGGGGCCATTGCCATAGGCGGGATCATGGAACGGAAGGTTGCGCTAGACCCCGAGACCAAGGACAGAATGCCGTTCAGTTCAATGAAAGGGCGCAATGTCCTTTTGTTAAAGACGCAGGGCGAGTTGATGCCTTTTTATGCGTTGCCGGATGCGATAGGGCTGATCTCGCCGGACCACAATCTTCTGGAGCCCGGTAGTCAGGGGAGCCCTGTCTTTTATTTCTCGCAGGGAGGGTATTATAACAATGCTAAGGTTAAGGCGGCCCTGGTCGGAGCAGGAGGGGCTCTTGAGTTCAGCGCGCAAAGACTTAAAGACATGGTCAATGACGCGGGATTGCGCAGGGCCATTGGTAATAACGGGTTCGCGACATTCACGGGATTTGCTCCGGAGATCGCGATCATGACCGACATTGCCGTCGCAGGGACGCTGTTGATGGCTCTTTTTGAGAAGGCGGACCTTAAAAAGAAGAGCGTTGATGCGAGCCAGCTTGTTGAGGAGCTTCAACGGGTCCTGCCCGCGGCCGATGATGAGGCGGCCGACTGGAAGAGCGCTGCCCGCGTCATCAGGAAGATCCGGAAGCAGGAGAGCGAAGGCGGATCAACGAAGATGTTCATCTTCGGCGGTTATGATATCCCCAAGGCCGTGCGCAATAACATTCAGAGGGCGGGGATCGACATACAGATCGATTTTGATAGAAGGCTTGGCAAGGTGGATCTTTATGAGGCATTATTCAGGGAACATCAGGGCGTCTTTGACAAGGCTGTTGAAAGGGAGTTCAGGCAGATATTCTCCTCGACGGTCGAGAATGCCGTTGACCAGCATGCTACCAATGGAGTGACATTCGTGATCATCCGTGAGGGGCTGTCATATAAACGGATGACCATTTTTGATAATGGCAAGGGAGCGAGGGATAAGAAGGGGGTCAGGCTTCCAGATTTAAGAGATATCCTGCCGCGTAAGGCGACATTTGGTGTTGGCGGGGATCGCGGCATGGGGGTGCCAACAGCGCTGGAAGATTCGGATATAAGCATCCTCAGCCATCCTGGAGAAGCGCTTTTGCTGCAGACATTGACAGATGAATATGGAAGGAAGATCGTTAAGGTCCTTAACCGCCTGGTGGACCCGGGATATGACAGGACAGGGTTCCATGCGGATTATTTTATTTTCAAGCAAAGGCCTGATCCCGGGCGCGTTCCCGGTGATTTTTATGTCCCGAAGGGCGTTGAACTGGACATTAGCAGCCTTTCCGGGCAGGTCACAGAGATCATTGATGGATGGGGATCGGGCGCCCCGAGGGCTGTTCATCCCCGGGACCCTCTTGGCGGCGTTGACCTTGACCCGGAGAGACTGGAATTGCAACAAGAGGGACAAGCGGCAGAGTTGTCGTTCGACGGGGATATCAACAATATCCGTATCGATGGCCTTGTGCCCGTGATCAGGGCCATGACGCCAGTGCCGGATATCCGTTCGTTAATGAGCGCGGGGCGTTAGGGCGGAAGGCTGATGGTGCTGTTGGGGGTATTTGACGCGGTTCAATGCTTCACGGGTTTGCGCGGCAAATGACCTTCCGGCTTTTGCAAGAAGTCCGCTGTTGGGCGCGAACCGCCACATTTTTAGCATTCCCTTGGTGTTCCTGCTTCTGTTGACGGCATGCATAAATACCCTCCCTGTGACTGTCTTTATTTTAATCCCGCGGCTAAAAAGGCACAAGATTTAAAAACAGGGTATGCTATAATCCATTCTTACTTTGGATCGGAGGCATCATGAAGATCATTTCAGGGGCATATTCAGGCCGGAACATCTACATGCCCGCGCATATCAGGCCGACGCAAAACCTTTTGCGGAAAGCTGTTTTTGATATCATCGGGCATGACCTGGAGGGCATTTCATTCCTGGACCTGTTCGCCGGCAGCGGGGCGGTCGGGTTTGAGGCCCTTTCCTGCGGCGCCGCAGAGGTTTGCATGGTCGAGCGCGACCCCAAGTGCCTTGAGGTCATCCAGGAGAACCTGATGCTCCTGAAGCCCGCGGACAAGGGCTTGAAAGCGGTCGTTGTCCCCCGTGATGCGTTTGCCTCGATCAAGGAATTTGCCCGTCAGGGAAAACGGTTCGATATTGTCTTTTTTGACCCTCCTTTCGACCAGAAACTGGGAAGAAAAGCCTTGAAAACCCTATTGACGCATGATATATTAACGCCTCATTCTTACATTGTGGCGCAATACGGCCTTGACGAGAAACTCGAAGACACGCAAGGCCTTTTTAATATCATCAAGCACAAGAAATACGCCAGTTCATGGCTGACCGTGTTTGAGCGGGTTGAGGGTTTATGAGAAAAGTCGCGATCTATCCCGGCAGTTTTGATCCCGTGACTTACGGGCATCTGGATGTGCTCAAGCGGGCCACGCACATTTTTGGCCCGGTGATCATTGCCGTGGCGGATAATGCCAGCAAGAAATATATGTTCAGCCTCAAGGAGCGCGTTGAGCTCCTCAAGGAGGCGACGGCGGGGATGAAGGACGTGAAGGTCGAGAGCTTTAACGGCCTGGTCATTGATTATGCCCGCCGTAAAAAGACCAATGTCCTGATCCGCGGGATGCGCATGACATCGGACTTTGATTATGAGTTCCAGATCGCGCTGACCAATCGCCGTTTGGCTGAAGATATTGAGACCGTGTTCCTGATGCCGTCGGAACAGCATTCGTTCCTGTCATCATCGCTCTTGAAAGAGGTCTCAAAGTTCAAGGCGGATATCTCTTCGTTCGTGCCCAGGTGTGTGGCCAAACGGTTAAAAGAGCGCCTGAAAAAATGAAGATCCGCATCCGTGATGTTGTCAGCGGCGGGCTTCAAGTCAAGGCCGCTGTCAAACCTGCTGATATCGGACTTGAGAACGAGGATTTCCTTGATCCGGAGAACCCGCTGCAGATCGTCGCAGAGTTGATGCGGGTCGACGGGTTCATTCTCGCGAAAGTGGCCGTGACATTCATCCGTGAGGACCATTGCGCGCGCTGCCTGGAGCATTTGAGCCGCGAAATGACATCGAACTACGAGATGGAGTTCGAGGTCCGTCCGGGCGACGAGTGGATCGATATGGGGCAAAGGGTCCGGGAAGAGATGTTGATGGGGTATCTGCCGCGGGTTTTGTGCCGTGATGATTGCAAGGGGATCTGCCCTGATTGCGGGGCGGAGTTGAATACGGAAACGTGTGAATGCGAGGCTCCACGTAATGTGGAGCCGAGTCCTGCGTCGCAGGACCAGTCGTATAGAAAAAAAGAAAAAAGTAAACAGGAGTAAGTGACATGCCGCATCCCAAGAGACAACATTCCAAAGCGCGTTCCCGCAAGCGCCGCACGCATCAGGGTCTGACGACCATTGCCGCGGCCGCCACAGGCGCCGGCAGCAAGGCCGGTTTCAGCCATCGCGTGTGCCCGATCACCGGCTGCTACAAGGGCAGGCAGGTCGTTGCGATCAAGGCTAAGAAAGAAAAAGCGTAACAGCATCAAAGGAGCCTCCCTTGAGGATCGTTGTTGACGCTATGGGCGGCGATCACGCCCCTGCCAATATTGTGGCCGGTGTGGTCCAGGCCTTGAAAGAGTATCCGGTGGCGATCACCCTTGTCGGCGTTGAAGACAAGGTCAGGGCTGAGCTTTCTAAATATTCCTATCCCAAAGACAGCATCGTGGTCCACCATGCCTCCGAGGTTGTGGACATGGATGACAGTCCTATCGATGTTATCCGCAAGAAGAAGGACAGCTCCATCGCTGTCGGCGTCAATCTGCTGAAAGAGAACGGCCATGACGCGTTCATATCCGCGGGCAACACCGGCGCTCTTGTCGCCGCGGCCACATTCTACCTGCGCATGATCGAAGGCATTGACCGGCCCGGCATCGGGCTTATGATCCCGCAGGTCAACGGGCATGCGCTCTTGATCGATGTGGGCGCCAATGCCGACCCCAAGCCCGAGCATCTTTTTCAGTACGGGCACATGGCGCGCGCGTACATGCAAAGCGTCATGGGGATCGCGAACCCGACGGTTGGTATGGTTAACATCGGCCAGGAAGAAGGCAAAGGGTCTTCTTTTGAGAAACAGGCTTATCAGTTGCTGCAGGAAAAAGTCCCGAGTTTTGTCGGCAACATCGAACCCAATCATATTTTTACCGGAAAAGCGGATTGCATTGTGTGCACCGGCTTTGTGGGCAATGTCATCATCAAGCTCGCCGAGGGGTTGATGGAATCAACGGGAACGGTCCTCAAGCGGGAGATCAAGAAGAACCCGCTGGCCATGCTCGGGGGATTGATGATGATGGGGACGCTCAAAGGCGTGAAGAAGTATGCGGATTATTCCGAGTATGGCGGAGCGCCGTTGTTGGGCGTCAACGGCATCGTGATGAAGAGCCACGGGCGTTCGTCGCCCAAGGCGATCAAGCACGCGATCCGCGCGGCCATGCATGAGGTTGAGCACGGGATCCTTGAAAGAATGCGCAGCGCAGTAATGCCTGCCTAGGAGATATATGGATAAGATCGGTATCGTGGCACTTGGGAAATATCTTCCCGCGGCAACATTGACCAACGCGGACCTTGAGAAGCTCGTCGAGACATCCGATGAGTGGATCATGACCCGCACGGGGATCAAGGAGCGCCGCGTCGCGACAGATGAAAAGACGAGCGACCTGGCCATCAAGGCGGCGTTCGACGCGCTGAAAAGATCACCTGTCAAGGCCGAGGATATTGAAGCTATTTTTGTGGCAACGGTCACGCCGGACAGCGCTTTTCCGTCGATGGCATGCCTGGTCCAGAAAGCCATTGGCGCGAAGAAAGCCTTCGCGTACGACATCAACGCGGTTTGTTCGGGATTTTTATATGCCATGACAACGGCCAAGCAGTTCATGGCTACAGGCATGATCAAGAACGCGCTCGTCGTTGCGGCGGACCGTTTTACCACGATCATTGACTGGAAGGACCGCAATACCTGCGTTCTTTTTGGCGATGGCGCAGGGGCAGTGGTCCTGGCGCCGGTGGCGCAGGGCGGCATCCTTTCGGATTACCTGATCGCGAACGGCGACGGAGCGCCGCTGATGGGCGTTGTGCCGGACGCGGTGCGCACGCCTTTTGACCAGAATGTTGAGACGACGGTGTTGCCAAAGGTCATCATGAACGGCCCGGAGCTGTTCAAATACGCCGTACCGGGCATGGCGCAGGCGCTGTGCATCGCCGCGGAAAAAGCGGGCGTGAGCGTCAATGATATTAAATGTGTTGTGCCGCATCAGGCTAATGACCGCATCATCGCGAGCGTGGCCAAGCGCGCGGGCATGGACAAGGACCGGTTCTTTATCAATATCCAGAAATACGGCAACATTTCAGCGGCTTCTGTTGTTGTGGCGCTCGGTGAGGCAGTTGACGAGGGGCTTATCAAGAAGGGCGATAAGGTCGGCCTTGTCGTGTTCGGCGCAGGGCTTGTGGCGGCCGCGAATATTGTCGAGTGGAGTTATTAATGAAGAAGGCCGCATTGATATTCCCCGGACAGGGCGCGCAGAAGGTCGGCATGGGCAAGGAACTTTATGACCAGAGCCCGGCGGCAAAAGCCGTCTTTGACCAGGCGGATGCCATCCTGGGCGAAGCGTTGACGCGGGTTATTTTTGAAGGCCCTGAAGAGAAGCTGATGACAACGGCGTATTGCCAGCCTGCGATCTTTACAATGAGCATGGCAGCGCTTGCGGCGTTCAAAGCCAGCGATAAGTCCGCGGGCGTGTCCGTGGCTTACACGGCGGGGCTGAGCCTGGGTGAGTACGGGGCCATGTGCGCGGCCGGTGTTCTTTCTTTTGAAGATTCCCTGCGGTTGATCCAGAAGCGCGGCGCTTTCATGGACGAGGCGGCCAGGGCCAATCCCGGCAAGATGGCCGCGGTCATTGGTTTTGACAAGGACAAGCTTGTTGATATATGCAGAACGGCAGGGTGTGAAGTGGCGAACTTCAACGCGCCGGACCAGATCGTTATCACGGGAACGGCGGCAACGGTGGATGCCGCGTGCCGGATGATCCTTGAGGCGGGCGGCAAGAAAGTCATTCCCTTGGATGTGGCAGGGGCGTTCCATTCATCGCTCATGCGGACGGCAGCCGATAAGTTCGCGCAGGAGTTGATCCACACGCCGCTTCAGGTGACAGATATCAAGGTCGTGACCAATGTGAATGCGCAGCCCGAACTTTCTCCCGACGAGATCCGCGCCAATCTTCCCAAACAGATATTCTCCTCGGTGCAATGGGTTGATTCCGTGAGGTTCATGGCCTCACAGGGCGTGACCGACATGGTCGAGATCGGTCCTGGCCGTGTTCTTAAAGGGCTTGTCCGCAAGATCGACCCGTCTATCAATGTCCAGAATATCCAGACATTCGAAGATATCGCAGCTCTTTCTTTCTAAGAAAAGCCGCGCACTTTGAATCCATTCCTGTTTTGAAAATTCTTCAAAAAATACTACCTTTTGTCAAAAAACCCCATAGAATTATTAAAGTAAGCCATACATCTTGCTTTTTATTTTGTTTATTCAATAAAAAGGGGGAAAATTATGTTCAAGGCGGTCAGGGTATTTCTTTTGGGGGCATTGGCTATGGTCGCGATGTGCGCTCAGGCTTTTGCGGCAGGATCAGGCGCGTACCGCCTTGAAGTTTCCGGTGCCGCGGCGATCGGTAAAGGATCCGCTTTCGTCGGAGAGGCGAACAATCCTTCGGCGGTCTATTACAATCCGGCAGGCATGACCCAGCTTAAAGGAAACAATCTTTCCATGGGCATGGCGGTCATTCAACCTAAGGCGCGCTACAGGAGCCTGTCCGATAATACGACACAAATGCAGAGGGACAGTTATTTTATCCCCCACGGTTATTTTGTGACGGACCTGGGCATGCCCAAATTCGCGCTGGGATTAGGCGCCCTTTCTTCATGGGGTTTAACGACGGAGTGGGCGCAGGACAGTTTTGCTAAATATAACACGACCCGCGCCGAGATGACGAACTATGACTACCTGATCACGGGAGCGTATCAGGTCAGTGAAAAGTTGTCGTTGGCCGTGGGCCTTGATATCGATGATTCGAAGGTGGACAAGCAAAAGAAGCTTTACCAGGGTGCTGTCGACGGGAACTTCAGGCTCAAGGGTGCAAGTACGGCTTATGGTTTTCGCGTTGCTGGTATGTATAAAATGAACGAAAAGCATCAGTTTGGCCTGATGTACCGCAGCATGATGGAACACAAATATGTCGGCAAGGTCCATTTGGACGATCTGAATGCCGGCGGCTCTAACTACCAGGCGATCTTTGGCGGAACTTCCTATGAAACGGACGTGATCTCCAAGTCACGGCTTCCGGACAGCGTGGTCCTGGGTTACAGTTTCAAGCCCGCGCCTAAATGGACGTTCAATGCCGACGTGGAATGGATGAACTGGTCACTGAACAACAAGGAAGAGCTTGCATATCCGGGAGAAACGAATGCAACACGCCTTGCCATTCTTAATGATGGCAACCCGGTATCGCGCGACTGGCACAGCTCCTGGTCGGCGGCGCTGGGCACGCAGTACGATCTTAGCGAAAAGACGCGCCTGCGCACGGGGTATTACTATCATCAGAGCCCCATTCCGAACGACACCTGGGAGCCGAACCTTCCGGATTCTGCCTGTCATGGCGTAACGCTGGGTGTTGGGTATGACCTGCGTAAGGACCTGACGCTCGACGTGGCTTGGTCGGGGATCTATTATGAGAAAAGAAAAGTGGAGAATGCCGTGAACGCGACCTTCGGCGGCATTAACGGCACCTATACGCAATGGAGCAACCTGATGTACGCGAGCTTGACCTACGCTTTTTAAGAAAGGGATATGCTGACGACCGAACGACCATTGAATACGGCCCTTGAGGCCGAGACGCTTTCATTGCAGCGGTTCCTGCGCCTCTTGCGCGAGGAGATGAACGCCAAAGACCCTTGTTTGATGACCGATGAGAGCAAGGTGGGGTACCTTCTTTCACGCAAGGCCGAGGTGTTCAAAGCGCTGGACCGGTTCTTTGACAGGCTCTGGGACCTGGTCACGGCCCTGCCTCCCGAGGAGTTTGCGCGGCACAAGGCCTACATGGAGCAGCAGCTGTTGCCGTATTTCTCCGACGGCGTTGAGATGAATGCCTATATCCGGAGCAAGCCTCTCGGGTATGCCGGCGACTATGTGATGATGAATTACATCTACGAGTACAACGGCGAGGGGAAGTTCTTCGGCAGGGACCTTTACGCCATGATGCTTAATCATTACACGTGCAATGTGGACGTGGCGTCGTCGAACATCCAGAGGAAGGAATACCTCAAGAAAAAGATCATTGAGAGCGTGTGTGTCAGGAAGGACGCCGAGATCCTGAGCGTGGGCTGCGGCCCTGCGCGGGAATGGATCGAGCTCTTGAAGGAAAAGAAGATCGTTGGGCCGGTCAAGGTCCACCTGCTCGATCTGGAAAAGAATGCGATCGAGTTCGTGCGCCAGGAGCTGGCGAAGATCGATTATGACCGGTCCCGGATCAGCATCAATTTTCATATGCTTGACCTGATCGAGATCGTCAAGAACAGGAAGATGGCCGAGGCTTTCCAGAATGTGGACCTTGTGTATGTTTCCGGCGTTTTTGATTATCTCAATGACAAAATATCCCAGCGCGTGATCAAGGGGCTTTTGGCGA
>CAZXSE010000022.1:0-14889 GCA_964643325.1 uncultured Planctomycetales bacterium
CATTCCTTTTAATTCGCCATCAGGTATTTGAATGGCGATGCGGCTTTCTTTCCCGACAGATTTAAAATCCTTGGTTTCCTTGAGCTGGTGTTCAAAGCGCAAGGCGCCCTCGATTGTGTCACGTGCCAAGGCCAGTTCTAGGGTATTGCCGAACAGTTGATTACACTCATCGCATACGAGATCGATCAGGGTCAGGTTGTTTTTGAAGACACCGAAGGACTGGGGGATGACATGCTCGGCTTTTGTGAAAGCTGCCGAAGATTTATCCTGAAGACAATAGACGCATTTCATTTTTGAATTGTAGCATAAGATTGTTGACGAATAAGCATATAAAATGGAGGCAAATGTCGACTAGCAACCGTTTGCTTTGCCAATGTCCGTGAACATGGTCGGGACATTTTATAAGTCTATATATACGAGCATTTGGAGAAATATCTCCGTCTGAAAACCGGACAAAAACAGACAAATATTCCCTCAAATGTCCCGATTTTGTCCCTATAAATGAGCTCTGTGTTTCTTCTAAATCTTTTATCTCTCATTGTTCATTATTATGGTATATTAACGCTTAATTTGGTGATGGCTTTTTAGAGATACATTTCTATGTGATATACAGCCACGCCGTATTCTTCGCTTCGCGAAGAATACGGGAACCAGGCCTTTTCTAATGAATTCTTTAGGGAAGGCTTGGTTTCCGTTTTTTCTTTCCTGTTGGATAGCTTGTTTTGCGCGCCGATCTGCCTTGTTGTATTAAGAAAACGACCCCGGGAGAATCCTTATGAAAAAGAATTTTGTTAAAGTTGACGGATGGATCAAATTCATCGTGAACACAAAAGTCTATCCGCTTCAGACCATCTACTCGGCGGGGTATGTGTTCATGGACAGGGCCTATATTTATTTGGATGACGCAGGCACGGGCAAGGTCGCGGTATGGCTTCAACCAAAGACGAAGAAGGCGGACCTTGATGCCATGGCGGCGGATTTCTTTCAGGAGCTTTTGAATTACGCGCATTATTTCTCCAGCCTTAAGGTCAATGCCGAGAGTGTGAAGCTTCTTTTACAGCGCGCGCTCTTTTCCGCAGCTCCGTCTTTGATCAGGGAAGCGCAGGCACAGAAGGCATAGCATGATAAAGGGGCCTGTCGTTAGAACGCGCAGCGGGCTTTGCCGGATCAGGCTTTCAAAAGCGCTGTATCCGCCGGGGGTTCTGCGCGCCTTCAGAAAAGAATACGGTGATGGGGCCATGCTGAAAGATTCCGCTGCGGCATCCATCCTTGAGATCAAGGAGTCGTCCGTTCAGGATTGCCTGGAGATCTTGAACCGCGTTCTGTATCTTTCAAAGAACACTGGCCGCAGGCCGGTCTTATGAGAATGACGAACGATTTCTTTATCCCGCCATTTAATTCAACCACGATCAAGGATAAATATCTTGTCAGCAATATGCTTGGCTCATGGTCATTTCTTGATCCGCAGGAGTTCAGGCTATTGCACGGGATGAGGGTTGTTCCCGGTACGCCGCTGTTTGATAAATTGAAGTATCGCGAACTCGTGGTGGATGCGTCGAACCTTGAGCGCGTCCTTCAGGGATATCGGAATTTGAACAGGAATCTTTTTCTTGACGCAGGACTGCATATCGCGGTTATCACCACCAGGTGCAATTTACGATGCTCTTATTGCCAGGCGCGGGCGGAAGATCCCCGGGATATGACCATTGAAGCGGCCGAAGGCGTTCTCAAAAGCATGTTCAGTGTCAGGCGCAAGGGCATTACCCTTGAGTTTCAGGGCGGGGAGCCGCTAGCCAATTGGTCTGTGCTGAAGTTCATGGTCGAGTGCGCGAAGGAGATGAATGCTGTTCATAAGAAAGATCTAGAGATAACGATCGTTAGCAATTTATTGCTTTTGGATGATGAGAAAATGGTCTTCCTGAAAGAGCATGGGGTGGGTCTTTGTGCTTCTTTTGACGGGTTGCGCGAGGCACATGATGCTAACCGCGTTACTCCGCAAAGAGAAGGCACTTACGATAGGGTTGTGGAGAAGATCAATTGGGTCCGTCAAAAATACCAATTGCGCGTAGGGCTTCTTCCGACGATAACAAAAGAAGTCATCAAGCATCCGCGGGAGCTGGTGGACTCTTATGTGGTTATGAAGCAGACGAGCATTGCTTTGCGGCAGGTCAATAACATGGGCGGCGCCTGCTCGCGGTGGGTGGATGTAGGGTACTCTCCGGAAGAGTTCCGTGCTTTTTATGTCAAAGCCATGGACTATATTCTTGAGCTGAACAAGAAAGGTGTTAATATTTCGGAACGCATGGCGTCCGTTTTTCTGAAGAAAATATTGTTCAAGCAGGATCCCGGGTATGTTGATCTGATGAATCCTTGCGGTGCCGGGCGCGCGGTCATTACTTATATGCCGGACGGCAGCTGTTATCCGTGCGATGAGGCGCGCATGCTCGGCGAGGACATGTTCAGGTTGGGAAATGTGTTGACGGACGGTTATGAAGATATGGTCAAGAAAGAGAGTTTGATGCATCTGCTGCAGGCCGCATCATCGGAATTATGGAATTATGGGTCGGTCTTCAGTCCGTGGATCGGGGTTTGTCCTGTTGTGAATTACGCCTTGCAGAAAAACCTTGTGCCAAAGGTAAAGTGTTCTCCTGTGGACAAGGTGCTGGAGTTTCAGTTAAAATATCTATTTGAGAAGATGCTTGAAGATGTTGAGAGCACAGAGATATTTGTCCGTTGGGCCGGAGGAAAGAAGAATGTCGAGAAAACAAAACAAGAAGCTTGAGCGATCGGTCAAAGGTTTTCTTGCTGACAAAGGGGTCACGATCGATAAAAGGTCGCTTCTTAAGATGGGAAGCGTGTTTCTTGTTAACCTGGCAATGCTTCATGGGGCTGCGCAAAATGTGTCAGCTGGCGATGTTGTTGACGGGCCATGTTCGGCGAGCGTTGATTATGTTTATCCTCCTGATGCCGGCATTAGCGGGGGTGTTTGTGCCGAATTGAAGTCAACGCATGCCAGTACGCATTATAATGATGTTCGCTGTTATCCTTTCGATGGTCCGTACAACGAAACAGGTAATAACCCGCAACCGTTGAATTGGACCGGTTGTCGGCCAGGACAATCAGGGTGGGATTATTATTGCGATAAGGTCAACCTTCCGATAGGACATACTAATAGGTGTACACAAAGCAGTGTACCAAGCGCCCATTTTGATAAGGTTGCTCTTGAGGATGGGACAGCGTGTTATAGGATTGATACGACCTGGATCGATCTTGAGCCGGATGAACCGAGCTGTCATTCCAGTCATGCTGATCATAATAATGGCGGCGGTGAGATGGATTAAAGAAAAGAGAGATCTGCTGAGTAGTTGCTTTTATGAAGAGAGAAAATACCGGACGATGTCCGGTATTTTTTATTCTGGCATGTTGGCGGGGCAAATGTAAAATGCCGGTGATTTGCAGGTCCTGTCACACTTTCTGGGATTGGGATCAGGGGGGCAATCCGCATGGTATTTGTAGTGAACCCGGACAGCTCCTGCATTTGCAGCGGGTGAAACAAAATTGCTCCAAGTTTTGTAATCTTGGGTGGTTTCTTCCATTCTTAAAGCTAATTCATGGGGCAATTCCGCCCCGGGTCCGTCATTATTACATGAATTAAAGTTTGAGAAACTGTTGGGTTCGTAGCATTGAGGCCAGCAGGTGTCATCTGTTTTGCAAGCATGTTTTATAGGATCTCCGGCGATTACGTAAATCCTCTCTCCAATGGCGCAAGCGACATCGGTTCCAGTCCCGGTGCAGGTTCCTGCGTATTCACTGGTAAAACATGGATCAACAGCATTTCGGCTGTCGCAGGGCGGGTAATACGGGTCATAATTGGCAATAACTGCGCCTGCGATCATATCCGATGTCAATTGTGAGCCGCACAGGCCGGGCGTGATGTCTTCGCAACAAGCACTGGAATTAACGCAGTCTTGTGTGGTTTGACACCCCAAAGGAGAGCAGGTGCGCTCCCGGAGCATTTGTTGCGGGGTGCAGCCGTTGGATGCATTGCCGCAATGTCCTGTATCGACCCAATCTGTGCATGTGCAAGGCGTTCCCTCCGCCGGAAGAGGACCCTGTTTGATATTTTCCGAGAATGCGTCCTGGACGGTATCATCCATGCCCCTGAACCGGGCATTGATGGAGTTGATCAGGAACGGACCGCCGAACATGATCCCGCCGATCACAATGACAGCGACGATGAGGTATTCCAGAAGGGATTGGGCTTTGGTCGTATTAGGCATAAGGATAAATTTATCTAGAAAGAGTATATAATATCGGGAATATTTCCACAACAGTCTTTCGTATCTTTTGATGTTGGCCAATGACAGGATGAAAAGAGCATCCGGTAATAACTCTATTAATTCCTATTTTTCGCTTTTCTCTTTCGGGTTTTAAGGTAGAATGGGAATGTTTTGATGGCTTCCACAAAAAAGAGGTGATGGCAATGTCGTTCTTGTATGATCCGCACAGCAAGCGTCCGCAGATCTGGACATATCCTTTCTTTATCCTGATAACGCTGGGGATCTGTTTTGCTTTTTACAGTTACGGGAAGAGCAAGGCGGATAAGATGGGCACGGTTGTGGTAAATACCGAGGAAGAACGGAATTTTTGATCGTTCACAGGAAGTTGATCAACAACAAGGAGACGCAGATGGGAAAATTGTTAAGAAAGGTCATGGCTTTGGTCATGGTCGTTGCGTTCACCGGCGGACTTGCGCTGCCGGCATCCGCAGAGGCAACGCTCGATGATATCCTCAAGCGCGTTGAAGCATTGGAGAAAGAGAACGCGTCATTGAAGGCCGAGGTAATGGCGCTCAAGGACCAGCAGAACGTTCAGGCCACCAAGATCGCATCCGTGCAAGCAGCGCCTGCAGCAGCGGCTCCCGGGGTCGGGAATTTCCTGAAGACAAAGCTTGAGACGGAGCTTTACGGGTTCATCGGCGTGAGTGCTTCCTATTCGGATGCTGAAGGCGCAACGTCATCGACAGCTAACAGCAGTGTTGCAGCCACCAACGCCCCGCACCAGACGATCGACAAGAATGTCAATGCGTTCAATACGTCAGCACAGGACACGCGCCTGGGCTTGAATATCAAGGCGCCGGTCATGGATGACGGCGGCAAACTGAGCGGTAAGTTTGAGATAGACTTTGCGGCGAACAATGGGCCGACATACGCGCCGCGCCTGCGCTTGGCATACGCCCAACTGGATTATGAGAAGTGGGGCGTTACGGCGGGTCAGACATGGGATTTCTTTGCGCCGATCAATCCTGGAACACTTAATTCCGGTGTTCTTTTTCGCGGCGGCAATGCCGGCTTTCGCCATCCCCAGGTCTATCTGACCAACAGGATCGGGGATGTTCCGGGCGGCAAATTGACAACCATCATCGGTGCTCTTGATTCTGATGATCCTTATCAGGAGAACAGCGGCGTTCCGGTCGTTGGCGCTTATGCCAAATACGATACCAAGATCCTTGGCAAAGAAACATCCCTTGGCCTTGGCGGTATTTACGGTCGGAATTCGACCAGCGTCCTTAATTCAAAAGGTCCGAAGACGAATGATATCTATGGCACATTCCTCGGCGTGACCACAAAACTGATGGATAAGCTTTCCCTCAAGGCGGAAGGTTTTGCAGGTTCTAAACTGGATGACTTTACGGCCGGACCGTCAACCGGGATCACTTCGGCGACGCTGGGCAATGCCAAGGGCGTCAAGGTGTCCGGTGGATTCACCGAGGCTGTGTACAAGCTGACCTCAAAGATGGACGTGACCGCTGGTATGGGGCTTGACGCGGTCAACGGGGATACGACCATGGATGCGGGCTATACGGATGATATCTGGAAGACGAACCGCACCTATTATTCGAACTTGAAATATAATCTCAGCAAGGACCTGATGCTTGGGATCGAGTATCAGTATTTTGATACCCAGTATTTTGACGGGATCAGAGGCGAGTCGAACCGCGTTCTTTCTTCGGTCGTTTATAAGTTCTAAAAACGGCCTTGGTGATGTATCATAAGGGCCTGTGGTCATGAAAGTGATCACAGGTCCTTAACATTTTGGAGATACTATGTCAAAAGCGGTCCTTCTTCTTTCATGCGCGGATCAAAAAGGTATTACGGCTGCTGTTACTGAGTTCGTGTTCAAGCGCGGCGGGAACATTACCGACGCGGCCCAGCACGCGGATGTTGAGGCGTCGGCGTTCTTCATGCGCATTGAGTGGGAGCTTGCGGGTTTTGCCGTGCCGCGGGAGCGTATTAGCGATGAGTTCCGTCCTTTGGCAGAGAAGTTCGGGATGTCATGGGGACTGTTCTTTAATGACGATCCCGTTAAGGTTGCCGTTTTTGTATCGAAACAACTGCATTGCCTTCATGATCTGTTATTCCGCGCGCGGGCAGGGCAGTTGCCACAGGCGAAGATCGAGCTTATTGTCAGCAATCATAAGGACGCGGAGCCGGTTGCAAGGCAATGGGGCGTTGAGTTCTTGCATACACCGGTCCTTGCCGAGGCAAAAGCTCAGGCGGAGAGCGTGCAGTTGGCAGCGCTTAAGGCCCGGGGCATCGGGCTTGTGGTGCTGGCCAGATATCATCAAGTCTTGAGCGGTGATTTTATCCGGCAGTATCCCAACCGCATCATCAATATCCATCATTCCTTCCTGCCGTCATTTTCCGGGGCGAGCCCGTATGCCCAGGCGCATCAAAAAGGGGTCAAGATCATTGGCGCGACCAGTCATTATGTGATCGAGGCGCTGGATCAGGGGCCTATCATTGAGCAGGATACGGCGCGTATCAGCCACCGGCATGCGGTCGCGGACCTTGTTGAGATCGGGCAGGACCTTGAACGGGTGGTCCTTTACAGGGCTTTACGCTGGCATCTGGAACACAAGATCCTGGTTTTTGGCAATAAAACCGTTATTTTTGAATGACGCCGAAGGGGGTATTTTTCTCGAAAAATCTGGACATATAGGGAAAAAAGTGTATTATTGTTGAAACCTTCGGTTGAATACACTTATATTCCTTTAATATATGTCAGTCACGTGTCACGAAGTAAAAGTTGCAAAGACCATTACGGCCCTCAAGGCCGATGCCTGTTAGGGATATCATGCCCCGCGCTTAGTCGCGGGGCAATGTGTTTATAGGACAATACAATACATAAAGAAAGAGGAATGATCATGGCACGCAAGATCTACACATTAGACGGTAACGAGGCTACATCATACGTCGCGTATCGCGTTAGCGATGTTCTGGCGATCTATCCGATCACGCCTTCATCCAATATGGGTGAGTTTTCCGATGAATGGGCGGCTCAGGGGCTGAAAAATATCTGGGGGATGGTCCCTGCGATCCAGGAAATGCAGTCTGAGGGCGGCGCAGCGGGTGCTGTGCATGGCGCGCTTCAGGCGGGCGCCATGACCACGACCTTTACAGCGTCGCAGGGGCTTCTTTTGAAGATCCCTAATATGTACAAGATCGCGGGTGAACTGACACCGACCGTGTTCCATGTTTCCGCCCGTTCGCTCGCGGCGCAGGCATTGTCGATCTTTGGCGACCATTCGGATGTGATGGCGGCCCGTCAGACGGGTTTCGCCATGCTCGCGTCTGCCAGCGTCCAGGAGTGCATGGACATGGCGCTTGTTTCTTACGCATCCACACTTGAAAGCCGCGTGCCGTTCCTGCATTTCTTCGACGGGTTCAGGACATCCCATGAGGTTGTCAAGATCGAGCTTCTGGATGAGGCGGACATCAAGGCTATGATCGATGATGATCTGGTCATTGCGCATCGCAACAGAGCTCTTACTCCTGACAAGCCGGTCATGCGCGGCACGGCCCAAAATCCGGACGTTTATTTCCAGGGCCGCGAAACGGTCAATCCTTTTTATACCAAATGTCCGGATATTGTTCAGGGCGCGATGGACAAGCTCGCGAAGCTCGTCGGGCGTCAGTACAGGTTGTTTGAGTATCATGGCCCCGCCGATGCTGAGCGTGTGGTTATTTTAATGGGTTCCGGTTGCGAGACGGCGCAGATCACGGCTGAACATCTTGCGGCACAGGGTGAGAAGGTGGGCGTTCTTAAAGTTCGCCTGTACCGTCCATTCTCGGTAAAGCATTTTATTGCGGCGCTGCCAAAGTCGGTAAAGACCCTGGCAGTTCTTGACCGTACCAAGGAACCCGGTTGCGCAGGCGAGCCCTTGTATCAGGATATCGTCAACGCGCTTTTTGAGGCCCAGCAGGAAGGTGTGCTTAAAACAGTCCCGAAGGTTATCGGCGGGCGTTATGGGCTTTCATCCAAGGAATTCACGCCGGCCATGGCCAAGGCGGTCTTTGATGAAATGAAGAAGCCGGCGTCAAAGAACCATTTTACCGTCGGCATCATCGATGACGTGTCGCACACCAGCCTTGATGTGGATGACGGATTCATCATCGAGGATCCCAAGAGCGTGTGCTGCCTGTTCTACGGGCTTGGTGCGGACGGTACGGTTGGCGCGAACAAGGCAACCATTAAGATCATTGCCGAGAATACCTCCAACTGCGGCCAGGGTTATTTTGTGTACGATTCCAAGAAATCCGGCTCTATGACCGTGTCGCATTTGCGTTTCGGGCCGAACTGCATCCGGGCGCCGTATCTGGTCACCCGTGCGAACTTTATCGCCTGCCATCAGGGGATATTCCTGGAGAGATACGACATGTTGCAGGCGGCCGCGGAAGGCGCGACTTTTCTGTTGAACACGACGGCTCCGGCGGACAAGGCGTGGGATTCATTGCCCAGGCCTATTCAGCAACAGGTCATCAGCAAGAAGCTGAAGTTTTATGTCATTGATGCTTATGCGGTGGCAGGCAAGACCGGCATGGGCGGGCGCATCAACACCATCATGCAAACATGTTTCTTCGCGATCTCCGGCGTTCTGCCGCGCGAGGAAGCGATCGCGCAGATCAAGAAGTCCATCCAGAAGGCCTATGGCAAGAAGGGTGAGAATGTTGTTCAGCAGAACTTCAAGGCCGTCGATGAGACGCTGGCGAACCTGCATGAGGTCAAGGTCCCGGCGGGCGTGACCAGCAAGGTTGAATTAAAAGCGCCTTTGGCCGGAGTTCTTCCCGAGTTCGTGAAGAATGTCACGGCCGAGATCTCGGCGGGCAGGGGCGATAAGCTGCCTGTAAGCCGGATGCCGGCCGACGGGACGTTCCCGACAGGGACGACCCAGTATGAAAAGCGCTGCATCGCGCTCGAGTGCCCTGAATGGGACCCCGAGACGTGCATCCAGTGCGGCAAGTGCGTGATGGTATGCCCGCACGCGGTCATCCGCAGCAAGGTGATCGCCGAGGCAGACCTTAAAGGCGCTGACGCGTCGTTCGTGACCGCGCCCGCCAAGGACAAGGAATTCGCGGGCATGAAGTTCCGCATCCAGATAGCGGCCGAAGATTGCACGGGTTGCGGCGTTTGCGTGACCGCGTGCCCGGCCAAGAGCAAGAAGGATCCGGCGAAAAAGGCGATCAACATGACCACGATCGCGCCCATCCGCGATCGCGAGGCGAAGAACTGGGAGTTCTTCTTTAATCTGCCGAATGTTGACCGTTCCAAGATCAAGCAGGGCACGGTGCGCGGCGCGCAATTCCTGCAGCCGCTGTTTGAATTCTCCGGCGCCTGCGCGGGCTGCGGGGAAACGCCTTACATTAAGATCGTGACCCAGCTCTTCGGCGATCGCGCTATTATCGCGAACGCGACGGGCTGCACCTCGATCTACGGCGGCAACCTTCCGACAACACCGTATACGAAGAATTGCGACGGCCGCGGGCCGGCATGGTCCAATTCATTGTTCGAGGACAATGCCGAGTTCGGCCTGGGCTTCCGTTTGTCGATCGACAAAAAGGCCGAACACGCGGCTGACCTGTTGAAGAAGCTCGAGGGCGCCGTCGGGGCCGACCTGACCGGGGCCATCATCACGGCAAAACAGGTTGATGAGGCGGAAATATTCGAACAGCGCAAGCGCGTTGAGATCCTCAAGAAGAAACTTGTTGGCAATTCATCGCTCGAGGCAAAGCATCTTCTGTCATTGGCTGATTATCTGGTCAAGAAGAGCGTCTGGATCTTTGGCGGCGATGGTTGGGCGTATGACATCGGCTTTGGCGGGCTTGACCATGTGCTCGCGCAAGGGCGTGATGTCAACGTGCTGGTCCTTGATACGGAAGTTTATTCCAACACCGGCGGGCAGGCGTCAAAGTCAACGCCCAGGGCTGCGGTCGCGAAGTTTGCGGCATCGGGCAAGTCGCTTCCCAAGAAAGACCTCGCGCGCATTATCATGACCTATGGCCATGTGTATGTGGCAACGGTCGCGGTCGGGGCTAAGGACGAGCATACGGTCAAGGCGTTCATGGAAGCCGAGAAGTATCCGGGCGCGTCGCTGATCATTGCGTATAGCCATTGCATCGCGCACGGTATTGCCATGGAAACAGGGCTTGCCCAGCAGAAGGCCGCGGTTGACACGGGCCATTGGCCGTTGTTCCGCTATAATCCGGAACTGATCAAGGAAGGCAAGAATCCGCTGATCATGGATTCCGCGGCGCCGAAGATGCCTTTCAGGGATTACGCTTATGGCCAGACGCGTTTCAAGTCGCTGGTCAAGGGCAAGCCTGAGGAAGCCGAACGCCTGATGCAGCTGGCGCAACAGGATATTGACCGCAAGACAGCGGCGTATCAGGCGCTGGCAGTCCAGGTCGCAGCGCAGGCAGCACCTAAAGATGCCGCATGATATAAGAAGCCGCCGGCAAAGAGAGAGACTCTTGTGCCGGTGCTTTTGGATAAAATAACAGGAAGGTCTTTTATGCCGCCCGAGAGTTCGCCTGATATCAAGGTCAAGGTGCAGAACCTGAAAAAAGTATTCAATCCCAAGAGTGTGGCCATTGTCGGCGCGTCTTCGGAGCCCGGCAAGGTCGGGTATCAGGTCCTCAACAATGTCATCAAGAACAACTTCAAAGGCAAGATCTATCCGATCAATAAGAAGGCAACGGAGATCCTCGGGGTCCCGTGTTTCCCGACGCTGACGGATTGCCCGACCGATATTGACTTCGCGGTCATCGCGGTCCCCGCGCCTATGGTCGAGGCGGTCTTGAAAGAGTGTGTCACCAAGAACGTCAAGGGCGTGGTCATTATCACATCCGGCTTCTCGGAGATCGGCAAGAAAAAGGAAGAGCAGGCGCTCAAGGATATCGCGGATCAACACGATATCGCGCTTCTTGGCCCGAACACATTCGGATTTGTTTATACACCGTCGAACCTGAACGCAAGCTTTGGCCCGCAGAATGTGACGCCGGGCAAGATCGCGTTCATCTCCCAGAGCGGCGCGTTGGGAATATCGCTCATGGGTTGGACCATGATGGAGAAGATCGGCCTTGCCTCCGTCGTCAGCCTTGGCAACAAAGCGGATATTGGCGAGAAGGAACTGATCGAGTATTTTAATGACGATCCGGATGTGAGCGTTATCCTGATCTATATGGAAGGCATCAAGGATGGCCGGCAATTCATGACGACAAAGATCAAGAAACCTGTCGTGATGCTCAAGTCCGGCACATCCAGCCGCGGAGCGCAGGCGGCCGCGTCGCATACAGGGTCTCTGTCAGGGTCGGATAAGATCTATACGGCGGCGTTCAATCAGCTCGGCATTATGCGCGCACGCACCTTCACGCAGGCGTTCGCGACAGCATGCACCTTGTCACTGCCGGAACCCAAGGGTGAGGATGCGCTCATCATCACCAACGGCGGCGGTATCGGCGTGAGCGCGACCGATGAATGCGAGAATGTCGGTGTAAAGCTTCTTGACGATCATGCATGGCTTGAAGAGAAGTTCCGTCCGACCATGCCGGCGTTCGGCTCGACCAAGAATCCGATCGATGTGACCGGCGGCGGCGGGCGTGAGGGGTATCAGAAGGCGGTCAGGGTTGCGCTGACCGAGGAGCGGGTTCACGCGGTCATCGTGCTTTATTGTGAGACAGCGGTACTTGACCCGGTCGAGGTTGCGAAAGCTGTTATTGATGAATACAACGCGGTCAAACGCAATAAACCGCTCATGGTGACCATGGTCGGTGGCGACCGTTCGCGCCAGGCGATACAGATCCTTAACGAGAACCAGATCCCGGCGATGACGGAAGTGCGCGAATCGATCGCGGGGCTCAAGGCGCTTTATGCCTGGAAAGAAATATCGAATCGCCCGAAAGAAAAAGCAAAGACGCCCGAGATCCCGGCAAAAGCGCTGGCGGTCATTGAGCGCGTGAGGCAGGAAGGCCGGACATTCCTTCTGGAGCATGAGTCGCGCGAGGCGCTGGAAGCGTGCGGCGTGCCCATGCCCAAATGGGGCTTTGCAACGACGGCTGATGAGGCGGTCAAGGAAGCGGATAAGCAGCAGAT
The DNA here is from genome assembly GCA_964643325.1 of uncultured Planctomycetales bacterium. Taxonomy (GTDB): domain Bacteria; phylum Omnitrophota; class Gorgyraeia; order Zapsychrales; family Fredricksoniimonadaceae; genus Fredricksoniimonas. The sequence continues at coordinate 12,433 of CAZXSE010000022.1, forward strand.
GTATCCTGTGGCCATGAAGATCGCCTCCGTTGATATCATCCACAAGTCGGATGTCGGCGGTGTTATCCTTAATATCAAGAACGCGGATGAGATGCGCGCGGCGTTCGAGAAGATGATGACGACCGTTCGCAAGAATGCGCCGGAGGCGAAATTGCTGGGCGTGAACCTTTGCCAGATGGTCGATGGATTGCAGTGCATTGTCGGCATGAACAAGGATCCGCAGTTCGGGCCCGCGGTCATGTTCGGGCTTGGCGGGATCTTTGTTGAGGTCTTGAAAGATGTGTCGTTCCGCATCGTGCCCTTTAGCGAGGGCGAGGCCCAGCGGCTGGTGGGCGAGATCAAGGCCAAGAAGCTGCTCGACGGGTATCGCGGTCAGGGCGCGCACAAAGAGTCGATCATCAAGACCCTGATGGCTATCCAGAAGATCGCGGAGCATGTGAAAGAAGTCGATATCAATCCGCTTATTACGAACAAGGACGGCTCGTTCGCGGTTGATGCGAGGATCATAATTTAAGCGGAAACTCCTGCGCGTCGTCAAACTGATGGTTTGACGATGCACGCAAGAGTCTCCAAAAAATTCGTAGAATTTTTTGGAGAGGTGGCCGAGTGGTCGAAGGCGCACGCCTGGAAAGTGTGTGTACGCAGAAATGTGTACCGAGGGTTCGAACCCCTCCCTCTCCGTTTTTCTTCCATAACGCAAAAAACCTCCTTCCCGAATAGGAGGAGGTTTTTTGCTTCTTAGAGAAGAAAAACGGACCCTGAAAAGGATTCTTTTCAGGGTCCGGTATTAGTTAATGGAAGGTTTGGTTTCCGTTGTTTTTTTGTCCGGCCAGAAAAGGAGCAGTGCTTATGAGTTATTTAAGAACGCTCGGCTTTCTACTGTTAGCACTTGTTTCGATCCTCGTATCTTCCACATCCTTCGCTCAGGAAGACAACACGATTGCCATTGCCAACAATCAATTTGCCTTTGATCTTTATTCCCAATACCGGTCCAAAGACGGCAATATCTTTTATTCCCCTTACAGCATTTCCTCGGCACTGGCCATGACATACGAAGGCGCGGCGGGGAAGACCGCCGAAGAGATGCAGGCCGTGCTCCATTTTCCCCAGGACGCGGATGCCCGCCGGGAGGCCTTCCTGCAGATGGACCAGCAGCTCAATAAAAAGGACAAGCAATACAAACTAAGCGTCGCGAACGCCTTGTGGGCTCAGAAAGGGTTCCCGTTCCTAGGCGGATATTTTTCCTTGGTCGATAAGTATTACGGTGGCAAGGTAACGAACCTTGATTTTGCCCGCGCCGCTGAGAAGGCTCGGCAGACGATCAATCGATGGGTCGAGGCAAAGACCAACAAGAAGATCAAAGATCTTATTCCGAAAGGGATCCTCGGCGGGGGAACGCGCCTGGTCTTGACGAACGCGATCTATTTCAAGGGCGACTGGCTCAGGAAGTTTGACAAGAAAGATACCAAAAAGCAGGAGTTCAGGGTGTCATCGGAGAAGAAGGTCGAGGTCCCGATGATGTACATGGCCGGCAAGAAGGACGAGCTTCGCTATGGTGAGACGGATGCGCTCCAGATCCTTGAGCTTCCGTATCAGGGCCTGGAACTGGACATGTTCATTGTACTTCCCAGGGAGGACGATCTTAAGGCTGTTGAAGAAGGTCTTGGCGCCGGCCAATTGTCCTCATGGAAGAGTTTGCTTGCCCTTGAGAAGGTCAATGTTTATCTGCCTAAATTCAAATTCGAGACCAAATATTTCATGGCCAAGGACCTGCAGACCATGGGCATGCCTTCTGCTTTTACGCCGGGTATTGACTTTGGCGGGATGGCTGATTTCTCGGGCATGACAGGCGACAGAAAGCTTAATATTGACGAGGTCATTCATCAGGCGTTCGTTGAGGTCAATGAAGAGGGCACGGAAGCTGCGGCTGCTACCGCGGTGATCATGAAGATGATGGCAGGCCCTCAGCCTCCGCGGCCGCCCAAGACTTTTAAGGCGGATCATCCGTTCATCTTTATTATCCAGGACCGGGCAACTGATAATATCCTGTTCATGGGCAGGGTAGCGGAGCCGTTAAAATAAGGCAGCATTCATCAGGAGAGCTATGAAGTCTTTTGTAAGAAAGATAAAACACGTATTCATTGGCCACGCCAAAAGCCCGTTGGACCGGGATGTTTTCCATAAAATATCCCTGGTGGCGTTTTTGGCATGGATCGGGCTTGGTATGGATGGATTGTCTTCATCCTGTTACGGCCCGGAATTGGCTTTTCTTGCTTTGCAGGGGCATACCTATCTGGCAGTTTTTGTTGCCCTGGCAACGGTGGCCACGGTCTTTATTCTCAGCGCAAGCTATTCCCAGATCATCGAGCTTTTTCCCACAGGCGGCGGCGGTTATCTGGTCGCAAGTAAATTACTGAATCCTACAGCCGGGATGATATCGGGCTGTGCTCTTCTGAT
>CAZXSE010000023.1:0-14390 GCA_964643325.1 uncultured Planctomycetales bacterium
GTCAGCGGCCCAAGGACCTGTGCAGCGTATATCATGGAAGGTTCTGCGTGCGTCAAATACGCGCCGCCCGCAAGCGTCATGTGCACCATGGCCCCGGGCATAAGCCCGATCCAGAGGCACAGCACGGCGAGGATCATCATGGGCGCCAGCATCCATGCCGACGGGTCCTTTCCTTCAAGGCCCGCGCGACGCTCGCCCAGAAAAACAGTCCCGTGAACCTTGCAAAAACACGCCAATGCCAATGCCCCCATGAGCGCCAGCGCCACGATCCCAAGCGCGCACGCGATAACGCCCTGCAGCGGCAGCAGCAATGCGCCCTGGAACAAGGCCGTATAAATAATGAACTCGCTGATGAATCCGTTAAAAAGCGGCAGCCCGCAAATGGACAATGCTCCGACGAGAAATAGATTACCTGTTACCGGCATGCCGCGCAATAATCCCCCGAGCCGATCGATCTCGCCTGAACCTGCCTGCCGGATCACCGACCCTGCCCCCAGGAACAACAGGCCCTTAAAAAGCGAATGATTGATGACGTGAAGCAGCGCGCCCCCGCATCCCAGGACAGCGATCATGGGCATATCATGGCTGCGCCCCAAAAGTCCGACGCCCAGCCCCAGCGCAATAATGCCGATATTCTCAATGCTGTGATAGGCCAGCAATTTCTTGAGCTCATGCTGGCCAAGCGCGTAAAGAACGCCCATAACGCCCGACGACATCCCCATGAACAACAGTAGATAGCCGCACCAATCCGGCAGTCCGCTGACAGTCCATGCCACGCGGCATATCCCGTAGATCCCCATCTTGATCATGACCCCCGACAGCACGGCGGAAACAGGCGCGGGCGCCGCCGGATGCGCGTAAGGTAGCCAGATGTGCGCGGGAATAAGGCCGGCCTTGACCCCGAACCCGGCCACGGCCAGAAGGAAAATAAGGCCTCCCTGCACAGACGGGAACGCCGTACGCGCGATCACCTCAAGGTCCATGGATCCTGCCGTATGCGCCATCAAAAAGAACATCAGAAAAAGAAGGAATGTCCCGCAATGGGACGAGATCAGGAAGAGAAATCCCGCCTTGCGCGCCGACGGGTCCTGATCATGGAAGATAATAAGGAAGAATGCCGCGAGGGTCATGGCCTCCCACGCGGCCAAAAAAAGCATGATATTCCCCGCCATCACAACAACGGCCATGGAAGCCGCCAGGACAAAATAAAAGAACATGTACGCGCCGTAACGACTACTACCCTTGTACGGCCGCATATAACCCGCTCCATAGACGCCGGCACATGCGACGAGGATCATGATAGCAAGAAGGAACACGGCGCTTAACGGATCAAGCCTGAGCGTAAGCGCGCCGAACGGGACCTGCCAGATCGTTTGCAGTGCTATTTCCGTCATGGTGTCCGCGCGCTCCTGGCCTCAGCCACCTGAAAAGCCGCGAGGATCGCGGCGGCATCACTACGTCCGGCGAGCGCGGCAACGACCCGCTCGTCCTGAAGGCAAAAAGCCAGGCGCGCCAAAAGTGCCAGATGCCCCTTGAAAGAACTTGAGAAAATGACGAATAGCGTATGGACCGGTTCTTTGTCAAAAGCATCAAAGTCAATCTTCTCGGCAAGAAAAAAAACCCCGACCACGGGCTCAAGCCCGGCAAGGATAACGGGATGCTTGACGTGCGGTATCGCGATGCCGTTGCCGATGGCCGTCGTTCCCATCTGCTCGCGCGAGAGCAGCATCTCCAGGAGCGCGGGCCGCTGGATATGCCCCGGCAAAGGCATCATGCCCAGAACGTCCGTCAGGACCGCCTCGCGCGCCGTCCCTTTAATATCAAAATGGATGCCACCGCGCGCAAGGGCCGGTGTAATGATATCCTGCCCCTGGCGGCTTTGTTCGCAAAGTTTGAGCGCTCCCGGCGTCAAAGGAACGCGGGCTTTCAGCGCCCATTCCAAGACATCAACGGCATTAAAATAATACTGGTCATTGGCCTTGACCGCAGGCATGCCCCGGGCATTCAGCCACTGATAAAGGACCTTCTCTTTGATCTCAAAAGCCCGCTCTATATCATGGAACGTCAACTGCATGGACCGCCTTTGGCCGGGGCCGTATCCCGGCGCCGGAACAATGTGCTATTTTCTTCTATTCTGTGATAACGAACTGCCGGAATGGAAATATCATTCAATTATATGCAATATCCGGAATATGTAAACACCTGTTACAAGGAACCGGAAGAAGGAGGCCTACTGCGGCTCAGGATGAACCGTAACATCGGCATCGGGGCAGGCCGCCTCGATGGCCTTCTCGACCTCTTCGGTCAGGCGGTGGGCATCCTGCAACGGCAGATGCCCGTCAAGGAGCACGTGCAAGTCAATGAAGGTCTGCGGGCCTGATGAACGGACGCGCACATGATGACAATTCAAAACGCCGGGGATCCTCTCCGCGGCCGCGATCACCTTCTCTTCAAGCCCCGCGGGCGCGGCGTCAAGCAGCGCGGCGATCGTGCGCCTGCCCAGCTGCCAGCTGATCTGGACCACAATGACGCCGACAACAAGCGCGGCAACAGCATCCGCATAATGCAGGATGTCCGCATTGGGGATGATATCGCTCAAGGCTACGCAGATCAAACCAAGGATAACGACCGCCGAGCTCCAGATGTCCGTTGAAAAATGCAGCGCGTCCGCTTCCAGGGCCTGGCTATTATATTTCTTAGCTGCCTTGCGGAGCATGCGCGAGCGGGAAATATCCACGATGATCGAAACGCCCATGACCGCGAACGCCCAGAACGTCACCTCGACATCCACCCTGCCGGAAGCGATCCTGCGAACAGCCTCATAGCCGATCCACCCGCAGGTGATCAGCAAGAGAATGGTCTCAAAAAGCGCTGACAAATTCTCCACCTTGCCATGGCCATAACGGTGCTCCTGGTCCGCCGGCTTGGAAGACGCCCGCACTGCGAACCAGGTCACCACGGCCGCGACCATATCCAGGGCCGAATGCGCGGCTTCGGCAAGAATACCCAGACTGCCCGTCATGATGCCTACCACGACTTTCATGGACACCAGGGCAAATGCCGCCAGCACGGAACTGCCGGCCACATGCTGTTTTTCATGCGACGGATCACGATGCGCCTTGTCATGCTTCCCAAAAAGTGTCATGTGCCTCACAGTGCTTTTATAAGATTCTTCCCGTAAGCCTCGCACGCGGCCAGCGCCCCTTCATCCGGCTCCCATTGGTTCTTGATCCCCTCATCAATAACAGCGAACCCGATCTCCTGGAGCATGCCGTTAAGGCGTTTTTGCGCCTCGCCCGACCAGCCGTAACAACCGAATGCCGCGGCTTTCTTGCCCTTGAACGCCAGTCCGCGCAGCTCTTCCAGGAACGCCCCCACCCCGGCCAGCACGCATTTATTATGCGACGGAGAACCGACCAGAAAGGCTTTCGAACGGAACACTTCCAGCGCCGCGTCATTCTTATCCGCCGCGCCAAGGTCCATCACGCTCACAACAACAGAAGGGTCCGCCTGACGGATGCCGCGCGCGATCGCCTCCGCCATCAGGCGCGTCCCGCCCCAGATGGTGCCATAAGCGATCGTGACCCTGTTCTCCTTGTATTCATGGGCCCAGGCCTCGTAGGTGCTGATGATCTTCGCAACATCCGCGCCCCTCCAACACGCCCCGTGGCTCGGCAGGATCATCTCAACAGGAACATTCATGGCCTTGAACTCGACAAGCTTCGCGGCGACCGACTTGTTCCACGGCGCAATGATGTTCGCGTAATATTTCATGGCCTCTTCATCCAGGGCTGCCCGATCGACAAGGTCCGCCCAGATCTTGTCGGTCGCGTAATGCTGGCCGAACGCATCCGTCGAGAAAAGGATATTATCGCCCGTCATGTACGTGAACATGGTGTCCGGCCAGTGCAGCATCGGCGCTTCGACAAAAACAAGCTTCTTGCCATTGCCAATGTCCAGCGTATCGCCCGTGCGCACCGGTTTAAAGTTCCAGTTCTGATGATAATGCCCCTGGATGCACTTGACGCCATTGGGCGTGCAATAGATCGGAACATCCGGGATCATGGCCGCGAGGTCCTTGAGAGCGCCGCTGTGATCCGGCTCGGCATGATTGCTGATGATCGCGTCGATCTTGCGGATATCAACAGTCTCGGGCAACGCGCGCAGAAATTCCGCCGCGAACGGGTCCCAGACCGTATCGATCAGGATGGTCTTTTCTTCCTTAATAAGATAGGAGTTATACGTGGTGCCGCGGTGTGTGGAAAGTTCGTGGCCATGGAACATGCGCAGGTCCCAGTCCACTTTTCCCGTCCAATACACATTATTCTTGATCCTGATCGCCATAATTCCTCCTCTGATATCCCCTCGATTTCTACAGTATCCGCGAAGGAAAGTCAAACAAAAAAGCCCCCGGGACCTCCCGAGGGCTTTTTGCAATTGCTACGCTGCGCGCCTTCAGCGAAAACGGCGGCGGGCCTTGAAAGAGCGGCCGGAAAAACCTCTGCCGCTCCCGCCAGGCTTATATCCGGATGAAGCCGCCGGCGCGCGGTAAAGCGTGTGCGTCGGCACATCAGGATGCTGGGACAGCTTGATCTCGGAACGGATGATCTTCTCAATGGACTGCACCAGGTCCGCCTGGTCGGGTGTGGCGATCGCGATCGCGCGGCCTTCCATGCCCGCGCGGCCCGTACGGCCGATGCGATGCACGTAATTCTCCGCGTCATCCGGCAGGTCATAGTTGATGACCAGCTCGATACCCTTGACATCAATGCCGCGCGCGGCAATATCCGTCGCGACCAGGATGCGGTAACGGCCGACCTTGAACCCGTCCAGTGCCTGACGGCGCTGGGCAAGGGTCTTGTCCGAATGGATCTCGGCCGCGGTATGCCCCATCTGCTTGATATCGCGCGTCAGCTTCCTGGCCCCGTGCTTGGTGCGCGAGAACAACAGGACCGACCCGCGGTACTGATCGAGCAATTTCTGCAATAAAAGGACCTTCATCTCGCGCTTGACGACAAAGATCTCCTGAACGACCTTTTCGGCGGCCGTGCCCTGGGGCGCGACCTCGATATTGATCGGCAGTTTCATGTGGCGTGATGCCATGAGCATGATGTCGCGCGGCATGGTCGCGGAGAAAAGCATGGTCTGCCTGTCCTTGGGGACCTGCTGCAGGATCTGTTCGATCTGCGGCGCAAAGCCCATGTCGAACATCCTGTCCGCTTCATCGAGCACGAGGATCCGTGTGGCGCTCAGCCGCACTGTCCCGCGCTGCATATGATCGATCAAACGCCCCGGTGTGCAGATCAGGATACGCGCGCCCTTCTTGACAGCGCGGATCTGTTCTTCCATAGAGGCGCCGCCGATCATGACCGCGGTGCGCAGCCCGAAAGGCGCTGCGATCTGACGCACGGCCTCCTCGACCTGGACCGCGAGTTCGCGCACGGGCACGACCACAAGGCCGTTACCCGTGGGTTCCTGCGCCAGGCGCTGGACCATGGGGATCGCAAACGCCAGGGTCTTCCCTGTGCCGGTCTGCGCAATACCCATGATGTCCTTGCCTTCCACGGCCATGGGGATCGCCTTGTGCTGGATCGGTGTCGGGACCTTGAACTTCATGCGTTCAAGCGCCTCGAGCACTTTGGGCGCGATGCCAAGCCCGTAAAAGGTTGCTGGTAAATTCGTGTTAGTCATTTCTTGTTTCTTCTTTCTTTTTTCAGTTATTAAAAGTTGTCCGTGCCTGTGGCATTTTCCAGGGGCAGCGCATGGCTAATTATGGATGCCGATAAAAATGCAAAATTGCCGGAGGTTCTCGCAAAAAGGTAAGGGGAAAGGAGATAAGAGGGGAACTACTCGGATCCTGATCACTACCTTGAACCGTGACCATCATCCCCTTTTTCAGGGAAAAGTCAACCTTTTTCTTCCGCCCCGGCCTTCTTTCCAGGAGGACCATCCCGCAGTAATTTGACCGTGAACACGGCACCTTCCCCAGCCTCACTGACAACCGTGATCTCGCCGCCATGCTTTTTGATGATCTCCTGTGCCACGAACAGGCCGAGTCCGGCGCCCTCGCCAACCGGTTTTGTCGTAAAGAACGGCTCGAACACCTTGGGCGCATGCTCGGGCGCGATCCCCCGCCCTGAATCCCTGATCTCGACATGAACATACTTGCCGCGCGAACGGGTCATGATATGGACCGTGCCCTTGGCATCGATCGCCTGCACGGCATTAAATAGAAGGTTCATGAAGACCTGCAGCATTTGAGGTTCCCTGAAATACATATCAGGGACCTTACCGTAATCCTTGATCACCGTGACCTTATATTTCAACTCATTGGTCATGATAGCCAGAGCCCGATCAATGCACGCATGCAGGTCCCCACATGCCAGACTGGTGTCATCCGAGTGCGCAACAACACGCAGATCTTTGACGATCCTGGCGATCCTCTCTGCGGCGCTGTTCATTTCACGGATCAGGGCCGGAATGTCCTCGAGGATCTCCGCAAGCTTCGGGTCCTTCCCAGCCGCACCTGCAGGCAGCGCCCGCAGGGCATCATGAACATGCCGGTAATATTCTTCCAGCGTATAAAGATTGGAAAGGATGCAGGCCGTCGGGTTATTGATCTCGTGCGCGATACCCGCCGTCAACTGCCCGAGGGAGGCCATTTTCGCAACATAAGCCATGCGGTCCTTCATCAGAATGGCTCCTTACGGATTTCCTTTGGCCGTGGGCATCTTGCGTCGCTGGTCCTGGCACCAGCGCCCGCCCAATTGACACGCGCGCGCGCAGACGCCATGGCCATCCGCAGCGCTCAATGCCGCGCCATTATCGCTATCAAAAGCCTCCTCGGGGCAATCGGTCGAACAGGCGCTGTCAAAGGCATCACAAACACCGGATGAGGACGCACATGCCTGCCGTCCCGAGTCGCACGCCATCATGCAGGCACTGGTGAACGCAGCGCTCTTCACTTTCTTTCCAACAGCAGGAGCAAGCACACCGCCGGAACAAGCGGATGTGCACTTATTGTACCCTATCTGGCACAGGCCGGTCTCCGGACCCACGCGCGTGAACGCGTTCCGGGCGCTTTCCTCATACTGCCTGGCCCGCTCTGCCACCTCTTCAGCCGTCATTGCCACGCAAACTCCATCAACACGCTTGAACGCGGCCGCGCATTCCCAATCATCGCCTTCAGCGTTCAATACCGCATCCGCGGGAACATCAACAGGCACGCAGCGTTCTCCGTCGCGATAATATCCCCTGTTGCAATTCCACCCCTTGCCAAAAGGATCGATCTGGGCATCCGCCGGAATATTCATCAACGCGCAGGCATCGCCGGCGCGGACATACCCCGGCTCACATTCCCAGGCATTGCCCGTCAAGTCCGGGCGCGCATGCGCCGGCACGACCAGCGGCACGCATTTGCCATCTGCGTGATAAAAACCTTCATCACATTCCCAGCCCGGCTCAAAAAGCCTGGCGTGGGCATGCGCGGGCATGGCCGCGGCATACACCGACGGCGCGCCTATCACTACCAGGACCAAAAACAAAAGGGCATTCTTCATCACAAAACCTTCCGCATCCCGCGTCAGGAACTTTTATGCGCGGACGAAGCCCTGTCACCCGGGCGCTTCAAAGCGCAAGAATGACAGTACTCCTCATGATTGTAAATGCTCAAGACGTGTTTGCACCGGGACTGCTTGCACTTCCTTCCCGGCTGCGATGTGGTAAATGGCTTGATAAATGCTCCTTCTTGGCCGTTGCTGTAACGGATGCTGCTCACGAAAACACGAAAGCCATCCGCGGACCTATGGTCATTGGATGGCTGCGTGCATAAAGGCCGCGGTAAAAGACCGCATGGCTGAAAAGCTCTGTGTTAGCGGCTCGTGCCCTTGCGTTTTGTGAAACACTCCTTGCAATACACCGGACGGTCCCCTGTCGGCTTGAAAGGAACTTCTGTTTCCTTGTTGCAATCCGCGCATGTGACCTTGTGCATCTCTCTCGGACGCCCGTCGTACTTGCTGCCACCGCCATATTGAAAACCCATATTACCTCCGATGATTGATTGTTAACTTGGATATATCTTACTTCTTATATGAAAAAACAACAAGCTCTTTAAATAAAGATACTGCTTACGCCCGGCTCGAAAGCCTTTCGATCTCGGCCTCAAGCTGTTGGCGGATCGCGCCGTCGGGCTCATGCAAGAAAGCCAGCGCCTTCCTGCAGGCATCAAGGGCCTCAGGGATCCGCCCCTGCTCCTCGTAAGCATTGGCCATATTCTCCCAGGTGACCACACGCTCTGGCTCAAGAGCCAGGGCCTGCCTGAAACACACGAGTGCTTCCGTTGGGCGGCCGAGCTTGTTGAGCAGCCAGCCCTTGTTATGGTGAATGGTCGCGTAATCCGGCTCGACGGCAATGCCCTTATCAAAGACACCTAGGACCCCTTCGATCTGCCCGAGCTCGACCATGCACAGCGCAATATCATTGTAGGCCGCGCCGTCCAGAGTATTGAACACCAGCGCTTTTTCCAAAAGATCGATCGCGTCCATAAAGTGGCCCGCCACAATGGCCTCCTGGGCGCGAAAATATAAGAGCTCACCGGGACATTCTTTCTGCTGTGCAAGGCGCAAGCCCTCAGCGATCCAGCGCCGGGCCTGGACCTGATCGTCAAATGTGATCGCCTCATCGACCCGTCGCCTTAATTGCGTAAAGGAAGGATGATTCATGGCAGGAGAATCAAAATCAAATCGAACCCCCTCCCCCTTGTGGGCGAAGTCCTGTCTCAGCAGGAGAGGGTAAGGGAGGGGGAAACACTGCTTCCGGCGCAACCTCCGGCGCAAGCACAGGCGCGGCTCCAGCGGCCTCGGCGGCTTTCCTGTCGAGCTTCTTCTGTTTCTTTTCCTCGGCCTTTTTCTTCCGGGCCAATTCTTTCTGGTACTTCTGATAAGAATAATTATCTCTGCCCACGGTGTTCCTCCCTGGTCCTGATTATGATGCTGCCGTCAAGTAGTATAGCAAAACATCCGCCCCGGCGGCAGGCAAAAATAAAGCCCTCTGACCCGAAGGCCAAAGGGCTCTACACACGTGTTCCCCAAAACAAAATTATTTGAGCAATTCCGCGACCACCGGCATATTGAGCGCTGTCACAGGCGCAATATCACGAATGACCGGCGACAGACCCTGGATATTGATCATGGCCGGGTCCTGGAACTGCACGGGCAACGGCATGCCAGCGCCGTCCACCTTGATATTGATCGTCAGATGCTCGTCGCCAAGATCGATACCGCCGACATTGTCCGGCGCTTCGACCTTATCAATAGAAGCCTCATCAACAACGGCTGCCGCATCTTTCAAGGCTTGCTGTTGTTCTGTCAGCGCCCTCTTCAGCTGTTGATCTGCCTCGGCCGCGTCCTTCTGAGCCTGGACCAACTGATCTTCCAGCGCCTTGATCTGTTCAGCGGCATCTTTTGATCTTTTGCCTAATGTCGGGCCTTCATCCTTGCTTGATGACAATGTGATGCCAGAAGGCGGCGTCTTAATATGCATGATCTTCTTAATACCTAAAATCACAAAAGTAACCGCGGCTACAGGCGTTGTTATCAATAACCATATAATAGCCCCTGTCGTAAAGATCGGCCCATCAACCAATCGCTTGCGCCAATTTATGCCTACCGGCTTATTATTTACTTCATAATTGCTGCTAAATGTTTTCTTAACAAAGGGCCCCACCTTAGAAACATCTTTATTCCAAAGTTCCAAGAATTTCTCCGCCGATGTTCCGCGAATTGGCAGCCCGCCAGGATTCAATATAAAAGGCATTATCATGCCGCAAAGGAATATCATGACGAACGGAGCGGATGCGACCAGAGCAAAATTCCACCAGATCCCAATAGCCAATAATGAGATCGTCATGCCGATCCAGCCAACAAAAATATGTGATTTGGCAAAATTCGTTAATACTTTGTCGATAGGATCATGCTCCAAGAAGAACCCGCGCCCCGTCGATACATATGCCGCCAATCCAAAGAATGCCGATATGGCACCAACGCCAGCTGTAAAAACATGCGCCATAAAGAACGGCGTCATCCCGATCCAGAGTTTCACAAATTCTTTCGTTCCTTTCACAACACCCTCTTCAAGAACTTTCTGAAAATATCCGTTCAACACAATAGCTTGTCCCATGACAAAGATCCCAACAAAAGATAATACCGCCGCTGAAGTGAACCCTGTGAACACGCTGACACCAAGGAACATCACGCATGTTACATAAGCAAACAAAGCTGCCAGTACAATGGGCTTCTTAAAATAAAACCCGATGCCTCCAAAGTGATGTGCTAAGACCTCTCCAGGCCCCATGGACGTGTTCAACCACAAAACAAACCGGCTTAATGCCTGCTGCATCCCTCCCATGCCAAACTTGCGGAAGATCCCGTCTGTGCCGCTCCAGGATACCTCGCGCCCTTTACCAGCTTCGATATATTCCCTGTAAACGATCAACCGGCCTTTTAATTTACGCACCATACCTGCAAAAATATCTTCGTTGACATGCGACGTCGAAGAAACGCCTCCATAGATCTTGGCAGATGAAGCTCTCCAGACATCCGGATGCCCGTAATGGAACCGCACGCCCAGCTTGGTCAATACACGCTGGGTCGATGTTGTGAAAGTCCGGTCCGCAATGGCGTGATAGGACCCCTCGGGAGAGAATCCGCTCGTATAAATATCTTCCGGATATCCGACAACGTCCACCCGGTCATCATTAAATTCCTGAAAAAGGGCCGGAAGCTTGACGGCCTGTTCAGGATAAAAGTCCTGATTCATATCGATCGTCATAATAAGCTCGCCTGTCGCAAAGCTGCGCGCATGCGTCTGATTGCCAGGCTTACCTTCAGTAATGATCGCCAAGTTTTGTGTCAAAGGAATGTTAAAGATGTCTGCAGTTCCTTGATTCTTTTCTTCATACTTGGAAAGAACTTTATAAAAGACCTTCACCTTCTTACCCGCTTCTTTCTCGATCTCTTTCTCCTGGATCGAAGCGATCTCTATATTAAAACCGAGCTCCTGCTGGTATTTCTTCAGCAGATAAAGTGCATCGCCTTTCTTTAATACATCTACAGGATTCTTGGCTTGCATCACAGCCCCCCAGCTCTGATAAGCCCAAACCATCTGGAACTTCTTGCTGACCTCTTCACGTATTTTGGCTTCTCCCCATTCCGGATGATTGATCGTCGCAAAAATACGCAACATGCGCGCATAATTCATCAAGCCATCCAATGTGCGCGCAAAGGGCTGTCCTTGATACGATGCCCACAAACGGATCTCCATCTTTAACGGTTCGCTGATCCCCTTCATCTCATTCCCGTCAATAACATTGCGCATGGACTCGATCTCTTGCGCCGTAGCCTTGCCTTCACGTTCAACGCGTTCGAGCAAAGCCTTCCAGGAATCCGGGTCGCGCGAGACCAAATAACTGAGATTGGTAAATCCAACATCCAGTCTCATATTCAACGCCGTAGGCAACAAAGGTTCTCCGGTCTTGACATCACGAATGTTGTCAAACGAATAGATCACGTCTTCACCATACATCGGCGTCATGACCGTCACGGTCTTAATGTCTTCCCAGCGAGGCATTGCCGGCATGGACATTAGAAGGCTGTTAACAAAGACCGCAACACGTTTCTGGATCCGGGGAATGGCAAAAAGTTGATCCAGCTGACCCTGTTGTGCCAGTTTTAATTCTTTATCTGAGATCTCATCCCTGGAACGCATCTGTTGAAAGATCTGGCTCAAGATCTGCCGGCGAGCTTCCTCGCGAGCTGCCACGGTCAAATTCAAAGAGGCTGGCAAGAGTTTGGCATCGATCAATGCATTCAAGTTATGCCGATCCATCAACTTCTTGATGTCCTTGGCAGTCCTGATATTCCCTAAACCAAGCAACTTGCCATGAATATAGGCAAACACGGATTCCAAAAGATAAAAGATCGAGAACCCGTCAAGATAGAAGAAGATCAGGCCGGGGATCCACAAAGCACCCAACAATACGACATTTAAGTCCAGCGCGAGGATGTTGCCCAAGAATGGAATGGCAGGGTTCCAGGCCGCACCCATTAATTCCATGCCTGGGATCAGGAAGAAATAGAACATGAACGCGTTCCAGGCAATCTTGAACATTACATCCAGTGTCCAGAATGCCCCTCGATATAACTTCTCCCCGGCGGTCAATTCCGGTTTTGCATATCCCACTGAAGGTGCCGGGGTCTTACCAAAAGCCGCGGCGCGCACATGCCGCTCCAACAAATAATTTAAGGCCCAGCCAAAACCCTTGATAACTGTCCATACTGCAAGATATGTCGTCAAGGCAACCCCCGCCGCCATCATCCCTTTGAACACAAATACGCCCAAAATGGCCGCGGAAGACATCATCAATGTATATTCTAACGGCTTATACTGAGTGCGCAAAACTTGTGCAACGGACCTCCAAATCCTTAAAATATAAGGTGCTTTTCCGTTATCAACGATCATGTCTGAGAATGTCTTTGCAATTAACGACTTCTTACCGATCTTTTCTAATGCCTGCCCCTTGGTCATCCCGCCCCAATTGAATTGCTCGCTTAATTGCTCCTGACCACCCTGTTGGACATTACGGAAGAACTCGACGTATTCTCGATATTCTTTGTGCCTGACAACGAGTCTTTTTGCCCTAAAAACATTCTTCTCTGATTCTTCTTTTAAAATCTTGATGAGCGGATCAACTTTGGACTTTAATTGTGCAATAAAATTATTATAAATTGCACTCCTGCTATCATCTTCTCCATTTAAGGTATATTCAAGCTTGTCATACCACTCCACAAAACCTTTGGTACGAAAGAGATCATTCAGGTCATCTTGCCTGAAATAATACTGATACGGCATCACATGCTTGGCGCTGCCTCCAGCTATTCCCTGAAATGTTGTTATCTGCAGCTGGAGAATATTGTGCCAACGGGTAAATTCTTTACGAACAAACCCTCCAAACTGATCTTCGGTGCCATCACGACGAGCCTCCAGGCTCTTATCGAAAAGATAGCTGATGTATTCGGGCATATCATTAGAGAGAATTTCGCTTCCAACAAGAATAAGCTGAAGCGCCCAAAGGTCCTGTAGTGTGGGCTGAAAAGCGCTTTCATCCCCCATGTAAACCTTGCGCCAAACCTGATAAACCTGAAAATATTCATTCAAGATATCTTCTTTGGACTCGCCCCGTTCAAGCCGACTGATAATAGATCCTTCAAAGATCCTTCTGGCGTTATCACGAACATCTGTTTCAAACCCGTAAGCACTCCACCCGTCGGTCTCCCTGGCCAATTCAGCATTCCAATCAACTTGCTCGTCTCCCTGCGTTGTCCGATCCCTGTTAACACTCTTTGTTGCTATTGCGGGCCTCTGAAACGCCTTGCTTTGCTCATCTTTCTGTTTCCGTTTTCCGAACATCCAGCCAACAAAGACCATGGCAAAGAAAGCTCCTGCCATATTCATAAAGACTTTCCAATGCCCCTTCAAATCCTGGAGAAATCCGGAAACGGCTTCAAGGCGGATCTTATCCACCGGCACTCCATCTACGAACTTGGTCGTGTGGATCTCGAGGATATTCGGCGCCGTCGGCGCTGTTTCCAATGCCGTGCTGCTGACCAGTTGTTTACCATTATCAACTGTAAATTGCTGATCAAGCCCAACCTGTGTCAACCGGCCGTCCTCATCCAGAGTTCCATAGACCGGAAGCGCGTACGGCGAATACACATCATATACGATCTTGTTCAGCCCCTTGGTCTGTATGCCGAGCATGCCGTTGGCAACACGATTACGTACATAATCAAACTCTTCGAACAAAAGCTCTCCATCCGGAGAGAACGCCGAATTCTTCAGGATCTCGGCATCAAGAACATGATAAAAGTTAGCCTCAGCCTGCTGAACATCCCCCTGCGGATCAAGAACAGAGACTTTTTGCGTATGCTTGAACAACATCGAATGCGCCAGAACGCCATCTTCTTTAATGACCATCACGCCGGGAAGAATATTTATCGGAAGAGATATCTGCGTTGTTTCTCCGTTAATAAAAGTAATGTCGCGCCCCTCAAACCACCAAAGCGATACTTCCGTCTCTCCCGTTACACCCTGCTGCACCACAATATCCCGGCCGCGGCCATCATTAGGGATCAGATAATGCTGTGTCGGCTTTCCTTGAATATCAGAATAATGCGCCGATCCCTTGGAATGTTCGCGCACTAATGCCGTTATTTGATCCAAGATCTTAACGCGCACAGGATCGGTCTTCGCAGACTGGTATTTCTTTATAAGAGAACGCACGGCCTTTTCCGTCATTTGATACGACTCGGCATCCAATTTGTCTGTCTTGACAA
>CAZXSE010000024.1:0-12850 GCA_964643325.1 uncultured Planctomycetales bacterium
TGCGCCCGGAGATCTCTTCCGTTGTCGGAAGGCTTGATTCCAGCAAGGGCGGTATCCCGCAGGTCAACAAGACCGAGGTCGAGACCACGCTTGTTGTCCAGGACGGCACCACCATCATCATGGCGGGGCTGCGCAAGGATGACAAGGTCCATACGAAGAAGGGGCTGCCCATCCTGATGGACCTGCCTTACATTGATAAATTGTTCAGTCGTGAGGCCGACAGCATTACCTCGTCGGAGATCGTTATTTTCATCACGCCGCACATCCTTACCGGTAAAGAGAACTATAAAGCGCCCAGCGGCACCATCAAGCCGTCGAAGGCGTACAACAAGTGATCGTTCAAAAGCTTGGGGAGAACTTCTTTATGAGGCCAGCACAGCATCGGAAATTCCTGAATATCGCGGCAATGACCGGAGCCCTTTTTCTTTCCGCGACGATCGCGGGCGCCCAGGTCGACATCCAGAATTCCCAGGTTGATGCGCAGGCATTGCAGAAAGAAGTGGAGCGCCTCCGCAACGAGAAAGATCATGAGGCCAAGCGCGTTGAACAGATGCGGCTGGAGCGTGAAGAGCTTGTGAAGGAGATACGCCGCTCTGAAAGCCAGAATGCCAAGCAGACCAAGGAAATTGAAGAATTGAATGCCAGGTTGGCCGCGCAGCAGGAAACCATTGAAGCGCGCATGAAGAAAATGGAAGCGGACCTTAAGGATGCGCAAGGCAGCAAGCAGAGCCAGGAAGCCGTGTCGGCTGAACCGGCCCTGCCTCCCATGGCGGATCCGGTCGATATCGAGAAAGAAGCCAGCGCCATCCTTCTTAAAGGGGGCGATCTTGACCCTGAGGATGAGAAGTTCAAGGAAGAGCTGGCGCGCGCCCATTACAATATGGGGAATGTTTATTTCGAAAGAGGCGAGTACCAGCGCGCTGTCGTTGAATATTACCAGGCCGTGGACCTGCTGCCTTATGATGCGGACGCGCATTACAATCTTGCCCATGTCAGCGGCGAGTTCATCGGCGACCAGGAGACCGCGCTCAAGCATTATCAGTGGTATCTCTACCTGAAGCCCAATGCCCCGGACCGCAAGCTCGTCGAGGAAAAGATCGTCGCGGCCAGGCTTGTCGGCCGCAGCCGTATTGAATCCAGGCTCGACAAGACGGAACTTTCAGGCCATCAGAACGTGGCGCGCTGACGCTGATCTTTGTTCGCATGCTTTCGAAAGCCTTTCTTTAAAGAAGGCGGGTCTTTCTTAAAGGAGTGACATGAACACCAGAAATTCAGGCATCCTTGGACTCGCGGTCTTTTTCGCGGTCTTTTTCTCTTTTCAGGCGGCGCACGCCAATGACCTTACGGTCACGAATGTTACCCTCGGGCCGCGCGACACCTCAGCCAAGACGCTCGTCATTCTTTTTGACCTCTCCTGGAAGAATTCCTGGCGCAACAAGATCAATCATGATGCGGTCTGGGTAACGGTGCGCCTGCAGGATATCAGCGCGGCATCATCCGAGAAAAAACTTTGTCCTTTGTCCGCGAGCGGCCTGAACCCGGCCGGCATGTCCGCGGGGTCCAACACCGCTTTAGAGGTTTTTGTTCCTGCCGACAAGATCGGCGCGTTCTTCCGTTCGTCATCGAATCATCCCATGGCGGACAGCATTACGACAACAGCCATGCTCACGGTGAATTATGAAGCGTGCGGTCTGAGCGAGGCGAGCGAAGTGTCAGCCATGGTCTTTGCCATGGAGATGGCCTATGTGCCGCAAGGCGCTTTCTTTGCCGGCGATAATGCGGCATCCACGGCGGCATTTCAGCGCGGCAGCGCCGATGCGTCCCCCTGGCCTGTTACCAGCGAGGTTGCCATCAATGTGACCGATGCGGCCGCAGGCGGGTTCTATTATATGTCTGCGGGCAATCCCGCCGAGATATCCCCGTCGGGCTCGTCGTTCGCGATCCCTGCCGCCCTGCCGAAGGGATACAACGGGTCTTACGTGATGAAATATGAATTGATGGAAGGCCAGTGGGTTGAATTCGTGAACTCGCTTTCTGCCCAGGCGCGTGCCCGTCGTGATGTGACGGATGCGTCGCACAAGAATTCGGACGCGGTCATTGCGCGCAACACGGTGGCCTGTTCAGGATCGCCGCTGGCATGTTCCAGCGAGCGGCCGTACCGTTCGATGACATTCCTTTCGTGGGCGGACCTTTGCGCGTTCCTGGACTGGGCCGGACTGCGCCCGATGACAGAGCTTGAGTTCGAAAAGGCGGCCCGCGGGCCGTCCTTGCCGGTCAGCGGCGAGTATGCATGGGGATCATCAACGATCACGGCCGCTGCCGCACTTTTCGGCATGCTTGAGGACGGTTCGGAGCTGGTGGCCACGACAGGCGCGAATGCGCGCTTCGATAATATTTCATTGGCGGGCGGCGACGCTGCGACAGGGCCTGATTATAAGTCAGGCGCACTGCGCTCCGGTGTTTTTGCGACGGATTCTTCGGATCGTGAGTTGTCGGGCGCCGGTTATTACGGGATCATGGACCTTTCCGGGAATGTGAAGGAATGGGCCGTTTCCGTCGGAAGCGCGGCCGGATTGACGTATACCGGCGATCACGGGGATGGAGCTTTGGTCGCGCTCGCGGGTTATGAAGGCAATGCGGATACAACGGCATGGCCCGGCATGGACGCGGATGCGACGCATGGCGTGACAACGGCCGCAGGCGCCGGGTTCCGCGGCGGGTCATGGGCTGATCCTGCCGCGCGGTTGACGGTTTCGGACCGGAGTGAGGCTGCCGCTGCGGCATCTGGCGCAGCATCCACCTACGGCGGACGGGGCGTTCGTTCTGCGGAAGGCCAGTGATCTTGGCGAAAACTTTTAATGTTAAGACCCCTATGTTAAGAAAATTATTTTTGTTAGTCATCCTTTTAACAACCGTCCCTTCGCTGGCCTTTGCCAACGGCCTGCAGATCGGCGGGCTTGACGCTTACGCTACGGATGTCACATCCCATCGCATGACATTCACGGTGGATGTGAGCCAGGATAACAGCTGGCGCAATTCCGTATCGCATGATGCGGTGTGGCTGTTCATGAAATATTCGACCGACGGCGGGCAGAACTGGCGTCATGCCAGCATGGGCGGTACAGGCTTGAACCCCGCGGGCTTTACGGCTCCGGCGAATTTCGAGATCTTTGTGCCGCAGGACATGAAAGGTTTCTTTCTGCGCCGTACGGATATTTCTTCGGGGGCGATCGCGGCGACAGGCGTCCGTTATGTATGGAATTACGCGCAGGACGGCATTTCAGATGCCGTGGCGCAGGCCGCGAACACCATCGTCAAGATATTCGGCGTCGAGATGGTCTATATCCCGGAAGGGGCTTTCTTTGCGGGCGACGGCGCAAGTTCATCACCGTTCCGTTTCAAGCAGGGCTCTGCTGACGATGACCCATGGTACATCACCAGCGAGAATTCCATCATCACGACGAATACCGCATCAGGCGGTTTTTATTATCAGTCGAGCGGCCTTGCGGGAGAGAGCGCGAGCGGGGATACTTTCCTGGTCTCCAATTCTTTTCCGAAGGGATATAAGTCGTTCTATCTGATGAAGTATGAATTGACCGAGGGGCAGTGGACCGGGTTCTTCAACACGCTTTCCGCAACGGAAAAAGCGCGCCGGGATATCACGGCGGCATCGCTTGGCGGCAAGGCGTCAGATACCGTTGTTGACCGCAACACGATCGCCTGGGACAGCACAACACCGTCATCGCCGGCGCAGACATCGCGCCCTGCGCGGCCTGTCAGTTATGTGGGATGGCCTGATGTGGCCGCATTCGCGGACTGGGCCTGCCTGCGTCCTATGACAGAACTTGAATTTGAAAAAGCGGCGCGCGGCGCGGATGTGGCTGCTGTTACGGATGAATTTGCCTGGGGCAGCAGCGCTTACAATGCAGCTGCAGCTGACGGGATATTCCCGGCGGATGCCCCTGAAGATGGCGCGGAAACGATCTTTGACGGCGCGGCGAACCTTAACCGCAATGCCCTGGGATGGTCTTCCGGGGACGGGCGCGCGGGCGGTGCGGCACAGGGGCAGCGCGGGCCGTTGCGTGCGGGCATTTTTGCGGAGACATCGACATCGCGCGTGACCAGCGGCGGCGGCTACTATGGCAACATGGAACTTTCGGGGAACCTGGCTGAACCCGCGGTCACGATCGGGCGCGTTGAAGGGCGGCAATTTCTTGGTACGCATGGGGATGGCGCGCTGTCAGAGATTTCCGGATTTGAGGGGAACGCGACCAATGTTGACTGGCCCGGCATTGACCCGGCAGATGCGCGCCGCGGGGTGAACATGACGGTCGGCATTGGTTACCGCGGTGGTGACTTTCAATCCGCGAACGTCAGGGATTTTCAGGTCTCATCCCGCACGTTCGCGGCCAAAGACCCTGACAGCGCATCGACTTACCAGCGTTATGACGCCACGGCCGGCATTGTTTATGGCGGCCGCCTTGCCCGGACCGCGTTGTAGCCTTTTTCTCCGTCGGAGAAAAAAGCGTTTACAAACGCGTCCATCGTGATAAAATCTTCCATAAAATTTATAAAAAATTCATTGAAGTTGAATAAGATAACTTGGATAATAGCAATATCTAATCCATACAGACCAGTTGATTTCTGGTGATGAGAATAAACAAAGCAATAACAATCATTCAACAGTTGGTCCCTAACTGCGTCCTGGCATTTATTATTTCTTTATTAATAAATGTTATTGCGGCAGCCCCCGTGCATGCGCAATTCACGGGCGGGTCCCAGGGCGATGCCGCTGAGGCCGTGATCGGCAGTGACATTTTTACGGGCGGCGCCGAGACCGGAAGCGGCAGCGCGGTCACCGGCGCGGCAGGATCCCTTTCCCACGGCAGCGCAACACACATCACTTTCCTCGTTTCTCCCTCGAGCATCCGCCACAGTGAAGCGTTCCCGCGCCAGCCGGTCGTCGCGATCCTTGACGAGAACAACAATGTCGTTACCAGCGACAACACGACGCAGGTAACGGTCTCCATCCAGAACAATCCCGGCGCAGGCGCGCTCTTCGGGACGCAAACGGTCACAGCGGTCAACGGGCTTGTCCGGTTCACGGGGCTCATGATCAGCCGCGCGGGTTCGATGTACACCTTGCGCGCCGAGGCTTCGGGGCTTGGGTACGCGATCTCCGAGAACTTTGACATCTTTATCGGCACGGGCCCCAAGTTCGCGGCTGTTTGGGATACAGACGCGGGCGGGTATTACATTTACAGCTGGCTCGAGGACAATAACCAGCGCAAAGGGATCCACGCGAGCGACGGCTGCCGCGCTCCTTACAAGATCTACCAGGGCAGCGCCCAGACCCTGGCCGCAACGCTTTATAACCAGAATTATGATCCGGGCGCTGATGAGCTTTGCGGTCCTTCTAACAAGTGGACCCCCGCCGCGGCGAACAAGAATGATTCATTTTTCATTGATGTCAAGATCTATGACCTGACCGACACGCCGCTGTACACATTCTCGCCCCTGGATATTTCCGCGATGCAGATATCGGATGCCAACTGGGATAATCTTGCGGCCATGAAGGCCATGATGGATCAGGTCAATTGGGACGATCTCGAGGAAATGACCAAGAAGGGGATCAATTGGGCGGATGTCGCGAGCATGTCCACCTCCGCGGTCAACTGGGAATACCTTGGCGTCCTGCGCTCTGATGTTGTTGCTGTCAAGACCGTGACGGACAGAATGGCCAATGTGAATTGGACCGACATCAAGGACATGAGCGATCAACAGATCAACTGGGAAGATATCGATGTCATGACCAGGGCGGGCGTCAACTGGGAAGATCTTTATGAGATGACCACCCGGGGCATCAACTGGCAGGATATCAATGTCCTCTCGGAGATCGGGATCAATTGGGATGACCTTGGCGTCATGTCCGATGCGGCTATCAACTGGGCGGACATTGGCCGCCTGACGCTTGAAGGGATCAACTGGGCGGATATCGGCGTTTTGACAGAGGCGGGCATCAACTGGTACGACCTTGATGTCATGAGCGTCGCGGGTATCAACTGGTACGATCTGGCGGTCATGACCGGCGCCGGGGTCAATTGGCCCGACCGGGTCAACTGGGACGCGCTGGCTGTGATGACGAACGCGAACATCAACTGGGATGATCTTAATGTCATGTCGCAGAAGGGGCTTAACTGGGACGACATCGAGATCCTGACCAAGGCGGGCATCAACTGGGAAGACCTTGATACACTCTCGACGGCCGGCGTGAACTGGTCCGATATCGAGCTCATGACCAAGAGCAATATCAACTGGAGCGATATCCAGACGTTGACCATCGCGGGCGTGAACTGGGCGGATGTGGACGTCCTTAGCCGCAGCGGGATCAATTGGGCGGACATCATGACCATGGGCCGGACGGGTATCAACTGGGCGGATATCGGCGTGCTTTCCGCGGCGGGGGTCAACTGGGACGATGTTCAGGCTTTTGCGGCGAGCGGCATTAACTGGAGCGATATCAATACCGTATCCCGGACGGGGATCAACTGGACGGATATCCGGGAGCTCAGCATTGCGGGTGTGAACTGGGCAAGCATTGGAGCCATGTCCACCGGCGGCATTAACTGGGACGACATTGTGGTCTTCTCCGAGGCGGGTGTGAACTGGAGTGATATCGGCGTCCTGTCCTCGCAGGGCATCAACTGGAGCGATATCAGCGCGTTTGCCGCCGCGGGCATCAATTGGAATGATATTACGGTCATGTCACAGGCGGGCGTCAACTGGGATGAGATCCAGGTGTTGTCGGCCAAGGGCGTGAACTGGGCGGACATTGCGGTTTTTGCTGCGGCCGGCATCAACTGGAGCGACGTACTCGCGCTTTCGACAACGGCCATCAATTGGGCCGATATGCAGGTCATGTCCGCGATCGGCATCAACTGGAATGACATTCAGCGTCTTAGCGCTGCCGGGGTCAACTGGGACGGGCTTGACGCCTTGCTTACGTCGGGCATCAATTGGGATGATGTTGCGGTGCTGACGCGCGCCGGCGTCAACTGGGAGGATATCGGCGTTCTCGCGCAGACGGGGATCAACTGGCAGGATATCCAGACCTTCACGGTGAGCGCGATCAACTGGAGCGACATTCAGGTCCTTTCCGCGCGGGGCGTTAACTGGTCGGATGTCCAGGTGTTCACTAATATAGGGATCAACTGGAGTGATGTTGAAAGATTGACGGTCGCCGGCGTGAATTGGGATGATGTCCAGACGTTGTCGGTCAAGGGCGTGAACTGGGATGATATCGACGTTCTTTCACGGACGGCGATCAACTGGAATGATATCGATGCGCTTTCACGGACGGGGATCAACTGGTCGGATGTGGGAGCAATGTCTGTCGCGGGGATCAACTGGAATGATATCGGTGTCCTCTCGGCCAAGGGTGTTAACTGGGATGATGTCCAGGCCATGTCCACGACGGGCGTCAACTGGGACAGCATCGGCGCCATGTCACAGGCCGGCGTGAACTGGGATGATGTGAACGCGCTGACCCGCAAGGGGATCAACTGGGACAATGTCCAGGAGATCACGACCACGGCCGTCAACTGGAGCGACCTGAGCGCCCTTACCACGGCGGGGATCAACTGGCAGGACATGCTCGTCTTGTCGCAAAAAGGCATTAATTGGGATGATATCCAGACGCTTTCCGTCAAGGGTGTCAATTGGGATGATATCCAGGCGCTTTCCGCGAAGGGGATCAACTGGGATGATGTTCAGGCTCTCTCGCAGAAGGCGATCAACTGGGATGAGATCGTGTCAATATCCAGAAAAGGTATCAACTGGAGCGATCTTCAGGTCCTTAGCACCGTTGCCGTGAACTGGGATGATATCAATCGGCTCACCGTGGCCGGCATTAACTGGGATGATGTTGGCGTTATGGGCAAGAGCGGGATCAACTGGATCGATGTCGGCCAGATGACGGTCAACGGGGTCAACTGGAGCGATGTGGCGACGTTGACCGCGGCAGGCATCAATTGGGACGAGATCAATGTGATCTCTGAAAAAGGTGTGAATTGGTCGGATATCGGTGTACTGACCGCGGCGGGCATCAACTGGGATGATATCCAGGCGTTCACGCGCGCCGGTGTGAACTGGGGTGACGTGGCTGTCCTGACGGCGGCGCACGTGAACTGGGATGACATCCTTACCATGACGCGCAAGGGTATCAACTGGGATGATGTCAATGCGCTGACAACAGCGCAGATCAACTGGGATGATGTAACAGCCCTGACCACGCAAGGCATTAACTGGGCGGATATCATGACGCTCTCTGTTACGGGCGTGAACTGGGAGGATATTGATGTCATGTCCGCCCGCGGCATCAACTGGAGCGATATTGCGGCCATGGCGTCGGCGGGTGTTAACTGGAATGATATCCAGGCGTTGAGCGTGACGGGCGTGAACTGGAGCGATCTGGGGGTCCTCTCGCGCGCGAATGTGAACTGGACCGATCTCGGGCGCGCCACGGTCACGGGGATCAACTGGGATGATGTGCAGGTATTGTCGCGCAAGGGCGTTAATTGGGATGATGTCTTTACGCTGACACGCGCCGGCGTGAACTGGAGCGACGTGAGTGTTTTGGCCGCGGCGGGTGTTAACTGGACGGATATGGCGGTCTTCAGCGCCGCGGGAGTGAATTGGGCCGAGGTTGTGGCGATCTCCCGTACGGGCGTGAACTGGAACGATGTCGCTGCGCTGACAACAGCGGGCGTTAACTGGCTGGACATTGACCGGATGAGCAGCACCGGCATCAACTGGGACAAGATCGAAACCATTGCTGCCACGGGCATCAACTGGGACGATCTTCAGGCCATGACGGTCAAGGGCATCAATTGGGATGATATCCAGACGCTCTCCGGCGCCGGCGTGAACTGGAATGATGTTGTAGTTTTCTCCCAGGCCGGGATCAACTGGTCGGATGTGGCCACGCTTTCCTTGTCAGCCATGAACTGGACCGATCTGGGCGTTCTGTTCGCCGCGGGCGTTAATTGGGAAGATGTTCAGCGGGTATCGACGACCGCGATCAATTGGGACGATATCCAGGCGCTTTCCGCGAAGGGTGTCAACTGGGCTGATATCGCCGCGCTTAGCGGCGAGGGGATCAATTGGGATGATATCGGGGTCCTAGCCAGCCGCGGCGTCAACTGGAATGACATTGCTGTTATGGCGCGGGCGGGTGTTAACTGGAACGACCTCAACGCTCTTACGAGGACCGCTTTGAATTGGGCCGACCTTGGCGTGATGTCAGTAACAGGCATTAACTGGCAGGATGTTCAGGCCCTCTCTGCGGCAGGCATCAACTGGGCGGATATTGAAGTCCTGAGCGCCACGGGGGTCAATTGGCTTGACATTGATCTGATGGCCAGGGCCGGTATTAATTGGACGGACCTTCAGGTCCTTGCGGCCGCGGCCATCAACTGGACAGATCTGATGACGGTCTCCCAAAAGAACATCAATTGGGATGATATCGGGCGCCTTACCGTTGCGGGTGTGAACTGGGAGAGCATCGGGTCCATGTCCTCTGTCGGTATTAATTGGGATGACATCCAGACGCTTTCCGTGAAAGGCGTTAATTGGGATGATCTGCAACAGATGACCGTTGCCGGTGTTAATTGGCAGGACATCGCGGTCCTGTCGGCTTCCTCTATTAATTGGACCGATATGACCGTTCTGAGCAAGGCGAATGTGAATTGGGACGATGTTATGACCATGACACAGAAGGGCGTCAATTGGGCGGACATCAGCGCGCTTTCCCTGGCCGGGGTCAATTGGGACGATCTTCAGTCCTTGTCAGAGACCGGGATCAACTGGTCAGATCTGGCTGTGATGAGCCTTAAGGGCGTGAACTGGGAAGACATTCATGCGCTTTCTGCCAAGGCCATCAACTGGGACGACCTGGTCGTTCTTTCCCGTAAGGGTGTTAATTGGGACGACATGCAGCGGCTGTATGATGCCGGCATGAATTGGGACGATCTTACGCTGATGACCCGCTCCGGATTGAACTGGGATGATATCCAGGTGCTTTCCGAAAAGGGGATCAACTGGGATGATATCCAGACCATGACCCGGAACGGGATCAATTGGGATGATATTGATACTCTTTCGAAGACGGGCGTGAACTGGGATGATATCGCGGTCATGGCGGCCGCAGGCGTCAATTGGGAAGATGTCGGCGCTCTATCCCTGACAGGTGTTAATTGGGCGGACATCCTGGTCCTTGGCCAGACCGGCATCAATTGGTCGGATCTTAATACCTGGACACGCGCGGGCATTAACTGGACGGATATTGTCGTGTTAACGCAAGCCGGGGTCAATTGGGATAATGTTCAGACCATGACGGCCGCGGGCATTAATTGGGATGAGATCCAGGTCCTGTCCGAAAAGGGGATCAACTGGGATGATGTCCAGTCCCTTTTCCAGAAAGGCGTTAATTGGGATGATCTTAACGTCTTCTCCAGGGCTGCTATTAATTGGGACGAGATCGTTGTCATTTCGCGGAAAGCCATCAACTGGGATGATCTGGGCGTCCTGACCCTGAGCGGGATCAACTGGACGGATGTCGGGGTCATGTCCGCGACCGGGATCAACTGGGCGGATGTGGACGCCTTGTCCAAGACCGGGGTCAATTGGAGCGACGTTTATACATTGAGCGTGACCGGTGTAAATTGGACCGACCTGCAGCGCATGAGCGCCAAGGGCATCAACTGGGACGATATCCAGACGCTGACGCGTCAGGGCATCAATTGGGATGACATTCAGCGCATGAGCGCGTCGGGGGTCAACTGGACGGATATCAATGTCATGGCGCAGGCGGGCGTGAATTGGGATGATCTTGCCGCGCTGAGCACGGAAGCAGTGAACTGGTCGGATATTGAGGTCTTGACCAGGGCGGGCATCAATTGGAACGATATAACGCGTATGAGCACGATCGCGGTCAACTGGACGGATATCCAGGCCATGACAGCGGCGGGTATCAACTGGAGTGATGTGCAGGCGTTGGCAGCGGCCGGGGTGAACTGGCTTGACATTGGTATCATGAGCGCGACCGGCTTGAACTGGGACGATATGCAGGTCCTGACGGCCGCAGGCATCAATTGGACGGACCTGAGCGCCCTGACAACGGCAGGTGTCAATTGGGACGAGCTTGAGGTCTTGAGCCTGACCGGTGTCAATTGGTCGGATATCGGCGCCATGACAACAGCAGGTGTTAATTGGAACGATATCAGCGTGCTTGCCGGGATGGGGATGAACTGGGATGACATGAAGGTCCTGACCCGCACCGGCGTGAACTGGGCGGATGTGGGCGCCATGACGGCGGCAGGGGTCAACTGGTCGGATATCGGCGCCTTGACGGCCGCGGGCATTAACTGGGATGATGTGAATGTCCTTTCGCTCACAGGGCTTAACTGGAATGATATCGGGGTCATGAGTGCGGCGGGGGTCAACTGGTCGGATGTGAGCGTCCTGACAGCAGCGGGGGTCAACTGGTCAGATCTGCAGACAATGACCGTGACCGCCGTGAATTGGGATAATATCCAGGAGTTCACGACGGCAGGGGTCAACTGGTCGGATATCGGCCGCATGACCACCGCAGGATTGAACTGGACGGATATCGACGTTCTCTTTAAGACGGGGATCAACTGGACGGATATGAGTGTGATGGCTGCGGCCGGGATCAACTGGACCGATATTGCGGTCTTCTCGGATCAGGGCATCAACTGGAGCGATATTGATGCATTATCCAAGACGGGGATCAATTGGCCGGACCTTGGCGTCATGGCTTCGATCGGCGTGAATTGGGCTGATATTCAGACCATGACGCGTTCCGGCGTTAATTGGGAAGATATAACGGTCATGGCCGGGATCGGGGTCAACTGGACGGATATTGCCCGCCTGACATCCGCGGGCGTTAACTGGACGGATATCGATGTTCTTTCGAGCGCCGGGATCAACTGGAGCGACATCGAGGCTTTGTCGAAGACCGGCATTAACTGGACCGATATTGATGTGCTGGCCAGAACGGGCGTGAACTGGGCCGATCTCGGCGTGATGACAACGCGGGGTGTTAATTGGACAGATGTTGGCGCGCTGACGCTGGCCGGTGTGAATTGGATCGACCTGACAGCCATGAGCGCCGCGGGGGTGAATTGGACCGATATTGGCGTCCTGACGTTGACAGGCGTCAATTGGATCGACATTGATGTTCTTTCTTCCGCAGGAGTGAACTGGGCCAGCATTTCCGCGCTGTCACAGGCGAATGTGAATTGGGATGGCCTTGATGTTATATCCGCGGCAGGCATTAACTGGGATGATCTCAATGTCATGACGCAGGCGGGCGTTAACTGGGCGGATATCACTGTACTGACGCAGGCGGGTGTGAACTGGAGCGACATTGATGCGTTGTCGAAGACCGGCATCAACTGGAATGATATTGAGGCAATGAGCGTTACAGGCGTCAATTGGGATGACTTGCAACGATTGACGGTTGTCGGCGTGAACTGGGATGATCTGGATGTCCTGACGAGAGCCGGGGTCAACTGGGGCGATGTCAGCGTCCTTGCGGCCAGGGGAATGAATTGGGATGATCTGAACGTGATGTCCCGTTCCGGCGTCAACTGGAGCGATATCCAGGTCCTGAGCGCTGCCGGCGTGAACTGGGATGATGTGGATGTCCTGGCGGCAACAGGGGTCAACTGGTTCGATCTTGAGGTCATGACAACGGCCGGTGTCAATTGGCTCGACATCGACGCGCTGTCCAAGACCGGCGTTAACTGGAGCGACATTTATACATTGA
>CAZXSE010000025.1:0-2448 GCA_964643325.1 uncultured Planctomycetales bacterium
AGCAACGGGCGGCGCGATCACTGTTGGCCTCATTGATAATAATGCCGGTGGTAATGGTTATTTGAATGATCTGACGATCACGGCTGATGCCGCAACCGACGGGCAGGTCAATCTTAACGGCAGCATCACTACTGATGATGACACCATCACGGCGGGTGAGATATCGATCACCGGGAATATTGTTGTCGGGGGGAGCATTACCATTGATTCGAACGGGGCTCAGACCAATAACAGCGGGTCTATCTCCCTGCTCGGGACCATATCAGCGACCGGAGCGAACAACCTGACGCTTGATCTGACGACCAGTGATAATTGGGCCGGCAATGCGACGCTCGGCACGTTCACCAATACGGGCGGGTCTTATATTAACAACCTTAGTATCTTGACAGCCAGCGGCGGTGTTGCGGGCAGGACATCGGGAAATATCATTCTGCAGGGCGCCGTTTATACATTGGGAACGCAGGATTATAATACAGCGGGCGCGGGTGGCGCAACTCACGGGACCACCACCATTAACGGCGATCTGACCGCGGTGAATAATAATATCACTTTTGCCACGAACAGCGCGGTCATTCTTGGCGCCAATGCGATCATCAATACCGGGACCGGGACCATTACGGCCAACAGCACCATCACAGGAAATCATAACCTGACCTTGCAGTCTGATGTGCTTAATCTGCTCGGGGCTGTTAATTTGACAGACGGCAATCTGAATATTTACAGGAACACGGCAGGGGCCATTGATGTGGGCGATGACAATGGCGCCGGGTTCGTTGTTTCGGATGCAACGCTGGACCTCATCACGACCACAGGTATTGTGACCATTGGCAACGCCTCGACAACAGTGATCACGGTCGATCAGGTCAGCGCGACCTTCGCCGGCACGTTGAAACTGGTGAATGCCGGGCTTAACGACATTATTTTCTCCGGTAATGCGTCAACCTTCACGGGAGGGTTGTATTTGCAGAGCCAGGATGATGTCAGGATCAATGTGGACACAACAACAGGCGCGGCGGTGACGGTCGTGGCGGATTCTGATGGCAACGGCGGCCTTTTTGTCGTCGGGGCAGGTGCCACGCTTAATACCACTAACACGGGCCTTACGGTCACGGCGTCCGATGTGACCGTGACGGGCAATATCAACGCAGGCGCGGGTACGGTAGCTATCAGTAACTCCATCGCCGGGCAGACGATCGGCTTGGGCGCTACGGCGGGAGACTTGACCCTTGACGGAGCCGAGATGCAACTGATCACGGCCGCGGCCTTGAACCTGGGCAACGGCACCAACGGCAGCATCACGGTTAACGGCATTACGGCTGCGAACAGCAACAATATCGGCACGGTCACGTTGAATGCTACGGCGGACAATGCGTCGGTGACATTCGCGACCGCGGCTTCTACTTTTAATGCGTTGACCGTTAATGCCGATGATGGCATTGTGGTGGATGTTGATGTGACCGCGGATACGGGCGCGATAGCCATGAACGGCGATGCGGACGGGGCGGCTGACGCGAGTGACAAGGTCATATTAGCGACTGGCGTTGATCTTGTTGCAGCAACGGACCTTACTGTGCTTGCGACCACGGGCGGTATTGATCTGAGCGGCGTTGGAGGAACCACGACTTTGACGGCATTGGGCGGTTCAGTGATCTTGGATGTGATCAGGGATACATTGGCTAGCGACCTTGCGCTTACGATCTCAGCTACAACAGATGTGACATTGGCGGGAGTTGTCATGATAGGGGGCGGTGCGCTGAGCGTCACCGCGGATAGCGATGATAACGGCACCAATACACTGCTGGCCAACGGGACATTGACGGCGACGGGTATAACGCTCGCTAATGGCGGCACCGGTACCAATGACACCATTGATCTTAACGCAGATGTTAATGCAGATACTGGAGCGCTGATCATTCAGAATTCCGCCACGGTTGATCTTGCGGCAAATGTGGATCTTGCGGGCGCATCAGTGGCAGCAAGTACGAATGTGGGTGTGATTAACTTGAGCGGCGCAGGAACGAATCGGGTGACGGCAGTAAGTGGCTCGGTGACGCTGGCGGCGATCACGGATACGGCGAACATCGCGGCCTTGACGCTGAACGCGGCCACCGACATGACGCTGGCGGGGGTTGCGCTGGATAACGGCGGTGCGAGCCTGCTGACGATCAATGTGGATACGGCCAGCGGCGGCGCGCAGACACTGGCGATCAACGGGGATATTGCCGTTGTGTCGCTGGATGTTAATGGTACAGGTGCTAATGACATCGTGTCACTCGGTGCCGGTGCGGATATTACGACAACAACGAGCGCCATCTCATTGGCTGCTGCGGATAACATCGCGAGCATCGTCCTGGCGGGTGCCGGGTCGAACGTCATCACATCGGCCGGTGCCTTGACGCTGGCGGCGATCACGGATACGGCGAACATCGCGGCCTTGACGCTGAACGC
>CAZXSE010000025.1:2548-3658 GCA_964643325.1 uncultured Planctomycetales bacterium
ATCACATCGGCCGGTGCCTTGACGCTGGCGGCGATCACGGATACGGCGAACATCGTCGAGCTCGAACTGAACGCCGGTACTGATATCACGCTGGCCAGTGTTGTGTTGAACAACGGTGGGGCGAGTTTACTGGACGTCAACCTTGATACCGGAGTTGGCGGCGCCCAGACATTAGCGGTAACAGGGGTCATCACTGTCGGCACCTTGACCGCGAATGGCCTGGGGATCGATGATGCCATGAACTTTAACGGGGCGGTAACAACAACAGTAGGCGGCATTGCTGTGGATACCGCGAACACTGTTGATTTTGATGCGGCGATCATTTCCGCAACGAGTTTGCTGGTCCAGAATATCAATACGAGTGTTATTTTTGACGGGAACATCACTGCCACGACAACGATCGATGTTGACAGCACGGGATCTATCGCGCAGAACGGCAAGATCCTGGGCGGCACGAACCTGGACTATGACGCGAGCACGACCATCGGGATCAATGACACCATCGCTGTCAGCGGCACGGTCGACATCGATTCAACGGGTGTTACCACCATCGGCGCCAACGGCGACATTACCGCCGGCGGTG
This sequence comes from uncultured Planctomycetales bacterium, assembly GCA_964643325.1. Classification (GTDB taxonomy): domain Bacteria; phylum Omnitrophota; class Gorgyraeia; order Zapsychrales; family Fredricksoniimonadaceae; genus Fredricksoniimonas. The sequence goes on from CAZXSE010000025.1 coordinate 3,132, forward strand.
CGGTGACCTTCGGCGCGGCGAAAGCCGGCACGCTGACCACTTCCGGCGACATCACAACGAGTGATGACAACATCACCTTCACCCGCGCGGTGACGTTGGCAGGCGTTGTTGCGCTGGATACGACCGGAACTGCGGCAGGCAACATCCTGTTCTCATCGACCATCGCCACCGGCGGCAATAACCTGACACTCGATGCCGGCGCGGCGGGCAACATCACCTTGAGCGGGGCCTTAACGGGCGGCGGCGACCTGACGGTAACCGATGGCGCGATCCAGTCCTACGCGGCGCTGACGGTCAACCTGCTCAACATCCTCGATGCTACAACGAGCGTTACCTTCAACGGTGCGGTAGCAGCAACGACAACGGTCGATGTTAACAGCGGCGGTTCGATCGTTCAGGGCAGCACGATGGCCGGTACGAACATCGACTATGACGCGGGTACGACGATCGCGATCAACAATATGATCAACGCCAGCGGCACGGTCGACATCGATTCAACGGGTGTTACCACCATCGGCGCCAACGGC
>CAZXSE010000025.1:3758-4538 GCA_964643325.1 uncultured Planctomycetales bacterium
GCGGCGACCTGACGGTAACCGATGGCGCGATCCAGTCCTACGCGGCGCTGACGGTGAACCTGCTGAACATCGTGGATGCAACCACCAGCGTTACCTTCAATGGTATCGTGACATCAACGACCACCGTCAATGTGACGGGCGCGGCCGCGAGCACGGTCACATTGAACGCCTTGATGACGACGGGCGGGAATGTCACGATCAACGCGGGCGCGATCACCCTGGCCGGCGCCACGGCGGCGATCACGGCCAATGCCGGGGCAAGCGATGTCACGCTGACGGCCCAAACCGGCGCGATCACATCCGGCGGCGCGGCGGTGGACATCACGGCCAATGACCTTGTCTTGAGCGCGGTTACGGGCATCGGGACATCGGCCAACGCGCTGTTGACCGCTGTTGATACTGTGGCGGCAACGAACACGACATCAGGCGATATCGCGCTGAGTAACACGGGCGCTCTGGATGTTGTCGCGGCAGGGATCACGAATGCCAACGGCAATGTTTATCTGACAGGGGATGGCAATATCACCCTGACGGGCGCGGTCACAAGCACCAATGTTGAGATCACGGCCGGTGGATCCATCTATGACGATGATGATGCCGAGGCCATGGATGTGGTGGCTACCGGGACCGCGATGCTCAAGGCGACTACAGGCACGGTCGGCACTTCTTCCAATCCGATCGAAGTGAATATCACCGGGGTCCTTAGCGTCTTCGCTGGCGGCGAGACGGCGGACATGATCTCCGTGAACATCAACGGCACGGCGCAGGACGATACGCTGA
>CAZXSE010000025.1:4638-12845 GCA_964643325.1 uncultured Planctomycetales bacterium
ACGGCGGACATGATCTCCGTGAACATCAACGGCACGGCGCAGGACGATACGCTGACCCTGCTGAATGCTCCGACGGGCCTGGTGCTGTTCAATAACCGCCTGATGGGGTATGGGTCTGCAACCCTGGAATATCAGCGCGCCATGATGCAGGCTTTCCCGAGGGTCGTGGACCTGATGGAAGATAACCTCCTGCCGACCGACGGGTTTGATTTTGGCGGCGACCTGTTCACGGTGCCGTCGAACCTGTTGTCAGGGTTCGGCTATTCGGGCCTTGAACTTAACAGCATGATGGGTGATTCGCTGTCGTTCGTCACGCCTGACAAGATGAAGTCTTGGGTTGATGTGAGGATCCTGGGCTTCTAAGTAAAGAGAAACCGTTCGATCATATCCGGGGCATGCCCTTAATAAGGCGTGCCCCGGTTTTTTTATGAAAAACACATCATTCTTGCAATTTAAGACCTCTTTGTTACAATACACAGAATTATGGCTTCTCCCGAATTAATGGACAAGGTCGTTGCCCTCTGCAAACGACGCGGTTTTATCTTCCCGTCCTCCGAGATCTACGGCGGTTTGAACGGTGCCTGGGATTACGGCCCCATGGGCTCCCAGCTCAAGCGCAACGTCAAGGATGCCTGGTGGAAGGCCGTTGTTCAACTGCGCGATGACATGGTCGGGCTTGATGCGTCGATCCTCATGCATCCCAAGACCTGGGAAGCTTCCGGACATACCGCGAACTTTGCGGATATGATGGTGGATTGCAAGAACACCAAGTGCGGCAAGAGGTTGCGTCCGGACCATATCGAGGGCGGCAAGTGCCCGGGTTGCGGCGGCACTGTTTTCACAGAGGCGCGCGCGTTCAATTTGATGCTTAAGACTTTTCTGGGCGCCATGGAGGATTCCAGCGCTGTTGTGTATCTTCGTCCCGAGACCGCGCAGGGTATCTTTGTGAATTTCGCCAATGTGATCGATGCCACGCATCGCAAGCTTCCGTTCGGCATCGCCCAGATCGGGAAGTCGTTCCGCAACGAGATCACACCCGGGAACTTCACGTTCCGCACCCGCGAGTTCGAACAGATGGAGATCGAATATTTCACGACGCCCGATAAGGCCGAGGAATGTTATAAGGCCTGGATCGCGGCGCGGCATCAGTGGTATCTTGACCTTGGTATGCGTAAAGAAAACCTGCAATTACGCGAGCACGCGAAGGATGAGCTGGCGCATTACGCCGCCGGATGCACGGATGTTGAGTATCTTTTTCCATTCGGCTGGTCGGAGCTTGAGGGCATTGCCAACCGCACGGATTACGACCTGAAACAGCACGCACAGGCCTCGGGCAAAAAACTCATTTACAAAGATCCTGTCACGAACCAGGAATTCTATCCGTATGTCATCGAGCCTTCCGGCGGGTGCGATCGCGCCACGCTGGCATTTCTCGTCGATGCGTACCATGAAGAGCAGGTCAACGACGGCACGCGCGTGGTCATGAAGTTCCATCCCGCGCTGGCGCCCGTCAAGGTGGCGATATTTCCGCTGTTGAAAAAGAACGCGGAGCTGGTATCGCTGGCGAAGGACATCAAGACGGACTTAAAGCGCGAATGGAATTGCGTTTACGATGATACGGGCGCGATCGGCAAGTTATATCGCCGGCAGGACGAGATCGGAACGCCGTTCTGTGTGACCGTTGATGTGCAGTCGCTGGAAGACAGGCATGTGACCGTGCGCGAACGCGACACCATGAAGCAGGAGCGCGTCAGCGTCGAGAATTTAAAGGCGTATCTGAAAGAACGTTTGGCTTGATCCCGGGCAATCGTGCCCGGCAGATATAATGTAAAACAACAGAAGGAGTAGTACAGATGGCAATGAAACATGTTTATTCCTACGGCGCCGGCAAGGCGGAAGCAAAAGGCGCAGAGCTGACCAAGAACGTTCTCGGCGGCAAAGGGCTGGGGCTCATGGAAATGTCGTCGATCGGCATCCCGGTCCCGGCGGGCTTCACGGTCACGATCCAGACCTGCGAAGAATATTATAAACTGGGCCGTAAATTGCCCAAGTCGCTCGAGAAGGAAGTTCTCGACGCGGTCAAGAAACTTGAGAAGAACACGGGCAAGAAGCTTGGCGATCCCAATGATCCGCTCTTGGTCTCTGTCCGTTCGGGCGCGGCGCGCTCCATGCCGGGCATGCTTGAGACCATCCTGAACCTGGGTTTGAATGACATCTCCGTCGAAGGCCTTGCCAAAAAGACCGGCAACGCGCGTTTCGCGTATGATTCCTACCGCCGCTTCATCCAGATGTTCTCATCGACCGCCATGGGCCTTTCCAAACAGCCGATGGAGGATATGCTCCACAAGATGAAGCACGACCTTGGTGTCAAGACCGACCCCGAGATCCCGGCGGAGAAGCTCAAGGAACTTTGCGCGCAGTTCAAGGATTTCTACAAGAAGAACAAGGGCGCTGAATTCCCGCAGGACCCGTACAAACAGCTGTGGGGCGCCATCATGGCGGTCTTTAACAGCTGGGAAGCCGAGAAAGCGGTCACGTACCGCCGCGTCGAGAAGATCACGGACCTTAAGGGTACCGCGGTCAATATCGTGCAGATGGTCTTCGGCAACAAGGGCGAGAATTCCGGTACGGGCGTGTGTTTTACGCGCGATCCGAACACCGGCGCTAATGAGTTCTACGGCGATTATCTGATCAACGCGCAGGGTGAGGACGTGGTCGCGGGGATCCGCACGCCGCTGAAGCTCTCGACGCTCAAGGACCAGATGCCTAAGCCTTATGCCCAGCTGTGCGCGGTGCGCGCGATCCTGGAGTCGTATTACAAGGAAATGCAGGACCTTGAGTTCACGATCGAAGATGAGCAGCTTTATATGCTGCAGTGCCGCACGGGCAAGCGTTCTCCGGCGGCTGCGTTCCAGATCGCCATCGAGCATGCCACCAAGCCTTTGTTGTCAAAGGCCGAGGCCAAGGACCTGGTCAAGAAGGGTTATTTGCCCGCGAAATGGGCGGCTGTTGCGGTCAAGCCGGTCATCACCAGAGAGCAGGCTGTTTGCCGCCTGACCTCCGATGACGTCGAGCGCTTGTTCTATCCGGTCATTGATACCAAGAAGGTTGATTTCAAGCAGCTCAAGCAGGATCGTATCGCCTCGGGTATCAACGCGGTGCCGGGCGCGGCGGCGGGCAAGGTCGTGTTCACGGCGGCCGAGGCTGAAGAAATGGCAAAGGCCGGCGACCGGGTCATTCTGGTGCGCAAGGAAACAAGCCCTGAGGATGTCGGCGGCATGCACGCGGCCAAGGGGATCTTGACAGCGACGGGCGGCAAGACCTCTCACGCGGCGGTCGTCGCGCGCGGCTGGGGTAAGTGCTGCATCGTCGGTTGCGAAGCGATCAACATCAATTATGACACGAAAGAAATGAATGTCGGGGGCAAGATCGTCAAGCAGGGCGATTACCTGACGCTTGACGGTTCTCTGGGCGAGGTTTATCTGGGCGATAAGCCCCTGATGGACCCGGTCCTGCCGGCGGCGTACAAGACGCTCTTGCAGTGGGCGGATGATATCCGCACCGTGAATGTGCGCACGAACGCCGACACGCCTTACGATGCCAAGAAGGCCATTGAGATGGGCGCCGAGGGCATCGGCCTTTGCCGCACCGAGCATATGTTCTTTGATACGGAAGATCGTCGTCTGGCCATCCAGGAAATGATCGTGGCTGAGACGGTTGATGCGCGCAAGGCGGCATTAGCGAAATTACTGCCGATCCAGCGCGAGGATTTCTATGGCATTTTCAAGGCCATGGATGGTTATCCGGTGACGATCCGTTTGATCGATCCGCCGCTGCACGAGTTCACGCCCAAGGATGACGCGGGCGTTGACAAGTTGGCCAAGATCACGGGGCTTTCGCACGATAAGATCAAGCACCGCTGCGAACAGCTGCACGAGTCAAATCCGATGCTCGGGCACAGAGGCTGCCGTTTGTGCATCACCTATCCTGAGATCCTTGATATGCAGGTCACCGCGATCATCGAAGCGGCCATCAAGGCGGCGAAGGAAGGGTTCAAGGTGCTTCCCGAGATCATGCATCCGCTGACGATCGACAAGAAGGAGCTCAAGATCCTTGAGGTCCAGACGCGTCAGATCGCCGATAAGCTGATCAAGGACGCGAAGTCCAAAGTGAAATACATGGTCGGTACCATGATCGAGATCCCGCGCGCGGCATTGTTGGCCAATGAGCTCGCCGAAGTTGCGGAGTTCTTCTCGTTCGGCACCAATGACCTGACGCAGATGACGTTCGGGCTTTCGCGCGACGATGCCGGCCGGTTCCTGCCGGTGTATGTGGCGCCGGAGAAAGAGGGCGGCAAGGCGATCTTCAAAGATGATCCGTTCCAGAGCCTTGACCAGAATGGCGTCGGGCTCCTGGTCAAGTACGGCATTGAGCGCGGCCGTTCGACCCGCAAGCACTTGAAGGTCGGTATTTGCGGTGAGCATGGCGGCGAGGCCGAGAGCGTCAAGTTCTGCGTGCGCGCGGGCATGAATTATGTTTCCTGCTCACCGTACCGTGTGCCGATCGCGCGTCTGGCAGCAGCGCAGGCGGCGGTGGAGGCAAAGACGGCCGGGAAAAAAGTAACAAAAAAAGGAAAGAAGTAAATAATTAGGTTACAATATCGGGGACACACACTTTAAGGCTGAAGCCTAAAGTGTGTGTCCTCGGTTTTATTTTTGACTGCACCATGGGGTTTGGTTCCGTATGATGGATTCGATCCGCGCTTATCTTAAAGATGTCCGCACTTTTCCTCTGTTGACCCCTGAGGAAGAGATCGAGCTGGGCCGCCGCGTCCAGAAGGGCGATAAAGAGGCGCGCGACAAGATGATCCAGGCCAATCTTCGCCTTGTTATCTCGATCGCCAAACGCTACGTCAATCTTGGCATCCCCTTAAGCGACCTGATCGAAGAAGGCAACATTGGCCTGATGCGGTCCATTGACAAGTTCGATCCTGAAAAAGGCTACCGCCTCTCGACGTACGCGGCGTGGTGGATCAAGCAGGGCATTTCGCGTTCGATCATCGACCAGGGCAAGATGATCCGCGTCCCGGTCTATATGAACGAGGAGATCGTCCGTTACCGCAAGGCTGTCGAAGCGCTGACCCACAAGCTCGGCCGTAAGCCCCAGATGGGCGAGGTGGCGAAAAGATTGCAGCTTCCCGTCGATAAAGTGAAGGAGCTGGACCAGGCCATCACGAAGATGTCGAGCCTGGACGCGCCTATCGGCGAAGAGGGCGACGGCCAGGTCAAGGACATCATCGAGGACGAAAGCCTGGTCGCGCCGGATGAGGCGCTGGAGATGTTCCTGAACAAGGAGCGCGCGAAAGATATTTTGACCGAACTCGACGAGCGCGAGCGCAAGATCATCACCATGCGTTACGGGCTCGGCGACGGCGAGGAAAAGACGCTGGCCGAGATTGCGGATGTGTTGGGCGTTTCCCGCGAAAGGGTCAGGCAGCTTGAAGTGTCCATCATCAAGAAACTCCGGCAGATCGCCGACGAAAAGGACAAGGTGAGGACGAATGAGGATCCCCAGCCAGACGACGCGCCAGGCGCGTAAAGGGCGCAAGCCGCTTTTTGTACTGATCATTCCCCGTTTCGAGGACCTGGGCAACGCTTTCTACGCCGGCGAGGTCATGAAGGGCGCGTCCGTCGCCGCGAGCCGCCTCGACATCGATATCCTCATCCATTTGACCGAGCGGGGCGATCATGCCACATGGCTGACGGGCGACCTGCTCAATCCCAACGCTGTTGACGGGCTTTTGTTCGCTGATATCGACCGTGACTGGGATGTTGTCCGGCGCGCGATCAAAGCGGGCCTGCCAACGATCGTTCTGAACAATCCCAGCGATGAACCTTTTAATTGCATCGCCATTGACAATCGCCGCGCCGCGGCCGAGGCTGTGGGCCAGCTGTTGGCGCTCGGGCACCGGCGGATCGCGCACATTTCGGGTGATCTTGACACGCAGGCCGGGCAGGACCGTCTGGCCGGGTATTACGACGCGCTCGAGATCGCGGGCATCACGCGCGATAAGAGGCTGGTGAAAAAAGGCGGGTTCTTGCGTACGCCGGCGCGCATGGCCGCGCGGGCATTCCTGAAAGAAATGCCAAGGACAGAGCGCCCGACCGCGATCTTTGCGGCGAGCGATCTCATGGCTTTTGAGGTGCTGGATGCGGCGCGCGAGCTCGAGATCAAGGTTCCCGACGAGCTCTCCATCATCGGTTTTGACAACAATCTGAGCGAGGGCGGTTCCACGCGCCTGGCGACATTCGAACAGCCGATCGTTGACATGGCGCGGCTTGGCGTGGAAAGCTTGTACCAGATGAGCCTGGGTCTGGCGCGCCTGCCGATCAAGGTCCTTCTGGAAGCGAAGTTCATCAAGGGTCGCACGACCGCGTCGGTCAAATAACAAACGAGGTTCTCTATGCCGAAGATCGACCTGAAAAAGGCCATCCGTGATATTCCTGATTTTCCGAAGAAGGGCATTCTTTTCAAGGACATCACGACACTGCTCAAGGATAAGAACGCGCTTAAGGCGTCCATCGATCTTCTGGCAAAGGCGTTTGCCCGCAAGGGTATCAAATATGTGGTCGGGATCGAATCGCGCGGATTTATTTTCGGGACCGCGCTGGCGTACAAGCTCGGCGTCGGGTTCATTCCCGTGCGCAAGAAGGGCAAGCTTCCCGCGAAGACGCGCGCTGTAACTTATGCGCTGGAGTATGGCACGGACACGCTGGAGATCCACGCGGACGCGCTCAAGAAGGGTGATAAGGTTGTCATTATCGACGATCTTCTGGCCACCGGCGGCACGGTGGGCGCTGTGATCAAGCTCGTGTCGGGTTCAGGGGCAAAGATCATGGGCGTCGGATTCATCATCGAGCTTTCCTTCCTTAACGGGCGCGATAAACTCAAGGGTCTTCCGGTCTTTTCAGCGATCCAATACTGACCTTCTGGAGTTGGCGACGCATGACACAGGCAAAGAAAGTCACTTTTTCCCTGCGGCACCTGGCCATGGTCACGGGCCTGGTGTTGGTTACGGGCGCACTTCTTGTGTGGTGGGGAAAAAGCGTTCGTGACGGAGCGGTCAACGTTGATCCTGCGCTGATGCAGGCCATGCTGACTGATGCGGCGCAGGCGGAGAAGAGCGGGCGCTGGTCGGAAGCGGTTGGCGCTTATGAAAAGATCCTGGAACAGGCTCCGAATTTTGCGCCCGGGTATCTGAAACTGGGCATGATCTATTTTCATCTGGGCATGCCGTCCAAGGCCCAGGAGCAGTATTTGATCGCGCTTAACAAGGGGATCAGCGATCCGGATATTTACCTGCACCTGGGCTATATCAAGGAAAGCCAGGATGATCTTGATGAGGCCGCGGCGTATTATGCCAAGGCCGAACTGGGCGGGTCGCAGAATCCCATGCTGTATTTCAATATGGGCAATATTCATGCCCGTAAGGGGCGGCTTGACAAGGCGCTGGACTATTTCAAGCGGGCGGTCCTCTTGAATCCCGGGTATATGGACGCGTTCGTGAACCTTTCGATCGTGTCGGCCCAGGCTGAAGCGTATGCGGATAGCTGGTATTATCTTGAGAAGGCGGAGAAACTGGGTTATGAGGCTCCAGCGCAGTTCAAGAAGGACCTGGAGCAGAGGTTGAAGAAATAAAAGATAACTTGTCCCTGCCCTTTGGCTTGTAGCGCCAAAGGGCTTGGGACAGGAATGTTCTAAAAAGGTATAGTGGTATCCTGTCCCTGTAGCTCAAATGGATAGAGCGCGGCTCTCCTAAGGCTGATGTGGCCGTTCGATTCGGCCCAGGGACGTTTTTCCTTATTAGGCCCTGAATGACGAGTATTGTCATTCAGGGCCCTTTTCTTAAGATTTCTACAAATTTTGTTGACACCATATATATGGTATGGCAAAATGGCTTCATCTTAAACCCTAAGACGTTCCTAATCCGATCAGGAAAGGAGGTGGCGTTTTTTAGGCAGTTCATGTCTTCAGGTCAGGGAATGTCGCTCATAGGGATACATGTAAATAATCTAGGCTATATAAAAAACTAGTTGGTTCTTATATTTATTAAGGAGAAAAACATGGGTAAGAAACTCGTATTAGCGCTCGCGCTCGTCGCTTTGATGGCGGCCCCCGCGTTCGCGTCTGTTCAGAATGTCAAGGTT
>CAZXSE010000026.1:0-12287 GCA_964643325.1 uncultured Planctomycetales bacterium
CCTCTCTGGTATGAAGATTGAAAAATACAAAAAACTGACACCTCCCGAACCGAGGATCAACTTCTGAATCCTCTTTCGGTCCTAACGCAGTGACACAGACTTTCATTTCAACCTCTTTTCTTAACCATTAATGTTGGCAAGAATGTCCCTCAGCACCATGCCCCTTGCAGGGCTCGATTCCGCCCAAAGAATTCTTGAGAAGAGCCGCTATAGCATCCTTGACTGTCCCCTCAAATCCAAAGATCTTAACGCCTTTCATAGCAAACTTCTGCTGAGCACCCATCCCCATCCCACCGGCAATAACATGTGTAATGTCATGTTGAACAATGGCATCAACAGCCTTGCAACCGCCACCACCATGTTGTTCCGGATTCGGTACGATCTTTGATCCGGCAATGGTCTTTCCATCTGCGCCGATATCAACAATCAGAAAATTCGGACAATGCCCGAAATGTGCTGAAACCAAACCATCCAACCCTCTGTCATCTTCCAAAACGACTCCGATTCTCATTGTTTTTCCTTTCCTTAATTAACCCTGCTGAGTCTTTGCCTTGAGCGCTTCAAAATCAGCCTGCAAACGCCCATACTTGGCCTGCAATTCCACAAACTTTGAACTGCCCGTGTCATCACTTTCTCTAAAAGCACGAAAGCAATTCCCACGTCCACGGCCCATCCCAAGACCGCGCCCGCGAAACCCCCTGTCAAATCTTGTAACCTCACCCTCACCCGCCCTAACCACACAATTACCGCGCCCGCCTCCTGTCATAGATCCTCGCCCAAAAGGGCCTGTTCCATCAAATCCTGGCATAACGACCTCCTTATTTATGGAAACTATTTCCATTAAGTAATTAAAAAAATTTAAGCCTTATTTCGCCAAACAATCAGCACATGTTCCATAAAACTGGATCAAATGGTTATCGATCCTGAAACGGTACTTGTCAGAAAGCCCCTTCTCTGTCCGGCGCAAGAGCTCCACCTCATCATCAATGAAGTCCGTATAATCGACCACCCGCTTGCACCCTGTACAAACAAGATGATGGTGATGATGTGCACCCTTTGGACCTTCGGTCAGCTCATAACGGGCTTTACCGTCGCCAAAGTCGAACTTGAAAACCAACCCCAGACTGACCAGCATATCCAGCGTTCGATAGATCGTCGTCAGCCCAACATTGGGATATTTATCATGAATACGGGCGTACACATCCTCGGCGCTCAAATGATCGTGGGTTGAGGACAAGGCTTCAATAATAGCTTCGCGTCCAGCGGTAATGCGATACCCGCGGTCCTTGACCTTTCCATGCCACCATTGGTGTCCACACCCTTTTCGACAAGACATACAACAATCTCCTTAATGGGAACTATTTCCAATAGTACGCCTTTTGCTGAAATTGTCAATAAAAAAGCCTCCGAAATATTTCAGAGGCCCTACTTCAATAAAACGAAAAGAAACCATCACTTTTTCTTCAAAAACCCCTTTAAAATCCGCTCAACCTCTGTCCTTTTTCGCATCCATCCGACAACCAAAAGTCTCAAGGAAGACTTTCTTTGAAATATCACTTGAGATGGCGAGACCTTTCACTGACCCTGCCGCCCCTTCCCGCTGTCCCTGATCCCCGTCAATTCTCTTGGAAAAGGTGCCAGAAAAGTTTGCTGGCTGATATATGCCTGATCATATCTGATCGCATAGGAATGAAGTATGCCTACGGGAACGCTTAACGGCGCCTGCTCTCTCCGGTACTCTTCAAGCGTGTTGAGAAAAAATTGCTTCTCTTGAGACTTGAGGTCCTTGCTGAAATAGCCAAGCCCGTGCATCAGGACATTGATCGCGGCTGCTGCCGATGGCTTCTTGTCAAGGGCTTTGTCCAGGACCGCCCGGTAATCCTTAAAAACCTGTCGCGGCGCATTCTTTTTCGCATTGGCCACGATATTGCCCATCACCTTCAGTTCTTTTTGATTGTAAGCCATCAACAGGAGTTTATTCTCGGCGTGAAATGCCACCAGGTCTTTCATCTGAAAGCCGCAGGCCGCCATTTCCCTGAAACGGGCAACAGTGAATATCCTTGTCAGAAAATGCTCTCTGATCGCAAAATTGGTAAGCCTTGTCTCGCTCTCAACGGCCGTCTCAGGAAAGCGCTCAAGGACTGCGCGGGCAAAGAATCCGGAGGTCTTTTTCAAAGAAGCCGACGGCGCAAGCCCCGGATACACCTTGACCTCCTTGATCCCGCACGACGGAGAGCGGTCCTTAAGAATAAAGCCGTCAACATCTTTCAAAGAGCCGGTATAGGCAGCCGCAAAATCGTTCATCTTACCGGTCACATCCCTGCCAGTGTTAAGCTGCATCAGGTGAAGGGCATTCTTCTGGAACACGACGCGTATCGGATCCCTGGGAATCCCAAGGCCGATCTCATATTCCGGGCACACCGTGATGTATTCGACAAAAGGTTTCAGTCTCTCGACAAGATCATCCGGGATCACGTCGCCGTTCCACCGGCACCGGGCAAAGCCCAGGCACTTGCTGATAACAATACGCGGTTTAACAAAATGATCTTTCATCGCGCTCTCCTGCTACCAAGCCCAAGGTCCTTATAGAGCTTCTTGATGGCCAGCTCTTTTGCCTTGGCCTCAACCTCGACGGTAATATCAAAATCTCTCCATTCTTTGGGAAAATCCCGGACATCAATATAGTCATGATGAAAATTCGGTTGCGCGCCACCCCAGCCCAGTTTTGGACTTGATAGATGAAATAAAGGTTCTCTGTTCCATGTCTTTAACGCGAGGCTTGTTGCCTGTTTAATGTTCAGCCCGTCCGGCAAACAGCGATGATGATGAACATCATAGACAAAAGGGATCTTGTGCTCTTTGCAAAAAGGCAAAAGGTCCTGCGGTGTGTAGACCCGATCGTCATTCTCCAGCGTAAGCCGCGCGCGAATGCGTTTGTTCAACCCTGACAGAACTTTTCCGGCGCGCTTGAGCGCGGAGGCCTTATCCCCGTAAGCGCCGCCGCCATGAATATTGATCACATCCGCCCCGATCATCTCGCTGACTTCTGCCTGATAATCAAGCTCCGCAATAGAGTTGCGAACGATGTCCTCATCCGGCGAGCTCAATAGAATGAACTGGTCCGGATGGAATGAAAGCCGGATGTTATGGCGCGCAGACAGTTCACGGCATTGGGCGAACGCCTCACGGATCTTCTGGGCGTCGGGAAGCTGGTCAATGGCATATCCAACCTTGGGATGGGTCTTTAAGGGAAATATCTGGCTGTTCACCCTGAAACAGCCGATATTATTGGAACTGCAGTATTTGATAGCCTGCAAGAGGGATCGCGCATTCTCGAGGCACAGCAAGGACAACTTCTTCATCCGTTCAGAAGAGCTCAAACCGCCTGTATATCTGGCGGTGGCTGTCCTGAACCGGATCGGCTCCTCGTGGAATTTACAGCACAGCCCTAACCGCATCATTGATCGGCACCTCTGAGCGCTATGCGTGGACCCTGACCACCCTCATGATAAACAAAGAGATCCCGGTAACAAGGGCAATGCCTGCCAATCCTGCGCCGATAACAGAAAGCACTGGATCGCCGATCCATGTCAGCTGGTAATCAGGGAACATGACGGCCTGTTGTGCTCCGGCAAATTCCGCAAAAGAAAGCCGTCCAGCCACCCATTCAAGCCCGTCGGGAAAATTACTGGCAAAAGGACTCAGCATGGCGGCGATCACGGCAAGGGCGAATGTCATCACTGCAAAAGCCCTCTCTTTCAGTTTCCAAACACGGGCATGGGTTGTCAGCGCCGCAACAACCACGACCGTGATCAGAGCCTCACCCATGCCGATCAAGGCGTGCACACCCAGCATAGTTCCCAACACCTTATTAAATGCGACCGCGCCGCTAACCGCAACCACGACCGAACAACCGAGAGCTCCCGCCATCACCGAGATCCATGATGCCGCGGCAAGGGCTGCGTAAGCATGGACCCTCTTTCTCAAATAATAAAAAGCCGCACCAGCCAGCCCGCCGCCCAAAAGCCCCATATTAAGAATATTCGCGCCCAGCGCATTGATGCCGCCGTCCGCAAAAAATACCGACTGCACCACAAGGACAACTGCCATGGAAATGACCGCGTAAGGGACCCCTAAAAGCGCCACGGCCAGCATGGCCCCGACGAGATGGCCGGATGTGCCATTCTGAACCGGATAATTGAGCATTTGCAGGGCAAACACAAGCGATGTTACTGCGGCGAATTTTGCCGCTGAAGGTTTATCGTCGGAGCTCTTCGCAAAATAAAGAGCCGTTACCGCCCCTGCCGCCGCTACGCCGATCGTAACAGGACAAACAGCGCCATGGATCATTGAACCCGGAATATGCATCACAACCTCCTTAATTGAAAAATATCTTTATATCGTAATACAAAATCATGACGCGTCAACAGGCGTCTTCGGCCTCTTTGTGTCAGGAAGCTTTGTTTTGAGAATGGTCCGCAGCCACCAGCATGTAAACGGCAGGAACGACAAATATCGTGAACATGGTCCCGATCGACATCCCCGTCATGATAACAAGCCCCATATTAAAACGCCCCGCTGCCCCGGCACCAGAGGCCGCCACCAGCGGAATGACCCCGGCCACTGTGGCAACACTTGTCATCAGAATGGGCCTTAACCGTATCACCGCAGCTTTCAGGACCGCCTCGCGCTTGGACTTTCCTTCACGCTGAAGTTCATTGGCAAATTGCACGATCAAAATGCCGTTCTTAGTAATAAGCCCGATGAGTGTGATCAGTCCAACCTGGGTGTAAATGTTAAGCGTGGCCCCGCCGACGCCAAGACTGATAAAAATAAGCGCCCCGCAAATGGACAACGGCACGCTGACAAGAACGATCAAAGGGTCCCTGAAACTTTCAAAGAGTGCGGCCAGCGCCAGAAAGATGATGAGCAAGGCGAACACAAAGGTAACGACCAGCGCGCTGGACTCCTTGACGAACTGCCGGGACTCGCCTGCGTAATCAATGGAATAATTCCCGGGCAGGACCTCTTTCGCGATCTCATTGAGACGCTCCAGAACGTCACCCTGGGTAAGTCCTGGCATAGGAACGCCCGAGATCGTGGCTGAATTCAACTGCTGAAAATGGTTGAGCGTCTGCGGAATAACATTCTTCTTGAGCTTAACAACCGTCGAGAGTGCGACCATTTGCCCTTTGGCGGTACGAATATAATACTGCTGAAGCTGTTCGGCATTGAGGCGCTCACGCTGAACGACCTGCGGGATGACCTTGTAAGAACGCCCGGCGAGGCTGAAATAATTCACATGGCCGCCGCCCACCATACTGCCGAGCGCAATACCGATATCCTGCATGGTCAATCCCATTTGCGCGGCCTTGTCGCGATCAATGACGATCTCGACCTGCGGATTATTGAACTTAAGGTCCGTGTCCGCAAAAATGAAGATGCCGCTCTCCTTGGCCTTTGCCAGCATGGCTTGCGAGACATCATCAAGCTGTTCGAACGGGTCTGTTGTGCCGATCACGAACTGCACCGGCATCCCCTCGCCCGCGCCGGGCAGCGCCGGCGGCAAGAACGATACCGCGTTGACGCCTGCTATGCCGGCAAGCTTGTGTTGCAGGTCCTCGCTGACGGTAAAGGCCGAACGCTTGCGCTCGCTCCAGGAGGACAGGACAAGCCCCGCGAACCCGCTCGAGGGTGACCCCATCCCGTCCACGCGGAACGCGTGCGCCGTCTCGGGGAACGATGCCAGGATGTTCTGGATCTCTCCGGCATACAGGCGCGTCTGATCGACCGACGCATTCGGCGCGGCCGTATAGAATGTCATGACAAACCCCGGATCTTCCGTCGGGGCAAGTTCGCTCTTGGATGCCTTGTATAGAAAGAAATTACTGGCAAGGACGATCAGCGCAAAGACAATAACAACGGGAAGATTCTCAAGAACGCCGGTCAACAACTTCTGGTAACCGCCGCTCAGGCGCGCAAAGAACTGGTCCACCACCTCCATAAAACTCTTCCTGGTCCCGTGCACATGAGGCTTAAGAAAGCGCGAACCCATCATCGGCGAGAGCGTCAATGCGATAATGGCCGAGACCGCGATCGCCCCGGTCAGCGTAAAAGCAAACTCCGTGAACAAAGAGCCCGTCAATCCGCCCATAAAACCGATGGGCACATACACCGCCACCAGAACGACCGTAATGGCGATGATCGGCCCCATCAGTTCGTGCGCCCCTCTAATGGCTGCATCCATGGGTTTCATTCCGTCTTCCATATGACGGTGGATATTCTCCAAAATAATGATCGCGTCATCAACGACCAGCCCGATCGAAAGGACCAGCGCCAGCAACGTCAAAAGATTGATCGTGTAACCAAAGATCATCATCACGAAGAAGGCGCCAATGAGCGACAAAGGCATGGCTACCATCGGGATGATGACAAAGCGAAGCGACCCGAGGAATAAAAAAACGACAAGGGTCACGATAAAAAGCGCCTCGACCAGGGTCTCAATGACCTCCTCGATGGCGCTGTTGATATATTCCGTCGCGTCATAAACAATGCGGGTCTCAAGCCCCTGGGGCATGCTTGCCTCGATCGCGGGAAAGGCCTTACGGACCCCGTCGATGACCGTCAGGACATTCGCCGTAGGCGAAGCATTGATGCCTATAAAGACGGCGCTCTCGCCGTCAAAAGTGACCTGTGTGTCGTAACTTTCAGCGCCAAGAGTGACATTGGCCACATCCTTGAGCCGGACCACGGCCCCCTTGGACGATCTGATGGCCAGCTCGCGGAACTCCTCCACTGAATGCATGCCCGTGGATGCGGTCAGATTGACCGAGATCATCTGCCCGCGGGTCGAACCAATGGCCGCGATATAGTCGTTAGCAGCGAGCGCCGCGCTGACATCCGTGCCTGTCACCCCGAATGCCGCCATCTTCACCGGATCAAGCCACGCGCGCATGGCGAATTGACGGCTGCCCAGGATCTGGGCGTTCTGCACGCCGGGGACCGCCTGCAATTTTGGCTGAACGACGCGGATGAGATAATCCGTTATTTTGTTGGTCGAAAGCTCCTTGCTGTAAAAGCCGAGATACATCGAGGCCATTGAATCGCCGACGGAAACATTGATCGACGGCTGTTCGGCCTCGCGGGGCAGTTGGCTTAAGACCGCATTGACCTTGGTGTTGATCTCGGTGATGGCCTTACTGACATCGTAGTTCAGCCGCAATGTGGCGGTGATAATGCTGACACTCTGCGAACTTTTGGAAGTGATGTAATCAATGCCGTTGGCCTGAGCGATCGAGTTCTCCAGGGGTGTGGTGATGAACCCCGCCACCAGCGCCGGGTCCGCGCCGACATAGACCGTCGTGACCGTGACCACCGCGTTCTGGGTCTCGGGATACTGCCGGACGCTCAGCGACATGGCCGCGCGCAGCCCGAACAAAAGGATGAGCAGGCTTACCACGATGGCAAGAACGGGTTTGCGTATGAATATCTCGGTAAGGTTCATCGGGCTCTTTCCGTTATCACATATCCGCCGGCGAAGGCGCTTCGTCCTTCAAGGGCTGAACCGTATTATTGACGGTAATAAGGCTGCCGTTACGCAATTTATGAGATCCGGCTGAAACGATCACATCCCCTTCTTTTAGACCGCTGACCACTGACACAAGATCGCCCCGGGCAACGCCCGTCGTGATAAAAGCCTGCCGAGCCTTGAGGATGGACTTTCCCGCGTCATCCTTGCCATCATCCTCGACAAGAAAGACCGTCTCGCCATAAGGATTAAATGCCACGGCGGTCTGCGGCACAACCAGCGTATCGACCGCGCTGCCTGCATCCATCATGAGGCTGACGAACATGCCGGGCACCAGCACCTTGTCAGGGTTCGGAACGGTCACCTCGACCTGTATATTGCGGGAACTGGTTTCAACCAGAACGTTGACAGCGGAGATCTTTCCTTTAAAAGGACGCCCCGGGAACGCGTCCGTCTCCAGAAAAACATCCTGCCCCACGCCCACCTTGGCCATGTCTTGCTGGGGCAGGAAGAAATCAACTTTGACGGGGTCGAGCGCTTGAAGGCTGACGATCCTCTCACCCGGATTGATGTATTGCCCAACGCTCACGGAGCTAATGCCAAGCCTCCCGGTAAAGGGCGCGCGGATGAGCTTCTTGGCGATCATGGCCTCCTGCTGAAGGACTTGCGCCTTACGGCTCTTAAGTTCAGCGGCATCCGCGTCAATGACCGCCTGGCTCACCGCGCGGACCTCGAACTGTTTCAGGTCGCGGTCATGCACGGTCTGGGCCAGTTCAGCCGCGGCTTTAAGAGCATCCAGATATGCCAGATCGGCATCGGCGTTCAGCAAAAGAAGCTGCTTGCCCTCGGTCACATCCTCGCCGGAAGCGAAACTGACGGCTGACACAATGCCCGGCACTTCCGATGCCACATCAATGCCTTGCGCGGCACGAACATCGCCGATCGCCTTGATGCGCTCCTGCCAGCTCATCACAACCACCTTATCGGTCGCGACCGCCACAGGATCCTCTTTCTTGGTCGCAAAATATTTCTTCATCATGTAATTGCCAAAAGCGTGATAGCCAAAAAGTCCGCCGAACACTACGGCCACCACCGCCAGCATCATGATCATCTTCTTCCACATAACGGTCTCCTTTAATCCCAACTTCCGCCGAGCGCCTGGAACAGAGCCGCCGTATCCGCAAAACGCGCAGCCTGTGCGTGCACCAGGCCTATGCGGGCCTGCTGATATTGACGATCGGCATTAAAGAGCAAGGCCGAACCCACCGCCCCTGCTGAAAATTGCTGCTCGGTCATCTCCAGCGCATCTTTAGCCACGGACACAGCGTCCGCCTGGGCTTTCAAGGAGCGCGCGTCAGCCTCCAGGGCACGCAGCACGTCGGCCACATTCCCGAAAGCCGCCAGCACAACGCCCTGATACCGGGCCAGCGCCTCATCATAAGCAGCATCAGCAGCGCGCTTCTTGGCGCGCAAGCTCCCGCCGTTGAAGACAGGCGCCAGGACCCCCGCCCCGACGTTCCAGGCGATATTATTCGTGTCAGCAAGATGAGGGATGGTGGATGCCTGCGGCCCGTAAGAACCGCTCAATGTTATCTTCGGATAAAGATCGGCAGCAGCTACTCCCACTTGAGCGGATGCAGCATGCAGCAAAGCTTCCGCGGCGCGTATATCAGGACGCTGATGCGCAAGCACGGAAGGAAGGCTCACCGGAAGGTCTTCGGGCAGATGAATGCTTTCAAGGCGGAATTCAGTAATGGCCTCAGCTGCTTCAGGGAACTTGCCGGTCAGGACCGCGATCTGATTGCGCGCCTGGGCAAGCTGCTTCTCGACCGGAATGACGGCCGCGCGCGTCGCCTGGACCTGCGCGCTCTGGGCCAGGACCTCTGCCTTTGAAACACCGCCGAGCTCGAACTGGGCCTCGACCATTTTTAATTGTTTTTCCTGCGAGATCATGATCTGGCGCATCACCTCGAGCTCTTCGCGCAATGCCGCCTCACGGATCGCTGCTGTCACGACATTTGACGCAAGCGTGAGATAAGCCGCCTCAAGCTGAAAATTCTCATAATCGATCGTGGCCTTGAGCGCCTCAAGCGCCCGCCGGTTGCCGCCAAAGATATCCAGCGTATAAGTAACATTAACGGACGCATTGTAAAGATTAAAAACACCGCCCTTCCCCTCGCCGAGGCCTGAGGCGGCCAGCGTGGATTGCGCACGCGCGCCCGACATTCCTGCATCAACAGAAGGGAATGCGACACTGCCGAAGCGGGTGTTGAACGCCTCTTTGGCCTGGCGCAAACGAGCCCTGGCTGCCGCCAGATCGGGGCTATCCGTCAAGGCTGCCCGGACCAGCCGGTCAAGAGGCTCTGATTTAAAAAGGAGCCACCATTGGTCCGGCACCTGCGCCCCGAGGATCAGACGCTGGGCTGCGCCGCCTTTAACATCAGCCGACGCGGTTGCTTCAGGAAGAGGGGTTGACGTATAAGCACGAACATCAGGCGCCGCGGGGCTTTTAAAGTCGGGGCCTGCCATGCAGCCTGCAAGGCAAAGAAGGGTCATTGGCATCAACAGCATGCTTTTGAGGGCGGCCCGACCCCTACACACACCATGTTCAGGAAAATATCCCATACCCATAAATATTCTCTTTAGATTATTTTATTAAGTATGACTTGTACGGGATGGCATTGTCAAGCGCAACGGCGGATTTTTCGGCGCCTGAACGAACGGACGAGGCGCTCTTTATCCTTGCGCGTAAGCGTCTTAATACGCGCTTCTTCCCTGACCGCCGGCTTATAATAACGGTAGGCTCTGGAGTAAACAACTTTTGCCGGAAGGCGGGCGCGCACATACTTGGAGCCGCGCCCTGCACGATGAAGCTTGACGCGCGCCTTGAGGTCTTTGGTATAGCCGGCATAGAAAGTGCCGTCGCAACAACGCAGGATATAAACAAAAAAACCGGCACTCCGGACGATCTTCTTCCGGGACCTGACGGCTTTCTTCATTCAACCAGCTCCAGCACGCGCCACGCGGTCTCGTCGAGGGTCAGCCCGTAAACAACCGTCTTAACGCAGCTCAACACCCTGTCCGGATCCCCGAGGAGTGACACGGGGACCTTGAACTGCCATTCTTTATCTTTCTGTATCGCAAGGATCTCTTTGGAACGAACGGCTTTTTTTCCGTCCTTGACGCGAACACCCTCATTGCTGGCGGTGATGGCGATCTTGGGCATTTGCGCAAAATCCGCCCCCGGACGGTAACCCGCCAGAGAGACCGTTATCCCCTTATCCCTGTCCATTTGGCGCTTGAGCACGACCTTGATCGCCACATAATTCCCCTGACGCGCGTAAGCCACCTCGGCAAAATCATCCGTGGCGTCCCCCTTGATGTGCCCTTTAGGCGGATCTTTAACGCCGACCTGCTCCCAGACCAATTCTGTGTCAGACGCCATTTGCCGGGCCAATCGAAGGGGCGCAAAATCGCCGAACAGCTCATTGTGCCTGGCGAACGTCAACAGATACTTGGGCGCGTACTTGATCTGCGACGGGTACAGTCCGATCGCGTCATGTTTCCTTGCGATCTCAGCAATGTCCAGTTGCTGGACATTCCAGGCAAGCTGGCCTTTATCAAGCCCCGGCGGCATGTCCATCGGCAGCTCAGGATGATATCCCCGCGGCATCGGCCACCCCGGAACATGGATGATATAAGGAAGCACTTGCGGCTGTTCAAAGCCCGGCTCAACGGCAAGGTCCCACAAAGCAACGCGGGTAAAAAGATACGCGGCCCTGTGATCGCGATTGACATCAGCGGGATGAGAAACGAAGATCTTCGTGGGCCTGAAATCGGCGATCACGCGTTTTAAGTCCTTAAGGATGTTGTCCCCGATGTAAGGCGCTTCCGGCGACAAGGCATCCGTATAAGGGACCTTGCGCACCCGCGAAAGCATGCTGCGGAACGGCTTTGTATCCCCCCAGTATTTCAAGAAGACCTCCATGGTCCCGTAATCCGGATACCCCAGGGAGATCACATCTCCCGGCGGAACACCCAGCATCCCAAGCCCTGCGATGGCCTCCTGGCGGCGCATATCCCCCAGCCGCACGAACTCCCGCGGCTTGAGTACGACCCTTTTCTCATAAACGATAAAAGCGAACTCATTGTTCTCGCCATTGGTGACCAGACAGACCCGCACCTTGGCGCCGGAAGCAACGGCCTGCTGGATCGTGCCGCCGACCCCGATGGTCTCATCGTCAGGGTGGGGCGCGATCACAAGCACCCGGTCCTGCGCCGTGAATTTGACAGGCCTGGAAAACTCAAGAGACGTCTCGCCTTCTTCGGAGAGTGCCGGGCGCGTGCAAGCGAAGGCCGTGATCAACAATAGAGCAAAGAATATTCTTCTATAACGCGCCATCAGCTACGGCCTCCTCTTTTTAAAGCCAGCATTCCCTGCAGAACGCCGACATCTTTATCATCAGCAAGCACAAGCAATACATCACCGGCATCAAGCCGCGTGGATCCGTTGGGAATAATGAATTTCTCCCCGCGCGAGACCAGAACGATCAGGCACTTGGGCGGCACTCCGAGCTCGAGGATGCTCTTCCCGACGACCCTTGATTCATACGGAACGATAAGATCGGTCAGTGTGGCCGGAATGGCGTCGGAACGCTCGAATTCAATGGGGTATTTCCGGCAGCGGCCAAGCGGCGCGTCAACCTTCAGGAGTTTTGCCACAAAAGGTATGGACATTCCCTGGACAAGGATCGATGCC
>CAZXSE010000027.1:0-11223 GCA_964643325.1 uncultured Planctomycetales bacterium
TTTGATTATCTCAATGACAAAATATCCCAGCGCGTGATCAAGGGGCTTTTGGCGATCACCGGTAAAGAGCTGGTCATTTTCAATATGTCCGAGGAGAATGACAGGCACCGGGCTTATTATGAGACACTCGGCGAGTGGGTCATGTTCCATCGCAGGCGCGAGCAGGTCCTGGGATGGGTGGAGCCGTTCAAGGGCGAGCTAACGGCCCGTATCGAGGATTTTCCGGCATGTAAGAGTTACTGGATCCTTGATCTGAGAAAAAAATAATGGTCATTGATCACTTCATCCTGTCTGCCAGGGTCACGTTCTTCACGACGGCTGCGCTGGGCATCTTCGTTCTTTTGAACGGCCGCTGGCGCATCCGTCATTATGCCATTTTTTCGTTCTACTGTTTTGCCATCAGCTTCTGGTGTTTGTTCGTATCCCTTTTTAACAGTACGTTCGAGGACCCCGGCCTTGTTTACGGCAGGACACTGCACGTGTTTGCCGTCTTTATCCCGATCTCCTTTTTTCTGTTCATCGAGTCTTTTCTCCAGAAGAACTTTGCCGTCAAGAAACTGCTGTTCGTGATCGTGGCAGGGCTTTTGGCCGCTGATCTTTTCTCAAATTTCCTGATCACAGGTGTGACGCATCATCCCCAGTACAGTTTTCCGACGCCGGGCGTCCTGTACCCGTTGTTCGTTGTTTATTTCGCGCTGGTCACCCTCGCGGGGATCGTCGTTCTTTTTTTGGAATACCGGAAGACCACCGGCAGGAAAAGGGACCAGCTGAAATACCTGCTGTTCTTCTCGATCATCGGGTATATCGGCGGCACCAAGAACTTCCTGATCCTTTTTGACTGGCATCTGTTCCCGATCTATCCTTACGGCACTTACGCCATCCCGTTGTATGTCCTCGGGCTTTGTTACGCCATCATCAAATACCGGCTCATGGACATCAAGGTCGCGTTCACGCGCGCCGGCGTTTTCATTACCGTTTACACGCTCGTCCTTGGCATTCCCGTCTGGGTGGGTTTCAGGACCATGGGCAGCGGCATGTGGCTTTTGCCGGTCACGCTCATGGCCGCCCTTGCGACGGTGGGGCCTTTCGTTTATATCTTCATCCAGCGGCGCGCCGAGGAGCGGCTGCTTGCCGAACAGCGCAAGTATCAGGCAACCTTGCGCCAGGCGTCGGCGGGGATGGGGCGCATTCGCGACCTTAAAAAACTTTTGAATCTGATCGTTGCCATCCTGACACGCGTTGTGCGCATTGAGCACGTGTGTGTGTATTTCTTTGATGCCGACGCTGGAGCATACCGCTTGAGCGCCATGCGGCGCATGAACGCGGGAGAGCCCTTGCGTCAGGATGTCCCTGTCATGAACCCGGTGGTCAAGGAGCTGTCCGTTCTTGAAGCGCCGCTTATTTATGAAGAGATCCGCCAGAAACTGGAACGCGAGAAAGACCCGGGCTTGACGGACATTGAGGCCGCGATGAAGGAATTAAAGGCCGAGATCGCCTTTCCGGTGTTTATCCGTTCGAAGCTCATGGCGATCGTTATCCTTGGCAGAAAACTTAACAGCCGCGTGTACAGCGAGGACGATCTGGTGGTTTTTTCGATCCTGGCGAACCAGGCGTCCCTCGCCATCGAGAATGCCCTTTCCTATGAGGATATGAAAAAGACGCAGGAACAGCTGTTCCGGGCTGACAAGATGGCCACGATCGGCACCATGGCCGACGGGCTTTCACACCAGATCAACAACCGCCTGCATGCCATGGGGTTCATTGTCAGCGATATGCTTGATACGCTCAAGATGCGCAGGCCGCTTTTTGGTTCCTCTGAGCTTAAGGCTGTCGCGGATGAGTTTGAATATTCGTTGGCGCGCGTTCAGGAGAACGTCTCGCGGGGCGGTGAGATCGTGCAGGGGCTCATGAAATACACACGCAAGGGCGAGGAAGGCTTTGCGGGCTGCAGTATCGATCTTATCCTTGATACGGCTTACGAGATGGCGCAGTTCAAGATCCGCTCGACGGAATTCAAGGTCACGAAAGAATATGATCCCGCCGCAATACCCAAGGTCCGCGGGAATTTCACGCAGCTGCAGGAAGTGTTTTTCAACCTGATCGATAATGCTTATGACGCGACCCTCCAGCGCAAGGCAGAATTGAAAGAAGAGGGCTACGCGGCCAGTCTGAAGGTCAGCATCACGGATGTGGACGGATGGGTCGAGATCGTTTTCAGTGACAATGGCATGGGCGTCAAGCCCGGCGATAAGGACAAGCTTTTTACGCCCTTCTTTACGACCAAGGCGACGAGCAAGAAAGGCACGGGGCTTGGGCTTTACGTGATCCGCAAGATCATTGAGGAGAATCATGGCGGCAAGGTGGAAATGCGCTCCGTGTACGGGCAGGGAACGGAGATGGTCTTGCGCCTTGCCGTTAGCAGGGAAGCCTGATCTTTTCTTGTGAAAACTCTTGAAACAACAGCAGTTGTAATATAATTAGGACTATATGCCAAAACTTCTGATCGTTGATGACGAACTTGATGTCCGTGAATTCGCGCGCAATTTCTTTCGTAAGCGCGGCATCGAAACTTCTGTTGCTGCTTCAGGGACGGAGGCGCTTGAGCTGATCGCCAATGATCCGCCGGACCTTGTCTTGTTGGATGTGCGCATGGGGGAGATGACAGGGATCGATGTGTTGCGCCGCTTGCGCGAGAACAACAACGCGGTCAAGGTCGCCATGGTCTCGGGCCTCGAGGATGAACAGATCGTCAAGGATGCCCTGGCGCTTGGCGCGCTGGGGTTCATTCACAAGCCGCTGATCCTCGAGGAGCTTGAAAAGGTCGTTCTTCGCGAGTTCGGATTGATGAACGTATGACCACAACCACCAAGATCGATTACAAGAAAGAGCTCGAGATCGCCAGTAAGGGCATGATCATGATCCATGATCATGTGCTGTTGATCAAGCTGCTCGTGCGCATGATCGTGCGCAAGGCCCATTTGCGTCATGCCGGGATGATCCTTTACGAGCCCATTCGCGATACTTATGTGCTGGCTATCTCGCGCGGCGAGGCCGGCGACCGCATTCCCGAAAGGTTTGTCCGTTTCGAAAAAGAACATCCTCTGATCCGCATCTTCTATGAAAAAGAATACAAATACCTGATCGATAGCCGCAATGCGCTTGTTTTTGACGACTTGAACCGCCTGATCTGGCGGGAATCGGTCCTGGGTTCTGCCAACGGGTCACGCGAACTGCTGCACCGGGTCAGTGAGCAGATGCCCATGCTCAACAGCGTTGCCTGTGTTCCGGCATTTTATCGCCATCAGCTGCTTGCGATCCTTTTGCTCGGCGCAAAACACGACGGCTCGCGGCTGGAGCAGGAAGAGTTGGATTTCTTTTCCGCGCTGGCTTCTGATGTGGCCATGGCCATCCGCAACGCCCAGCTTTTTGAAGGTCTCAAGCGCGAGGCGGACCGCAACCGCAATCTTTTTATCCAGACGACGATCGCCCTGGGTTCGGCCATTGAAGCCAAGGACTCCTATACGCACGGCCATACCGAACGCGTGACCAAATACGCCATGGCCATTGCACGTGCCATGGCAGCCAAGGGCGCTTTTGATGTCCCGGAAAAATTCTTCGAGAATCTTTACATCGCGAGCCTTCTGCACGATATTGGCAAGATCGGGATCCCCGAGGCCATCCTGACCAAGAAGGGGCCGCTCACGGAAGAGGAATACGCGGTCATGAAGACGCATGTGACCCGCGGCGCGGACATCCTTTCTTCATTGACGGATTTCGAGGGCTGCATCGCCGGCGTAAAACACCACCATGAAAAGTTCGACGGCACGGGCTATCCCCAGGGATTAAAAGGCGAGGAGATCCCCATGATCTCGTCGATCATTGCCGTGGCGGACACCATGGATGCCATGACGACTGACAGGCCGTACCGCAAAGGGGTTTCCAAGGATCGGGCGATCGCGGAGATCAGGAATTATTCCGGCATCTGGTATCATCCGGCGCCGGTGGCGGCGATCATTGAACTTTATGATAACGGCGAGTTATAGGAGGCAGGCATATGTCATCTGAAAGCGTTTCCCTTGTTAACGAGATGGTCCGGAAAGAAAGCGCGTTCGTTGGCGCCCTGACCATGGAGGTCCAGAAAGTCCTCGTCGGCCAGAAAGACCTGATCGAGCGGCTCATGGTCGGTATCCTTGCCAACGGGCATGTCCTGATCGAAGGGGTCCCCGGGCTGGCCAAGACCACGGCGGTCAAGGCGCTTGCGGACACCATGCAGGCAAAATTCCAGCGTATCCAGTTCACGCCTGACATGCTGCCGGCGGACCTGATCGGGACGCTGATCTACGACCAGCGCACCGGCGGCTTCTCCGTCAAGCGGGGGCCCGTATTCGCGAACATTATCCTGGCGGACGAGATCAACAGAGCGCCCGCGAAAGTGCAGAGCGCGCTCTTGGAGGCCATGCAGGAACGACAGGTCACCATCGGTGAAGAGACCATGAAGCTTGAGGATCCCTTTCTTGTCCTGGCCACGCAGAACCCCATTGAGCAGGAGGGGACCTATCCGTTGCCGGAAGCCCAGGTCGATCGTTTCATGCTCAAGGTCAAGGTCACGTATCCGACGAAGGAAGAGGAGCTCTTGATCCTCAAGCGCATGGGCAATACCGGACGGCGCATTGAGCTCAATAAGATCATTACGCCGGCCGAGATATTGCGCGCGCGCAAGGTGGTCGATGAGGTCTATATGGACGAGAAGGTCCAGTGCTATATCGTTGACATCGTTGAGGCGACCCGTCAGCCGGAGAAATACGGCCTGGCGGACCTTAAGGCCCTGATCCAGTATGGCGCAAGCCCGCGCGCGACGATCAACCTGACCGTCGCATCCAAAGCGTACGCGTTCCTGCAGGGCAGGGGTTATGTGACGCCGCAGGATGTCAAGACCATCGGCATGGATGTCTTGCGCCACCGGGTAATGCCCAGCTATGAGGCCGAGGCTGAGAATTTGACATCGGAAGACCTGGTCACGCGCATTTTTGAACAGGTACAGGTCCCGTAGTTGATCTGATCGCGAGAGCCCTGCTTATGATCCCCAAGGAAGTCCTCGCCAAAGTCCGCCGTATCGAGATCATGACCAACCGCATGGTCACGGATGTCTTTGCCGGCCAGTACCACAGCGTGTTCAAGGGTCGCGGCATGGAGTTCGACGAGGTCCGCGAATACCAGCGGGGCGATGATGTACGCGCCATCGACTGGAACGTCACAGCCCGTACCGGAATTCCCCATATCAAGAAGTTCGTTGAAGAACGCGAGATGACCGTGATGGTGCTTGTTGACGCCTCGCCGTCGTGCCATTTTGCCACGGCGCGCGAGCTCAAAAGCCGTCTGGCCGCGGAGATCGCCGCAGTTCTGTCGTTTGCCGCGATCCGCAACAATGACAAGATCGGCTTGGCTATCTTCACCGACACCGTCGAGAAATTCATCCCGCCGCGCAAGGGCAGGAGTCACGTTTTGCGGATCATTCGCGAGGTCTTGTGCTTTCGCCCCGAAGGGCGGGGCACGGACATTGCCTCAGCCCTCGAGTTCATGATGCAGGTGACAACGCGCCGCGCCGTGTGTTTTGTTATCTCGGATTTTATTGAATCGCGCCCGGGGAAAGGCGGCAAGCCGATGTTCGCGAAAGCCATGGCTATTGCCAACCGCCGGCATGACATCATTGCCGTGACCCTCAATGATCCGCGCGAGCAGGCGCTTGTGCCGTGCGGGCTGCTGGATATCGAGGATGCTGAAACAGGCGAGCTTGTGACGATCGATACCATGGATGCCGGCGTGCGCCAGGCATATGCCCGTTCAGCGCAGGCGCGGCTGCAGGCGCGTGAAAGGCTTTTTCGTTCCATGGATGTGGACCATATTGATATTGCGACGGATGTGCCTTATGCCGACAGCCTTGTCAGATTTTTTGCCAAACGCAGGAAGAGGATGAGATGACCGCCGCTGATCCTGTTAACGCCCCAATGCCGCAGGCCGCGCTGGAACTTCGCGATATCCGCGGCCCCGTCGGTATTCCTGGGGAATGGCTGTGGTTGTGGATCTTGCTGGGCATTATTGCGGCACTTTCTTTGGGTGCGTGGATATGGATCCTGTGCAGGCGCCGCAAGGCGCGGGCCCGGTCGCTGGACCCTCAAAAGCCTGCCTGGGAGACCGCGCTTGAGGCCATGGCCGCGATCGAACGGGAAGGCCTGGCCTCTCAGGGGCTTGTTAAGGAATATTATTCGCGGCTTTCAGGTGTTGTGCGTTGGTACATCGAGGAGCGTTTTAATGTGCGCGCTCCCGAGATGACCACGGAAGAGTTCATGGCCGTGGCGCAGTCTTCCGGCAAGCTTCCCGCCGCGCAGCAGGGCTTTCTGCAAGACTTTCTGAACGCCAGCGATATGGTCAAGTTCGCGAAATTCGTTCCTTCCGTTGAACAGATGTTATCCGCCATGAGGCTTGCCAGGATCTTTGTAGAGGAGTCGCGATGACATTCAAGACGCCGGCCTTCTTTCTCCTGATCCCGTTATTGCTGCCGCCCTTGATCTATCTTTATATGCGCCGCCGTCCGCCGGTGTTTGCTTTTCCGTCGGCCGGGTTCATGAGGGGGCTGCAGCGCACATGGCGCGTGCGCCTGATGCATGTGCCGTTCGTGTTAAGGACCCTGGTCCTTGTTCTTTTCATCACAGCCCTGGCCGGCCCTCAAAGCGTCCTTGAAGAGGCGAAGTCCTCATCGGAGGGCGTTAATATGGCGCTCGTACTGGACACATCGACGAGCATGATGGCCGAGGACTTTACGATCAATGGCAAGAGGCAGAATCGCCTGGATGTCGTCAAGTCGGTCCTGAAAGACTTTATCGTCGAGAGGGCGAATGACCGCCTGGGGCTGATCGCTTTTGCCGCGCGGCCTTACACGGTAAGTCCTCTGACATCGGACCACAACTGGCTGCTGGCCAATCTGGAGAGGGTGCGCTTCGGGCTGATGGAAGACGGCACGGCTATTGGTTCGGCGATCATGGCGGGCGTGGCGCGCCTGCGCAAGGCCGATGGCAAGAGCAAAGTCATCGTGTTGTTGACCGACGGTGTGAATAATGCGGGAAAAATATCCCCGCTGGAGGCGGCGGACGCGGCCGCGGCCCTGGGGATCAAGATCTACACCGTCGGCGCGGGGACCAAGGAGCTGGCGCCCTATCCGGTACAGGACCTTTTCGGGCGCGTGGTGTACCAGCAGGTCAAGATCGAGATCGACGAGGATATCCTGCGCAAGATCGCCGCGACAACAGGCGGGGAATATTTCCGGGCAACGGATACGGATTCATTGAAGAACATCTACGATCGCATCAACAGGCTTGAGAAAGTGAAATTCGAGGATACAGGCTACCGCGAGGTCCGGGAGCTTTTTGATGTTGTCCTGTGGGCGGCACTGGCGCTCTTGCTGGTCGAAGTGGTGCTGGCCAGGACGGTCTTTTTAAGGATACCATGATCCATTTTGCAAAACCCCAGCTGTTCAATGCAATATTTGCCGTCGGGCTGATAGCCTTGATGTTGGCCGCCCTCGCCAAGGTCCGCCGCAAGACAAGGCATAAGTTCGGCGACAAACAGCTTGCGCGCGTGACAGCATACAGCTTCTCGCCGCAACGGTTCGTCTGGAAAGAGGCGCTGGTGACGCTTGTTTTTCTTTTCTCCATGATCGCGCTCACGCGCCCCCAGTGGGGATTCGACTGGCAGGAGGTCAAGCATTACGGCCTTGACATCATGATCGCGGTGGACACCTCAAAAAGCATGCTGACCGAAGATGTAAAACCCAATCGCCTGGAACGGGCCAAGCTGGCCGTTAAAGACCTTGTGAAGAAGCTTTCCGGCGACAGGATCGGGCTTATCGCTTTTTCCGGCGATGCATTCTTTGCGTGCCCGCTTACCGTGGATTATGGAGGGTTCCTGCTCAGCCTTGAGGATCTCAGCGCCGGCACGATCCCTCGGGGAGGCACGGACCTGGGCAGGGCGATCGCTGAGGCGCTGAAAGGTTATCAGGACGTTCCGGCGCAGTATAAGGCGGTAGTCATCCTGACGGACGGGGAAAGCTGGGAAGGCGATCCTTTGGGCCAGGCCAGGGCGGCGGCCGACAAGAAGGTCCGTATCTTTACCGTCGGCATCGGTACGCGCGAAGGGGAGCTGGTGCGCGTTATTGACGAGAACGGCCAGGCCGGATTCATCAAGGACCACGACGGGAATTTTGTCAAATCCCGTCTGAACGAGACCCTGCTTAAAGAGATCGCCGCGGTTACCGGCGGCGCGTATGTGCGCTCGAGCGGGGCAGAGCTTGGGCTTGATTATATTTACGAGAACTATATCGCGCGCATGGAAAAACGTGACATTGATACAAAAATGCAGCAGCGCTATCACGAGAAGTTCCAGGTCCCGCTGTTTCTGGCATTGCTTTGCCTAGCGCTTGAGACGGGCCTTGCGTTGAGGAGGGTCGTGGCATGAGAGTATTTATTGTAACGGCCATGATGATCGTGTTGGCGGCAGCGGACGCATTTGCGGCGCAGGGAGCCGGGGATGTGCGCGCGGGTAACGCCCTTTATCATCAGGGAAAGTTCCAGGACGCTCTCAAGCATTATGAAAAAGCCGCGCAAAAGAATCCTTCAGATGCCCGGATCGAATATGATCTTGGGGTTGCTTCTTATAAGACCGGCGATCATGATGCATCGGCAGAGCATTTTCAAAAAAGCCTTTTGACCGACGATGACAAGTTCAGGAAAGATGTCCAGTATGATCTCGGGAATGCGCTTTATCAGTCGGGGATCAGCCGCGAGGACAAGGACATTAAGGAAGCGCTCAGGCGTCTCGAG
Organism: uncultured Planctomycetales bacterium; assembly: GCA_964643325.1. GTDB lineage: Bacteria > Omnitrophota > Gorgyraeia > Zapsychrales > Fredricksoniimonadaceae > Fredricksoniimonas. The sequence continues at coordinate 8,874 of CAZXSE010000027.1, forward strand.
TTGTCGCTCGAGAGCTTTGGCAAGGTCATGGCGGCCGATGCCGGGGATGCGGATGCGCAGAATAATTACGAGTTTGTGAAAAAAGAGCTTGAGAGATTGAAGGAGAAGCAACAACAGCAACAGCAGCAACAGTCTAAGCAATGTCCTCTTCCCAAGCAGGGTGACAAGAAAGAGGATCAGGGCGATCAGAAGCCGCAAGAGCAAAAGGATCAGGGGGAGCCAAAGGATCAGGACAAGCCTGAGGAGCAGCAAGCGCCTCAAGATCAGGGCGCGCAAGAGAAGCCGCAACCCTCTCAGGAGCAGCAAGGGGGCCAAAAGGCGTCTGAAGAGCAGAAGGACAAAGAGCCGCCCCAGGAAAAGGATGGCGCGGCTGGACAAAACGACCCGGGGCAGATATCATCACAGAAAGACGCGAACGATGTTGTTGACGATTTTGAGCGCAATGAATTGCCTAAAGGGCTTTTGAATTTCACGCCGCGCTCTGCACAGGAGCGGCAGGTCGTTAAGGATTGGTAAAGGGTATGAAGAAATCCCTGTTGATGATGTTCATAGCGGTTGTTGCGGCATCCTGCGCTTTTGCCGGGGATATATCGGTGAAAGCAACGGTGACGGACAACCGCGTTGCTATGGGCGAGGGTCTGCGTTACACCATCGCGGTCAGCGGCGCCAAGGACCTCACGCCGCCCGAGCTTCCGCCGATCGACGGCTTTGACGCCAGCTACACAGGGCCGGCCACGCGCGTGTCCGTGATCAATGGCGCGTATTCCGTTGAACAGTCCTTTAATTATGTTCTCGTTCCTCTCAAGGAGGGAAAATTCGTCATTCCTCCTGTTACCGTGGATGTGAAAGGTGAGGTATTCACGACCGAGGCGATCGTTGTTGAGGTTGCTGCCGCCCCGTCGCCGGAACCCTCACAGGCGCAGGCGCAGGATATCAAGGACCGGCTGAAACTTTTAATGGCCCTTGGCAAGGAAAAAGCTTTTGTCGGGGAAGCGGTCCCGTTGACATTGCGGCTTTATGTCAATGAACTTTCACTGCAGGACCTTTCTTATCCCGAAATGGAACAGCAGGGTTTTGCGATCGACCCGTTCCCTGAGCCGCGCCAATTCGAGGACGTGCTCGACGGCATGAACTGGCATGTGATCGAATTTACGACCACGATCTATCCTTCCCAGGCGGGCGCGCTTGTGGTAAGGCCGGCTTTGGTCAAAGGGGCTCTTGTGTTCAAGGTCAATGAAACGCGCGGTACGCCGGGCGGGATCTTTGACGACGGGTTCTTTGGGAATTTCTTTTCGTCCTATCAGAAACGCCCCTTGACCATTACATCCAACTCGGTGCGGCTTGAGACCCTGCCTTTACCTGAGGAAGGTAAGCCTGCGGATTTCTCCGGCGCGCTGGGGCAGTATGATCTTGCCGTGGAAGCGGCGCCGCTCAAGGTCAAGGCCGGTGATCCTGTGACATTGCGCATGACACTCTCCGGGGCGGGGAATATGAAGGGCGTCAAGATGCCCGTGGTGGATGCGCCGGGATTCAAGGTATATGACCCCCAGATCAGGGATGAGGCAGGACACAAGATCCTTGAGCAGGTCATTATCCCGACGGATGTAAAATGCACGCAGATCCCTCCCGTGAAGTTCAGTTATTTTGACACACAGGACGGCGCTTATAAGGCCATTGAACGCGGGCCGTTCGCGCTTGAGGTCGCAGCGCCGGCCGCGGGAGAGGAGTTCCAGGCGGTCGGATTTGCCGCTCCGGTGAATATTTCTTCGCCGGAAAAGCTCGGGCGCGACATTGTGTTCATCAAGGACGACCCCGGCGCGTTCATCAAAAAGTCCGGCGCCATGAGAAGGGACTTTCTTTTTTATATTCTTTTTGTTGTCTATGTGCAGGTGTGGGCCGGACTGCTGGCGTTCTATTTGCACCGCCGGAGGATGACCAGTGATCCTAAATTCGCGCGCCAGGTCAAGGCTGCGCGGGAGGCTTTCTTGTCATTAAAGAACGCGGAAGAAGCGCTCAAGTCCGGGAATGTGAAAGACTTTTATGACCGTTTGCAGGGAGCGCTCAATGAATATTTCATCCGCCGGCTGGATATTGCGCCGGGACGGACCGACAGGAATTTTGTCGAGGCGGCCTTGAGGGATGTCAGGGTTGACGCAAAATATATTGATGTTATCCGGGATATTTACGCGGAAGCCGAAGGCGTGCGGTTCGCGCGCATGCCCGTGAGCGAGGCAAAGATGCGCACGCATCTGGCGGACGCCCAGGACCTGATCAAGGCGGTGGAAAGGCGGGCCCGATGAAACGGATCATGATGAATATTCTTCTAGCCGCCCTTTGTGTTGTTGGGGCA
>CAZXSE010000028.1:0-10598 GCA_964643325.1 uncultured Planctomycetales bacterium
ACATTACTATATTATATATGGCTAATACTTTGACAAGAGTGCTGTCTTAGTTAAATCTCCATAAGTACTTCAAGTTGCTAGTCTTGTGTCATTAGGCCAGCATTATAGGCATTGTTTTCAGGGCCTTTTTGATGGTTGTTTTGATGAGATTGTGGAAAAATGATCGGAAGTTAACTTCGGAGAAAGTGGATCGTTATGGCCAAAGCTGTCAAGAAATCCGTCAAGAAGCCCGTTAAGAAGCTCGTGAAGAAGCCGGTCATCAAGAAGCTGGTCAAAAAGGCGGCTGTGAAAAAGCCTGTCAAGAAAGCTGCCAAGAAGCCTGTTTCCGTTCTCGTCAAGAGGCCGGCACCGCAGCCTTTCAAGCATCCCGGGCGGCCCATGTTCAAGAAAAAGAACGGGTTCCGTAACGGTTTCATGGAGCGCCAGAAGGTCACACTCCTGAAGGGGTCTTCCAAAACATTGAACATCAAGGTCAGGCAGCTTAAGACCAAGGATGTCATTCTCGTCCTTGATTTCGGGTCGCAATATACGCAGTTGATCGCGCGGCGCATCCGCGAGAACAAGGTGTTCAGCCGCATCATGCCGTTCAATACGCCGGCACAGCAGATCAAGGAGATCGGCCCCAAGGGTATCATTCTTTCCGGCGGGCCCATGAGCGTTTATGACAAGGACGCTCCGCATCCGGACAAGGCGATATTTACGCTGGGCATCCCGATCCTGGGCGTGTGTTACGGCATGCAGGTCATGACGCAGATGCTCGGCGGTAAGGTCAACAAGTGCAAGGACCGTGAATACGGCCGCGCCGAGCTTTTCGTTGACGGTAACCGCGACCTTTTTGTGAACCTTCCCACGAACCTGACATCGTGGATGAGCCACGGTGATGAGATCATTCAGGTTCCGTCGGGCTTTGAAAAGCTGGCGCATACGCTCAATAATAATTGCGCGGCCATGGGGAACCGTTCGAAGAAATTCTACGGAGTGCAGTTCCATCCCGAGGTTGTGCATACCCAGCGGGGAACGCAGATCCTGCAGAACTTCGTGATGCAGGTGTGTGGATGCCTGCCGCGCTGGACCATGGACCGCTTTATCGATGCTTCCGTGCGCAAGATGCAGGAAGATGTCGGTAAGAAGAAGGTCGTGCTCGGCCTTTCCGGCGGGGTCGATTCATCTGTGGCCGCGGTGTTGATCCACAAGGCAATTGGCAATAACTTGCACTGCATCTTCGTTGACAATGGGCTGTTGCGCAAGAACGAGGTCGCATCCGTCCAGAAGACATTCAAGGGTTATTACAAGATCAATCTGACGGTGATCGACGCGCAGAAGCGTTTTCTTGATGAGCTTAAAGGCGTCGCTGATCCCGAAGAAAAACGCAAGATCATCGGGCGCGTGTTCGTCGAGGTGTTCCAGGAGGCGGCCAAGAAGATCAAAGGTGTTGAGTTCCTCGGTCAGGGCACGCTGTACCCGGACGTGATCGAATCTATCTCTCCGACGGGCGGGCCATCTGCCGTCATCAAGAGCCACCATAATGTGGGCGGGCTTCCCAAGAGCCTGCAGTTGACATTGATCGAGCCGTTCCGCGATCTTTTCAAGGACGAGGTCAGGGTCATCGGCAAGCATCTGGCGGTGCCCGAGTCCATCCTCAAGCGTCAGCCGTTCCCGGGTCCGGGCCTGGCCATCCGCATTCTGGGTGATGTGACGGAGGAGAGGCTTGCGATCCTGCGTGAAGCCGATGAGCGCGTGCTGGAAGAGATGAAGCGCGCCGGGCTTTACACCGAGGTGTGGCAGTCGTTCGCGGTGCTGTTGCCGATCAAGACCGTCGGTGTCATGGGCGATCAGCGCACCTACGAGAATGTTATTGCGCTACGCTGTGTCAATAGCGTTGACGGCATGACAGCGGACTGGGTGCATTTGCCGTATGATCTGATGGGTAAGATCTCCAATCGTATCATCAATGAAGTTCGCGGTGTCAACCGTGTGGTTTACGACATCAGTTCAAAGCCGCCGGCGACCATCGAGTGGGAATAAAACAGCAACCTTGACCTAACCCCCGGGAATCGTGCCATCGCGCGCGATCCCCGGGGTTTCTTTCTGATATGCCTTCAGATTTCATCCATCTTCATGTGCACACCCAGTACAGCCTTCTCGACGGGGCATGCCGCCTCAAGGACCTTGTAGAAAAAGCCAAAGCGTATGAGATGCCAGCCCTTGCCATGACCGATCATGGCAATATGTTCGGCGCCCTTGATTTTTATGAGGAGGCCAAACACGCGGGGGTCAAGCCCATCATCGGCTGTGAAGTGTATGTGGCGCCCGGCGCCCGGCAGGAACGTTCGGGCGATCAGCGCTCCACGGCGCACCTTGTCCTTCTGGCGAAAGATGCCGTAGGGTATGCCAATCTGATGAAGCTTGTTTCTGCCGGGTACACCGACGGGTTTTATTACAAGCCGCGCATTGATAAAGAACTTTTGGCTGCCCACGCCAAAGGTCTGATCGGATTATCAGCCTGTCTTAAAGGCGAGATCCCGAAAAAGTTGTGCGCCGGAAAATATGACGAAGCGCTTGCCGCAGCGGATGCTTATCGCCAGATCTTTGCGCCCGGGGATTTTTATCTGGAGGTGATGGAGCACGGGCTTTCCGAACAAAGGAACGCCAACGAAGGCCTGCTGCGGCTTTCGCGCGAGATGTGCCTGCCTTTGGTTGCGACCAATGATGTTCATTATCTGGAATATGCCCATGCCCAGGCCCATGAGACGTTGTTGTGCATCCAGACCCAGACGACGCTTGCCGATCCCAAGCGCATGCGCATGAATTCCGACCAGTTCTATTTCAAGAGCGCCCAGGAGATGGCGGCGCTCTTTGCGTGGGCGCCGGAAGCGCTGTCGAACACCATGGCGATCGCGGAGAAGTGCAATCTGAAGCTCAATTTTGACAAATATCATGTGCCGGAATATCCTTGCCCGTCGGGAAAGACCAAGGAGACTTATCTGAGGCATCTGTGCCTCGAGGGCGCGCAAGAGCGTTATGGTAACACGGTGCCGGAGAATGTCCTGAAGCAGCTTGATTTTGAGCTGAGCGAGATCGACAAGATGGGGTTCATCGGGTATTTCCTGATCGTCTGGGATTTTGTCCATTATGCCAAGAGCCAGGGGATCCCCGTTGGGCCGGGGCGCGGGTCCGCGGCCGGGAGCATTGTCAGTTACCTCTTGGGCATCACGGACCTTGACCCCATCAAGTATTCGCTGTTCTTCGAGCGGTTCCTTAATCCCCAGCGTGTGAGCATGCCGGATATTGATATTGATTTCTGTTTCGAACGCCGCAACGAGGTCGTTGATTATGTGACGCAGAAATACGGCCGGGAGAACGTGGCGCAGATCATCACCTTCGGGACTATGCAGGCCAAGGCCGTAGTGCGCGACGTAGGCAGAGCGCTCGGCCTGCCGTATGCTGATGTGGACCGTATCGCCAAGCTCATTCCCGACAGGATCATGGACGATAATGGCGAAGCCGTGCACGTGACCCTTGACCGGGCCATTGATATGGAGCCGCAGCTTGAGGAGTTGATCGCGAGCGATGATACAGCGCGGCGCCTGATGGAGATCGCGCGCGTGCTGGAAGGCCTGACGCGCCACGCGTCGGTGCACGCGGCGGGTGTTGTGATCGCTGATAAGCCGCTGATCGAATATGTGCCGCTTTACAAGGTTGACGATCAGATCACGACGGCCTATACGATGAAGGGCATCGGGAAGATCAAACTTTTGAAGATGGACTTTTTGGGCCTTAAGACGCTGACCCTCGTCCAGGACGCGGTGCGTATTATTAAAGAAACCCGCGGAGTCGCTCTGGATATTCGCAAGCTCCCGCTGGATGATAAAAAGACTTATGAACTTTTGGACCGGGGTGAGAGCGCCGGCGTGTTCCAGGTGGAAAGCGACGGGATGAAGAACCTTCTGGTCCGTAGTCAGCCGTCGGAATTTGAGGACATTATCGCGCTGCTGGCGCTTTACCGCCCGGGGCCGCTGGGCAGCGGCATGGTCGATGATTTTATCAGGCGCAAGCGCGGGGAAGCTCCCGTCGAGTATATGCATCCCAAGCTGGAGAAGGTCCTCAAGAACAGCTACGGGGTCGCCATCTACCAGGAACAGGTCATGCAGATGACGAGCGAACTTGCCGGGTTCTCGCTGGCCGAGGCCGATAACCTGCGCCGCGCCATATCCAAAAAGAAAAGTGATGTCATGGCGAAAGTGCGCGCGTCTTTCGTCGAGGGTTGCGCACGTGTCAGCGGCATTCCTGAGGAAGAAGCGAACAACCTGTTCGATCTTATCGACAAGTTCGCGGGTTACGGGTTCAACCGCTCGCATTCCGCGGCGTACGCGCTTATTACATATCAGACCGCGTATCTTAAAGCGAATTATCCCGTCGAGTTCATGTGCGCGCTCTTGACGAACGAACGCAATGATCTTGATAAGATCGTGGATTATATCAAGGCCACGGAAGCCATGGGGATCAAGGTCCTGCCGCCGGATGTCAATGAGAGTCAGCCTTTGTTCGCCGTGGTCGGTAAGAGCGCGATCCGTTACGGCCTTCTAGGCATCAAGAATGTGGGAGCAGGGGCCATTGATTCCATCATTGCCGAGCGCGCGAAGAACGGCCGCTTTACATCCGTCTTTGATCTGTGCCGGAGGGTCGATCTGCATGCCTGCAATCGCAAGGTCCTGGAATCACTGATCCGCTGCGGCGCCTTCGACAGTTTCGGGGCCAAGCGGTCGCAGATGGCCGCCGTCCTCGACGAGGCGCTCAATGGCGGGGCCATTCGTCAGAAAGACGCGCACATCGGGCAACTGTCGTTCTTTTCCATGGAAAGCGACGCGGGAGGATTCTCCGCTGAGCCTGATATTCTTCCGGAAATGAAAGAATGGCCGCAGCAGCAGCTTTTGGCGTCGGAGAAAGAACTTCTCGGTTTTTATTTGAGCGGGCATCCGCTGGACCGGTATGTTGTCGAGATCCAGACCTTTACCAATGCCACGACGGCCAAGATCCCCGGCATGATGGAGAATCAGTCGCTCGCCATGATCGCCATGATCACGGATGTCCGTTATACGGTGACCAAGAGCCGCGGGGAGCGGATGGCGATCCTGACGCTTGAGGACCTTGAGGGCGCGGCCGAGGCGGTGGCGTTTCCTGAGGTGTTCAAGGAGGTCCAGTCGCATATCAAGGAGGGCGCTATCATTGTGGTCAAGGGCAAGGTTGTTGCGCGCAAGGGCAGGGATGGCAAGCCGTCGGGTCCGCGCAACTTGATCATCGATGAACTGCGCGATATCAATGAGATATACCAGCTTGTGAGGCTGATCCGCATCGACATGACCAAGGGCGGGCCGGAGGCATTGACCCTGATCAAAAAGAAGCTTGAGCGTTTTCCCGGGGACACGCCCGTTCAGCTGCAGATCGACACCCGCAATCACCGCAGCATCGAGATCAAGGTCGGGCGCGACCTTTATGTGACGCCCAGTGAGGTGTTGATGGACGAGATCAAGTCGGTGGCCGGGGAAGGCTCTTTCCGGGTCGTCCTGTGACCCGACGGGGCCCCAAAAGGGGGCCTAATTTCTTGTTGACACTCTAAAGCCTTGTTGATACGATAGTTACAAAATTTCAGGAGGTTTTACCTTATGACCAAGAAAGATATTGTTGTCAAGATCACGGACATGACCGGCATTAAGCAGGTCGACGTCAAGAAGATCGTCCAAAAGACATTTGATGTCATTATTGACAGTTTGAATCGTAATGAGAAGGTTGAACTGCGCAATTTTGGCGTGTTCAAGATCAAGGAACGCCGCGCCCGTCTGGGGCGCAACCCGCGCACCGGGGACAGCGTGCCTGTTCCGCCGCGCCGCGTGGTCGTTTTTAAACCCGGCCTTGAGATGAAACAGAAGATCAAATAACGTGAAGATCTCTTCTCCCCGCGGCACCAGCGATATTCTTCCCGGGCAGGCCGCTGCATGGCAAACCCTTGAGCAAAAAGCCAGAACGCTTTTTAACACATACGGTTATAGCGAGATACGGACCCCTGTCTTTGAAGAGACCGGCCTTTTCAAACGTTCCCTGGGCGAAACAACCGAAGTCGTTAACAAACAGCTTTTAGAGGTCAAGAGCCAGCGTGCCGGGACATCTGAAGACGCTGCTTTTGCGTTGCGCCCCGAGGGTACAGCGCCTATCGTGCGCGCGTATAATCAGTATGACCTGGGGCGCGAAGCGTTCTTATCAAAACTCTTTTACATTGGAGCAATGTTCCGCGGCGAGCGTCCTCAAAAAGGACGACTGCGTCAGTTCCATCAGATCGGTGCCGAGGCGATCGGGCGGGGAGCGGACCATCCGCTCCTGGATGCCGAAATGATCGCCTTGAGCGTTGAACTTCTCAAGTCTTTCGGGGTCAGGGATTTTAAGCTCAGGATCAACAGCCTTGGCAGCGCCGATGATAAACAAAAGTTCGCGGATTGGCTGAGGGCAGAGCTCAAGGGCAAGATCGATCATTTGAGCGACGATGCCAAGAGCCAGTACGAGCGCAATGTTTTCCGCCTGCTTGATTCCAAAGACCAGGCTTGCAAAGATCTGATCAAAGAGCTGGATATCGGCACGCGCCATTTGTCAGAGGCGGGGCTGAAATATTTTGAACAGGTGCGCCAGGGGCTTGATCAATTAGGTGTGGCGTATGAAGTTTCTTCGCACTTGGTGCGCGGGTTGGATTATTACACGCATACGGTCTTTGAGATCTCGTGCGCGAGCCTGGGTGCGCAGGACGCGCTCGGCGCTGGCGGACGGTACAATGGCCTCATCGAGCAGTTGGGCGGTGGGGACCGGCGTTTTCCCGAGGCTGTGGGGGCCATAGGTTTTGCGTTGGGCATGGAAAGGATCCTTCTGGCGCTCGAGGCGCAGGGTGCGCCTGCAGCAACGATGCGCGGGCTGGATGTTTTTGTCGTGGCGGGCAAGCCGGAGTTCGAGGCGGATGTTTTTGCCCTTGTTCATGAGTTGCGCGCGCATGGCATTGCCGCGGATATGGATTTCGGAAAAGCCCGCGCCGTGAAGAAGCAGTTCGAGCAGGCGAATAAAACAGGCGCCCGTTACGCGCTTGTTATTGATGAAGAAGGAAAAAAGAATGCGGCTGTTGTGGTCAAGAACATGGCCACCGGCGATCAGATGGCGGTGGCGCGCGGCGGCATCGTTGAACACTTAAGAAAGGCTTTATAATGTTACGGACACACACATGCGGCGCGCTCCGGCCGGCAAACAAGGACCAGGAAGTCGTTTTGACCGGATGGGTGCATCGCCGCCGGGATCACGGCAAGCTTATTTTCATTGATATCCGCGACCGCTACGGCATCACGCAGGTCGTTTTTGTTCCGTCGGTGGCGAAAGCCGCCCACGAAACGGCCCAGAAATTGGGACCCGAGTTCGTGGTCCGCATCAAGGGTTCGGTCAGTGTTCGTCCGGACAAGAATGTCAATGCCGACATGCCCACCGGCGGGGTGGAGCTCCTGGCAAAAGAGCTGGAGATCCTTAATGAAAGCAAGGTCCCGGTGTTCGAGATCGACGGGTTGGTGGACGTCACCGAGGAGTTGCGGCTGACCTACCGGTATCTTGATCTTCGACGCGACAAGATGCGCGAAGCGCTCTTGACACGCCACACCATGGCCGCGACGGTCAGGGCATTCCTGAACAGCGAGGACTTTATCGAGGTGGAAACGCCGGTCCTCACAAAATCAACACCTGAAGGCGCCCGCGATTTTCTGGTGCCCTCGCGCCTGAACCAGGGGCGGTTCTACGCATTGCCGCAGTCGCCGCAGCTGTTCAAGCAGCTTTTGATGGTCTCCGGCATGGACCGTTATTACCAGATCGTCAAATGTTTCCGCGACGAGGACCTGCGCGCGGACCGTCAGCCCGAGTTCACCCAGATCGATATGGAGATGTCCTTTGTCGACGAGGAAGATGTGTACGCCGTGACCGAGCGGATGTTCGCGAAGATCCTTAAGGCGGTCAAGGGCATTGACCTTCCGACGCCGTTCCCGCGCATGACGCATGCCGAGGCCATGGCCAAATACGGTTGTGACAAGCCTGATATCCGCAAGGACAAGAACAATAAGGAAGAGTTCGCGTTCCTGTGGGTCACCGAATTCCCGCTCTTTAAATGGAATGAGGAAGAAAAGCGTTGGGAGAGCGAACATCATCCTTTCACGTCTGTTCATCCGGAAGATGTAGCCAAGCTCGACGGAAAAGACCTGTCGAATATCCGTTCGCGCGCGTATGATCTGGTGCTTAACGGCAACGAGATCGGTTCGGGTTCCATCCGTATCCACCGGCGTGATATCCAGAAGAAGATATTCGACACGATCGGCCTGGGGCAGGAAGAGATCGAGGCGCGCTTCGGGTTCCTGCTGCGCGCTTTTGAGTATGGTGCGCCGCCGCACGCGGGCGTTGCCTACGGGCTCGACCGGCTGGTCGCGATCCTGACCGGACTTGATTCGATCCGCGACACTATCGCTTTTCCCAAGACGCAGAAGGGCTCATGCCCGCTTTCGGATGCTCCGTCGGACGTAGAAGCGAAGCAATTGCAGGACCTTGGCCTTGTGGCATTAAAAAAGAAATGACAGGAGACCTTATGAACAGGCAGTTATGGAGAACTTTATCAGTAGGCGCGATGGCCGTGATCTTTTCCGGGTGCTTCTCGGTCAGGACTTATACGGTCAACCGTCCGCGCGTGGACCAGGGGATCCCGGGGCAGTCAGAGAACGCACCGGTCAAGACCCGCAAGATGGTCGTGATGGAGGTCGTCGAGAAGGATAAGGCGGCGGCAATGATCGCGGCTGATCAGCCCGTTCAGGGCGCGGTTCAGGAGGCAGTGCCTGTTACAGGGCCGGAAAATAATTTCACCCTACCCCAGAGCGCGGCCGTTCCGGCAGTTCCTGTGGCGGCCACGGAGTATACGGTGCAGAAGGACGATACCCTGCAGAAGATCGCCAAGAAAACTTACGGTTCTTTCAGCAAATGGACGAAGATCTATGATGCCAATCGCGACGCGATCAAGGACCCGAATTTTCTCAAGCCCGGGACCGTGTTGAAGATCCCGTCGATCGATAATGTTACTCAGCCGGCGGACAACCAATAAAGAGAGGCCCTAGCGCATGATCCTTAACCTGAAGTTCGACGACAATCATGACATCCAGCAGCTTTTCGGGAAATACGACGAGAACTTAAAGACCATTGAGAAAGAGTTCGGCGTTCGTATCTATCGCACCCAGGAAGGGCTTCGTGTGGACGGGCCTGATGACAAGGTCAACCAGGTCGGCGAACTTTTTAATTACCTCTTGGGCATCGTCAAGAGCGGCCGCGGCGTCAAGAAGCGCGACATCCAGTACGCCAATCGCGTGGCGGAACAGGAAAAAGAGGACGGCCTCAAGCGTTTGTCGAAAGAAAAGATCGAACTGCCCATCAAGGGCGGGCTTATCACGCCCAAGACCCGCGGGCAGATCGAATATGTCGAGGCGATCAAGAAATACGATATTGTTTTCGGCATCGGCCCCGCCGGTACGGGAAAGACTTACCTGGCCATGGCCATGGCTGTTAACGCGCTCAAGAAGGGGCTTGTCAGGCGCATCATCCTGACGCGCCCCGCGGTCGAAGCGGGTGAGAACCTGGGCTTTTTGCCGGGCGAGCTCGAGCAGAAGGTCATGCCGTACCTGCGCCCTTTGTATGACGCGCTTTATGAAATGTTGGAGCCGGACAAGGTCGAGCAGTATGCCGAGCAGGGCATCATCGAGGTGGCGCCCCTGGCATACATGCGCGGGCGCACGTTCAACGAGGCGTTCGTCATTCTCGACGAGGCGCAGAACTCGACGCCCGAGCAGATGAAGATGTTCCTGACCCGCCTGGGATTCGATTCCAAGACCATCATCACGGGCGATGTGACCCAGAGCGACCTTCCCGAGGGGCAGTTGATCGGCCTTATCGAGGCGGAGAAGGTCTTGCGCACCGTCGAAGAGATCAAGTTCGTGCACCTGACCGCGGAAGACACGGTGCGTCACGAGCTGGTGCAGAAGATCATTGAGGCTTATGACAAGTATCATAAATAACAAGAAAGACCGTGCTATGATCGCGGCCGTCATTTTCTTTATCTTGTCAGGTTATTGCCTGATGGCCGGGCTGTCCTTGCTCATTCCTTTATTGCTGGTCTTTTACGGCTGGCATCTGGCGCTTTTTCGCGATGTGAACGCGAAAAGGTTCCTGCATTTGGGTCTTCTGCTGACGCTTATCGTCGCTGTTGCGTATGTCATGACATCGTATTTGCATTTGTCGCCTTACTCGGTCCCGGTTGCGGCCGTTGGCATGCTTACGGTCCTACTCTTCAATGACTTGCAGTTGGCGTTCTCCATGTCGTTTGTATCTGCGGCCGTTCTTAGTCTTGCGATCGGCTTGCCGCTGAATTATTGCGCCATTGTGTTCGTGGGCGGGCTGACGGGCGCTTATTTGGTGCATGATGCGCGTACGCGGGGGAGGCTTCTTCTGGCAGGGCTCATGGTCGGGGCGGTCCAGGCGCTGGGGTATTTTCTCGC
>CAZXSE010000029.1:0-10365 GCA_964643325.1 uncultured Planctomycetales bacterium
CATGGAAAAATCCTGGCAAGGGAACCCCCCCAAAATTAAGTCACAGGCAGGAATTGATTTGTCCTTTAACGGATCAATTTTCTCAATATCCTTGCAGACCATCGCATTGCCAAGATTATGCTTATAGGTCGCTGCAGCCCATTCGTTAAAATCATTAGCCCAAACAACATCATACCCTTGCTGATGAAAGCCAAGATCCAACCCGCCACATCCTGCAAACAAAGAAATCACTTTTGGTGCCACAGATGAGCCCGTGGCCTTCTTTCTTCCCATGGACAATCCTCCATCGTTTGATGATATTATAAACAGAAATAATTTTATTAGCCGCTGTTTTCTTTCATTACTTAATTATGACTATAAATAAAAAAATCCTTCGCCGAGGAACACAATTCTCCAGACGCCGATGTGGTGGCATCCCGCCCTCCGCCCCAAAGGCCGCGCCTATTCTATACTGACCCGCATCCCCCGCCTCGCCAACTCGAACAGTTCAACGACGTCTCGGTTCCTCATGCGAATACAACCGTGCGATACCGGCGTGCCGATCAGCCATTCCTCGGGCGTGCCGTGGATATAAACACAGCGCCTGAAGGTGTCGACATCGCCGCCGCGGTTGATGCCTTCCTCAAGCCCCTCAAGGCGCAGGATCCGGGTCGTGATCTGATCGACCCGCCCGGCGCGCGGCCTCTGGAATATTGCGGCAATCTTGCCTGTATAATGCCGTTTGCACAGCACACCACCCATAGGAACGTTCCGACCGATCTTGCTGACGATCCGGTGCGCGCCTGTGGGTGTTTTATTACTGCCGCTTTGGCATCCCGCGCCGTAGCGTGATGTCGAGACCGGCCAACTCCTGAGGGCTTTGCCGTCACGGGCAAGCGTCAGCGTCTGCCGGGCGATGCTGATGGTGATCGTGGCTAAGACATTCACACCAGCACGCCTTTTTTGACCAGCTCCTCGCGCACCTTGTCCAGGTCCTTGATCTGGTCGGCACAGCGTTTGACAAGCTCGCGCAGGTAAATGACCGGCCCGATATTGCCATTGCTCAGGCGTATGGCCCTGACATAACACCGGGCGGCCTCGCGCGCGTTGTCCAACGCTTCAAAAGCCATCCCCAGGTTCTTCCAGGCAAGCCATTCGTCGGGATCGATGATGATCGCGGCCTCGCAATGCTCCTTGGCCTTGAACGGGTCGCCCTTCATCAGATAACAGAACGCCGCGTTCACCGCGCGGTTGTAGCGGATCCACTCGGTGTCGGTGTCAAACTCCAGACAGCGCAGGTAATACTCCAGCGCCTGATCATAACGGCGGTCGTCCTCGCAGATACTGCCCGCGAAAAAAAGCACATCCGTCTTGAACGGCACCAGCTCCGGCATGGTGCGCGCCTCTTTGGTGATCTCGAGGTATTTATCGACCTGCCCCGCCGCGTGGCAAAGGTTGTACAGATCGCGCAAGCTCCGCATCTTCTGCCAGCCTTCCTTGAGGCAATGGAACGCGCGCACGGCATCGTCGAGGATGACGTCATTGAACGGAATGATGTCGCCTACGGGATGATTCAGGATAAGTTGCGGGGGGATGCTGAGATCGTCGGGCATGGATACCTCCTTGGGTTGCTAAGGAAGTATAACGGATGCCGGCGACAGCGTAGTGTCGTGGGCTATGCCAATCGAACGACCACCTTTTTCTGAAGGACCCCGGCGACCTTGCGCAAGGTATCAAGCGTAATATTCTCCCGCCCGGTCTCCAGGCTCGAAACATACTGCTGAATAACGCCCATCTTGCGGGCAAACTGCTCCTGGTTCAAACCCAGGGCTTTTCTCGCGTGCCTGATCTGCCTGGCAATATCAAAACGTTCCGGCGGAATGGCTTGCGCATGGAACCTATCCCAGCGGGCAACGGCAGGCCGCGCCCATGCATCCTTGATCATGCGGGACCTGATCAAAGGCCAATTCCGGTCCCAAACCTCATGGCTGATCCAGGAAAGAACTTCATCATGGTCGCGCACACGCGCCAGAAGTTTAGCCGCATAAATAAAGAACCGCGGATCACGTTCGTCGTGCAGGATCTGACGGACCCGGTCTTCTTTCAATTTTGTATCCCACAACCAGTTCGTTCTCATAGCACGCCTTTTATCTTTTAACCTGCCATTTCCTTCAGGATCACTTTGTCCATATAAGCAAATACCTTGCGCGGATCATCTTTAACATCAAGGTCCAAAAGCTCAAGCACCGCTTCCGATCTGTGAAACCCCCGATACCAATGATCGAGCCGCGCCGCATCCGCTGCAGAGAAATAGCGAAAAAAGAACTTCTTAAGCGGTTCATGACGTTTGGAAAGCGTATAAAGATCATAAAGGTCTTTCACGCTCTGACGCCCTCCGGCAACAGGCCCTCCTGTAGAAGACATCTTCCCCCGCACACCAATGGCCGCAAAGATCTTATGCCGATAAATATCCGCGAGGGAAAGAATGCCCTTCTCAACCACAACCGCATCCCCGAACACATCCTCGACAAAGTCCACTTTCATGACCGCACTGCCCATATCAAGATAAAAGACTTTCATCCCGGCGATCTTCTTGTTCCCTTTGAGCGCGTCGCCCACTTTGAAAGAATACCCGGTCATAACCTTGATATGCCGCATGATCTTGTCTGCCGAGGCCGGTGTGTAAGACGGGCTGAAAAAATCCAGGTCCTCGGAAAACCGATGCTTAAGATGAAACGCCAATGCCGTTCCCCCTGCCAAATAATATTCAGGGAACCGGGATGTGACCATCCGGGCTATCTTCTTTTGCTCTTTGATCATCCGCTTCCTGGCATCCATATCACTTTTCTCCTGCCTGAAGTATACTATCCATAGATAGTATTGTCAAGAAAGACCCAAAGGGGACACACACTTATTTCATGGCCCCCACCCTGGCCCTCCCCCACAAGGGGGGAGGGAATTCCTGCTCTGATCTTTATTCAATGGCGAAGCTGGCTGAGACGACTGACATGACTTTCTTCTCGAAGGAGGAGGTGTCGTTCATCCCCCAGTCGGACACATCAGTCGATGTGATCGGCGTGATCTGGAACACTCCCATCTTCGCCGAACGCATCAACCCGATCTTATTGCCAACAGAACCCGCGATGCTCATCGCCCGCTCTTTGGCATTCTGCGTGGCCAGACCCAGCATCTCAAGTTTCAATTTGCCCAGATCCGTATAAAAGAACTCTGGCGAATTCGATACAAATTCAATGCCCTGACTGATAAGCTCGGTCGATTCACGCGCCACTTTGGCGATCTTCTCAACCTCGCGCGAGCGGACTTCGACGCCCTGCGACAGCACATAACCGCTGATCTCATTGGTCTGCTCGTCGTCCTTGTTGCGCTTACGCAACACATCCGTCGCGATCGGCGATCCGATGATCTCGGCCTCATTGACCTGCTTATCTTTCAGATAGGCCAGCACCTTGGCCATGTCCTGGTTCAGCGCCTGATACGCCGCGGCCAGATCCGCATTCTGGCGCGACACCCTGCACGACCAGATGATGTAATCGCTCTTGATCTCCTTTTGCGCGGAACCGGTAACGGTAATGGTCTCGCGGGTGAATTTCATGAGCTTAAGCGCACCCGACGAGAGGATGAGGCTTCCCAGGATCGTCGCGATCACAATGCAAATGCCCAGGACAATGATCTGCGAACTTTTCAAAACATTACCGCTTTCCATGTGAAGCTCCTTTTTTTAATCTATTACCATACACGTACCAAATAACACAGAGATGCTTCCCCCTCAGAAATCCGTAGGATTTCCGAGTGGAGTCAGCATGACAGCGATCTTCATTTCTTCTTGAACACGATCCGCTGGCGCGTTTGGCGCGAAAGATCAGCGTGAAAGGCGCGCAATTCTTCCAGCGCTTCTTTCGGCAAAAGCACCCGCTTCAATACGATGGATTGCCTGAGCGTGACGCCCAGCGGCGTTCGTTTCAATGTCCGCGTAAGACTCATATACGGGCAATTGATCTGAAGATCCGGCGGGACATACAAGACCTCGAACCCTTCCGGGATCCGGTAAATATTCTCCACCTCCATGATCGCGTTCGACGGAAAAAAGAATGCCTCACGCCGTTCTTTCTTTTCAAAAACCTCGTCCCTGTTCATGGCATCAAGGTCGATCACAATAAGCCCGTCCGTGGACGGGAATTCTTCCGGACGACGGGCCTGGACTGTTGTGCGGATCCGCCCGTAACGCTTGTCCAGCCCGTCGAGCTCACGCCGCATGACTTCACCGCCCTGGGCGATCTCAAAATCCAGCCGCTCGTTCAATTCTTTCTTTTGCGCGTCGTTCAAACTCTTCCAGGAATCGCGTATACCGATCGAATCATCAAGGTCCCAAACCCTGGATGTTTCGAATACGCTGGACCAGTCTTCATTCATATCAATGACCCGGTTCGTGCGCTCTGACAGGCGCTCAGTATCAAACTCAGGAAAACGGCCAAACCGCCCCTTGCCGTCGGCGATCACAAAAGTATATGCCCGCTGGAACCCCTTCGGATACTGCCCGATGTCATAACCCTTGAGCAGCGGGTCCGCGTAAAAATCCCCGGCCAAAGGATCCTCGACCAGAAGCAGGGCATGGTCAAAGAGCGTCGGAATTGGCAGGTCATAGGAAGGGTCGTTGATCGCGTATTCGTCGTTAAAAAGCGCAATATGCGCCTTGACCCCGACGGAAGCAAGCATGGCCCTGGCCAACAGCGACAGGTCCTTGCAGTCGCCGTATTTGTTGGCAAAAACATCTTTCGTCGAATGCGGCTCAAACGCGTTCTCCCCGAAACTCATGGATACATAGCGGAAATTATCCTGAACATACTCGAGGATCGCTCGGACCTTATCGCGGGTCAATTCGGCATTGCCGACCGCGGCTTTTGCGGCCGCGATGATCTCAGGGGCCATCACCGTATTCTTGTCGATAAGGCCCGAATACCATTTCGCAAACTCATCCCAGGTCTTCACGGACGAGAACTCGAACGCCTCCATCGGATCGTCCGGCGACGGCGGGGGCGTATATTCCTCACCCTTGCTGTCATCATAAAGATCATTCAACACCCAACGATATGTCACCATCCCGTTCTTCTCTGTTATTTCCGGCTTCTGGGTCAGGCCGAACTCGCGGTACAAGATGCCCAGTTTCTTCGGGAATGTGATCGTATAACGGTACTCCTTGACCGGAACGCCCCAACGCACGGATTCCATATCCCAAAAAGCATTCTTCATGGTCATGCCTTTGGACGCGATGGTATGGTCCAGTTCTATGACCACGCCCACACCGACCGCGGGCATGGACAACATCCGCACCATGGCATTGGAATACATGGGCTCACCGTCGTAAACCGCCATGTCCTGGACCTTCATGGGCGGATGCTTCTTGCCGTCAGGCGTTACCGTAAAGACTTTCTGCTCGATAATGCGGTCAAGGTCGCGATCATAATGAATGGGAACCTCGCCCATATCCTTGGCATCCTCTTTCTGGATCAGGACCTTGCGTTGCGTCCGACGGGTAAAAGACCAGTCCGCGTTGACCTTGATATCGTCCTGCGAAAGAAGGAAAATATATGACTTGTCGGCGTGCCGCTCTTCAAAGGACTGCGGCTCTTCCCCGGCGCAAGAGGCCGCGCTCCAGAAACAAACAATAACAACAAGCCACGATCTCAAATACTTATGGTCCATAGAACCTCCGGATTGGAATTAAATGATTATATCTCGTGTGCCTATAAAAGACTGGAAGATCTTGTTATAACCGGCTCTTTAAGGATGATCACATTCGTTGACGACGGACGCATGAGTGTGTTGTCGCGGTCGCAATACGGCGACTCCTTGATCTCCTGGATCATGTCGATGTCAACATAAGGGAACTTGATCTCGACGCGCCAGGAATCCGTGATATTGACCCGTTCATCATCCAGAAAGAACGCCGGGCACGCCTGCGCGACTTCCGTAAGATCGGCGTCAATGTCAAATTCCCGGCCGCAGGCGACGATCAGGCGCGACTGCTCCAGAAAATCCCGGATCGCGCCCGTATATCCCCGCCGCATCCCGGCCCAGGCGCTTTTATATAACTCTTTCTCGACCTGAAACTCATCCCATGTCATATGCATACCTTAAATCTACCCCGCGACAGCGTTATGTCGTGAAGAAAATAAAAAAGGCGCCGGATGGCGCCTGGTAAAACATTGCTTCTCGGGGCTGATCTTATCGCCCGGACTTCAAGCTCTTGCGGTTCTGCTCGCTCTTTTGCCCGAACTCATGCTGTTTGATCACAAGGTCAAGAATGCTCGTGACATACTGGAACAATTCCCTGTTCCTGCGATAATCGGCCTCAACCGCAAAATCCACCCGGTTGGCCTGCAAAAGTTCCTTGCAGGTCTTTTTGCCCTTCTTGTCGCCCGGCGTGAACACCGCGACCGCGTGCCCGCCGGATTTCTTGGTCAGCGTCATGGCCGGCACATCGGTCAGCCCGTCGCCCACATAAATGATATTGCCGAACGGGATCGGGCGCGTGCCCTCGTCCATATGCCCGTTAATGCTGTCGCCCAGATGCTCGATGCCCTTGTTAATGCGGAACAGATACTGCGTCTTGATCGTGTCCGTGATCACCACTTTCGGGAAATTCGGCTTGCCAGTGGCTTTGTCATAAAAATACTCGGACCCGAAAATATTATAGAACTCCTTGCGGATGCTGACCCCCTCGAGGATCTCCTTGAGCCCGGCCGAAACGATATAATGCCGCACCTTCATCTGCCCGCGGGAAGTTTGCCTGACATAGGCGTTGATGGCCTTGAAGAACTCTTTCACGCCCTTGAAATACTCAATGTCGCGCCCGCACCTTTTGAAATCCTCGCGGGTAATGCGCCGGCGCCGGTCCTCGGCGAGCTTGATGATCTTGCGCATCCAGACAAGGTTCTTCTCGGCGTTGACCTCCCGGCTCTCGCGGTCGATCTCGGCCCAGAACGGCCCCGCGTTATCCACGCCCAAACTCGGCAGGATGGTGTATTCCTGCATGGACTTTGGGGAAAGCGTGCCGTCGAAGTCGTAAACCAGGGCGATGGTGTTTTTCATAAATTCCTCAACAAAGTTTCCGATACCCATCCACCAGCTTCCTGATCTCCTCCTTGAACCCCGCCGGTTCAAGGACGGTCAGGCACGGGATCCAGTGCATGATGATGTGCTTGATCTCGTCCGGATTCGCCGGAAAGGTCTCAAGCACCAGCGAGCCATCCTTGCGCTCTTCGACTGTCTTTTGCAAAGGCAGATACTTGCGCTCCTTGAAGAACGGCGCCGCGTCCTTGTCCACTCTGATCAGAACCTTCTCGCCGCGCACCTCATCGAACCAGACATTCACACTCTCGCCCAGGATCTTGTCGATGTCCACGCAGGGCGCGAACGATTCCTCAAGGATCTCCACATCAAGGATGCGGTCCAGGCGGTATTTTTGGATCTGCTTCTCGCCCTTCTTGATGGCGATCAGATACCAGAACCCGTCGAAGAACGCGATCTTCAGCGGCTCCAGGCAATACTCCTTCTCGACCTTGACCGCTGACACATACTTGATCCTGATGCGGTTGCTTTCAATGATGGACGCTTCCAGGAATTTGACCTGCGTGGTCGCGGGCAGCGGCGCCTGTTTTGCCGGGACCTTGGCGTAAAAAGGCGTATAAAGTTCTTTTACCATCAACCGCTTGAAAAGATCACGGAACGATTCTTCAAAAGTCTTGCCTAAGCCGGACGCCACCTCGAACATGAACGACAAAAGCGACGCCTGCTCCTCGGACAACGACACCTTGCGCAAACAAAACCCCTCCATGAACTGATAGCGCCCGTTCTCAAGGTCCTGGATCGGATAGCCGGACTCCTGAAGGACTTTCAGGTCGCGCTGAGCGGTCTTCTGGGAAACATGCAGTGTGTCGGCGATCTCTTTCGTCGAAATGGACTTGCCCTTGTCGAGGATCGAGAGCATGGTGATGATGCGCTCGACGGCCTTTTTCTGGCCATCGGACTTCTTGCCCTTGCCCGTTCTTTTGAATGTGACGATCTTCTTTTTTGCCGGCATGGTCATCCTTTCTATAATGATCTTAATTTCTCCAGAATATCCACCATCGCCCTGGTATCCAATCCGCAATACTCCAGGAGGTCCGCGTAAACTTTCGCGCGATCAGCCGGATCGATGTTGGCGCCGAATGTCACCCGGGCATATTCACCCGTGGCCTGGCCGCCGTCGGAGATCCCCATGCCTTCGTAACCCGTTCCCGTCCAGGCGGGCAAGACCTTCTTAAGCGACGCCGACCCGTGCTGGCCTGGGTGATAGCAGATAAAACTGCGGAACGGGATGATCAGATCATTCATCCTGTTGATTACGGCCTTGCACCATGGGGCGTATTCGGGAAAAGCCTCGCCCAGTTCCTCGAGCCTTCCCTGCTCAAAGCTCATGTTATATGCCAACAACATGCCTTCAGCGCCCAGGCAATCCTGCATAGCTTTTAAAAGTGCCGGACGGGGGTCTGTGGGCTCCTGATGCAGAAACTCAAAATGCTCCGGCTTAGCCCCCGGCGTCTTTTGCACATGCATGGAAAACTGGAACGGCACCTGCTGATAAGGCCGCACTCCGTCGAAGCGCGGAATGGCCTCAAACAGCGTCTCAAAATCAAAATGCCATAACGGATAACGTATTGTTTCTAAAAACGCCTGAAGAGCATCCTCATCAATGAACGGCTTCTGCTGGATGGCACAATGGCGCTGGATCGTCTGGTTGTCGCTTAACTTGAAGTCATCCGGAACATCAGCAATGCGCAGGATGCCCTGATCGACCAGGTCAAACCCCTTGTTGCCAATGCGCGTCAATTCAAGAACATGCTCCTTCGGCAAGAACTTCCAACACACTGGCTTCATGGCGCATTCATAGCGCTGGCCCTTCTTGGCCTTGCAATACTCGCCGATGGAAATAGCCGGGCATTTCGGCAGGTCAATGATCTTCAGAAACCCGTCGATAATGGGCGGCAATGCTCTTATCAGCGGCGGTAATTCTTCCGTGACATCAAGCAGATTGAAGAACTGCGCCACATCAATATCGCCCGAGCGCACATATTCATTGTTGATATACATCAGGAAACACCGGCCGATCTTCACGCCAGCCTGTTCATAGCAATAACGCTGGAATGCGATATCCCGCAGGTAGATCTCTTTGACCTCGGTGCCGCATTTGACCTCAATGACATCCCACGCGCCCGCAAGCGTATCCGACGGACGAAGAATGTCCGCGCGCGAATACAATCTTCCGGCCATGATGCCGGCCTCATAGATCGGCTTGGGATCGACGGACGATAACAGCGCCTTTGTCTCTTCAATGTTCTTCAGGAAATTCACTTCCTGAACGCGATGCCCGCCGGGAAAGCGCTGAATGGCCAGCTCACCGACCCTGTGCCCGACATCAAAGACCTGCTGTGTCCTGGGCGACGGCGACGGGATCAACTCCGGGGCGTTACAGCGCGTCCATAAAAGTTTGGGGCATTGCAGGCCGTCGAGGAACTTGGATTTGGTTAATGTTCTGGGGGGCTTGACGACCTTCTGATCGCTCAACAGGTCATAGACACTATCATTCTGCGACTTTTGTACTTCAAAATCTTCTTCCATAGAGGCCTCCATTATACTGCGATATCATCAAGCGACAAGATAAAGTCGCCATGCATCCCTTTGCCGGAATACAAATTCAGTATAAAGGATATATGCGACAGCGTTGTGTCGCGGCCCGTCCTCTCACTCAATCCTTCGGCCGCCAATACGGATGCGCTACATACTCCCCGTTGGCATCCTGCGAGTAAACGATAAAATCGGCCCTCTCCTCGCTCGAGCGGGGCCCGTCGACCAGGCCGCTCTCACCGTCATAAGGCTTAGGCGCGATCGGGGCATGCACCTCGGGAAAATCCGGTTCATATATGCGCCCTCTGTTATAAATATCCATGTTCAGATCATCATCAGCCGCAGCCGACCCGGCCATGCACCAAAAAACTAGCGCTCCCGCAATGAATAATTTTCTCATCATGCCCCTCCTGTTTTTTGGGGACACACACTTATTTCATAATTAAGTGTGCGTCCCTGCTACTCTAAGGACCGGTGCTGACATACAAGGTAAGTATGCATGATGCGGGCGACAGCGTTATGTCGCGTTATTCGGCGGATTTTCTGGGTTTCTGGGGGACACACACTTATTTCATAATTAAGTGTGTGTCCCTGCTACTCTGAATTAAAGGGCGGCGCTTTTGACAGGCGCTGAGGCGCAGCCGTTACCGTCCCACTGCCAACTGCGGACGATCCCGTCGGTGTCGATGATGAAGGTCGTGT
>CAZXSE010000030.1:0-9716 GCA_964643325.1 uncultured Planctomycetales bacterium
GGCCGGCGCTGGAGAAGGCGGGCTATGACGGGGTTGAGCCCATTGCTATGCAAAATCCCATGTCAGCCGAACAGGAGCTGATGCGTCCGACGGCGCTGCCGAACATGCTGCAGGCCGTGGCGTTCAATATCAATCGCGGGCAAAAGGACCTGAAATTCTTCGAGGTTGGCAAACGGTATCTTCCCGGCGGTGAGCGCTGGACGCTGACCGCCGTTGTCACGGGACGCGATGAGGGCGATTGGCGCAAGGGCAAGCGCGCGGCCGTGGATTTTTTTGATCTCAAAGGCGCGGTGGTTATGGCGCTCGAAAAAGAGCGGGTGCATGGACTTTTGTTCAAAGCAGGCACTGGCGCGGCTTTTGAGCCGGGGCAAACTGCGCAGATCATCCTGGATGATACGACCATCGGCACGATTGGGTGCATTAGAGAAGATGTGCTCGCGCAATTCGAGATCAAGAAGACCCGTGTTCATTTTGTTGAGCTTGATCTGGAAAGCACGCAGGAAGCGGTCACGCCGCGGGCGCGGTTCGCGCCCCTGGATGAATATCCGGCGGTGGTGCGCGATGTGAGCCTCGCTGTGAAAGACGCTACCTGGGAAGATCTGCGCGCCGTGTGTCTTGCCGGTGGGCAGGGATTGCTGCGTAAGGTCGAGCTTGTGGAAGAATATCGCGGCGCCAAGATCGAAGCAGGGTGGCGCGGGATCGTTATTTCCCTGACATATCAGGCCAAGGACAAGACGCTGACTGACGATGTGATCAATCCGTTGCATGAGAATATTGTGGCGCAGCTCATTGCAAGATTTAACGCGAAGCGGCGGTAAGGTGGCCGCGGAAAACGCTTCGTCCTAAAAATCCAGCCATATGGGGATTTTTAGGACTCCGCATTGTTTTCCTCGGAAGACATTGTGGAAACAATGCTTCGCCTGCTGTGTTCGACAGGAGGTTTGTAAATTTGAACCAATGCGTGTATAAAGGGGATCTCTGTCTTCGCGCGCCCTTGGGCCGCAAGCCTTTCCCCACCTGTTTACCAGGTTCTAATACGCACACTTCCACCGGCACAAGCGGGTTTTTATTTGATGGCGCTTTTTGATCTTCCCTCCAATCCCAATGCTCCTTTGGCGGTCCGCATGCGCCCCGCCATTCTCGACGAATACGTCGGGCAGGAGCATATTCTCGGCCCCGGAAAATTACTGACGCGCGCGGTCGAGGCTGACCGCGTGACATCGCTTGTTCTTTATGGCCCGCCGGGAACAGGTAAGACCACGCTTGCCCTTTGCATCAGCAAAAAGACCAATGCGCATTTCGAAAGCGTGAATGCGGTCGCTTCCAACGTGGAAGAACTGCGCAAGGTCATTGCCGCGGCCCGCAACCGCCTGGCCAATGCCGGCTCCAAGACCATTCTTTTTATCGACGAGATCCACCGGTTCAATAAAGCCCAGCAGGATGTTTTGATGCCGGATGTGGAGAACGGCAATATTGTGCTGATCGGCGCGACGACCATGAACCCGTTTTTTTCCCTGGTGAGCCCGCTTTTATCGCGCTCGCTGGTCTTTGAATTAAAACCTTTAACAGAAGAGAACATCGAGGCCCTGCTCACGCGCGCGCTTAAGGACAAAGAGCGTGGGCTCGGCCGGATCAAGGTGAAAGCAGATAAAAAGGCCCTGAAGTTCCTGGCCTCGATATCCGACGGGGATGCGCGCCGGGCATTGAACGCGCTCGAGGTTGGCTGTTTAACCACGCCGAAGAATAAAGACGGTGTTGTTGTTTTTTCGATGGAGGTTGCGCAGGAATCCATCCAGAAAAAACAGGTGCAGTACGACGGGGATGGCGACATGCATTATGACACGGCCTCCGCGTTCATTAAATCCATGCGCGGGTCAGATCCTGATGCCGCGCTTTACTGGATGGCCAAGATGATCTACGCGGGCGAGGATCCCCGTTTCATCGCACGGCGCATCTGTATTTGCGCGGCTGAGGATGTGGGCAACGCGGACCCGAATGCGCTGGTGGTGGCGAGCAGTGCTCTGCATGTGGCGGAGTTTGTCGGGCTTCCCGAGGCGCGCATTCCGTTGGCGCAGGCCGCGGTCTATGTGGCGTGCGCGCCGAAATCCAACGCGGTTTATCTTGGTATTGATAAAGCACTGGAAGATGTGAAGACCAAAAAAGCGGGGAATGTGCCAGCGCATTTGCGCGACGGTTCTTATGCGGGCGCTGAAAAACTCGGCCATGGCCAGGGTTATAAATATGTTCATGATTTTCCGGGCCATTATGTGGCGCAGGAATACATGCCTTTTAAGGCGGTCTATTATGATCCCGATGGCGCGGGGTATGAGAAGAAGATCAAAGACCGCCTCGCCGCCCAAAAGACCGGGGTGAAGATCGAAAAACTTCCGGAGGTTTCATGAGCCCACGCCACGCCACGCCACGCCACGCCACGCCACATACTTTTTTTATTACTGCTTTTAAGTGTTTTTCCTCCTTCTGTATTTGCCGCGCTTAATATCACACAAGATGGCGACTTGACGGCTGTTGAGTTCAATGAACTTGGCTTTGATACGACGGGCCTGGTGGGCTATTGGCAGTTAAACGGCAATGCGCACGACAGTAGCGGGCAGGATAATAACGGGACCATTGTTGGCGCAACGGCAACGACGGACAGGTTTGGCACGGCGAGCGGGGCAATGAGTTTTGATGGAGTGGATTATGTGCGCCTGGCAACAACGATCAGCTTGGGCAACACTGATTGGACTGTTACGGCGTGGATGAAGATAAATAACGCAGGCAGCAATCCGTTATTGTCTAATTGGAACGGTGGCCCTGTAACCAATTGCTTGTCGGTTCTCGGGTCGAAGATCTCATATGGTCATTATCTTGTTAGTTGGTTATATGAAAACGGCACATCTAATATTGAAGATAACAGGTGGCATTTCTTGACATGGGCAAATCATAGTAATAAAACAATCGATCTTTATGTGGATGGGGTTATTGACAAGGCTGGAGCGATTTCTAGCGTATCGAATTCCGGTCCAGTAAATAATATAGGACGGAATTGGGCCACGACGGCTAACGGCAGTATCGACGAAGTGAAAGTTTTTAATCGCGCCCTGAGTGCCGACGAAGTCTTGTTCATGTATAATCACGAAAAAGGCAAGTTCAGCGTCGGGCAGGATGGCTCGATGCAGGCTTTGGAATTTGTCGAAGATCCCACCCTGCCTGTGCAGATGCGCAGTAAGAAGGAAAGTTTGACCGTCAAAGGGCAGTTGATCGAGCAGTAACCCGCCCCAAAGAGCCCAAGCATCAAGACAGAAAATGGCACTCGAATGTTATAAATATGATAAACTTTAAGCAGATAAACTTAAAGGAGATGCCGATGGATACGAATTGGAGACAATACATTCATTCAGACCCGGCCGTTCTTGTGGGAAAGCCTGTGGTTAAGGGCACCCGGCTGTCAGTTGAATTTTTGTTAAGCCTGCTGGCAAAGGGTTGGGATGAACAACAGATCCTGAAAAATTATCCCAAGTTGACGACGGACAGCCTCCAGGCAGTCTTTGCTTTTGCCGCAGAGTGCATGCGTGAAGAATCCCTGTTCGCTATTTCCAAAAGGTGATGTGTGAAATTCCTGGCCAACGAGAATATTCCTTTGGGCAGCGTGTATGTATTAAGGCGGGCGGGCCATCGTGTATTGAGCATTTCAGAAGAACATGCCGGCATGAAGGATGTGGATGTTTTAAAGAGGGCAGTTAAGGATAAAAGCATTATTCTTACTTTTGATCGTGATTATGGGGAATTGATCTTCAGGCATCCGAGATCAGTTCCGGAAGGTTTAATATATTTTCGGTTTGCCCCGGCAACGCCAGAAGTTCCCGCCTTGATCCTGCTGAAGATCCTGAAACAGAAAGATATCCATTTGTTTAAACATTTTACGATCATTGAAGAAGGCAGGATAAGACAAAGGACGCTTTAATGATCGTGCCACGCCACGCCACGCCACGCCACGCCACGCCACGCCACGCCACGCCACATACTTTTTTTATTACTGCTTTTAATGATTTTATCTTCCTCTGCTCATGCCGCGGATATTGTGTCCGGGCTGGTGGGGTGGTGGCGGTTTGATGAAACGAGCGGCACAACAGCCAGGGATGCGTCGGGCAAGGGAAATACAGGAACATTAAATAATTTTGCGGGTCCTGCAACGGCGACAAGCGGTTGGGCCTCCGGGAATTTTGATGGAGCGCTGTCTTTTGATGGGGTTGATGATAACACCACGGCAACGTCTTCGTCTTCACTAAGCTTTGGGAGTGGTGATTTTACAGTTAGTTTCTGGACATACAGGACGGCACTCGGATATCAAGGCGGCTCTTACATCCGAAAGGCTTTGAACAATTCTTCGCCGGGGTTCGATACTTACGATGGGGGTTTTTATGTGCGAACCAGTGCCGGGGCATTGGCCAAGGTTGCGTGCAATCCAACGTTCAATGTTTGGCAATCACACATATTTGTCGTGACACAAGAAAGTGCGCCGTATATTAAACATTATATTAATGGAGTGCTGAATCAGGCATCGTATGTGGAAAGTGGCGCAAAGGGCAGCATCAACAATACGCAACCGTTAACAATTGGGTTTAGCAGGGCCGGTGCTGTTAATAGATATTTTAATGGATCGATGGATGAGGTCCGCATCTACAATCGCGCGCTGACCGCAGAGGATGTTCTGAAGCTTTACAATAACGGCGGGCCAACGACCATCCGCAATGCCACCATCAGCAATGTTGTGATCGAATAAAGCACGAACTTGACAAACGGGCGGGTGTGTAGTACATTGTCTTACAGGAGGATAAGAACATGGCTGTGTCAAAACTGATCAATATCCGGGTGCCGGTCCCGATCCAGAAAGAATTGGAAGATATCAGCCGGAGCGAGCATGTTTCCGTCAGCGACCTTGTACGCGATTCATTGCGTGAATTCCTGGCTGTCCGGAAGTTCCGCCGGTTAAGCAAGAATGTGCGTGGTTATGCGCGCAGATCCGGCTTTGTTACGGATGATGATATTCTCGGGTTGAAAACATGAGAGTCGTTTTTGACTCGAATGTCCTTGTGGCTGCATTTGCGACGCATGGCGTTTGTCACGAGCTTTTTGAGCATTGTTTAAGAAATACCACCATCATCGGCAGTGATTTTATTGCAGCCGAAGTTGAGCGCATACTTGTCACCAAGATCAAAACACCTGTCAAAACTGCATCCGGGATCGTTGATTACCTAAAGAGCCAGCTTGAATGGGTAACCCCGCAGCATCAAAACATTGAGAAATTGCGTGATCCCAATGATCAAATGGTCATTGCAACGGCTTTATCCGGTGACGCTGACTTTCTGGTCACGGGGGATAAAGACTTGCTTGTTCTCAAGCAAGTGCAAAAGACCGCTATCATTCTGCCTAGAGACTTTTGGCTCAAGTGTCAGGCCTTGGGCGGGAGATAAATTCTTCTACTATAATTTTTACGATGATGATATTATAGGGCAGGTTTTAGGGCGTATTTTTTACAAGATCCTGCCTGGTCGCAGGATAGGATAGGTCGAGCTGTGAATATCCAAGGTAAGCAAGAATTACGAAAGTTAATTCTTGATCGTATAAAAGTTCAAAAGGAGGATGTTGCTTTATTAAAGAGCCGGGTCATCGTTGAAAAAGTGATGGCTTTACCGGTTTTTAAGAGTGCGGGGACGATCTTGTTCTATGCGTCTTCGCGGGGTGAGGTTGATACCTTTGCCCTCATGCAAAGAGCGATGGAGTTAAAGAAGCGGGTGGCATTGCCACTGGTGCGGAAAGAAGAACGGCACATTATTGCGGTGCTGATAAAGTCTCTGACAGAGCTCAAAGCTGGTTCGTACGGGATACAGGAACCACTGGATGTTCCGCAGAATTATCTGAGTGCGGATGAGCTCGACCTTGTTATCGTTCCCGGCGTGGCGTTCGATCGCCAGAACAATCGCCTCGGGCGCGGCGCAGGGTATTATGACCGCTTCCTTTCCAAACTTCCCGCAAGAGTTCCTACCATCGCCCTGGCGTATGATCTTCAGGTCGTGGATGCCATTTCGGGCATTGAAGCGCACGACCGGCCGGTAACACAAGTCATCACCAACTGATCCGCTCGTTCATCAAACCAAGGCCCGCCGTGATCTGTCCGCCTTAGGGACAGACTTCGCCGGGCACCTGATCGCGCGGTCTGCGCGTTAAAGAAGGAGTTGTCTTATGGGAGAGAATTTGTTGTTGAACCTGATGTTGTTCCTTGTGGTGGGTGGCGGTGCGTTCGCGGGCGGTTATCTTCTTAGCCGGATCTTCAAAAGCCGGCAGATGAAACAGATCGAGAATGAGGCGGCGTCGATACGCGAGATGGCCCAGCGTGAAGCAAGCGCGATCAAGAAAGAATCCGAGCTTCATGCCAAGGACATGATGATCAAGCTGCGCCAGGAATTTGAACTCGAGACAAAACAGCGCCGGGAAGAACTGACCAATACGGAACGCCGGCTGGTCCAGAAAGAGGACAATGTTGAGAAACGGCTGGACCTTCTTGATAAGAAAGAGAAGGATCAGGCGACGCGCTTTGAGACGCTGAAGCAGAAAGAGCAGGAGAATGCCCAGAAGGCAACAGAACTTGCCGGGCTTATCCAACAGGAAAAAGATACGCTGTTCAGGATCTCTAACTTAAGCCGCGAAGAGGCCAAGAACATGCTGCTCGCGCGCCTTGACGAAGAGCTGATCCACGAGAAAGCGACGCGGATCCGGCAGATGGAAGAGGAGATCAAGGAGAGCGCGGACAAGAAGGGCCGCGAACTTATTTCGCTCGCGATGCAGCGTTGCGCGTCCGATCACGCCGCGGAAACGACCATCAGCATGGTCGCGCTGCCCTCCGACGAAATGAAGGGGCGCATCATCGGCCGCGAAGGGCGCAATATCCGCGCGCTTGAGCAGGCCACGGGCGTTGACATCATTATCGACGATACGCCGGAAGCGGTCACCATATCGGGCTTTGATATGGTCCGCCGCGAAGTGGCGCGCCTGGCATTGGAACAGCTTGTTTCCGACGGGCGCATTCATCCGGGCCGCATCGAAGAGGTGGTCGAGAAAGCCAAGAAGATGCTCGAGCAGAAGATCAAGGAAGAGGGCGAGGCCGCGGTCTTTGAATTGGGTATTCACAATATGCATCCCGAGCTTGTTAAGCTCATCGGCCGTTTAAAGTACCGCACCAGCTTCGGGCAGAACGTGCTGCAGCATACCAAGGAAGTGGCGCGGCTCATGGGTGTTATGGCGCATCAGCTGGGCTTGGACCCGCAATTGGCCAAGCGCGCGGGCATCCTTCATGATATCGGCAAGGTCGTTGCGGCCGAAGCCGAAGAGGGCACGCACGCGGTCGTTGGCGCGAGGCTGGCGCGCAAGTTCGGCGAGGTTGAGGTTGTGGCGCGCGCGGTTGAATCGCATCATAACGAGGTCGAGATGGCGTCGATCTTCGGGGTTTTGGTGTGCGTGGCGGATACGGTGAGCGCGTCCCGTCCGGGCGCCCGCGCGGAATCCCTGGAAACATATATCAAGCGCCTCGAGGGGCTGGAAAAGATCGCTTATTCGTTCAAGGGCATTGAGAAGGCCTTTGCCTTGCAGGCGGGCCGCGAGATCCGCATCCTGGTGGATCCGGCGAAGCTCAATGACGATGAGGCTGTTGTGATGGCACGCGATATCCGGACCAAGATCGAAGCGGAGATGGAATATCCGGGCCAGATCAAGGTGCTGGTGGTGCGCGAGACGCGCGCGGTGGAGTTCGCGAAATGAGGATCCTCTTTCTGGGGGATATCGTCGGCAAGCCCGGCAGGGATGCCGTGGCGAAGCATGTGCCTTTCATGCGCACGAAGGGCGGCATTGACATGGTTATTGTCAACGCCGAGAACGCGGCGGGCGGCGCGGGGATCACGGAGACCGTGGCGCGTGAACTTTTTTCGTTCGGGTGCGATGTGCTCACGCTGGGCGACCATGTTTGGGACAAGCGCGAGATCTATCCGTACCTTAATGCTGAGCCGCGCGTCATTCGTCCGGCGAATTTTGCCGCGGAAGCGCCGGGGCGCGGCGTGTGTGTGGTCGATGTTAAGGGCGTCAGGGTCGCGGTCGCAACAGTGTTGGGGCGGACGTTCATGAAACAGATGACCAGTTGTCCGTTCCGCACGCTGGACACTGTTGTGGCGGGTTTGACGGATGTTAAGGTGATCGTGGTCGATATGCACGCCGAGGCGACCAGTGAAAAAGTGGCCATGGGCTGGTATGCCGACGGGCGCGTCAGCGCCGTGCTGGGAACGCACACGCATATCCAGACCGCGGATGAAAAGATCCTCCCCAAAGGCACCGCGTACATTTCGGATGCCGGGATGACCGGGCCGTATGATTCGGTGATCGGCCAGATCAAGGAGAGGATCATTGAACGGTATTTAACGGGCATGCCGCACAAGTTCGAAGTGACGGCGTCTCCGGCGACATTGTGCGGTGTTATTGTGGACATTGACGCGGTCACGGGCCGCGCGCAGGGCATTGAGCGCGTGCAGAAAAACTGAAACAGGAGGGTCCTATGTCTTGGGAAGGATTGAACCGGCGTAAATTTCCGCGCGCGAATTTTCCATGTCTTATTAAGATCATCCACAGCGGCCAGTCGGATGAAACGATCCTTTCGCATACCGAGAATATCAGTACCGGCGGCGCTTGCGTGATCATTCGTAAGTCGCTGGAGATGTTCGCGCCGGTCAAGCTTGAGATCGACCTGATGGACGGGGCTGAATTGATCGCGTGCCAGGCCAAGGTCGTGTGGTCGGTGCGGCGCAAGGCGACCGAGGCGAACAAGCCGTCTTTTTATGATACCGGGTTTGAGTTCGTTGATATTTCCCAGGACAATCGCACGCGCGTGGCGGCTGCCGTTGAACATCTTGTTCGTTTTGGCCGCGCCACGGCGTATCGTTAATAAGGAAGCTGCCTCGATGGTCAAGGTCCGTTTTGCTCCAAGTCCGACGGGAAATTTGCATATTGGCGGCGCCCGCACGGCGTTGTTCAATTGGATGTACGCGAAAGCTCAGGGTGGGCAGTTCGTGTTGCGCATCGAAGATACGGACATGGAACGCTCCAAGCCCGAGTATGAAGCCGAGATCCTCGACAGCATGAAATGGCTTGGGCTTGAGTGGGATGAATTTTACCGCCAGAGCGAGCGGTTCGCGATCTATAAAGAGAATGCCGACAGGCTGGTGGCTGAAGGCAAGGCGTATTGCGACGGGACAGCCGTGCTGCTCAAGGTCGATAAAGCCCGCGAGATCAAGTTCGACGACCTCATCCGCGGCCTGATCGCGTTCAATACCGACGAGATCAAGGACCAGGTGCTGATGAAGTCCGACGGGTCGCCTGCGTACAGCTTCAGCTGTGTGGTCGATGACGCGCTCATGGGCATCACGCATGTGATCCGAGGCGAAGATCATATTTCCAATACACCGAAACAGATCCTTATTTATGAAGCGCTGGGGTTCAAGGTCCCGAAGTTCGGGCATTTGCCGCTGATCATGGGTGCCGACGGGGCGAGGCTGTCGAAACGTTTTGGCGCGACCGCGGTCAGTGATTATCGCGGCGCGGGATTCTTGCCCGAGGCGCTGGTCAATTATCTGATGCTGTTGGGCTGGTCGCCGGGGCCGCAGGAGATCCTGCCG
>CAZXSE010000031.1:0-6205 GCA_964643325.1 uncultured Planctomycetales bacterium
GCAGCGCCGACAATGGCCGTCGTTACAACGATCCCGACGGTAGCCAGCAGGATGCCGGGCGCAAGGATACCGCGGATGTCCTTGAAGTCCGTGTCAAAGCCGCCGGTAAAGATAATGAACACCAGGGCGATCATGCCGATCTGCTTGACGACCCATGGGTCATTGAACTGAACCCCGCCGATACTCCCGGGGCCGGCCAGCATTCCGATAAAAAGAAAGAACACAAGCGCGGGCACCGCGAACTTGTCAGCAAGCTTGCTGGCCGCGACGCTCAGCAGGACCAGAACGGATGCAATAAGCAGGACCACTTCCATAAATATATCTTACCTGTTGTTTTACCGGAAAATGCCGGTACCGACCGCGTGATCTCCGTCGACGCCGGTAATGCGGACAGGAACGGTCCGATTGTGCAGCGCCTTGGCGGAGATGATCTTTATTGTAACATAATTGTCCGTATGACCAATCCAATGCTGATCTTTCTTGTTCTCAAAAAGAACCTCCACCGTGGAGCCGACAAGCCCTTGCAGAAAAGCCCGACGCTTCTGCCAACCCAGTTCCCTCAAGCGCCCGGCCCTGCTGCTGATGACATCCGGCTTCACATGGCGTTTGAATGAACGGCTCCTGGCCCGGGAGCGGTCGGAATAACTGAACACATGCAGATAATGGACGGGCATCTTTTCCAGAAAAGAGAGTGTCTCTTCAAAATCCCTGTCAGTCTCGCCGGGAAATCCCGCGATCACATCCGCGCCGATCATGATCCCGGGAACTTTCCGGCACATGACCTTAAAGGTTGCCGCAAGATCTGTGGCTCTATAGCGCCGCCCCATGCGCGCAAGGGTCCGGTCGCACCCGCTCTGAACAGGCACATGAAGATAGCGGCAAAACTTGCGGGACGGCCCCATCAACGGAGCCAGGCGTTCTACCAAAGATGAATATTCGATCGAAGAAAGCCTGACACGCTCAAGCCCCGCAATCTTTGTGACCCCTTTGATCACATCGACAAGATCCTTCCCTTCGTTCGCGTAAAGCCCGATGTTGACCCCGGTCAGAATGATCTCCTTGTACCCTGCGCCGGCAAGCGCTCTCGCCGCAAGCATGATGTCCCTGAACTCCCGTGAGCGCGGCACTCCCCGGGCAAAAGGAACTTCACAATAAGCGCAGAAATGATCACATCCATCCTGGATCTTAAGGTTCGCCCGCGTCCGCCCCTCCGGCGCCAGGTCATAAGGCATAGTGAACGGCGCGGCGGTAACGAGCCCCATGACCGATCTCTTATTTTCCTGAAGATCTTCCATGATGATATCAGCGGTATCCATCTTGCGCGCGGCGCCGATGACCCAGTGAACGTTCGCGCACGCCAGCAGTTCTTTTCTGCGAAGTTCGGCCTGACAACCAATGAGCGCCAGGCGTATGTCAGGGCTTTGGCGACGCAAACGCCTCATGAGATAACGGACCTCGTCATCCGCTTTATCCGTTACCGTGCAGGTGTTAATGACCGCGATCTCCGCCGGAGCGCCCGGCTTCGCGATCACAAAACCTTTTCCGCGGAACACTTCTTCAAGCACTGCGGTCTCAGCCTGATTGACCCTGCATCCGATGGTAAAAAAGGAAACTTTTGTCATTGCGGTGATTGTATCATATAATCGTGCCCATGAAATTAGGGAAATACGACCTTCATCAGCCTCTTGTGCTCGCCCCCATGGAAGATGTGACAGACCTTTCTTTCCGCCTGGTCTGCAAGCGCCTGGGAGCCGATATCACGGTCACTGAATTCACGGCCGCGGAAGCTCTGATCCGCAAGGTTGGCAAAGCCTTGAAAAAGATCTCGATCCTTGACGAGGAGCGCCCGGTGGGTATCCAGCTCTTCGGCTCGCGCCCGGAAGCGGTCAAGGAAGCGGCATCTATTGCCGAAAGTTTCGCCCCGGACTTCATCGACCTTAACTGCGGATGCTGGGTCAAGAACCATGTGGCCCGTACCGAAGGCGCGGGGCTCCTCAGGGACCTGCCGCTCTTCGAGAAGATCGTCAGGGCTGCTGTTGCCGGCACCAAGCTCCCGGTCACGGTCAAGACGCGCCTGGGGTGGGACCATGATTCCATTGTCATCACTGATGTGGCAAAGATGGTCGAAGCCTGCGGGGCAAGAATGCTGACCCTTCACTGCCGCACGCGCTCACAGGCCCATCGCGGGTTCGCTGACTGGAGCTGGCTGGAGCGCATCAAGAAAACGATCACGATCCCGCTCATCGGTAACGGCGATATCATGACGCCGCAGGACGTCAAGGCCATGTTCGCCACAGGATGCGACGGCGTGATGATCGGCCGCGGCGCCGTGGCCAACCCGTGGCTGTTCCGGCAAGCGAAGCATTATCTCGCCACCAGCGATCTCCTGGACCCTGCGCCGATCCGCGAAAGGATCGATGTCTGCATCGAACATCTCTCCCATGCCTGCGAGTTCAAGGCATGCCGCAATCCGGTCCTGGCCTTCCGCAAACATTACGTCGGATACCTCAAAGGCCTGCCCGGCATCGCAAAACTTCGGAGCGAGCTGATGCGGCTGGACACCTTTGACAGCGTTGTCGCCTGCCTGCGCGCCTATCAGAATTCCTGCGCATAAAAAAGCCCTGTACCAACCTGAAGGCTGATACAGGGCTGTCTGCCCGCAAAAAACTGTTCCGTTATTTTACATACGCCTTAACGATCTTCTGCTGCTGAAGAGGCTTATCGCCTGGGCCGGTCTTGACGTTCTCGATCTTCTGGACAACATCATAACCCGCGACAACCTCACCAAAAATAGTGTGCTTGTTCTGCAGGAACGGCGTCGGCACAGTAGTGATGAAGAACTGACTGCCATTGGTGCCGGGGCCGCGATTGGCCATGGCCAGGATGCCGGGCTTGTTGAAATTGACCGCTGAAGAGAACTCATCTTCAAAGTCACCGCCCCACAAACTGTCGCCGCCAGTGCCCGTACCCGTCGGGTCGCCGCCCTGGATCATGAATTGTTTGATCACACGGTGAAAAATGATCCCGTCATAATAACCCTTCGCAATAAGCCCTTTAAAATTCTCGCACGTCTTGGGCGCTACATCCTCAAAAAGCCTGATCTCGATATTGCCCTGATTGGTCTCCAGAACGACCACTGATCCTTTTGCCGCCATACCCTGCTCCTTTTCTTGTGCCTGAACATTTCCCGTTACGGCCAGCGATACGCACAACGCCGCCATCACAGCCCCTTTGATCAACATACGGCAAGCCTCCTTTGAATGAACATCAAACCTTCTGTTGCCCCTGATCATGATCAGCATTGAAAATATCATGCAGCGACAATGTACCCCCCGGCGCTTTCTTCTCCTGAGCGGGCGCCGGCGGCGCAAGAGGCGCGGAAACGCGCACATCAACGACCTCTTCCGGCGGAACAACGGGCGCAACAGGCTCCGGCGGACGAATATCGGACGGTGCAGGAGCCTGGCGCCCCTGCCCGGCAAATGCCACGGCCTGCAGGTCCATGTTCTCCTGCAGAATGCGGGTGATCTCGCGTTTAAGTTCCTTATTCTGCTCTTTGAGTTCGTCGATCTGCTTCTGGAAGATCTGTTTAAGGCCTTCCATTTGCTGCTGCTGTTCCTGCTCGGAATATGCGTTCTTTTGAAATTCGCCGATCAATTGATTCTTCTCTTCGAGCATCTGTTCAAGCTTCAGGATCCTCTGCTCGAATGCCTCGCGCTGCACCTTCAACTCGGTCATGCGGTCCTGGCCATCAGCCCCTTGCCCTTCTTCAGGCTCCGTACCGGCAGGCGCCGTTGAGGCAACAGGGCGCATCTTGCCGCCGCCGAATTCTTTCATGAAGACAACGGCAAACCACACCAGGCCTGTCAGAATAAATGCTATGAACAGAATGAACATAATATCCTTGATCAAAAAAGTGACTGTTCCCGCGCCGGAGGCCTTACTATAACGACCCCGCCCCGCAGGGTCAAGCCCCGGCCTCTCTTTTTACATCAAGCCGATCACTTCCGGCGGAAGGCTTTTCAACTGGTCCGTGCCAAGGACCTTGATCGACCAGCGCAACAGCTGGAACTTGTTGCGCAACCGCGGGTCCAGCGGATCTGCTGTCTGGAGCTTCTTCCGGGAAAGGAAGAACGTCTTGCGCAGCGTGTTGAACACAATACGAGCCTCCCGCGGACGCGCAGCCCCCAGAGAATTAATGTCCTCAAGCGCCGCGTAAGCCAAGTCATTGACATAGGCGTCATAATGATCCATCTTCTGGATGAGCAAAGGGACCATGGAATCAAAATAACGGAAACGGTCGAGGACGACGAGCGTGTGCATGAGCTCGATCTGCAGATGGACCGACCCTCCTGCGCGCTGCAGCTGCCGCAACAACACCCGCTCAATGATCGTTCTTTCCCTTGAAACCACCTGAGCGGCAAATTCCCTGCGAAAGATGCCGACGGCGGCCGCCTTCTTGTGCGCGGCAAGGTCGTCATCATTGATCATGGCTAACAAAAGGTCCTTGGACGAGCCGGCAAGCTTGTCAACGTATCCCTGGATCAGGGCCTTGTCGTTGAATATATCCGTTGAATTCTCCGCGGCGAACGCTGCAGCAGCGGCCCGCGACTCCACCTGCCAGCCGGCAAGGAACAAAAGCCCCAGAACACATACCGGCACGAGGCGCTTATTCATCAAGGATCTCCAGCGACATATCCACAGCTCCCCGTGAATGCGTCAACGATCCAACTGAAATGCGGTCAACGCCCGTTGCCGCGACCGCGTGCGCGTTGGCAAGCCCAATACCACCGGAGGCCTCCAGTAAAGGCCTTCTTCCTGACGGGAAAAATTCCCGCGTCATCGCGACGGCCTCTTTCAGTTCCGCGATGGACATGTTGTCCAAAAGAACGATCTCCGGATGCGCCTCAAGGACGTCTTTTAATTCCCAAAGATGATCGACCTCGATCTCCACTTTCTTGTGCGTCTTCTGGTGAAGGCGGCGCACGGTCTGGGCCAGGCGCTCTTTCTTCTGGGAAATAACACGATGGTTGTCCTTCATCAGGACCATGGCATTGAGATTAAAACGATGGTTCACCCCGCCGCCGCACACAACAGCAAAGCGTTCAAGCGGACGCTGGCCGGGCGTGGTCTTGCGTGTATCAAGGATCTGGACATTATAAGGCTCGACGGCATCGCAGAACTTGCGCGTCAGGGTCGCGATGGCGGAAAGATAGCTGAGAAAGTTCAGGGCCACGCGTTCTCCGGTCAGGATCGCCCGCGTCCGTCCTTCCAGCCGCAACAGGACATCCCCTTTGCGCACACGGCCGCCATCTTTGTGCTCGACCCTGACCCGCATCCTGGGATCAAGCTGGCAAAAGACCTCGCTGGCAATGGCAACGCCGCAGACAACGGCGTCCTCTTTGGAGAAAATGTCCGCACGGCTGCGGTGCAACGACGGGACCAGAAGGTTCGTTGTAATATCCCCGCCGCCGACGTCTTCTTTCAGGGCGCAGCGGACGATCTTGCGGATGTCGTCTTTTTTCATAGGATGGGATTATAGTATCCGACTGGACCGGTTTCAACCTTTTTAATCGGCCTCCGGCGGTCAATCAAAGGTTTCCTGCCAATCCCTGAGCGATGCCGGCTGCCACGGCGCGCCGACCTGGGCAAGCGCCTCGTCATAGTGAAGAGCGCCATTATTGACAATATCAAGCGTACCGCCGATGACCGAACCAAAGAATGCCGCATTGTTGGAAAGCTCAACACTCGTCTGCGGGGCATAGATCGCGCCGTAAAAAGTATTGCTGTTGTCGATAACAACGCCATTCTCACCCGCATACCGGCTGAAGATCATGAAGTCCGCCGGCTTGGGATTGATATTGTTATTATTGATGATGACCTTGTTGCCGAGATCGACCGCGCCGTCAGTGTAGATCACAACAGATCCGCCATCGATGATGTTCACCGCGACCGTATTATTCCCGGTCGTGAGGGCGCTGGTGTTACTGGTCAGGTAGATCTTCACGTCGCCATTGATGTTCAATATGCCGTCATTGTCCAACGCGATGCTGTCATAACGGTACGAACCTGTGGCCAGATCCGTCGTGCCCGACACTTCCAGGGCGCCGTAATACGCCGCGGTCTGGATATCCTCCGGAACTGATACCGGCTCAAGATACACATCATTGGTGTGCGTGATCTCACCGGTGATGGTCACGCCCGG
>CAZXSE010000031.1:6305-9249 GCA_964643325.1 uncultured Planctomycetales bacterium
GCTCAAGATACACATCATTGGTGTGCGTGATCTCACCGGTGATGGTCACGCCCGGAGAAACGTCAACGGTCCCCCCTGGGCCTGTGCTGACACCGCCGTAGATCGTGGCATTGTTGCCAATATCGATCACGTTGACGGTGCTGCCGTTAGTGCCGATGTTCCCGTTGGTAGAAGCCGTCCCTGCGTTGTACGGACCGTCGGTGGAATTGTAGCTGTCAACCAGCGCATTGTTGCTGACCGTTAAGGTGCTTTCAGCAAATCCGGCATAATTAAAGATAGATCTCTGGCCAAAGAACAATTTGACTTTACGCCGGGCCAAAAGAGCCCTGTCCTCACCTGCCCCCTGCCAGACAGAACCTGTTGATGTGTATGTCTTGGCGACAGGATCGATCACCACGGAATAATCCCCGACGCCGAGGTCCGCCGTATAAGCCCTGTTGCCGGAGCCGCAGGAGGAGCAGCTGGCGCATGCAGCACTGTTCCCGGAATTCTTCATGCCATGACAATCATTATTGCTGTAATCCCAGGCCGCCTTCTGGAGCCCGGCCTCGGCGATCCAGAACGCCTGCGCTGAATCCACATTCCTCCTGGCAATGGATGCCTCATTGAAGATCTGCGCCCCGTAACTGGCGCACAATACGGTCAGGGCTGCAACAACGCCGACGACCATGAGCAGTACCGCTCCTTTTTCACGCTTCCCGGGATGCCTGGCATTGTTATTCATTGCGCAGCCTCACCTTCTGCTTTAACAGGAACGTCAATGGCGGCGTGCCCGTGTCCTGCGTTGCCTGGATCGTAATATCGACCTGCGGGCCGGAGCGGACAAACACAAGGTCCGTTACATTCACGGCAATGGACTGGATCGTACCGGCCGGGTATTCCCGCATGATGTTCCCGTTGCTCAGGAAATATCTCACTGACGGCAGCCGGGGGCCGGTGAAAGTGATATCCGACGGATGCAATGCCAGCTCTTCCGCCGACGGGGCCCCGTTGCTCTCGCGCAATTCCCTGACGATGCGGTCCATGGCGTTACGGGCGGCCTGGCGTATCTCGATCGAGTCCGTAACTTGCAGGTATATCTGATTGCCCGACATAACAATGGACATCAACCCCAACAGCAAAGTCGCGATAATGACCGTTGTAATAAGAACTTCAATGAGTGTAAAAGCTTTCTTTTTCATACGCCCGAATCGATCGTTGTAAAGGTTACCTGTTGCTGGCGGCCATTGCCCTGCTGCCAGGTAATATCCACGGTGATCACGACCGGGTCAGCGCCGGCCTCCCTCCCAACATCAACGACCTCGCTCTCAAGCCGGACAAGGCCTCTCTCCGAGAACTCCGTATCCGTATCCAGGTCCCATTCGCCGGAATCGATCTGGTCAACAATGACACCGGAAGAGCTGCGGATGTCCTCAAGCACATACTGCGCATGCGAGACAGCGACGGTCCTGTCGCGGCTGATATCGTTCAGGCTCATCATTTCGACAAAGAATTGCAACAACGCCACAAGGATGAATCCAAGAATGCCGACCGTTACCAGCATCTCCACCAGGGTGAACCCATGCCTGCGGCGCGCCCTTTCTTTATTTACAATCCGCGTCATCTTGTTCATGGCAGCACCACTCTTCCCGTCAGGCTCGTCGCCTCTGTGACCCCGCCCGAAGACGCGTGCTGCGCCGTCACCGCGACAACGATCTCATGATCGCCGCTCGCCAATGATAAAGCGGATACTTTTCTCGCCACGACCCTTGTCCAGATGTCGGCCTTGCGGATGATATCACCGACCCCCGTGATCGGGTCCTTCTTCCATAGATAAGTTACAGCGCCGTCGGCAGGATGTTCAAAATTAAAAGTAACTGTGTCGTCTGTCTGGATGGAAAGGTTGAAGCTTTTGCCGGACCGGAGAAGATCTTTCGTGATGGCAGCCACAGCCAGGCTCGCCTGATCCTTCAAGTCTCCGGCGTCCTGCGCTTTATGCCAGGCCGTTCTTCCGGATATAAAGACCGTTGTAATGCCAAGCATCAGCATGCAAAAGATGCCGATGGCCAGCATGATCTCGATCGCCGTAAAAGCTTTTTGTCTCATCGTGCACATCTTTCTTTTTTTCATTACCCCAGGCACTGATTATACGGTGCCCATCCCTTCCTGCCAACAAGAAACCCGCCTCTTTTGAAGACGGGTCTTATGCTGCGCTCATCCTGTATTCTTCCATCCTGCTCTCCCCGTCTCCGAGGACTCTCGAGCCGCACTCCATTTCAAGTATAACCTATAGGGGAGATAAAACAAGACCGCCTGATGGAATAGGTTCAAAAGGAGGGAAACGAGCAAAGCGAGTTCCCCGACCTCTGTGGATTTACGAGGAGAAAAATGTTAAAAGTTTGCTTTTAAACATTTTTCGACGAGTAAAGACACGACCCCGAAAAGAATTCTTTTCGGGGTCCGTTGTTTCTTTCCTAAAAAGCAAAAAACCTTCACCCGTTCGGGTAGAAGGTTTTTTGCGATTAGGAAGAAACAACGGAGAGGGAGGGATTTGAACCCTCGGACCCAGTCTCCCAGGTCAACTTCTTAGCAGGAAGCTCCAATCGGCCACTCTGGCACCTCTCCAAAACCTGCTCCGCAGATTTTGGAGACTTCGAACCGAAACGGCAAGCCTACAGCTTGACGGAAGGTCCAAAGCTCCTTATATCTGCGCTTTCTTTCTTTTCTTCTTAAAGAACCCGCTGATCAGCGCGCCGCATTCACCCTCCAACAGCCCGCCTTCAACTTCGATCTGATGGTTCAATGCCTTGTTATTAAGGACATTTACCACCGATCCGCAGGCGCCTGTCTTGGGGGCTTTCGCGCCAAAGAATACTTTTTCCAAACGCGCCAGCACCAGCGCCCCGGCGCACATCGAACAAGGCTCGATTGTAACATACAGGATACAATCCTGCAACCACTTGGA
>CAZXSE010000032.1:0-8753 GCA_964643325.1 uncultured Planctomycetales bacterium
CGGTCAGGCCGTTGATCCTGATACGGTTCTTGCCGTCAGGCGTGATAGAGCGTTGGATGATGAGGGTATTGTCTTCACAAGGGAAGTCTTCCAGGGGTGAGATACTTTTTTGTAAAGAAGGAGATAATTTAAAGACGGCCTCAACAGTGCAAGGGGTTTCGGCATCGCGCAGGTAGCTGGCCTGGAACCGTTCGCCCAGACACAGGCGAAGGGCGTCAATGAGGATGGACTTTCCGGCACCTGTCTCGCCGGTAAAGATGTTCAGTTGCGGCGTTAATTCCAGCGAGGCCTGTTCAATGATGCCAAAATTCTTAACGGTCAAGGTTGAGAGCATGCAGATATGATACCAAAAAATCCCGAAATCAACATTCCCTCTTTACATAAATTATGGCTTTTGCTAATATACGCGCCGTTGAGGAATAATTTTTATAAGGATCCCTTTGTTTTTCGCCCTGCTCGCCAGGACGCTACGCGTCGGCTCGCGGGGCAAAACATCACTATTCTCGGAGAGAATAGTGGAAGTGATGTTTTGCCGACGTAGCTCAGCTGGTAGAGCAGCGGTTTTGTAAACCGCTGGTCGGGGGTTCGATTCCTCTCGTCGGCTTCGGGTAGGTACCCAAGTGGCCAAAGGGGACAGACTGTAAATCTGTTGCGCTCGCGCTTCCATGGTTCGAATCCATGCCTGCCCACCATTCTTTCCTTATTGTAAAAAACCTCGTTCCCTTTGGGCGAGGTTTTTTGCTTTTGAGGGGGAAAGAATGGTGGGCTCCGGCGAGGCTCCGTCCGAGTCGGAGCGATAGCATCTAGAAAAGAATGAACACAGAAGCCCCGGGCTCCCGCAGGTCGCCGCGTAGTCTTCTGTGCGACCGATCAAGAATTCTTGCTCGGTCGGAAAAATGGGCCCTTGAAAGGATTCTTTCAAGGGCGGTAGCGTACAGTCACGGATCCTTTTGATGCAAGAAATCTCTCTTACACCGGAACATTACAGTTGCTCCGGCCATTTTCCAAATGTATAATACTATTGATTTTATTAGTATTAATGAGGTTTAATGTCATTATTGCAAAGGCTTAAGATGATCGTCCTTGTCGCAGATGATAATCCTGACAGCCGTCGTCAACTGCAGATCCGCCTTAGCAGTAACGGGTTCGATGTTCTTACAGCGTCTAATGGCGCTGAAGCTCTGGCCAGGGCTCTGCAAACCCCTCCTGATGTTATTATCAGCGACATCCTCATGCCGGTCATGGACGGTTTTTCTCTTTGCCGCGCCTGGAAGCGGGATGAAAAACTTCATCGCATTCCTTTCATTTTTCATTCAGCAACATATGCCGATGAGAATGACCGCGCGTTCGCGCTAAGCATCGGAGCGGAGCGCTTTATCGTCAAGCCCGAGGAGCCGGAAATATTAGTGAAGACCATTCAGGACGTCATCACGGCAAGCCGCGAGCGCCCTTCTTCAGATGGCGGACGAGATGCTTCTTTGCCGGTCAAGGATGAGGATTATCTGCAGCAATACAACGCCACGCTTGTCCGTAAACTTGAGGTCAAGATGCAGGAGCTTGGCAAGATCAACCGCGAGCTTGAGCATGGCATGGCGGACAGGGCAAGGGTTGAGCAGGCATTGCGGACTGTCAGTGAATGTAATCAGGCCCTGGTCAGGGCGCCCGATGAGCCGACGCTCTTGACGGATATCTGCCGTATTCTGGTCGACTTTGGCAGGTACAGGTTCGTTTGGGTCGGTTTTGCCCTTGAAGACGAGAAAAAGAGCGTTATGCCTGTGGCGTATGCCGGCTTTGATGAGAGTTACATACAGCAGCTTCATATTTCGTGGGACGATACAGAGCGCGGCCGCGGGCCTACGGGCACTGCCATTCGTACGGGGGAGCCGGTTGTGATGCACGATATTTCCCAAGACGAGCATTTTGCGCCGTGGCGCAGTGAAGCCATGAAACGCGGGTACGCTGCGTCTGTCGCATTGCCTTTGAAACAGGACGGGCGGGCGTTCGGCGCGTTGAATATTTATACTGATAGAGCTGATGCTTTTGATGATGAGGAAATGCGCCTTCTCCGGCAGCTTGCCAATGACCTGGCGTACGGGGTCATGACGCTTCGCATGCGTGCCAGGCACGCGCAAGTTGAATCCGCCCTGCGAACGAGCGAAGCAAAGTACCGTGAACTGGTCCAGAACGCCAACAGCATCATCCTGCGCT
Organism: uncultured Planctomycetales bacterium; assembly: GCA_964643325.1. Taxonomy (GTDB): domain Bacteria; phylum Omnitrophota; class Gorgyraeia; order Zapsychrales; family Fredricksoniimonadaceae; genus Fredricksoniimonas. The sequence goes on from CAZXSE010000032.1 coordinate 2,209, forward strand.
GGACGCGCGACGGAAAGATCACATTCCTCAACGAATTTGGCCAGCGGTTCTTTGGATATACCGAGGAAGAAATATACGGCCGGCATGTTGTCGGGACCATTGTCCCGGAGGCCGAGACCGGCGGTCGCGACCTTTCAACTCTCATGGACCAGGTTTGCGCCGATCCTATGGCCTTTGAGCAGAACATCAACGAGAACATGCGCCGTGACGGGAGCCGCGTCTGGATCTCCTGGACGAATAAGGTCGTTCTTAACGCCAAGGGTGAAGTTGCCGAGATACTTAGCATCGGCGCCGATATCACTGAGCGCAGGACCCTGGAAAAGGACCTGATGACAATGGCGCATTATGATGTGCTGACCAGGTTGCCGAACCGGACATTCTTTCTGGAGAAGGCCGCAACGGCCATGGCCCGCGCGCGCCGTAACAGAAGCCAGTTCGCGGTGCTCTTTGTTGACCTGGATCATTTTAAAGGGGTCAATGATACCCTGGGGCACTCCGTTGGCGACGAGCTTCTTAAAGATACCGCCGTCAAGATAGCCTCGTGCATCCGCGAGACGGACATGATGGCGCGCCTTGGCGGGGATGAGTTCATTGTCTTTCTTGATGATCTTGAGGATGGGCAAAGGGCCCAATACACGGCGGAACGCATCCGGGAGAAGTTCAATGTTCCCCGGATGATCGCAGGCAACGACCTTTTTATCACGGCCAGCGTGGGCATTGCGGTCTATCCCGGCGACGGGGACTCGCTGGAAGACCTCCTTAAGAACGCGGATACCGCGATGTATGCCGCCAAGGCAGCGGGGCGCAACGCCTATTGTTTCTTTAACGCCGACATGAACAAGAGGGCGGTCACCAAGATGCAGGTGGACCGCGGCCTGCGCGATGCTCTTGAGAAAAAAGAGTTTTCTTTGGTGTATCAGCCCATTGTCAATGTCATGGATGGCAGGGTCCGCGGGTTTGAGGCGCTGTTGCGCTGGTTCAAGACCGAAGGAGGGCTTGTTTTCCCCGACGAGTTCATTTCCGTCGCCGAGGAAACAGGGCTTATCGTGCCGATCGGGGAATGGGTGCTGCATGAGGCGTGCCGCTTTAACCAGGAGCTTGTCAAGGCCGGGTATGAACATCTGGTCATGTCCGTTAACATATCCGTGGCGCAGCTTAGGCGCAAGAACCTGCCGGATGTCATCCGGGGCGCTCTGGAGGAGAGCGGCCTGCGCCCCGAGCTTCTTGAGGTCGAGGTGACCGAGAGCCTTTTCATCGAGTCATTTGACGCGGCCATCGAGGTCCTTAATGCCATCAGATCTCTGGGCGTGCGTGTGGCGCTGGATGATTTCGGGACAGGGTATTCCTCTCTCGGGCATTTGAAAGAGCTGCCTATCATGAACCTGAAGATCGACAGGCTTTTCATCAAAGAGATCGCGAAAGACAGCGATGAGAATGAAATGATCCCCGCGATCATCGACCTGGCCCATAAATTAAAGTTGAAGGTCGTTGCCGAGGGGGTGGAGACCGCGGTGCAGCTTGAAAAACTGGCGGGCAACCGCTGCGATTATTATCAGGGTTATTTCTTCAGCAGGCCGATCCCGGCGGATAAGGTCCTTCCTTTTCTGGAGAAGTCGCGCCAGGCCGGGGCTGTCTGAGGAGCCTGGAAAATCCGAGAAATAAGAGGATGGTCTGTTCTTTTTGCGTTATGATGCACATATTCCGTGCGGGAGCCGTGCGGGTGATCGTAAAGAAAAGGGGCCTGGCATGAAGAAGATCCTTGTTGTTGAAGATGATCCGTCGGTGGGCAAGGTGTTGCATCAGCGCTTGACGAAGTCCGGATTTGATGTGACCGCGGCGGCTGATGCGTATCAGGCCCTGACGTCCGCCAAGGGCGTGATGCCTGATCTTATCATCCTTGACCTGATGATCCCCTGCGGCGGAGGGGAGGGCGCGCTGCAAAATCTGAAGCGCTCCATCAAGACCAGCATGATCCCGGTCCTGGTCCTTACCGCATCGCGCGACCCTGAACTTAAAAAGAGGATGCTGGACGCCGGCGTCGAGGGGTATATGGAAAAGCCGTACGAGCCGGTCGAACTTATCGCGACGATCAACGCCATTCTGCAAAAAGAGAGCCAGGGCTGAAAGCTTCAAGGGCCCGGAAGTTCCTCATGAAGAACATATCCATTGAAAAATACGCGGACGATCTGGTCAGCGGGCCCAAGGCGGCGTTTTACCGGATCGTCTTTTTCTTTTGCCTGCTGATGCCGGTCATTCTTCTGGGCGCCGTCAATTGTATCCGCGCTTATCAGGACGACACAGAGAAGGCCGTGCTCCAGAAGAAGTCCACAGCTTTTCTGGCAGCGACCATCATGTACGAAAGGCTTAATGCCGCCGTGAATCTCGGTGTTTCGTTCACGACGAGGAATCTCATGATCGAAGAGGCGGGGAAAGGCAATTGGCCTGAGGCCATGGCGCGGGTCCAGGGGGCTTTTGAGCAGTTCCCCGCGATCGAGCGGATGACCCTTAACGATGTCCAGGGCGTGATCAGGGCGGATATGCCGCACGCGACCCCTTCGGTCATTGGCGAGAGCCGCGCTGACAGGGAATGGTATCCAGAGCTCAAGAAGCGGTGGGTCCCTTATGTTTCGGGCGTGACGCGGCGCGGATCCGAACCGAGGATCAATGTCATCTCCATCCTCATCCCGATCAAGGCCAAGGGCGTTCCGGTGATGGAGGATTCGTCAGCGCCTGACCGGGCCGGCAAAGTCCTCGGCTTTTTGCAAATGCAGTTCAGGCTCAAGACGTTTTCGCAATGGTTCGCGAACATCGATGTCGGCCAGGGCGGCTTCATTTACATTGTCGACCAGAAAGGGCGCGCTGTTTATCACCCGAAGTTCGACCCGGAGAATGAGCTCGTTGACCTTGCCGGGGTCCCGGTCGTTCGGGAGCTCTTGAACAGTACCAGCGGAGCGCGGTTGAATTATAATCCCGTCGAGAAAGAGCGCCGCGTCGCGGCCTTTGCGCCTGTGCCGCATTATGGATGGGGCGTTGTCGTGACACAGCCCGAGGTTTTTGCTTTCCTGCAGAGGAGCGCGCATCTTAAGGAATTGTTGATCATTTATGGCATTGTGCTGATGGTAATATTCCTTTTTGGCGTCCTTATTTTGTACGGCGCCTTGCTGCAAAAGAGATCGAACGCGAAGATCAGTCAGCTCATGAGCGCTGTCGAACAAAGCCCCGCGACCATCGTGATAACGGATATCAATGGGGTGATCGAATATGCCAATCCCAAGTTCACGCAGCTGACCGGGTATTCCCTGAAGGAGGCCCTGGGCCAGAATCCGCGTGTCCTTAAGTCAGGGCTTCATCCGCCGGAATTCTATAAAGAATTATGGGGTTTGATCACTTCCGGAAAAGTGTGGAGCGGCGAATTCTACAATAAGAAGAAGGACGGCGGGTTCTTTTGGGAAAAGGCGTCCATTTCGCCGGTCAAGGATGTTCATGGCGGGATCACGCATTTCATCGCGGTCAAGGAGGATATCAGCGAGCGCAAGAGAATGGAGCGCGAGTTGGCCGTGAAGGCCAGGGAATGGGAGGATACTTTTAATGCCCTCCCGGAATTGATATCGATACAGAACAAGGATTTCAGGATCGTTCGTGTCAATAAGGCGTACGCGGACTTTTTCAAGAGCGCGCCTGCTGATCTGGCGGGAAAAATGTGCTTCTCTATTGTCCATCAGACGGGATGTCATATTGAGAATTGCCCTCATCAGAAAGTGATGGATACGAAGAAACCTCAGAGGATCGAATATTTCGAGCCTCGTTTCGGGCTTTATTTTGAAGTGTCGGCATCTCCCATACTGGACGACCAGGGCGGTCTCGTCGGCACGGTCCATATCATGAAAGATATTACGGACCGTAAAAAAGCCGAAGAGGATGTTAAAAGAGCGGTTGCGATCAAATCTGAGTTCACATCAATGGTCTCTCATGAGCTGCGCACGCCGCTGGGGCCTATCAAGGAGGGCGCGGGCATTATCCTCGACGGCCTTGTGGGGGGCATTAATGCGGAGCAAAAGGAGCTTTTGGAGATCGTCAAGAATAATGCAGACCGCCTGCACCGGTTGATCGACAATGTCCTGGATTTTCAGAAGCTTGAGTCCGGGCACATGACCTTTGATATGCGCGAAGGCTCTGTCCATGATGTGATCAAAGAAGTCGTTGACGGGATGTCCCTTGTGGCGCGGCAAAAGGGGCTGGGGATCGAAGTTTCATGCGCGCAGGATATCCCGCGCCTTATTTTCGATAAGGACAAGATCATCCAGGTTTTGACCAATCTGGTCAATAATGCGCTTAAATTCACGGAACACGGCACGGTCAGGATCAAGGCGTGGACTGAGGATGGCGGGGTCCATGTGGCGGTCGAGGATACCGGGCCTGGCATAAGGCCTGAAGATATCCCTAAGCTTTTTGAGAGCTTCCGGCAGTTAAAAAGCCTTAACGAGAGAAAGACGGGCGGGACCGGCCTCGGGTTGGCTATTTCCAGGGAGATCATTACGCGGCATCGCGGCACGATCTGGGCCACATCCGAATTCGGCAGAGGGGCTGTTTTTCACTTTTTACTGCCACTTGATCCGCAGGCGCACGATGCGCGATCAGTCGGTCAGGGTGGGGCGTAGCATTCTCGCGTTTTCTCAATTTTTTTGTCTTTGTTATTAAATTGTTATGCTATATTATGCCTCGATCCCGGGGCATGGGGTTTTTTACCAGCATTTCTTTTCGCGCGAGGATAGTTCAGTGGCAGAACTTCAGCTTCCCAAGCTGATCACGCGGGTTCGATTCCCGCTCCTCGCTCCAAATATGACAAAAGTCACTCTCCTTATCCCAACATTGAATGAAGAGACCGGCATGCGTTCTGTCATGCCTAAGGTGGACCGCTCTTTGTTCGAACAGGTCCTTGTTGTTGACGGGAATTCGACCGACAAGACCGTCGCTGTGGCCCGCGAGATGGGTTATGATGTGGTCCTTCAGAAAAGCCCGGGTATCAGGGGGGCTTATATGGATGCGTTGCCGCACATCAAAGGCGATGCCATCCTGACATTCAGTCCCGACGGGAATTCATTGCCGGAGTTGCTGGGGCCCTGCGTTGCGAAGTTCCGCGAAGGTTACGATATGGTGATCGTTTCGCGTTACGCGCCCGGGGCGAAGAGCTATGATGATGATATGGTCACGGGGTTCGGGAACTGGCTCTTTACGAACACGATCAATCTGTTGCATGATGGACGATACACGGATGCCATGGTCATCTACCGTATTTATCGCAAGGCGCTGATCCACGAGCTCGACCTTGATAAAGAGGAGAGCTATTCTCTCGAAGAGAAGCTTTTTCGCACGCATATCAGCTGGGAGCCGCTCTTGTCGGTGCGCGCGCTCAAGCGCAAACTGAATATCGCCGAGATCCCCGGCGATGAGCCTAAAAGGGACGGTGGCGAGCGCAAATTACAGGTTTTAAAATGGGGCGCGGCGTATTATTGGGAAATATGGCGTGAAACAGTGAGCTGGAAATGACGATCAAGAAAAGCCGGATCGCGGTCATTGGTGACGGGGCATGGGGGACGACACTGGCTGTTCTGCTGTCAAAGAACGGCCATGCCGTTACACTCTGGAGTGTTTTTCCGGAACATGTCAAAGAACTGAAGCGTTTGCGGGTGAACAAGAAATTCCTTCCCGGCATCAGGATCCCGGCCGGTATTACATTTTCCGACGATCTTAAAGGCTCGGTCGAAAATAACAATATCATTGTCCTTGCCGTTCCGTCGCAGTATCTTTCCGCGACCTTAAAAAGGATCAGAAAGACCGCGTATCAGGGCAAGCCTTTTGTCAGCGTGGTCAAGGGCATTGATACAAAGACTTTTTTGACCATGACCCAGCTTATTGTCAAGGAGTTGGGCAGGGTCCGTACGGCCGTGTTGTCCGGGCCCACGATCGCGATCGAGGTTGCGCGCGGGATCCCCAGCACGGCGGTCGCCGCGTCAAAGGATGCCCGCTTGGCAAGACAGGTGCAGGATGTTTTTAGCAGCAAGACATTCCGTATCTACACCAATCGTGATGTTCTTGGGGTTGAGCTGTGCGGCAGCGTCAAGAATGTGATCGCCCTCGCGTGCGGCATCTGTGACGGGCTTGGCTTTGGCACGAACACAAAAGCAGCGGTCCTGACCCGCGGGCTTGTGGAAATGTCGCGGTTTGGAAAAGTCCTGGGGGCTGTATCGGGCACGTTCACGGGCCTGGCCGGGATGGGTGATCTGGCAACAACCTGCTTCAGTCCCGATAGCCGCAATCGTTCTGTCGGGTATCAGCTGGGGCGCGGACGTTCCATTAAAAGCATCCTTGCGTCCATGGATTCTGTTGCCGAGGGGGTTGTTACCGCAAAAGCCGTTCATTCTCTTGCCAGGAGATTGAAGATCGATATGCCTATCACAGCGGCTGTTTATCAGGTGATCTACGGGCATCAAGACCCGAGAAAGGCCGTTGCGAGCCTGATGGGCCGCGGCTTGAAGGCAGAATGA
>CAZXSE010000033.1:0-8543 GCA_964643325.1 uncultured Planctomycetales bacterium
ATTGCCTCGTTGTGTAATGGTAGCACGACAGCCTCTGGAGCTGTTTGTCTAGGTTCGAGTCCTAGCGAGGCAGCCATTTCTCTAATTGCAAAAAGATCCTCATCCCTTTGGGAGAGGATCTTTTTGCTTTTATGGGAAGAAATGGCTGCCCTTGGAAGGATTCTTCCAAGGGCCAAGAAAACCTGCCCTGGAAAGAATTCTTTCCAGGGCCAATCGATAAAAGAACCAGAAAAATATCTTCGAACATGAGGTAATGTATTACAATTATAAAAAAGTACCAGTCGTTATAGCGGTGGAGGAGATGTATGCCTAAGGCGTTCGATGCGCAGCTGTTGAACAAGATCATCATTGATGTCGTCCAGGATACGTTCAAGAAAATGTTCCGTGTCGAATGCCAGGGACAGCCGGCCGTTGCCGAGAAGGGCATCATCGAATACCAGGGGCGCATGTCCGTATGCCCGATGGAGAAGTTCAACGGCCCCGCGTATGTGGCATTCGTGAATTACTATCTTTCCGAAAAAGACCTCAAGGCGAATGTTGTGACGGGAACGTTCGTTCTTTTTGTTAAAGAGGAGATCGCGGAGAAACTCCTGAAGGCCTTTGGCCTGTCGTCGAAGGATGCCGAGGATGAAAAGGCCGTGATGGAGAACATCGGTTCGTTCTGCAACATCATCGCCGGCAATGTGGCCAATGAGCTCGCCGGCCTCGGGTATGCGCTGCTGACGATATCGTCGCCGGCCACGGCCAAAAATTCCATTGCCCAGGGCGTTCCATTCGATTACGGGCTTTTCACCAAACAGGAATTGACGTTCACGTTCTGGAATCAGAAGTGCATTGTGATCGAAGCATGCCTGGGCCATATCGCTCAAGAAAAGAAATAGCGTCCTCGCGGTGTCTGGAGGTATTCAGCATGCAGGAAGCCGCATAGCCATATTCTTATGACGCCACCCACGCCCCGCCTCTGGCCTTTCTTCCTTCTTACACTCATTATTGGATGCGTTGTTTTCTCCCAGCGCCTTGATGTTGCCGGGCTTTTGGCGCAGGGCGACCATGGGCGCGACCTTTATGTTTTTGAACGGACACTGCACGGCGAGCGGCCGTATCAGGATTACTGGTGGGTGTATGGCCCGCTCATGCCGTATTACTATGCTTTTTTTGACATGCTCTTTGGCGTTCAGATCCCGAGTGTATTATTGGGATACGCGTTTTTGCAGATCGTGACGGGGCTGTTCGTGTTCGGCGCGTTGGCCGCGTGTTTCTCGCCGGTGGTTGGCTTGTTGGGGGCGGCCTGGATGTATGTGTTCGGCAGCACGTTCTTTCATACATACAACCATGCCGGAGGGCTTGTCATGGTCGCCTGTCTTGTCTGGTGCATGGCGCAGCATGTCATGACCCAAAAGAACAGGTACCTTTGGATCGGGATGGGCGCGGTCTTTGTGCTTGCCATGATCAAGATCAATTTTGCGGCCGCGGGACTTGTGGCGCTCGCGGTTACGGCCTGGCTTGCCGACAGGATATTTTCCGTTGGGATCTCCTGTGAAAAGAAGTTCTTTTACGGTACGCTTTTTGTTGCAGTGCCGCTGGCGGCTGCTGTGCTCTATGCCATGAGCGTACGCGGGTTGAGCCCGGTGGAGATCGCGCAATGTTTCCCGTATGCTGTTGAGCCGCATCAGGCAGCGCCCTGGGAGGCTCTTGGCATCGCGGTTGCGTATCTTTTCAAGAAAATGGCCGCGTATAAATTCAATCTATGTTTTGCCGTGCTGTTGTGGCTGGCCATGATCCAGGCGGGCATCATGTTCTTGCGCCGTCCCATGGATGAGCGGACGAAACGCCTGGGCCTCTTGTTCGCTGTCCTGAGTTTTTATTATCTGCTTAATTGGCATGAGTTCATCAAGAGCGGCATGATCTATCGCGGGTTCTGGTCGCAGCCGATCGGCACTGTCTGGATGTTCGGGGTGATCGCGATGGCCGGGAGCGGTTTTTCACGGCGGACGCGCATGGTCATGGGGGCGTTCATCATATTCTTAATGCTAGGATGGCAGAAGGATGTTTTCTTGCGCGCTCCTTTGGAGCGAAGGCCTGAACAATTCATGGAGCAGTCCCGGGCGCAGGTGTTCGTTCATAACACCCGGGCGTGGATCTCGACGGTGCGCCAGACAACGGATCATTTGCAGCAGATGCTTGGCCCTCAAGAGACATTTTTGGCGCTGCCGCACGACCCGCTTTATTATTATCTGACAGGCCGCGTGTCGCCGACGCGGATGCTTTTTTTCTCCAGCAACATGAAGATCCCGCCGCAGCAGGAACGCAAGATCATCGCGGAACTCGAGCGCAAGAATGTGAACGTGGTCGTTCTTTCCAGCCGCATCCGCTGGCATGACGCGGACTGGAGCGAGGCGTTCGGGGTCACGTATTGTCCGCTCCTGGCACAATACATTCGCGAGCGTTTTGTGCCGGTGGCGCGTTTTGGCGACTGGCAGAACAACTCCGCGGACGGCGCGCACGGCACGATGGTTCTCAAGCGCAAATAAAAGGCAGAGGATGGCACGGGAAATATTTCTTCAAATTGCAGTGGCGGCCGCGGTCTTTTTGGCCATGAGCACGGAATTGCTGAGCGCTTTTCACGCGCTGACGCCCGTGTGGGCGGGCGCTCTTTGGGTCATGTTTCTTGGTGTGGTGTTATTATTTTTGCGTTCTATGTTCAAGCACTTGAAGGTCGCATGGCCGCAGGAGCGTTATGTGGCCCTTATTTTGGGCGCGCTGTGCGCGATGGCGCTGGCGCTTTTTGTGCAGGGATTTTTTTCAGCACCGAACACATTTGATGCGATGACGTATCATTTGAGCCGCGTCATGCATTGGGTGCAAGGGCGCAACGTTGCGTTTTATCCCACCGCGATCGAACGACAGCTGTGGATGCCGCCATTGGCTGAATACGGCATCTTGCATTTATATTTTTTGACCGGATCGGACCGGTTGGCGTTCTTGCCGCAATGGGCGGCGTATGTCGGAAGCGTGGTAGCGGCGTCGCTTGTGGCGCGAAATCTTGGTGGCGGGCGCATTGTTCAGGTTGTGGCCGCGGCTCTCTGTGCGTCGGTCCCGGTGGCTGTCTTGCAGGCGGTCAGCACACAGAGCGATCTTTTTGCGACATTCTGGTTGATGAATGCGCTGGTATGGTTGACGGCGTGGTTGCGGGACGGGTATGATCAAAAGAATGCCTTGTTGTTTGCGGCGTCGACGGCGTTGGCGATCTTGGCAAAAACAACGATGGCCATTTTTGTTCTGCCATTTGTTGTGATGGCGGTGATCATGGCCTGGTACGTTTGCCAAAAGAGGGCCGCGGGCTTACTGGTCGTTGCGGCCGCGTTCTTTGTTGCCGCGCTATCAGGTCCTCATGTGACGCGCACCATCCAATGTTTTGGTACATTCCCTCCGAGGGGCGATATTAAAGAGTTGCGCCTGACGAACGAAGCGCTGACGCCGCCGGGAGCGGTATCGTTATTGCTTAAGGGCGCGGCCTTGGAATTGGCAATGCCCTGCAACAGGATCAACAATGCGCTCCAGCACGTTCTGGCGCGGGCGCATGCCAGGATGGGCATCGCCATGGACGATCGACGGTTCAATTTTGAGCCCGGAGTGGAGATGCCCAGGAAGGGGCATTGCTTTTATGAAGCGCGCGCTTCGAACCCGCTGCATTTTCTATCCGGCGTTGTGGCCCTTTTGTTGTTATTGTTGTGGCGACGGCGTTTTGCTCCGCCGGTATTCTGGTATGGCGCGTGCGTGGCAGTCGGTTATTTTCTTGTGACACTGCTTGTCAAGTGGCAGCCGTGGATGACGCGTTTTCACATGACGGCATTGATGCTGAGCGCGCCATTGATAGCGCTTGTTTTGATGCAGATCGACAGGACGGGCCGTTTGTTAAAGATGGCGGCCATACTTTTCATTTTGATCGCGATCCCATCGATGATGTTCAATGTGTCGCACCCCTGGACGGGAAAGAATGCTTTTTATCGTTTGCCGCGGATTGAGCAATATTTTATAGGCGCGGCAAAAGAGCGGGCTTTCTTTATGACGGCCGTCAACAGCATCCGCGCCCAAGGCTGCGCACAAGTCGGCCTTGCATTGAGCGGAGAAGATGTGTGGGAATATCCTTTATGGCCCTTGTTGGCCGCGCAGGGACCTTTGCCTGAAATAAGGCATGTGCATGTGCGTGGCGCCTCGTCGGTGTATGAGGATAAGGGTTGGCGGCCGTGCGTGATGATATCTGATAAGGAATGATATGGCTGTAATGTTCCCGGTCCTATTCTGGGTGTTATGTGCGCTGTGGTTGCGCGCTGAAAAAGAACGCTTGGGCCTTGCGAGCTGGCGCGCGGCGGGCCTTGGGGCGGCGCTTGTCATGGGGTTGGTTGTGGCGGCAGGGACGGGTGCGCTGAGCCCGCTGAAGATGATCAATCTGGCAGGCCTTCTTTTTTATTGGTCGCTGCTTGTTGGCGTTATGGCCATGCTGGTGTGGCGCGCGCATGGCAGGATCGAATGGCACACGCCCGCTTGGTCACGAACTGAAGCGATGATGCTGATATTAGCGGCGGTGTTCCTAGCTGCGCTCGCATTCCTGGCGGTTTTTGTTCCGCCGAACAGTTGGGATGCAATGACCTATCATATGGGCCGTGTGGCGCACTGGCAGTTCAATGGGCATGTGGCGTATTATCCGACGCATGTTGACCGGCAATTGTGGACCATGCCCCTGGCGGAATATTTTATTTTGCATTTCCAAGTGTTGAGCGGGTCGGACGTGTTTGCCAACATGGTTCAATGGGTGGCCCTCGTCGGGTGTGGCGTGGCGGCGTCGTTGCTGGCGGGAGTTTTTGGCGTGGCGCGTGGCGGACAGATCGCGACGGCATTGATCACATGGGCCATACCCATGGGTGTTTTGCAAAGTACGAGCACCCAGAACGACCTGGTCGTGGCATTGTGGCTCGTGTGTTTTGTGTTGATGCTGTGGTCGTGGGCACGGCAGGGGCAGCGGCGGTGTCACTTATTTTGGGCAGCGCTCGCCTTCGCGCTGGCATGCTTTACCAAGGGGACGGCCTATTTGATCGCGCCGGTTTTTTTGGTCGCCGGAGCCCTGGCCGTGCCGGTCAATGTGAAGAAGACCCTTGGGCTGATCACGGCATGCCTTGCGGCGGCCTTGATCATGGCTGGGCCCTTTCACGCGCGTAATGTTATGGATTATCATAACATCAATCCGGGCATGGCCTTTCCTCCGGCGAAGAATGCGGCCATGTCATGGCCCCTGTTCGTATCCAATGGCGTGCGGCAGGCAGGCGTGCACCTGCAAACACCTTTTCAGAAGGTGAATAATGTTTTTATTTATGCCATTGATCGCATTCATGCGCGCATTGGCGTTTCGCCGACCGATCCGCGGATCACCATCGGGGATGCAGGCTTTTTATTGGGCGTATCGGCATATCATGAGTATTATGCTGGCAATTTCCTGCACGCTTGGCTGGGGCTGTTGTGCTGCATGATCGTTTTCTTGCGTCGCAGTAAAGAACATGCTGCGTTGCGATGGTATGCGACGGCGCTCGTCGGGGCTTCCCTGATCTTTGTGTTGTATCTGCGCTGGCAGCCGTGGATCAGCCGCCTGCAGTTGCCGTTGTTTATCCTGTGTGCACCGGTGATCGGGGCCGTGGTTTCTTCCTGGGATAAGAAAGGGCGTTGGGTCATGGCACTGGCCGCGCTGCTCATGGTGGTGGCGATGCCTTGGGTGATCAAGGGCAAACTGAAGCCCGTCGTCGGCAAGAAGAATATTTTTACCATGACGCGACAGGAAAGATATTTTATCAACCGTCCGTATTTGAAAGACCCGTTCTTTAAGGCGGCGGCGTTGGTGCGGGAGTCGGGCTGTGTGCGCATTGGACTGGAGATCTCGTCGGATGGCTGGGAATATCCCTACTGGGCGCTTCTTTCCGGCGTTGACATCCGGCATGTTAATGTGGTCAACGCGTCCAGGAAGTTTGAGGATCCTGCCTGGACGCCGTGTGTTCTTATCCGCGAGACCGGAGCTCAGACGGGGGACGAAGCTTTCCTTGTTCAGGGTGTTTTGTATCACAAGACCGGTTACGCAACGCCCCTTACAGTTTACCGACGTCCCTGATATAAAAGAAGAATATAAGATGGAACGCCCGGTTCCGTTTTTACGCCGTTTATAAATCTATTACAATTATTAAGATGTTGATTGTTTTAAACTAAGAAGTTATTATAAACAAACGCCATTTTCTGTCATCGGTATAACCAGAACAGGGAAAACATATGCGCATCATATTTTATGTGTTGTTCTTTATTTTCATGGCAGATGTCCACGCCGCCGAGATCATTAATATCAATTATAAATACAAGATCGCGTTCACTGACCTTACGGAGAATGATGTCAAGCCTGGGGATATTATTCATGTGACGGGGCCCGACGGCAGGGATATTCCGCTCAAGGTCCTGGAAACGTTCCCGGTCATGTCCAAGGTGTCGTCGCCCGACGGGGCGAATGCCCTGACAGAGGAACAGTTCAAGGCGATCACGGTCGGCAGCCCTGTTGTGGTTGACAGAGCCAGGGCTGGCGCGGCCCCTGCTGTGGCTGAGGCCGACGATGAAAAGCTCGTTCATGTGGAAAGTTTTTCTCCAGGCATGCCGCCGGTGCAGCAGGCGGCCCCCGCGCTCGTGCCGTACGAGGTCGAGCCTGATCCGCGTGAACGCACAGCGCTGCTCGAGAAGCGGCTTGATCAGATGATGGCCAATAATGTTCAACTGGCCGAGAACATCACGCAATTGATGGCGGAAAAGAGCGCGGCCGAGGCGATCGCCCGTAACAAGGAGGCCGAAGCTGCGGCGGCGCGCAAAAAGGCCGCTTCGGTGGCCCAGACCAACGAAGACCTTCTTGAGCGGCTCGGCAATCTGGAGGCCGCGTCAATGGAGTTCGACCAGGAAAGAACGGCACAGCAGAAAAAGATCGCGGAACTGGAAAGCAAGATCGGAGAGCTCAGGAAGAAGCTCGCCAAAATGGTTGATATCGTCAACACCAATACGAAGGCCTATGAAAAACAATAAACCACTCTCACTTTTGATCGTAGCCGCTTTTCTTGCAACCAGCATGCCGCAGTCCTGTGTGTTCGCGGATGATCTCGACGGGGTTGTTCGTAAAGACGAGATCTTTTTCTTACAGCAGGACTTAAAGGACCTTCAGGGCAAGTTGTCGTCGAAGCAGGCGGAGCTGTCGAAAGCGCTGGCCGATGCGGATGCCGCGCGTGCCTTGCTTGATATTGCGCAGACCGAAAGGACATTGCTGCAAGCGCGGGTGGATAAACTTCAAAAAAGCCTTTTTGACCAGGAGCGGGCAGTGGCTGCGCAGGATGATCAGCTCGCGCAGCAAAACGAGCAGCAATTGCGGCAATTACAGCAGGAGTTGGGCGTCACGCGGTTGACTCTCGCGGAGAAAGACGCCAAGATCGCGCAGTCCATGGTCCTGCGGGATGATCTGTTGCGGCAGTTTGACGCGGTCAAGGCGGAAAGGGATCGTTCGCTCGTCGATGTGAAGGCTGCGCAGCAGCAATTGGCGGTTGTTAAGGCGGATGCTGACGCGCGCGTGGCCCAGGAAAAGGCGATCGCGACGCAAAAAGCCAATGATCTTCAGGCGCGCCTGACCGCGGAGCAGTCCCTGTCGCAGGAAAAAGTGAAACAGGCGGTCGCGGCCCAGGAAGTCAAGATGCAGAAAGCGATCGAAGATGCCCGGGCTCAGGTTGTGGCCCAGGAAGAGAAGATCGCCCAGGTGAAAAAAGCAGCGCAGGCCGAGGCGCAGGTGTTGAGGGCGGAGTACGAACGAAAGATCGAAAATTTGCAGCTGGACCTTGCGCGTGAAAAGAATGCCGCCAGGGAGTCGACGGTCAAGGCGGACGCGCGTGTTAATAAAGAAGTTGCTGCGGCGAATTCCCGGATGCAGCAATTGATCGACGCGGCGCAGGCGGATGCTGCCGCAGCCACGGTCAAAGCGCAAGAACAGATCAAGAAAGCCAAGGATGACGCGGCTGTGGAATTGGCGCGCATGCGTGATGAGCTTGAGAAGACCAAAGCTGCCGTGCCGGAGATGATCGCCAAGGACCGGGGATCTCTCGAGGACCAGGTAAAGATCCTTGAAGCCCAGCATGCGGGTGCCGTTGAGGCCGGGAAACAGGCTGTGGCAACGGTGCGCGCCGAGGGTGATCAGGCATTGGCGGCGGTACGTCAGGAGCTTGCCACGCTGCAGGCTTCTGTATCGGAGAAAGTGCAGGCGGCTCAAGCAAAGGCTGCAGCGGCCGCGGCGAAGAATGAAGATGCCTTGAAAGGCAAGATCGCGACATTACAGCAGCAACTTGATGCCGTTAATGCATCCGTTCCCACGAAAGTCGCGGAGGCCAGGCAGCCCCTCGAGGATAAGATCGCCGCACTTAATGCGCAGGTCCAGGAGGTTCAGGCAAGCATCCCGACTCGTGTTGCCAAAGAACGCACACCGCTTGAGC
>CAZXSE010000034.1:0-1153 GCA_964643325.1 uncultured Planctomycetales bacterium
GCCATCTTGGCATCAATGCATTTCTTGATGAGCGCGGGGATCACGTGCGACGAGTCCGGCGAAAAATTATCCCCCGGCCCGTACAGGTTCACGGGCAACAGATAAATGGCATTGAACCCGTATTGCTGACGGTACGCCTGGGACTGCACCAGAAGCATTTTCTTGGCCAGGCCGTAAGGCGCGTTGGTTTCCTCGGGATATCCGTTCCAAAGATCATCTTCCTTAAAAGGCACGGGTGTGAATTTCGGATAAGCGCAGATAGTGCCGATGGCCGTGAACTTCTTGACCCCGAAAAGCCGCGCCTCTTCCATAAGTCCGGCGCCCATCATCAGGTTATCGTAAAAGAATTTTCCGGGGTTCTTGCTGTTCGCGCCAATGCCGCCGACGACCGCGGCCAGATGGATGATCACATCGGGGCGGGCTTTCTCAAGAAGGCGGTCAATATGCGCCTTTTCACGCAGATCATATTCCCTGGAGCGCGGCACGGTGATCCGCGTACAACCGCGCTGCGCGAGCTGACGGACAACGACCTGCCCCAGAAAACCGGCCCCTCCGGTAACAACAACTTTCTTATCCGGCCAATAGCTCATCGCCTGCCCTTCAGACCGTAAACTTCCTTCTCCACCAGCGCCATGTCCGCATCGACCATCATGCGCACCAACTGTTTGAACCCGACCTTGGGCTTCCATTTCAGGACGCGCCGCGCCTTGGCGGGGTTGCCCAACAAGAGATCCACTTCCGTCGGACGGAAATACCTCTTGTCGATCGCCACATATTTCTTCCAGTCAAGATCAGCATATTCGAACGCCACCTTCAGGAAATCTTTCACCGAATATGTTTCTCCGGTCGCGATCACAAAGTCATCGGCCTTGGGCTGCTGCATCATCAACCACATGGCCTCGACATAATCACCGGCAAAACCCCAGTCGCGCTTGGCGTCAATATTGCCCAGAAAAAGTTTGTCCTGAAGGCCATTCTTGATGCGCGCGAGCGCCATGGTGATCTTGCGCGTCACGAACGTTTCGCCGCGACGCGGCGACTCGTGATTGAACAGGATGCCGTTGCACGCGAACATGCCGTACGCTTCGCGGTAATTGACCGTCATCCAGTACGCGTAAAGCTTTGCCGCCCCGTAAGGACTGCG
This sequence comes from uncultured Planctomycetales bacterium, assembly GCA_964643325.1. Taxonomy (GTDB): domain Bacteria; phylum Omnitrophota; class Gorgyraeia; order Zapsychrales; family Fredricksoniimonadaceae; genus Fredricksoniimonas. Next base: position 1,145 of record CAZXSE010000034.1, read on the forward strand.
CGGATAGAA
>CAZXSE010000034.1:1253-8521 GCA_964643325.1 uncultured Planctomycetales bacterium
CCGTCATCCAGTACGCGTAAAGCTTTGCCGCCCCGTAAGGACTGCGCGGATAGAAAGGCGTCTTCTCCGTCTGCGGCGTTTCAAGGACCTTGCCATAAAGCTCGGAACTCGACGCCTGATAGAATTTCGCCCGGGATCCGGTCTCGCGGATAGCTTCAAGGATGCGCGTTGCCCCCATCCCGGTGACCTCGCCTGTATATTCCGGCACATCGAAACTCACGCGCACATGACTTTGCGCGCCAAGGTTATAGATCTCGTCAGGGTCAACGTCGCGAATGATGCGATTGACCGAACTCGCGTCGGCAAGATCGCCATAGACCAGCTTGAGCTGGACGCTTTTCTCATGAGGATCCTTATAAAGATGGTCGATGCGCCCGGTATTGAACGAACTCGCCCGGCGGATAACGCCATACACCTCATACCCTTTGCCCAGCAGGAATTCCGTCAAATACGATCCGTCCTGCCCCGTGATCCCTGTGACCAATGCTTTCTTGCGTTTCATAACTCAGTACGCCCCTTTCCCTTTCAAGACCACCGGGATCGTCTCGAGCAATACCTCAATATCGAGCGAGAACGACCAGTTATTGATATACCAGGTATCCCACTTGATGAGCTTGTGGAACGGCAGATCGCTCCTGCCCCGGACCTGCCACAATCCGGTAATGCCCGGCGCGACTTCCAGGCGCTTGATCTGTTTCAGGTCCTCCTGCTCGACCTGATCGATCGGCAGCGGCCGCGGGCCGACGAGGCTCATCTCCCCCGTCAATACATTGATGATCTGCGGCAGCTCATCAATACTGTACCTGCGCATGAACTGCCCGAAGCGCGTAATACGCGGGTCCTGCCGGATCTTGAAGATCGGCCCATCCACCTCATTCTTGTGTTTTAATTCTTTCAGCTGCACATCCGCATCAGCGACCATGCTGCGGAACTTCCACATTTTAAAGACACGGCCACCACGGCCGTATCTTTGCGAGAAATAAAATACCGGGCCCCTGCCATCGATCTTGATCAACAGGGCGATCGCAGCAAAGAAAGGCAGCAAAACCAAAAACCCGAACAGCGACACTACAACGTCAAAAGCCCTTTTCCCGAACTGCTTGCGGTTGTGCCCGATCTCGCAATATTCAATGACCGGGATATACCCAATATTATATTTGAAGAGCTCGCCCGTCGCCTGATCGAATGCATGCGGCACCACGCGCATGGCAAGCCTGTGTTTCTTAGTAACTTCTAACATTTCATGAAATATTTGTCCGGCAGGATGGATCGTCACAAAAACCTTATTAATGAACTTTCGGCAAATCACACTGTCAAGGTCCTTGATCTTGCCGAGTACCTGATAACGCCCGCCTAGGTCTGCAGTTATCTTATTATCATCAAGAAACCCCACGATCCTCAATCCCAGGCCCGGACGGCGTTGGATCTCGTCAGCAAGCATCATGCCGACCTTCCCCGCGCCAACGATCACAATATTCAAATTGTTATATCCATTAGCCACCAAAAAGTCCACGAACCACCTCTTGGCCACCCGCCACAACGAAAGGAATATGCCAGTAAGCCCGGCCATCAGAAAGAACACAGAACGCGGAAAATCAAGGACCTTCATGCTATATACAAAAACAAGGACCGCGACCATGGCCATAAAGACGGACTTGACGATCTGTCCGAGCTCATGGCGCTCCACAAGCTCGCGCCGCGTTTCATAAAGTTTATTCAACCCGTTGAAGACCAGGACCGCAACGAGCCATCCCAGAAAAACAATATAAAAAGGATTATTCGTGTCAAGAAAGAGAGCGCGCAGGTCCAACGGGAACGCGGTTCGGCGCAGCCAGCAGGCAATAAAGATAGCCATAAAGACACTGCCGGTGTCAATGGCCACGTAGGCAAGCCGGATAAGGATAAAAAGCCCCTTACTGATCATTTTCCCTTCCTGAAACACTGTACGATCAAAAGCCAGATGAACCGCGGATTGCCGATCAGATAGCGCCGCCACAACCGCCCGGGTTCCGAGCATAAACGGAACAACCACTCCAGCCCCGCCTGTTGCATCCAGCGCGGCGCGCGCGGTTTTTCCCCGGAAACAAGATCGAATGCCGCGCCAACGCCGATCAGGACCGGCGCTTCCAGTGATCCACGGTTAAGAGCGCTCCACACGTCCTGCTTCGGCGCGCCAAGGCCGATCCAGATGATATCAGGCCTTGCCTCATTGATAGCCGCAGCCACATGAGCATCGAGCTTCCCGGCGCGCGGCGTGAACGGCGGCGCCATCTTGCCAACGATACAAATACCGGGAAAACGCTCCTTTAAACAATGCTCCAATTTATCACAAACATCCGCCGTTGCACCATAAAAAAAATGTTTCCAGCCCGCCGCGCGGCCATGGTCGCACAACTGCTCCATCAGGGCCGGACCGCTGGTGCGCGTAACACTCTGATGCCCTGCCATTCGCCCCAACCACGCGACCGGCGCTCCATCAGGCGTTACCAGATCGGCATTATTGACAATACGCAAATAAGCAGGGTCGTCCTGGCACTCCATGATGGTCGCTACCGGCGCCACGCACACATACCCTTTATCCCGGGCCGCGATCATATCCGCGATCACGCGCTCTGCCCTTGCCGGGTTCAATACCGAGATCTTCACTCCCAGAACATCATAGGTTGCTGTGCGCGCAGGCATTTAATCAGCCGCCCAATATCTTAGAACAGACCCGATCGCCTTGATGCCATCGACCCAGGTGATCTTCTTGCCTTCAGCATAAGTGCGGCCATTATAGCTGATCCCGACCTCATAGATGCGGCAGCCGCGGCGCGCCACTTTTGCCGTGATCTCCGGCTCGAACCCGAAACGATCCGAGCGTAAAGGGATCCCCTTGAGCATATCCGCGCGCAACGCCTTGAACCCGGTCTCCATATCCGTCAGATTGATATTGGTAAGCATGTTGCTCAGGATGGTCAGGAAGCTGTTCCCTACATAATGCCAGAAATACAACACGCGCTTGGCCTGCTGGCCGGAAAAACGCGAACCGTACACCACATCCGCCCGGCCCTTGATGATCGGCTCAAGCATGAGCGGATAATCCGCCGGGTCATATTCCATATCCGCATCCTGAATGATCGCGATATCGCCGGTCATGGCTCCGACAGCCGTGCGCACGGACGCGCCCTTCCCGCGGTTCTTCTCATGGATCAAGACAACAACTTCCCGCGGAAGTTCCGCTGCCAGCGCCGTCAGGACCCGGCGCGTTGTATCGGTCGAACCATCATCAACAATAATGATCTCGCACGCCGTGATCCCGTCGACGTTCTGCTCACGGACGCGCCGGACGACCCGCTCAACGGTCCTGGCTTCATTATAAACCGGAATGATAATGGAAAGTTTCATGGTGTCAGCACAAAGAACATGTGTTCTTTCTTAACATTGATAATAAAAGGCGCGAACGCCGCGTCTGGTGTATCCACTTCACCGACATCCCCCGGTTTGACCAGCTTTGCCTGGCTCAATAATTGCCGGTCATATGCCCGCAAGACCTCATACGGCCTTTTTCCAAGATCCCCGGCATGAGCGCGATAAGCAGATAAAGCCGTCAATAGCAATGCCGTGATCGCGCACGCCCACAACACGCGTGATATCCTGGGGATCGCCGCCACAACAGTAATGATCATGAGCGCCATGGGCACGAACAAAAACCTGCTTTGCTGGCATGTCAACCACCAAAAAAGCCAATATACCACACACAATACGGGCAACAGAGGAAAATTCCTGCCCCGGCAGGCCTTGAACAAAAAGAAAGCGAACGGGCCGAGCATCAGAAGCCACGGAAGGCCCAGCGGATAATCAAATCTGTTGTTAACGCCCTTTTCGGGTACGGCGATCAGCCAAAAATGCGTCACAAGATCCTTCATGCCGCGCCCCCCGTATTGATCCTTGGCCGCAAAATGATCTTTGCCGCGGCGATCGATCTCCTGGCGCATGGCAGAGACCGGCTCGGTGTTCGACGTTAACATTCCCGCCCCGATAGGATAGAACGGCGTACCCGTATGCATTGCGGCCTTGACCATGAAGGGGCCGCCCACGCACAGCGCCGCGCAAAGAAAGGACAGCGCAAACACCTTGAATTTGACAGGAGGCATGCCAGTCCCTGAAGGAAAGAAGCCCCAACTTGTCGTCTGGCCTCGCGCAAGAAACCATAACAAGACAACAGCGCCAACCACCGCAACAAACATCATCGGGATCCCGGGCTTGGCAAAAACAAAGAACGCCAGCTCAATGGCCGCCAGCACGGCGCGCCCCTTCAACAGGCTGTCCAGCGCCGCGATGAACAAATAACACAGGACAACGTCCAGCATGGCGGTCCCGCCCTGGATCGCGATGCCGTGAGCGCCCAATATGAAAAAGCCCGCCATCCATGTCTTGTCACGATCCCCGCCGAGACGCCGCGTCAGGGAGCCTGCGGCCAGCAACAGCCCCGCAAAGAAAATGAACTGTGGATATTTATTAGGAAGCTCGGTCATCAGCCAATAAGGCGCTAGCGCGAAATCAATGGGCAAAAGAAACAGATCCGCCGACGACCACGGCAGATGCGCGAAAGAATTCAGCATCAAATGCTGCCGAGGCAGCGTAATGTGATAATTCATCACATCCGATTCCTGTATCAAATGCGGCGGCAACAAACTGGCCCAGGCCATGATGCCAAGGATGAACAGGCTGATCCCCGCGCAACTCCACCCCCAAACATGCCAGCGCCAAAGCTGATCCGCGCCCGCCTGCCTGATGCTGCGCGCCATAACAACCACAACGGCCAGCATGAACAAAGCCGCTGCGAAATATGTTGTATGGCCTGAAGGATGAGGGAGGAAATACAGTTCGATCCAGTAAACCGGATAGCCGATCAAAAGAAGGAGTGTGGGAAGATGGGCAAGTGTCATCGCTGAAAAAAGACCCAGGCCCGCCATGCACCATAGAGCACGGCCATCAACAAGAAATAAATGTTCAGCAATAAAGACAACCGGTCATTGTCCTTGTGCATATCGGCCGCAAGCCCCTTCAAAAGATATCCCTGTTCGCCTGGATCCAATGGACCATGCGTTCAACGCCTTCGCGCGGCGTAACCACCGGTGCCCATTTCAACGCTTGCTGCGCCCGTGAAATATCCGAAACATAGACTTTCTGATCAAAAGGGCGCCACTTCTTGAACGCGACCTTGACCTTGCGCCCCGTGGCATCCTGAAGATATCCCAGCAACTCCCGCAGCGACATGGTATTCGTTGCGCCGCCGCCCATATTAAAGACACCGTGGCGCAAAGGGCCTTTCAAGAAACCATCATAAGCCCGGACAAGGTCATCGACCCAAAGGACATCGCGCACCTGTTTCCCGTCGCCATAGACCGATATCCCCCGCCCCGTCAGATAACAGGCCGTGAACCAGGCGATCCAGCCCTGGTCCTCAAAACCGAACTGCCGCGTGCCGTAGATACAGCTCATGCGGAACACGCCGGTCTTTAGGCCATACGTATGCGCGTAATCCTGGACATACAGGTCCCCCGTCAGCTTGGAAACACCGTAAGGCGTATGCCCTGTATGGTCGACGGTCTGATGCTCGGCAACGCCCTTGACGCCTTTGAAGAAATACCTCATGGCCGTACTGCCGAGGGCAATATCGTTAACATGCTCGCCATAAACTTTATTGGTCGAACAATAGACCAGGCTCCCTTTAGGATTATGCCGACGCAGCGCATCCAGGACATTCACCGTGCCCAGCGCATTGATCGCAAAATCCTCCCGCGGGTCTTCCAGGGAAAAACGCACCCCGGGTTGCGCCGCGGCATGGATGACAATATCAGGCTTGTACTTTTTAAAACAACGCTCCAGCGGCGCCGCGTCGCGGATATCATTCTTCCAAACATCAATGTTCTTGTACTGATGAAGATAATTCCAGTTGTACTCGACGGATTTCTTGCGGGACGCGAAGATCTTCGAACGCATCAAATTGTCATACACAATGACCTTGTTCTTGCCGCCGCGGGCATAATATTCCGCGCAATGCGAACCGATCATGCCCGCGCCGCCTGTGATCAGGATCTTCATGGACGACCTCCATTCAATGCCGCGTGTTTGACCAGGATGCGCCGGAGATAATTGATCAATACAAAATACTCGTTGATCGTGCGCAAGACATGGATCTTGCTGGCGCCTTTCTTCTGGCCGTAATTATAAACGAACGGGATCTCCGTGATCTTCCTTGTAAAGATCGACAACTTCACCAGAAGCTCCGCGTTCGCCACAAAACCTTTGGACTGGATCAGCCCGAAAGGGCCAAAATACGCCGATGCCTGCCGCAAAACCCTTGCGCGATAAGCGCGAAAGAATATCGTATAATCCCTGACCGCGCCCACCGGAAAACAGGCGCGCATCAGGCGGTTGGCCAGATGGCTGAACACCAGCCGCGGCAAAGGGAAGTTCGCATATTTCCCTCCCGGCAGATAGCGCGACGCAATAACAATGTCCGCCTCTTGCCGCTCGATCATCCGCGCCATGGGCGCCACCAGCCCCTGCTCGCTCGTCTGGTCGCTCTCCATGATGACCACCACATCATCATCACCGGCGGCCTCAAGGACCTTCGCGATCCCGGCGGAAAAAACAGCTCCGACATTCATGTTGATCACGGAGCCGGTGATCAGCAGGTCCTGCCCTTTAAGCCTGTCCAGAAGCTCCAGGGACCCGTCGGTCGATCCATCATTGACCGCGACCATGCGGTATGTTCCCGGGACCAGGGACGCGCGAATGCCCGCGACCAGTCCGGCCAGATTCTCTTTTTCGTTATAAACAGGGAAAATAATATGGATCATGCATTACCGCCGTTGTTCGGTTTTTTAGCCTTCACGCGCAAGATGTCCCCTATCACGCGCATGAGCCACAACACTTCCCCCCAGGAGCGCACCGTTGTCAGGACATCCCACAACTTCGACGGGCGCATATAGAACTCTTTCCAGGCAAGTTTACAATATTCCGCGACTGTTTCCGGCGCCAGATCCCCGTACTTGAAAAATGCCTTCAACGCAAAGACCCCTTCATCGATCCCGCGGGTAACATCTTCCAGAAAAACCCCGTGACGGACAATATCATCGAACATTTCCGTCCCCGGCAGCGGTACGCATACCGAAAAACTGGCATAATGAGCATTCAACTTCCTCGCAAAATCGATCGTCCGGCGCATGGTCTCCGGAGTGTCCCCCGGAAAACCGATCATGAAATACCCATGCGTG
>CAZXSE010000035.1:0-4123 GCA_964643325.1 uncultured Planctomycetales bacterium
CGATGCGCCATTCTTGAAAGACTACAATAGAATTATGACAACACACAATGAAGACCTTTATCAGCAGGTGATCCTCGAGCATAACAAGCGTCCGCGGAATTTCGCGAAGCTTGTTCCGTGCACGCATGAGGCCGAGGGTTACAATCCTTTATGCGGGGATCATTTGAATGTATATCTTCGGGTCAACCCTGCGGGTGTTATCGAAGAAGCTGCTTTTTATGGCGATGGCTGTGCCATATCCAAGGCGTCGGCGTCCATGATGACCGCGGCGTTGAAGGGCAAGACGGTCGACGAGGCCCGGCTCATGTTCGAGGATTTTAGGAAGCTTGTGACCAAGGAACTGGACCCCGAACAACAGGGGCATCAGTTAGGAAAGCTTGCGGTTTTTTCAGGGGTCTGGAAATATCCAAGCCGTGTCAAATGCGCGATCCTTGCCTGGCATACCATGAAGGGCGCTCTCGATCAGCAAAAAACCGTCTCAACGGAATAACTCACCAGTAATTATTTTCCTGACAATCCGGCGCATTGTCAAACTTCCCAAGCAGCCTGACTTCCCGCACCAGAGCGATCTTGTATTTTGCAGCGACTAGGGCAGCCATCTTTTGCGACAGGTCATAAACATCCTGTGCTTTGGCATTGCCGTCGTGCGTGATGATGTTCGCGTGCTCTTCATAAACGCGGGCGCCATTGATCGCAAGCCCTTTGGCGCCGGACTGTTCCAGGAACCAGCCCGCGGCCTGCCGTTTTTCGGCTTTGGATGTCGGCTCGATATTGCGGAAGAATGAACCCGCGCAGGGCGTTGTTCTCCAGAAATCAAGTTTGAATTTTCGTTCTTTTAGGATCTCGTCATGCCTGGCGCGCAGGGCTTCGTCGTCGCAGGGCGTGAGATTGAAGGTCGCGGAGAGGATGATGTCATCATTGTGCTTGAAGGGGGAGTCCCGGTAGGTAAAAGCAATCTTGTTCTTGTTCATGACAGCAATGTTCCCGTCGGGTTTCAGGACGGTCACGGATAAAAGCCGATCGGATATTTGCTGTCCGAAGGCGCCGGCATTCCCGGCGATCGCGCCACCGACGGTACCGGGAATGGCGGATAAGGCAAGAAGTCCGTCGAATTCTTGCGCCAGGGTATAGGCAACAAGATCATTGAGTTGTGTGGCCGCGTCCGCGCTAACGGTCGCACCGTCGCGTGTGATGAGAGGTTTGTCGGATGTATAGCGCACGATGATCTTGCGGGTCCCGTGGTCAGAGGCCAGGATGTTGGAGCCAAATCCCATGAGTAAAAAGTCGGCCTTGTGGGCGCGCAGACGCGCGATGATTTCCTGGAGGGTATTGGCATCGCTGCACTCAATGAGCCAGGGGCACCTTCCGCCGAGCTTGAAGGTCGTGCAGGTGGTAAGCGACGCGTCTTTTGTTGCCTTGATGTTCAGTCCGTCGAGGAAAGAAATGTCCATAAAGTCATATCCTGGGTAAAGGGAACACGATGTTCTTTTCCGGGTTCTCAAAGGTCTGGACTGTCGCGTCCGGGAAAGCGGCGCGGATCTTTGTGACGATATCATCCACAAGATGCCGCGGCACGGAAGCGCCGGAACTCAGGCCGATATTGGTCTTGCCTTTTAAGATGGCAAGGTCCAGTTCGTCGGCATTGTCGATAAGGATGCTTGTGACGCTGAGCTGTTGGCCTTTTTCCCGCAGGCGGTTGGAGTTGGAACTGTTGGGTGAACCGCAAATGATGATGATCCCGTCTTTTTGGCAGAGTTTCGCGAGTTCCTTGACCGCGTCCTGGCGGTTTTGCGTCGCGTAACAAATATCGTCGTGCATGGACCCGGCCAGCCGCGGGAACCTGGCGCGCAGTTTCAGGATCAGTTCGCGCGTGTCGTCCACGGAAAGCGTGGTCTGGGTGATGAGCCCGACCTTTCTGTGGGGCGGGATATCAAGCGCTTCGATATCCGCCGCGCAGGAGACGATATGCAAGAGCTCGGGCCTGACATGGCCGGAAGTACCGATGACCTCTTCATGTCCCTGATGGCCGATGAGGATGACATCAATGCCTTCCTGCGAGAACCGGACGGCCTTGGTGTGCTCTTTGGTGACAAGAGGGCAGGTGGCGTCGATGGTGATGAGGTTTTTCTTTGTTGCGGTCTCGAGGACCAGCGGGGCAATGCCGTGGGCGCTGAAGATGATCCGGCTTTTGTCCGGGACCGCGTCAAGGCTGTCGACGAAGATGACGCCGCGCGCCTTCAGGCTGTTGACAACGGAGGTGTTGTGCACGATCTCGTGAAAGACATAGAGCGGGGTGCCGTAGGTGTTGAGGGCTGAATCCACGATCTCAACGGCCCGGGCGACGCCCGCGCAAAATCCCTGTGTCCGTGCGAGAAAAATTTGCATTGATGAAGGCCTTTTAGTTTATTAGAATGATGAACATTATAACATCACTTGATAACGGATACATGCAAATGTCCAAAAAATCCCGTCGTTTGACACCAACTGTTGCCGTGGGGCCCTTTTTTCTGGGAGGGACGCATCCGGTCGTTGTTCAGTCCATGACCGATACGCCGAGCGCGAATGTTGATGCCACGCTGGCACAGACGCTGGAGCTCATTGGGGCCGGCGCCGAGCTGGTGCGCTGGACCATCAACGACGATGCGGCGGCGCGTGGCGCTGTTGAGGCCGTCAAGCGGCTGCGCGCGCAAGGCGTGACCACGCCTATTGCCGGCGACTTTCATTTCAACGGGCATGAGCTTTTGGCACGGCACGATGATCTGGCGCAGGCGCTGGATAAATACCGCATCAATCCCGGCAATGTCGGGCGCGGGGATAAACAGGATGATAATTTTGCCGCGATCATCCGTATCGCGGTCAAATATAAGAAGGCCGTGCGCATTGGCGTTAACGGCGGGTCGCTGGATCAGGCACTGCTTGACAACATGATGCGGGAGAATGCGAAAGCCTGGAGGCCGCGCAGTTCCCGGGAGATCATGCTGGGCGCTGTTGTTGCCAGCGCGCTTGCCAGTTGCAGGATGGCGATCAGTCTGGGCCTGCCGAAAGAAAAGCTGGTGCTCAGCGCCAAGCTCTCGTCGTTGCAGGATATGGTGGCTGTTTATGAACGCCTCGCTAAAGAATGTAATTATGCCCTTCATCTGGGACTTACCGAAGCGGGCGGGGGCGTTCAGGGCGTGACAGCGAGCGCGGCCGCGCTGGCTGTTTTATTACAGCAAGGCATCGGGGATACGATACGGGTCTCGTTGACGCCTGAGCCGGGCGTGCCGCGCGCGCGTGAGGTTGAAGTGTGCCGCCAGCTTTTGCAATCCATGGGCTTGCGTTATTTTGCGCCGAGCGTGACCAGTTGTCCGGGGTGCGGGCGCACGAAGACAAAATATTTTCAGGAGCTTGCCACAGATGTCCGCGCTCACGTGGCGTCCCGGATGCCTGAATGGCAAAAGAAATATCCCGGCGTTGAGCGGCTTACGATCGCGGTCATGGGCTGCGTGGTTAACGGCCCGGGCGAGAGCGCTCATGCGAATATCGGCATCAGTCTGCCGGGGGATATGGAAGATCCTGTTGCGCCGGTCTATGCCGACGGAAAAAAGATCGCCGTCCTCAAGGGCGGGAACATTCGCGGTGAATTTCTTGCCCTTCTGGAGCGATATATTGAGGGGACACACACTTAATTCGTTCGGCAAAAGAATTTTCTGGCGCAGATTAAACTTTTGTCGTATTGTTTTTTTATTGGCTCGGCATACCCCATGCCGAGGGAGCGCTCAACAAAATCGTCTTAACAACATTCGTTTTGCCTCCCCCGGGGCAATCTTGGGGGAGGTCTTATGCCGCGTCGTTTTAGGGTTGTTGTTGAAGGTCGTCCGCATCATGTTATTCAACGAGGAAGCCGGCGCCAGCAGGTTTTCTTTGATGACGCGGATCGCAGGTACTACCTGAATTCCCTTAAAAGAAATTGTGATAAATATGGCGTCCAGATATGGGCGTATTGCCTGATGGACAATCATGTGCATTTAGTGCTCGTTCCTTCTAATAAGGAGATCTTTTATCGTGCTATTGCAGATACTCATCAAGCGTATACGTGGAGGATCAATCGTCGCAAGAAATGGCGTGGATATTTGTGGCAGGG
>CAZXSE010000035.1:4223-6577 GCA_964643325.1 uncultured Planctomycetales bacterium
TGCGGCACATGCGCGTCAGACCCGAAGGTGATGGGGATGCCGTGCTTGGAGTAGATCTTCAGCTCATTTAAGGACGGGTAGATCTCCTTGACCGGTTTGCGCAGTCCCGAAGAATTGATCTCAATAACAACGCCGGTCTTCTTGAACACACGCGCGTTCTCTTCGATCTCGTGCGTCATGTCAACGGTCGGCCGGAAGTTGAACTTCTTGACCAGGTCCACATGGGCGAGAATATCGAATATGCGCGACAGCGCGCTCTTGCGCAGCAGCCGGTAGTATTCCTTGTAAACATCGTTCACGTCGCGCACATCCCATTCCTTGAGCTGGATCGGATCGTCAAAACCCCATTTTTCAATGAAGTGGACAGAGCCGATGATGTAATCGTAAGGATAATCGGCAAGGATGCTTTGCGTGAGTTTTTCGTAGCCGGGAATGTAATCAGCCTCGATCCCGACGAGGACATTGAGCTCGTCGCTGAATTCAGCCCGGACGCTCTCGATCATGTGATGATAGACCGGCAGTTGCGACGGGTCCATGGCAATGCCGGGGTCCTTGTGCGAGACCAGGGGCGCATGGTCGGAGAAGCCGATCTCCTTGAGGCCGATCCTGATCGCCTGTCTGGCGTATTCCTGCGGTTCGCCGGAGGCGTGCCCGCATAGCGGCGTGTGCATGTGATAGTCTGAATACGGGATCATATAGCGGGGATTATAGCATACTTCGCGCGCAGGACAACCCTGCGAGGGGAAAATTTTTGTGTTCCGTGGGTGTTTGTGGTAATATCGTTCAAAATTCAAACAGGAGCTGTCATGGAAGATATTTTCAAGAAACTGTTAAAGTCCGTTGGTGAAGACATCAAGCGCGGAGGGCTGAAGGGCACACCTGCCCGTGCGGCGCGCGCGTACGAGTTCTTGACCAAGGGTTACACCCAGGACATTGACAAGGTCATCAACGGCGCTATTTTTGAGTCTGACAATGACGAGATGATCATCGTCAAGGACATCGAGATGTATTCCATGTGCGAGCATCATATCCTGCCGTTCTTCGGCAAATGCCATGTCGGGTATATCCCGCGCGGCAAGGTGCTCGGCCTTTCCAAGATCGCGCGTATCGTGGATGTTTATGCGCGCCGCCTGCAGATCCAGGAGAACCTGACCAAACAGATCGCGGACACGATCATGAAATATACGGACGCCCGGGGTGTGGGGGTCATCATCGACGCCCAGCATTTGTGCATGATGATGCGCGGGGTCGAGAAGCAGAACTCCGTGATGAAAACATCGTGCATGCTCGGGACATTCCGTTCCAACAGTTCGACCCGCAGTGAGTTTTTGAGCCTTATCCGATGAACTCCAGCGCGACCGTCCAGATCAAGGGGTTGAAGCTCCTCGTTGTCATTGGCACGCAGGCGCATGAGCGCCTCACGCCGCAGGAACTTGCGGCGGATATTTCTTTTGAGTATGACGCGTCAAAGGCCGCGGTCACGGATGAACTTGGTGATGCCGTGGATTATGCCGCGATCTGTGCCAGGATAACGGCAAAGGCCGGCGCGACCAAGTTCTTTCTGTTGGAGAGGCTAGGCGCCTTCATTCTTGCTATTATTATGGAAGACACGAAGATCGTTAGCGCGAAAGTCTCTTTGGAAAAGGCCGGAGCTGTGCCGTCAGCAAGGTCGGTCGCGCTCGTCATGTCAGCCCAGAGAACAGAGCGGACGATCAGCACCACCAGGTGTTATTGATGGGTTGCCTGGTCCTTTTGATCATTGTTATTGGCCTGCCTGCGGCTGAATTCCATGTTCTGGGAATAGTGGCCCGCGAGATCGGTTTCTGGGATACGGTATTCCTGGTGGTCATGTCAGCCGTGTTCGGCGCCTATCTGGCCCGGCATCAGGGCCAGGTCGTTCTGGCCAGGGTCCAGCAATGCCTGGCAGAAGGCCGGGTGCCCACGCTTGAGATGGTGGACGGGCTTTTGATCTTTCTGGGAGGGCTTTTGTTCGTTTTTCCGGGTTTTATCAGTGACGCGGCGGGTTTCATCCTGGTATTCCCGCTAACGCGCTGGATCGTGCGCTGGCTGGCAGTGTCGGGTTTTAAGATGAAGGTCGGTCAGGCTCAGACCAGGCCGTTCGCCAGGCCATCACGAGAGGCGGGCGCGCCGCATTCCATCGATCGCGGCAATGTGACGGATGCCGAGGTCATTGAATGACCGGTCAAAATATATATATTTTTTTCTTGATAATGGGTGTTTTGTTGATACTATATACGCGGATTTCAGCAATAACCCCCTTAAAAGAGCTTTGGGTGTATGAGACTTAAAGATGAAATTGCTTTGATAACAGGTTCTGCGCGCGGCATTGGCCG
>CAZXSE010000035.1:6677-8001 GCA_964643325.1 uncultured Planctomycetales bacterium
GCGGATTATGTCACCGGTCAGACAATTCTTGTTGACGGCGGCATGGTTATGTACTAAAAAAGAGAGAAATCAAGGTAGGAAAAAGGAGGCTTTCATGGCTGTAGCAGAAAAAGTAAAGTCGATCATCGCGGAACAGTTGGGTGTCAAGATCGAAGAGGTCAAGCCCGAGGCATCATTCATTGACGACCTTGGCGCGGATTCCCTCGACACGGTCGAGCTTATCATGGCGCTCGAAGAGGAATTCAGCGTCGAGATCCCGGATGAGGATGCCGAGAAGATGACCAAGGTCGGCGATGCGATCAAGTATATTGAGGATAAAGCCAAGGCGTAAGGGCGGGCTTTTGGTCCTGACAATTTAAAACGGGACATTTGCCCCGACATGACCTGTCGGGGCAAAATTTTATAGGGATATTGTATGGAAAACAGACGTGTTGTTGTTACGGGCATGGGTGTCCTTTCACCGGTCGGGAACAACCTGAATGATTTTTGGGCTTCCCTTGTTGCCGGCAAGAGCGGGGTTGCGCCGATCACCAAGTTTGATGCCACGCAGTTTGATTCCCAGATCGCGGGAGAGCTCAAAGGGTATGACGCGGAGGCGCATTTTGGCGTTAAGGACGCGCGCCGGATATCGCCGTTCATCCAGTACGCCGTTGTGGCCGCGCGCGAAGCGCTGGCGCATGCCAATTTCAAGATGGAAGCGGTCGATCCGCACCGCGTGGGCGTTGTGGTCGGGGCAGGTATCGGCTGTATTCGCTCTGCTGAAGAGGAATATCAGAAGTTCCTGGATAAAGGGCCCGGGCGTATTTCGCCGTTCTTTATCCCGAAGATGATCATCAATGAGGCGTCAGGGCAGGTTTCTATGGTCACGGGCGCGAAAGGCCCTGCAACCTGTTCTGTAACTGCCTGCGCGACCGGCACGACCTGCATTGGGGATGCTTACCGCATGGTCAAATACGGAGAGGTTGATGCTGTTTTTGCCGGCGGCACCGAGGCGGCTGTTACAGTGTTGGGCGTCGGCGGCTTTTGTGCGCTCAAGGCCCTTTCGACGCGTAATGACGCGCCGGAGAAGGCCAGCCGTCCGTTCGATAAGGACCGCGACGGGTTCATCATGAGTGAAGGCGCTTGCGTTGTCATTCTTGAAGAATTAAGCTATGCCAAAAAACGCGGCGCAACGATCCTTGCCGAAGTGGTTGGGTTCGGCCAGACATCTGACGCATTCCATTCGACGGCGCCGGAAGATTCAGGTGAGGGGGCGGCGCGGGCCATGGCCCAGGCGGTCACTTCCGGCGGGGCGAAGATGCAGGATGTTGATTACATCAACGCG
>CAZXSE010000036.1:0-7627 GCA_964643325.1 uncultured Planctomycetales bacterium
GACGGCTCTCATCGCGTCCCTTGAGAGCGAGGCTGGCCGCCCGCGCCCGCGCCCGCCTTTCCCGGCGGAGAAAGGGTTCCGCGGCAAACCGACGAACATCAATAATGTGGAAACATGGTACAACATCCCTGTCATTATCAACAAAGGGGCGGACTGGTTCGTTGGGACTGGGACGGAGAAAAGCCCGGGCACCAAGGTGTTCTCGCTCGTTGGCAAAGTCAAGAACACCGGGCTTGCGGAGTTGCCGCTGGGTACGCCGTTCAAGACCCTCATTTATAATATCGGCGGCGGTACGGGCACAAAAAAGGCGGTCAAAGCCGTTCAGTCCGGCGGTCCGTCAGGCGGGTGTATCGCGCCTGATAATTTTGAGACGCCGATCGATTATGAATCATTCGCCGCGCTGGGCGCCATCATGGGTTCCGGGGGCATGGTGGTCATGGATGATGATAATTGCATGGTCGATGTGGCGCGGTATTTTACGGAGGTCACAACAGCGGAGTCCTGCGGCAAATGCACGCCCTGCAGAGAGGGCCTGTTCCAGTCGCTGCGCATGATCAAGGATATCACTCAGGGTAAGGCGAACGAGGAAACGCTTAACGAGCTGAAAGTGCTGGCGAATGTCATCAAGGACACAGCCTTGTGCGGGTTGGGGCAAACAGCGCCTAATCCGGTGTTAACGACGCTAATGCGCTTTCGCGGCGAATATCTGGAACACATCAAGTCAAAGCGTTGCGCTGCCGGCGTTTGTCAGGACTTGTTTGTTTCCCAATGCGAGAATAGCTGCCCGCTTCATATCAACATGCCCGGGTTCCTGGAGCTTGTTAAGGAAGGCAGAACCCTTGAGGCTTATGAGTTGATCCTTAACTATAATCCATTGCCTTCATCCACGGGAAGGATCTGTCACTTTCACTGCAAGATGCGCTGTCGTCGTGAGGATATCGACGAGCCTGTTTCGCAAGGCGAGGCGCACCGGTATGTTGCGGATGCAGTTTATAAGTCCAAGAAAGATCGCGCGGTCATTCAAAAGATCATCAAGAGCAAATTGCCTGATACCGGCAAGAAGATCGCGATCATTGGAGGCGGGCCGACGGGGTTGACCGCCGCGTTCTATCTGGCAAGATTGGGCCATTATGTTGTTGTCCATGAAGCACAGGCAGAAGCTGGCGGCGTTCTGCGTTACGGCATTCCGGAGTACCGCTTGCCCAAAGCGGTCCTTCAGAAGGAGATCGCGAATATCAAGGCGGTCGGGGTCAAGATCCTGTGCAATAAAAAGATCGGGGCTCAGGATATTATCAGGATCGTCAAGGAATATGACGCGGTATTCGTCGCATCGGGGTCATACAAACAAAAAGCGCTCGGGATCCCGGGCGAGAGCTTGAACGGCGTTGTTTCCGGCGTGGAATACTTGAAGGATGTTGCTTCAGGGAAGACGCCAAAATTGAAAAAAGAGGTCCTGATCGTCGGGGCGGGCAATGTGGCCATTGATGCGGCGCGGACCGTTCTGCGCGGCGGATCCAGGGTGACGGTTGTTTACCGCAGGGCGAAAGAGGATATGCCTGCGAACAAGGACGAGATCTTTGAGGCGCAGAATGAAGGCGTTGGGTTCGTGTTCATGGCCGCGCCTAAAGAGGTCCTGGGTGACGCTGCAGGCAAGGTCAAGGCGCTTCGGATCGAGAAAATGTCCTCGGGAGAGTATGACCTTTCAGGCCGCAAGAAACCCGCGGCAACGGGACAGTTCATGGATATCCCTTGTGACAATGTGCTTGTTGCCATTGGCGAGGGCGTTGAATCGGATTTCTTGCGTCAGGCCGGCATTGAAGTTAACAAAAGCGGCACGGTCAAGGTGGATACTTTCACCTTAAGGACCAGCATTGCGGGTGTTTACGCCGGAGGCGATCTTGTGACCGGGCCTGCGACGGCTGTTGAGGCCATGGCTTATGGCAATCGCGTCGCCGAGATCATTGATCTGCATGTGATGGGGCGCAAGCGCCAGCACGGCTTTTTTAAGACGACCATTATTTACGGCAATGATGTGCCGCTTAAGCCCTTTGCCGCGCGCAAACAGGAAGGCAAACGGCTTGCCGTGAAGCAGAGAAAAGGGAATTTCAAGGAAGTGTCGCTGGGGTTAACGCTTGCGCAGGCAAGGACCGAGGCATTGCGGTGCCTGCGCTGCGATGTCAAAGGTTCGTGCGCAGCCGGAATGGAGAGATCCAATGCCTGAGAAAACCATACAGATCAGGATCAACAGCCAGACATACGACGTTCCCGACGGCGTTACCATCCTTAAGGCCTGCCAGAACATCGGCATTGATATCCCGACCTTGTGCTTCCTTGAGGAGATCAATGAAGGGGCGGCCTGTTCGTTGTGCCTTGTCGAGATCAAGGGATTCAGGACGCTCGCGCGTGCCTGTGTCACGAAAGCCAAGGAGGGCATGGAGATCAATACGACCTCCGAGCGTGTGCGTAAAGGCCGCCGCATTAATCTCGAGCTTCTTCTGGCCGGGCATCCCAAGGATTGTTTTATCTGCGACCGCAATCAGAGCTGCGAATTGCGCAAGCTTGCTTACAAAATGGGGATCAAGAAGGTCCGTTTTCCGAAGACAAATCCCGAAGACCTGCCGATCGATACAAGTTCGCCGTCCATTGTCCGCGATCCGAACAAATGCATCCTGTGCCGGCGCTGTATCAGCGTTTGCAGCGCCATTCAGGAGGTTGGGGCCATTGATGAAGTGGGCCGCGGCAAGCGTACCAAGATATCAACTTACGCGGACGAAGGCCTGGGCAAGTCGGTCTGCATCAATTGCGGACAGTGCCTGTTGGTCTGTCCGACGGGCGCGTTAACCGAACAGAGCGCGATGGACAAGGTGTGGCGCGCACTTTCTGAGCCGAAAAAGATCGTGATGATCGAGACCGCGCCGGCCGTGCGGGCAGCCATTGGCGAAGAGTTCGGCCTTGAGCCGGGAACGCTGGTGACAGGAAAGATGGCCGCAGCCCTGCGCAAGCTGGGGTTCGCGAAGGTGTTTGATACCCAGTTCAGCGCTGATCTGACGATCATGGAAGAGGGTTTTGAGCTTATCCATCGCATCCAGAACAAGGGCGCTTTGCCCATGATCACATCCTGTTCGCCGGGGTGGATCAAGTTCGCCGAGCACTTTTATCCCGAATGCCTCAAGCATCTCTCGAGTTGCAAGTCGCCCCAGCAGATGTTTGGCGCCATTGCCAAGACCTATTACGCCGAGAAGCTGAATGTGGACCCGCGGGACATCGTGGTTGTTTCCTTGATGCCTTGCGTTGCCAAGAAGTTCGAGGCGGGCAGGCCGGAAATGAATGGCGCTTTCCATTACTGGAAAGATAAAATGAAGCTTACCGAAAATGACAATTTTCCGGATGTGGACTATGTCCTGACCACGCGTGAGGCGGGGCGGATGATCCGCGAGGCCGGGATACAATTTACCCGGTTACCGGATGAGCCGTTCGATGAGCCGCTGGGCGTATCGACGGGTGCGGCCGTTATCTTTGGCGCCACAGGCGGCGTTATGGAAGCGGCATTGAGAACTGCGTATGAAGTTTTGACCAAGACGCCGCTGCCGGGGATCGATTTTAAGCCGGTGCGCGGGCTTGAGGGGATCAAGACCGCCGAGGTTGATATCAACGGGATGAAGGTGAAAGTTGCTGTGGCGCACAGCCTGGGCAAGGCGCGCATCCTGCTGGATGAGATCAAGACGGGCAAGTCTCCCTATGCGTTCATCGAGATCATGACATGCCCGGGCGGATGTATCGGCGGCGGCGGTCAGCCCATGCCGACCAATACGGCCATCAGGCAAAAGAGGCTTGAGGCCATTTATCGCGAAGATCTGGGCATGGCGATCCGCAAATCCCATGAGAATCCAGCGGTGGCTGCGCTTTACAAGGACTTCCTTGAAAAGCCATTGGGTGAGAAGTCGCATCATCTGCTGCATACGAAATACGCTGCGCGATAATTTTGTACGGATGTTTGGGCGGACGCCAGGTCCGCCCCTACGCAAAATATGGCGCTATCGGTTGTAGGGGCGGACTTTAGGTCCGCCCTTTTTCTTTATTCCCCCCGGTTGGCAGTATAAGAAAATATAGTTTATACTTCATATAAGTATTGGTGGTCGTAGAGGATAGGGGAATGTGATGAATATAATGGATATTCTAAAGAAAGGTTATTTCAGGCGCGCGATCGCGTCCGTCGCCCTGCTTTCTTTTCTTTTGAACACTTTCATTCCGACGGGGTTACAACAGGTGTATGCCCAGGAGTCGTTGGTTCTTCCTGCCCCCGGGGCCAGGGTTGGCCTTAGCCCTGAATTTGCGCCGGCCATCCTTAAGGGTGTTAAGATCCACGCCGAGGATCCTTTCCGTTTTGATTTTATCCTTGATAAAGGAAATTCAAGCACAAGCGAAGAGGCGCTCAAGGCAGAAGCCGGCCGCCTGGTCAGGTATTTTCTGGCGACATTGACCATCCCTGAGAAAGACCTTTGGGTCAATTTATCGCCTTATGAAAAAAACCGCATCATCCCGGATGCTTTTGGCCTGACGGAAATGGGGCAGGACCTTCTGGCGCAGGATTATATGCTCAAGCAGGTCACGGCGTCCTTGAGTTATCCCGAAGCAAAGACGGGGAAAGACTTCTGGGGGAAGGTTTATAAAGAAGCCGAGGCGCGTTTCGGGACAACGGATATTCCGACGGACACGTTCAACAAGGTCTGGATCGTTCCCGGAGAAGCGACTGTTTACGAGAACGATGGCGTTGCTTTTGTAGTGACATCACGCCTGAAGGTGATGATGGACGCGGATCGTATGGCAAGGACGCGGGCGGACATTGATCCCGCAAGATCTGCTCCTGCGAACGAAGCAATGGCCTCTGTCACGCGCGAGGTCATTGTCCCGCTGCTTGAAAAAGAAGTTAATGAAGGAAAGAGTTTTGCTCAGTTACGGCAGGTCTATCATTCGCTGATCCTGGCAGCGTGGTACAAGCGCAGGGTCAAGGAAAGCATCCTGGAGAAAGTTTATATCGGCCGGTCTAAGACTGACGGTGTTGACGCGGATGACAAAGAGGCCAAAGAAAAGATATACGCCCGGTATCTGGAGGCGTTCAAGCAAGGTGCTTACAACTACATTAAGGAAGAATACGATCCGGCTGCGCAGGGGATGATCCCGCGGAAGTATTTCTCCGGCGGGGCCGAGTTCACAGACCTTGCCATGGCCTCGGCTTTAAAGATCCAGGACGCCTCGAAGCAGCAGATCGCGGACAGCGCTCAGGCCGGCAAGAAAGGCGTGCTCGAAGCCATTGTCGTTGATATCAAGCCCGCTTCTGATAAAGCGATGTTGAGCGAAGTGATGGCAAGATTGAAATATGCCGACAATGATATTTTGTTAAATATCCTCGGACCATGGTCAGAGCTGGACCCGTCGCTGCGGAAGATCCTCCGATCAAAAGGAGGCATCGACGCAGTTGCCGACATTGTGGAGGCGGCCGGAACTAACGCGCAAGTTCTTTTCAAGCACGGGCTGTTCCTTACACGGCATCTTTATAACACGCTGGAAGAATTCAAGGCCGTTAGCAATGTTTTGTTGAAGATATCCCGGGCGACCCGGGATAATGCGAAGGCCGTATTCCAATATGGGTTCGTGAATGTGCAGCCGCTCATGAATACCATAGCTGAACTCCGGTCGGTCGGCGACGACCTTATCCTTCTGGAGAAAGAGGCTGCAGGGCCGGGGCCCAGTGTCTTCTTTCGCGATGAGCTTGCGATCGCGCGTGAGCTCATGAGGACAGATGAAGTTTTCAGGAAGCGCTGGCCGGACCTGGTGGCCATGACAAAAGAGAGCCATTCTGGCTTTATATTAAAGCAGGGACTCCCGGCGGTGCGCAAGTTCTTCGGGAGTGACGAGGCTTTTCAGGCGCATTGGGACGGCCTGGCCAGGATGGCAATTATGGCAGGATCGCCATCGGCCTCTTTATTTGAGTATGCGCTGCCGATCCTGCGCGATCTTTTTGGTACGCAGGAAGAATTTGAGAAGCATTGGGATGATATCGTGAACATGGCCATCGCGGCAGGGCCTCAGGTGGCGGCTTTCTTGCATGTCGAATTCCCGAAAGCCTGCCGGGAAATATTTGATTCCCGCGAAGAATTCCTGTCGCATTTTAATGATCTCGTCGTAATGACCCGGGCTTCCGGGATCAATGCGCGGCTCATGATACGCGAGCTTGCAAGGGTAAAAGGGCTTTTTCGAACACCTGAAGAATATAAGGCGCGATGGCGTGCCCTGGTCAGGATGGTTGTTGCGGCAGGGCCTCATGCGGGGTATCTCTTGGAACATGGATTATGGACGGCCCGGGACTTTTTCAGTGCGCCCGGAGAATTCAATGAATATTTCAATGTTGAGCCCGCAAAGAACATATTGCTCGATCTTGTGGAGATGGCCGGCCCGATGGCCGGGGATCTTTTGGAGTATGGATTGCTTGTTGTGCAGCCGTTATTCAGAACCAGAGAGGAGTTGAAGGTCCGTTGTAAAGAATTACTGGAAGTTATGGCGGCATCCGGCCCTAACATGAACGAACTGCTGCGCGATGGGCTGCCTCAAGCGCAGAAATTCTTTTATTTACCGGGAGAATTTAAGGCGTATTGGGGCGCGCTCGCGCAGATCCTCATAACGGCCGGGCCTAATGGAGTGTTCATTCTAAGGCATGATCCTAATTCGGGAAAAAGGCGGTCTGGATTATCGCTGGTAAGAGAGCTCGCCGGAACGCCGGAAGGATTCCGGACGATCGGCATGGACCTGGCGCGTATGGTACGGGCCGTCGGGCCGTATGGTCATGAGTTCATTCAGGAGCTCTTGCCGGCATTCCGGGAACTTTTTGCAACGCCGCAGGAATTCATGGAGTGCTGGGGCGGCTTGGTAGAAAGCATTGCATCCCTTGATCCGCGATCAGGATATTTGGTAATGGGCGGATTGACGCCTGCGCGCAAGAGTTTTAGAACACATCAGGGATTCATAAAATTCTGGGATATCCTGGTCAACAGAGCCAAGGAGGCAGGCATTCATGGAGGATATTTACTGCAATACGGCGTTCCTATTGCCCGGCAGCTCTCGGAGGATCCAGGGGAGTTTGATGTTCATCTGGGCAGATTGAGCGCGGTTTTCAGCCTCATGAGTGAGAGCCAGATCAGATTCTTCCTGAAGATATACTCAAGGGATGAAGCGATCCGGTCGATCATGGCCGCCCCCAAGGTCGAGAACAGATACGAGCTTATTAATTTCCTTTTCAGGTTCTTTTCCGCCGGCCAGGAAAGAGAGGCCCTTTTGACCCAGTTCCTGGAGCCATATTTGTTCAGCCATCCGGAAGACCTGACGATCGAGGCCTTGACCGGATTTCTGATGACATTCAAGGATCATCCGCAGATGAAGTATTTTTTATATTATGTAACGGCCAAAGACGGGATCCCGGCGCCGATCAAAACGATCGCCCGTGAGCATATCCTCAAGAACAAGATGTTCCTTTTGCATGCTGCGGTGGCAGGCAGGTTGCAGACGGGGGAGAAGCGCATCTTGGTGGTGCACAATATAGATGATGGCGTCGGGGATGAGCTTATTCGCATGG
>CAZXSE010000037.1:0-5361 GCA_964643325.1 uncultured Planctomycetales bacterium
AAAAAGCCCCGGGTTTTGCCCGGGGCTTTTGCGCTTTCGCCGAAAACGGCGTTTATTACATCATACCGCCCATGCCGCCGCCCATACCGCCCATGCCGCCGCCCATCGGGGGCATCATCGGCTTGTCCTTCTCGGGGGCATCGGTCACAAGGCACTCGGTCGTCAGCAAAAGGCCCGCGATCGACGCCGCGTTCTGCAGGGCCATGCGCGTAACCTTCGCCGGATCGATAACGCCGGACTCGAGCATATCAACATATTCATCCTTGTTGATGTCGTAGCCGACATTCTTCTTTTCCTTCTTCAAGCGGTCAACAATGACAGACCCTTCCAGGCCGGCATTAACACACAACTGGCGCACCGGAGACTCGATCGCGCGCAGGATGATGTCCGCGCCCGTCTTCTCGTCACCCTTAAGATCAAGAGCAGAAACCTCATCCAGACAACGGAGCAATGCAACGCCGCCGCCGGGAACAATGCCCTCTTCGATGGCCGCGCGGGTCGCGTGCAGCGCATCCTCGACACGGGCCTTCTTTTCCTTCATTTCCGTCTCGGTCGCCGCGCCAACATTGATGATGGCAACGCCGCCGGAGAGTTTCGCCAGGCGCTCCTGAAGCTTCTCTTTATCGTAGGAAGAATCAGTCTTGTCGATCTGGTTCTTGATCTGAGCGATGCGGCCCTTGATATCCGCCGTCTTGCCCGCACCCTCGACGACCGTGGTGTTCTCTTTATCGATCTTTACCTTCTTGGCGCGGCCAAGGTCGGAAAGCTGGATGTTCTCAAGCTTCAAACCCAGGTCCTCGGAGATCGCGCGGCCGCCCGTGAGGACCGCAATGTCCTCGAGCATGGCCTTGCGGCGGTCGCCATAACCCGGCGCTTTCACCGCAGCGCAAGAAAGGGTCTTGCGCAGATTGTTCACAACAAGCGTCGCCAACGCCTCGCCCTCGACATCTTCCGAGATGATGAGAAGCGGTGAGCCGGACTTGGCCACCTTCTCAAGGACCGGGAGGATCTCCTTGATATTACCGATCTTCTTCTCATAAATAAGGATGAACGGATTATCAAGTTCGCACTCCATCTTTTCCATGTCCGTCGAGAAATAGGGCGACAGATAACCCTGATCGAACTGCATGCCCTCAACGAGCTTGAGTTCCGTATTAATGGTCTTGGATTCCTCGACCGTGATAACACCATCCTTGCCAACTTTCTCGAACGCTTCGGCGATCTTCTTGCCGATAACGCTGTCTGAATTGGCGGCAATGCTCGCGACCTGCTCGACCTCGATAAGGTTCTTCATATCGACCTTCTTCGAGAGCTTGCCGATCTTCTCTATAACAGCCGCAACCGCCTTGTCGATCCCGCGCTTTAAGGCCATCGGGTTCGCGCCGGCTGTCACGTTCTTCAAACCTTCACGATAGATCGCTTCGGCCAGAACCGTCGCGGTCGTTGTGCCGTCGCCCGCATTGTCAGAGGTCTTTTCAGCGACTTCCTTGACCATGGAAGCGCCCATGTTCTCGAAAGGATCTTCGAGTTCGATCTCTTTCGCGACCGAAACGCCGTCCTTGGTAACGGTCGGCGACCCGAACTTCTTGTCCAGAATGACATTGCGCCCCTTCGGACCCAATGTGACCTTGACGGCGCGGGCGATCTGCTCGACACCGCGAAGGACCAAACGACGCCCTTCATCATCAAATTTCAATATCTTCGCACCCATGTTCATCCTCCTCGTTTCCAATGTTATGACAGGACGGGAACCTCTCCCGTGCCGTTATTTTACGATCGCCAGGATCTCGTCCTCACGCACGATGAACAAAGACTTCCCGTCCTTATCCTTGATCTCGGTGCCGCTGTACTTTCCATAAAGGACCACATCCCCGACCTTGACCTCAAGGGCCTGGACCTGACCGTTCTCAAGGGCCTTGCCCTTACCAACTGCCAGGATCTTGCCTTCCTGGGGCTTTTCCTTGGCCGTATCCGGGATATAGATCCCTCCGGCCGTCTTTTCCACCGCGTCCAAAGGCTCAATGATGACACGATCTGCTAATGGTTGAAACTTCATGTTCGCTCCTCCTTTTTGATAATTTAACCTTTTGATTTTTTGAAGTTGCGGTTAGCAACTGATTTTCGCGAGTGCCAATTTAACCAGATACACCTGATTTTGTCAAGAAAAATTTTTGATCGTGGCGTATTTGGCATTCTCTATCGTCGAGTGCTAATGGCATGACATAAAAAAACAGCAAAAATGCTGTTTTAGAAAACCTGACAAAAAGAATTACGATCAGGCGTGTTGCGCTAGCGACCAAGGGCATGCCTAAGGCGCGCGTTAGAGAGCGGCTTACACTAATACCTATCAGAAAAAGACGCTCTCTGGCGCGACGAGGCATGCCCTTGGTCGCCAGCAACACGCCTAAGAGATCTCAAACGAGAAGTGCCATGCCTTTGAAGATAAGGTCAGGGTCAACCGCGGCAACGGGCCGTTTCATGAACTTGCGCATGGTCGCGGCATTACCGCCCGTAATGACAACCTTTGGCCGGCAGCCCATTTCCTCGCCCAGGCGATCGACCATGCCATCGCACAAAGCGCCGTAACCATGGAATATCCCGCTCTGGATGCTTTCTTCGGTCGAGCGGCCGATCACATTGGCCGGCTCCTCGATCTTGACCCGCGGCAATAAGGCGGTCTTCTCGAACAAGGCCTCCGCGGAAAGCCGAAGCCCGGGGATAATGGCGCCTCCCAGATATTCGCCCTTGGCCGAAACCCCGTCGAAAGTAATGGCTGTGCCCAGGTCAATGACAACGGCCGGCGCACCGTAAAGTTCCTTGGCCGCGAACGCGCAAAGCAGACGGTCCTTGCCCACCTGCCGCGGACTGCGGTATTTATTGATGACAGGGACTTTAATATGCCGACCGATGATCTGGATAGAAGCGTCGAAATGTTTCTTGAGAACCTTTTTCAGACGCTTGGTCGTATCAGGGACAACACTGCAGATAATGATGCGGCGGATCTCATAGCGCCCGGCCGCGCTCTCCAGGAAATTAGCCAGTTTCGCGCGCACCAGCTCGCTGCCAGGTTCGTTCTCGATCTTGACGACACGCTCCACCCGCCCTTTTTTGACGAAGCCGAAGCCGATGGTTGAATTGCCGATGTCGATAGCCAGGATCATATTGTCAAACTATACCAAAGCCCGCCCATAATGCAAAGCATGTATTTATAACTGCATATTCCTGATAACGTGTTCCTCGAGACGGGCGGCAATCACCTGCCCGGTGTGCGACGGATCATCTGCGCGCCAAAATGTGAGCGGCAAAGGGTCCTTGTCGCGGGATTTGGAAAAGAACTGAGAAAGGCCGGCGGCAACAGCCAACATCCCCCCTCCCTTGATCCCTCCCCACAAGGGGGAGGGAGACTCCGATATCCCATCTCCCTTGGCTCCAGAGGGAGACTCCAAATCCGCACGCGTCCGTAACAAAGCCAGAGGGCCGGGGAACGTCGTCGGACGGATGATGATATCCATGGGCCTGGCATAACGGATCAGTTTCTCATTCTCATCATTATCGCGGCCGAGGATAACGAACGCGCCCTCATCCAGGCGGAAATATTTCCCAAGGCCCAACACCGCGGTCGATGCGATATCCGGGCAGCCGCGCTTTAACACATCCTTCAGGCGCAGTCCAAAAAGTTTTTCGGTCAACAAACATCCGCCGCTGGGCGTTGCAAACCCCTTTATGCCCCATTCTTTGGCCAGTTGATATTGCGTCTTGCGCGAGCGGCCGGAAATGCCCAGCAGTTTCTCGCGGTCAACAAGCCCCTCCTGCTCCGGAATGGTCACATCTAAAAGCTTCGCGGACAAGGGCCGTAATAAACGCCCCGGGATACCGCCGTCCTTGGCAACCCATTCCAGGCATTCCCGACGCTGTGACATGGGGCGCTGGCCCAGCACTTCCCCGGTGAACACAAATGACGCACCGATCTCCTGCATCAAAGCAGCAGCCTTCTTGACCATATAAATATGACAATCAACACAAGGGTTATGCGCGGAACCGATCCCGTATTTTGGTTGCGTTAACAGCGGAAGATAATCATCGCCCAGGGGAATGACTCGGCAGGGAATATTCAAGCGTTCGGCAAGCTTGACCGCGCCTGAAACTTTGCCGCAATCCCAAGGCATGGAAATGGTAGCCACATGGACCTCAATGCCCTGATCCATGATAAGCCGCGCCGCGATGGCGCTGTCCAGCCCGCCGGATAAAAGCCCGACAGCTTTGCAAGCGTTCTTCAAGAGGCCGCTCCTTTCTGACGGGGTTTCTTGCCCCGCGACGGAGGCGGAATGTCATCACCCTGCAATGCCTGAATGCGGTCGCGCAGTTTTGCGGCCTTCTCAAATTCAAGATTGCGCGCCGCAAGCTCCATCTGCCGCTGGAGGGTCGCGATCTCCTGGCCCATCTCATATTCTTCCTTTTCCTGCCCCGCGATCTCGCGCACAAAACCCTCGACATCCGCCCACGCCTCAATGCCTGTCTTGATCGCTTTCTGAACGCTGCGCGGCGTGATGCCATTGGCCTCATTGAACTTCAACTGGAGTTTGCGCCGACGGTCGCATTCGCTGATGGTCTGGCGCATGGCATCCGAGATGCGGTCCGCGTACATGATAACAATGCCGTCAACATGCCGCGCCGCACGCCCGGCCGTCTGGATCAATGATGTGGCCGAGCGCAAAAACCCTTCCTTATCAGCGTCGAGGATCGCAACTAGAGAGACTTCCGGAAGGTCAAGGCCTTCACGCAGAAGGTTAACTCCGACGATGCAGTCATATTTCTTCAGGCGCAGATCCTGCAATATCTTCGAACGCTCGATAGTCTCGATATCCGAATGTAAATATTTAACGCTCAGGCCCTTTTCCTGCAAATGTTCCGAAAGATCCTCGGACATGCGCTTGGTCAGCGTGGTGATCAGCGTCCGTTCACCTTTTTTCGCGCGCACCGCCACTTCACGGACAATGTCCGCGACCTGCCCTGCGCTCGGGCGCACATCAATATGCGGGTCCGGGATCCCTGTCGGGCGGATCACCTGCTCAACAACAGCGCCGGCCGCCTGTTTGATCTCAAAAGGCGCGGGCGTGGCCGACACATAAACGACCTGTTCCACCACGGACTGGAATTCCTCGAAGCGCAATGGCCTGTTGTCCAGGCAGGACGGCAAACGAAAACCATGCGCCACAAGCATTTCCTTGCGCGAACGATCACCCTCGTACATCCCGCGGATCTGAGGGCAGGTCACATGCGATTCGTCGATAACGACCAGAAGGTCTTTCGGGAAATAATCCAGCAGGCAATATGGCCGTGCCCCCGGCGGGCGGCCTGACA
>CAZXSE010000037.1:5461-6588 GCA_964643325.1 uncultured Planctomycetales bacterium
AGCGCGTCCTGCCTGTATGCCGGGAATATTTCCATGCTCTCGCCCCGCACGCGCACCTTGCCGCGCGCCAGGTCATAGTCATTGCGCTCATACTGGATATCCAGCAGGCGACGCAACAGCTCATCCCGCCCGATGGCCTCTCCCCGACGGAACACGACAAGGCTGTTCTGATACTCCTGGGGAGAGCCAAGATTGTAGATGCACGAAACGCTCGCCACGATGATCACATCCCGGCGTGACATCAGGGATGTGGTGGCCGCCAGGCGCAAGCGGTCAAGCCGGTCATTGATCGAGGCGTCCTTCTCGATATAAACATCCGTCTGCGGGATATACGCCTCGGGCTGGTAATAATCGTAGTAACTTACAAAATATTCGACCGCATTCGTGGGAAAGAATTCCTTGAACTCGCCGTAAAGCTGGGCGGCAAGTGTTTTATTGTGGGAAATAATAAGGGCGGGGCGATCAAGCTGGGCAATGACATTGGCCAACGTGAAGGTCTTGCCGCTGCCGGTAACGCCCAACAGCACCTGCGCGCGCTTGCCCGCCTTGATCCCGCTCGCAAGAGCATCCGCGGCATTCTTCTGATCAGGGATAAGTTTAAAAGGGGCTTCTAGTTTAAAGGATGACATAAATAGGTCTCATCAAATACAACGGGCGGACATAAAGTCCGCCCCTACGATCACAATGAACAAAATGCCGGGCCTAACAGATCTTCCCGTGCTTATAGGGACGGAGTTTATTCTTTTCGCACTTGCCGAGGATCTCGGCCTCGATATCAATGCCCATGCCCCCGCACAGGTCGAACAAACGGATAAAAGTATCCGCCAGCTCTTCCTTGAAATTCGCGTCATCCTGCTTGCGGTGCGCCTCCATGGCCTCAGCCAGTTCGGTCACAATAAGCATCAAGGCCTCGCCGGTATTGCGCGGCTTGTCCCAGAAACCCTTGGACTTGGCAATGCTGTGGCAGAGTTCCGTCATTTCCTTGATCGTGGGCGTGCTCATCGTGTGTTCCTCTCCAGAAAGTTCATCATATCCGCTGAAAGTTTGGCCTCGACCCTGACATCAGCCCCTGTGACAGGATGCCTGAACCAGATCTCGGCCGCATGCAGGGCCGTGCGTTTGAACTT
>CAZXSE010000038.1:0-4859 GCA_964643325.1 uncultured Planctomycetales bacterium
TGTAGTCTTTCAAGAATGGCGCATCGCTTGCGCTCAATGGTATGCCTGGGCGCTCGAACAGCAGAGAGCGGCTTCTCTGATAAATTGCTTGTAGCCGCTCTCTGAACTCGCGCCTGCGGCACACCATTGATCGCTGGCCGCGATGCGCCTGATCTATCAAACACTCTCATGAGCGCCAAGCAACACGCATCAACTATTGAACACTTTAATAATTCTCTTCAACGCCTGAGCGAAGATATCCAGCTCTTCTTTGGTGTTATAGAATGCCAGCGACGCGCGCGCGGTCGCGGGAACACCAAAGTGTTTCATCACGGGCTGTGTGCAGTGATGCCCCGTGCGAATGGCCACCCCTTCGCGGTCAACGAGCGTGCCGATATCATGGGCATGGATACCGTCCAGCACGAACGAGAATATCGGCGCTTTGTTTTTTGCCGTTCCGATCATCTTAAGCCCCGGGACCGATGCCAAAACCTTGTTCCCGTGCGCCAGCAGTTCTTTCTTGTACGCAATGACATCATCCCAGCCCAGGGCCTTGACATACGAGATCGCCTCGCCGAGTGCGATAACGCCCGCGATGTTCGGCGTGCCTGCCTCAAACTTATGCGGCAGGCGGTTGAAAATGGTCTTGTCAAAGGTCACGCTCAGGATCATGTCGCCCCCGCCCTGATACGGCGGCATGGCCTCCAGAAGCGCCTGCTTGCCGTAAAGGACGCCCACGCCCGTCGGGCCGTAAAGCTTGTGCCCGGAGAAAACAAAGAAGTCGCAATCCAGATCCTGCACATCAATGGGCGCGTGCGACACGCTTTGCGCCCCGTCCACTACGACCACAGCCCCAAGTGCGTGCGCCTGGCGGATGATCTCTTTCATGGGATTGACCGTGCCGAGAGAATTGGAGACATGCACAATGGAAACAAGTTTTGTCCGGGCGGATAAAAGCTTGCGGTACTCATCCAGCTTCAATTCGCCCTTATCATCAATAGGGATGACCTTAAGAACACAGCCCGTCGCTTCCTTAAGCATCTGCCACGGCACGATATTAGAATGATGCTCCATCTCCGAGATAATGACCTCATCCCCGGCTTTGATGAACTTGCGCCCATAACTAAAAGCGACAAGGTTAATGGATTCCGTCGCGCCTTTTGTAAAGATGACCTCGAAATTATCCTTGGCGTTCAGGAACGAACGGACCTTTTCCCGGCTTGATTCATACTCGGCCGTGGCCTCTTCGCTCAGATAATGCACCCCGCGGTGGATATTCGCCGTGCGATGGCAATAATGCGCGTGCGTCGATGAAATGACCTGGCACGGCTTGAAGGTCGTGGCCGCGTTGTCGAAATAAATGATCGGCTTCTCGTCACGCCCGCGCGTGGCCAGATTCGGAAAATCCTTGCGTATCCTCTGGATATCGAACATTGTCATACCCTCGCCAACAGTTCCCGGACCTCGCGGCGCAGGGCTTCATGCCCGATGCGCCCCACCACATCCTCGACAAATCCGTTCATGAGCATATCCATGGCGCGCGCCCGGTCAATGCCGCGCGTCTGCAAATAAAAGATCTCGTCCTCATTGATCTGCCCGACGGAAGCGCCATGCGAACATTTGACATCATCGGCAAAGATCTCAAGCTCAGGCTTCGCGTCAGCGCGGGCATCCGCTCCGATAAGAAGGCTCTTGTTCAACTGATGCGCGCGGGTCAACTGCGCCTGCCGGCGGACCATGATCCTGCCGTTAAAGACCGCGTACGCCTTGTCCCTGACAACGCTCTTGTAAAGCTGATCGCTGGCGGCATTGGGCGCAACATGGTCCACATAAAGACAGCTCGCGGCGCTGGCATCCCCTGCAAGGCTGTGAAGCCCGTTCAAAGATACCTCGGCGCCTTCTCCCTCGAGAACAACATGAACATCATCCCTGGAGCGGCCCTGTGTAAAAAAGAATGACTGCAATGAACTGCCTTTGGCCTGGCGCACATGCAATGACAGGACAGCATCCTCTCCCGAAGCCGTTGCCATACGCAAAAGCTCGAGTTTCGCGTCCTGCTCGAGAACAACATCCACGGCACACGAAGACAAAACCCCGGCCATGACCGCCTCGGCGCCTTCTTCAAGATGGACCGACACCTTCGCCCCCGGTGAAAGACGGATCACATCCGCTTTTCTGGTGCGGCGCGGGACACGAATATTATAAAAAGCGTTCAATGGTTCTTTCATATCAATTGATCAGCCAGTCATAACCTTTTTCTTCGACGAGAAGTGCAAGCTCAGGCCCCGCGGTCTTGATGATGCGCCCCTGATACAGCACATGCACAATGTCCGGCTTGATGTAATCCAGAAGTCGCTGATAATGCGTGATCACGACCATGGCATTGCGTTTGGTGCGCAAGGCGTTAACACCGCGAGCGACAATCTTCATGGAATCCACATCCAGGCCGGAATCCGTCTCGTCCAGGATAGCCAGCCGCGGGTTTAACACGGCCATCTGCAGGATCTCATTGCGCTTCTTCTCGCCGCCCGAGAAATCCACATTGACCGCGCGGTCAATATACTTGTCGTCCATCTCCAGGGTTTTCATCTTTTCACGAACGAACACATCAAAATCCAGAGGGTCCATCTCTTCAAGGCCATGATGGCGGCATGCCGCGTTATACGACGCGCGCAAGAATTCCGATGTCGGAACGCCCGGGATCTCGACCGGATACTGGAACGCCAAAAACAACCCTTCCCGGGCGCGCTCATCAGGCTCCATGCCGCTCAGATCGACCATGCGGCCGCCCACCTCGAACTCGATCGTTCCTTTATCCGCTTTGTACTGCGGATGCCCGGCAATGATCTTGGACAATGTGCTCTTGCCGGAGCCGTTTGGCCCCATGATGGCATGCACTTCGCCGGCCTTGACGGAAAGGTCCAGTCCTTTAAGGATCTGTTGGCCTTCAACGCTTGCGTATAAATTCTTGATCTCTAACATACTTACCCCACGCTGTTCTCAAGTTTCATTTCCAGCAATCTCACGGCTTCGACCGCGAACTCCAACGGCAGTTCCTTGAACACTTCCTTGCAAAACCCGTTGATCAAGAGCGACACCGCTTCTTCTTTGGTAAGCCCGCGCGACTGCAGATAGAACACCTGCTCCGCCGATAAGCGAGATGTTGTTGCTTCATGCTCCAGGACCGCAGTCCTGTTCTTCACATCAATATGCGGAAATGTGTTCGCGCTGCAATCATTGCCCACCAGCATGGAATCGCAACGGGAAAAATTCCGCGCGCCATCCGCGGACGCGAGCACCTTCACCAGTCCGCGATAACTGTTGTGCGAATGGTCCGAGGAAATACCCTTGGAAATGATCGTGCTGCGGGTGTTCTTCCCGATATGGATCATCTTCGTGCCTGTATCCGCGGCCATGCGATTGTTCGTCAACGCGACCGAATAAAACTCTCCGACGGAATTATCCCCTTTAAGGATCACGCTCGGATATTTCCAGGTAATGGCGCTGCCTGCCTCGACCTGGGTCCAGGATATCCTGGAGTTCACACCCCGGCATGCCCCTCGCTTGGTCACAAAGTTATAGATCCCGCCTTTGCCGTTCTTATCCCCCGCGTACCAGTTCTGCACCGTCGAATATTTGATCGCGGCATCATCCAGGGCGATCAGCTCGACCACCGCGGCGTGCAGCTGGTTTGCGTCGCGCACCGGCGCCGTACAGCCTTCCAGATAGCTCACGGAAGAACCCTTATCCGCGATAATGAGCGTGCGCTCGAACTGCCCCGTGTCCTTGGCGTTGATGCGAAAATAGGTCGAAAGATCGACCGGGCAATGCACCCCCGGCGGGATATAACAGAACGACCCGTCCGTAAAGACCGCGCTGTTAAGCGCCGCGAAGAAATTATCCGTCCGCGGCACAACACTGCCGAGGTATTGCTGTATCAGCTCCGGGCATTTATGCACGGCTTCTGAAATGGGGCAAAAAATGATCCCAAGCTTCTCCAGGTCCTTCTGATGCGTTGTCCCAACGGAAACACTGTCAAAGACCGCATCCACGGCCACACCGGCCAAACGCTTTTGCTCGCCCAGCGGAATGCCGAGCCGGTCAAAGGTCTTGACCACTTCCTGGTCCACCTCGGCCATGCTCGTCAAACTGCCGGCCTTTTTCTTCGGCGCGGAATAATAACAAATATCCTGATAATCCATGGGCGCGTACGTAAAATTCGCCCAGTGCGGCTCTTTCATGGTCAGCCAATGACGATAACCTTCAAGCCGCCACGCCAACATGAACTCGGGCTCGCCTTTTTTGCGTGAAATAAAGGCAATGACATCCTCACTGAGCCCCTTGGCAACAGTGTCCGTGTCAACGTCCGTCACGAAACCGTATTTATATGCGTCGGCCATCTTACCCCATCTCGACAACAATGTCAGACCTGTACTGGTCCTGAAGGATGTTCTGTATCGCGAAAAGCGTGCCCATGGCCGCGTGCGGACAACAGCCGCAAGCACCCTGGTAGCGGATCGTCACGACATTCCCCTCAAGCGAAAGCACTTCAAGGTCGCCCCCGTCGCGCTGTAAGGCCGAGCGGATCGTTGAATCCAGGATGGCATTGATCCTGCCAATCTCGCCGTCTGCCGAAGGCTGAGCCGCGACATCTTTCCCGTTGGAAAGATCAAAATCCGGATCATGTCCGGCGATGTTCTTCAAAATAGCCTCCTTGACCTTAAGCTCAAGCGCATCCCAGTCAGCAGAGCCGTCCTGGGTCACGGTAATGAATTTTCCTGAGAAATAGACCTCGCTGACGCCCGGGATCTTCATGAGCGCCGCGGCCAATGGCACGCCGGCGGCATCCGGGGCTTTACGGAACATGGCGCTGTCCGTTG
>CAZXSE010000039.1:0-4803 GCA_964643325.1 uncultured Planctomycetales bacterium
TTTTCTGTGAATGTGCGAATGTCGCCGATGCCGTGCTTGAGCATGGCAATGCGCTCCACCCCAAGCCCGAACGCGAGCCCGGTGTATTCACCCGGCGGATAACCCGCGTGTTCAAAAACTTTCGGGTGCACCATCCCGCAGCCGAGGATCTCGAGCCATTTGCCCGCGCGCCCTTTGAAAATATTCGACTGGATGTCCACTTCCGCCGACGGTTCCGTGAACGGAAAAAAATGCGGCCTAAAACGCATCTTCACATCCTCGCCGAAGAATTTGCGGCAAAACGCCGTGAGCAGGCCTTTCAGGTCCGCGAACGTCACGTTCTTATCGACCAGAAGCCCTTCGATCTGATGGAACATGAACGAATGGCTGGCGTCAACGGCGTCGGGCCTGTAAACCTTGCCCGGAATAATGACAGCCAGCGGCGGCTTGTGCTTTTTCATCACGCGCATCTGCCCGGGCGAGGTATGGCTGCGCAACAGCAAATACCGGCCCTCGGCCGATGGATCTTTGGCGTTCAGATAAAATGTATCAAATGAATCGCGCGAGGGATGGTCGAGCGGGATATTGAGCGCCGTGAAATTATGGAATTCAGTTTCGATCTCCGGGCCCCTTTGGATCACGAACCCCAGGCGCTGGAACACATCGCAGATCTCTTCAATGGTCTGATTGATCAGGTGCTTGGTGCCGATCGCGCGGCCCACACCCGGCATGGTCACGTCCAGCGCATCGCCATGTTTGGCCTGCGCCGCGATGACAGTCTTGCGCTGAGCGATGAGCGACTCCACCAGCACCTTGATATCATTGGCGCCCTTGCCGAGTTCTTTTTTATCCTGACCGGTCGCCGTCGCAAGGCCGGCATACATCTCCTGCACCAGCCCCTTTTTACCAAGGTACTTCAGCCGCACAGCTTCGAGGGCATCCGGTGTTCCGGCACCCGCCACATCAGCGGCTGCATCTGCTTTTATCTTTTCAATGTCCCAACTCATGCCTTCAACCTGTTGAGGATTAAGATCGCAATATTATACACGACCGTCGTTAAAATACAAAGGGCCCTTGTTTCCAAGAGCCCTTTGCTGCCTGCGCGGATGATGCCGCCGGCTTAATTCTTCGCAGCGACCTTTTTGCGCGTCACGTTCGCCGGTAATGACTTATCCGCCAGCGCCACAAGCTTCTGGAACGCGACAGCGTCATTGATGGCGATCTCGGCGAGCATCTTGCGATCGAGGGCGACCTTCGCTTCTTTAAGGCCCTTCATGAAACGGCTGTAGGTCAAACCGCCCTGCTGGCATGCCGCGTTGATACGCACGATCCAAAGGCTGCGGAAATCCCTCGCGCGCGCCTTACGGTGCGCGGTTGAATAACGCAACGCCTTGATGAGCGAACGCATCGCCTGCACGTAGCGGTTCTTGCGATGACCATAAAAACCTTTGGTTGCTCTGAAAACGCGCTTACGGCCCTTCTTGCGCGCCACAGAATTCTTGATCTTAACCATACGGCAGCATCCTCCTGATGTTCTTCACCTCAACGCCGGCGAGATAGCCGCTCTTGCGGAGTTTGCGCTTGCGCTTGCGTGACATTTTAGAAAGAATATGACCGCGGCCAGCGCTGCGCTTTTTGATCTTGCCCGACTTGGTGATCTTGAAGCGCTTGGCCACGCCTTTTTTTGTTTTCAACTTGGGCATTGTGCCCCTCCTGTTATGCCTTATCTGCCTTGGGGGAGATCACGATCGACATGACCCGCCCTTCCATCATCACATCTTTTTCGACCTGCGCGATCGCCGCGGTGTCGGCGACAAAACGATCCAGCAACACCTTGGCCTGGTCCTTGAACGCCATTTCCCGGCCCTGGAAGAACAGGTTCACCCGCACCTTGTCCTTGTTCTGAAGAAAAGCGATCGTGTGCTTGAGCTTCGTCTGATAATCGTGCTCTTCAATGTGCGGCTTGATCCTGATCTGCTTGAGCTGCGTCACATGCGCGTGCTTCCTGGCGCGGCGCTCTTTCTTTTCCTGCTCATATTTATATTTGGTGAAATCCATGATACGGCAGACCGGCGGTCTGGCCGTAGGTGCGACTTCAACAAGATCGAGTTCGAACTGCGCTGCAAGTTCCATCGCCTTGATGGATGATACCACGCCGAGCTGCTCGGCGTTCGGGCCGATAACGCGCAGCTCATTCGCGCGTATCTGGTCATTGATGCGGATCCTCTTTTGAATAACCATTACCTCCGGTTGATCTTTTATTCCGTCGCTAAAAAGCTTTCCACAAGGAAAGACGATGCCCTATTATCTTAAAATACTAAACTTTGTCAACAATCTCTTTACGGGCAAGCGCCAGGAACGCCTCGAGGGTCATGGCGCCAAGATCGGTCTCGGGGCGCTTACGCACCGCTACCTGCCCAGCGGCCACCTCTTTATCCCCGATGACCAGCATGTACGGAACGCGCTGCATGCGCGCTTCGCGGATGCGCCGTCCCAGGGATTCGTTGCGCGCGTCAAGTTCGACGCGAAGCCCTTCGGCCTTCAGCTGTTCCACGGCCGCGCGCGCGAACGCATCGTGCTCGGGCCTGATCGAAATAACGACCGCCTGGACCGGGCACAGCCACAACGGAAAATTCCCGGCGTGATGCTCGATCAAGGTCCCGAAAAATCTCTCGACGCTGCCGAAAAGCGCGCGATGCAGCATGATCGGCCGCTCAGCCTGGCCCTGTTCGTTGATGAACGAAAGGTCGAAGCGCTCCGGCAACGCAAAGTCGCATTGCACCGTCGAGCACTGCCAGGAACGCCCAAGCGCATCCTTTAATTTAAGATCGATCTTCGGGCCATAGAACGCGCCGTCACCTTCATTGATCTTGTACGCGATATGCCGGGCCTCCAGCGCCTTCTTCAATCCTTCGGTGGCCAGGACCCAGTCCTCTTCCTTGCCGATGAACTTCGGCGGGCGGGTGCTGAGCTCGATCTCATAATCCTTGAACCCGAAGGCCGAGAGGATCTCGAACGCCAGGTCGAGGACTTTTTCAACCTCGGCCTGCACCTGTTCCCGGCGGCAAAAAATATGGGCGTCATCTTGCGTAAACCCGCGCACACGCAAGAGCCCGTGAAGGACCCCCGTCTTCTCATAACGATACACCGTACCCAGCTCAAAGAATTTGATCGGCAATTCACGGTAAGAATGCATCCGCGACTTGTAAATGAGCATGTGCCCCGGGCAATTCATGGGCTTGACCGCGTACTCTTCCCCGTCGATCTGGAAATAATACATGTTCTCACGGTAATGCTCGGCGTGGCCCGAGATCTGCCACAGCTTCCCGCGCAAAAAATTCGGCGTTTGCACCAGGTCGTAACCGCGCTTTAAGTGCAGGTCCTTGGTAAAATCCTCGAGGATCTTACGCATCAAAGCACCCTTGGGATGATAGAACACCAACCCCGCGCCGGCCTCTTCATGATAAATGTGAAAAAGATCAAGTTCCGCGCCGATCTTGCGATGGTCGCGCTTGTCGGCCTCTTCGAGAAGTTTAAGATGCTGTTCCTGCGCTTCTTTAGACGGAAAACATGTGCCATAAATGCGCTGGAGCATGGCGTTCTTCTCATCGCCCCGCCAGTAGGCGCCCGCTACAGACAACAGCTTGAACGCCTTGATCTCTCCGGTGGAAGCAACGTGCGGACCTTTGCACAGGTCCATGAACTCGCTCTCTCCCGTCGTAAAGATCGACACCTGCGCATCGGGGATCCCGGCGATAAGCTCCGCTTTGTAGGCTTCACCCTGGCGGGTGAACATTTCCAGCGCAGCCTGTTTGTCCATCATCGTCTGCGTCAGCGGAAGGTTGCGATTAATGATCTTCTGCATGGCCTTGGTGATGGCGGCCAGGTCCTGGTCCGTGAACGGCTCTTTTTTGTCAAAGTCGTAATAAAATCCCGACTCGATGGCGGGGCCAATGGCCACTTTCACGTCGGGCCAGAGCTGCTTCACAGCTTGCGCCATCACATGAGCGCAGCTATGGCGAAGTTTATCAATGTCGCGGGAGTAGTCCATAAAACCGAATCTTTTCCTTAACAGCTATAAGCAAAAAACCTCCTCCCATACGGGTAGGAGGTTTAATGCTTTATGAAAAAACTGGTGGACCCGAGAGGACTCGAACCTCTGACCCCTTCCATGTCAAGGAAGTGCTCTAACCAAACTGAGCTACGGGTCCAGTTACCTCAATGTTTTATTTGAAAAACTGGACCTCAGCCCTGTGAGCCGGCATCCCGCGGCGAACAGGGTGGGTCCTCTTATTCCTAAATTTCTTATTCAACAATATTCAAAGTTTCAAAAGTATATCGTGTGCCTGAGAAACTCACAAGAAGAATTTTCAATGAGGCCCTGAAAAGATTTCTTTTCAGGGCCCATGATGTTTTTTCTACTCAACTGTCGCAAAACCTCCATCTGGCCCTGTTTCGGGCGGAGCCTCAACAGGGCCCACCATATTTTTTCAAGATCACGGCACAAAACTTCCTCCCTAAGGGATGTCAGTTTTGTGCTTAGTGGAAAATATGGTGGGCAAGGAGGGAATTGAACCCTCAAGGCCTTTCGGCCAAAGGATTTTAAGTCCTTCGTGTATACCATTCCACCACTCGCCCGAAATGGAGGCGCGGACCGGATTTGAACCGGTGCATAGCAGTTTTGCAGACTGCTGCCTTACCACTTGGCTACCGCGCCAAAATCAAAAGGATTCTTTTGATTTTGCTCCGAAGGTTGCCTGACTCGCTTACAGCGAGTCGGAACCTTCGGAGCTTCCCTCAAAGTTTCTTTTAATTTTGATTTTA
>CAZXSE010000040.1:0-4365 GCA_964643325.1 uncultured Planctomycetales bacterium
GCGCCGGGTCCTGGTCGATGCCCTGCAGTATCAGGCGGTCATGCACGGTCGTCGTCTCTCCGGCCTCAAAGGTCAGGGTGTAGGATTGCGAGGCCTCGGGCATGACCTTGGAAAGCCTGTAGAACTCCGTTGTCCCGTTGACCGACTGATTGATGCCGTTGAGCGTGACGGTGCCGTCATTGTAGGTGAATGTCCCGCCGTCATGAGTAAAGTCGCCGGACACCGTGAACGTGCGCGCTGCGGAAGGCGCTGACAAAGTTCCTGTCGATAGAACGAACATATCAAGCGCCAGAGAGGCGTTGATCGCCGTGACCGTTGCTCCGTTGACCGTCATCGTATCAACGACCGTCAGGGTCGTGCCCGCGGACAATGTCAACGCGCCCGCCGTAAAAGTCGCGTCGGTCAGGATATTCAGCGACGCGGACATGATGAATGTATCCGCCTGAACGGCAGGGTTCTGCTCCTCAAGGATCAGGCCGTGGTAAGTTGTCTTGGTGACGCCACCGATGACAAAATCATCCGCAATGTCGATATTGGCCGTCATGCCGGCGGGCCAGCCGATATATTTGAACGTCCCGTAGTCCTGCATGGTCGCCGAAGTCACCGTTTCGGTGCCGTTAAGAACGATGGTGCCCGCGCAATATATGTCCGTGTCAATATCCACGCTATACCCGGCGAGGGTCATGTAGGCATTCGCGTCGATCTGCAACGCGCCGATATCGATGGCCTGGCGCAGCATGGGATAATCGTAAACACCCGTGTCGATCACAGGGATAATGGCCGTATCGCCGGATTCCGGCACGAGGCCAAGGTCCCAGTTGAACGGATTATCCCAATTATCATCCTCGGTCCCGTCCCATGTGACCGTGACCGACCCGAACGCCCAGTTGGTGTTATTGTAAATGCCCGTATCCGCATGATCGGGCGACAAACGGCCGATCAGCAGCAGCCCTCCGGAGGCATCATTATCCAGCACGTCCACATAACGGATGGCCTGGGCGCCGCCTGCCTGCAAGGTCAGTTCAGCCGCTGTTCCGGGCACACTCGCGCGCAAGGCCAGAAGATCCGCCCCGGTACCAAAACCGCGCAAGGTCAACTGATGCGTGATCGTCTGTTCCACGCCGGAAGGGAATGTCAGTTGACCGCCGCCGGCCGCAGCCAGCTGTTTGGTCAGATCATAGAAAATGGTCGCGCCCTGGATCTCCTGATCCGTGCCGTTGAGATCGACCAGGCCCTGGCCCGCAACAAAAGAAAGCGCGACCGCGGATGTATTGACCCAATCACCCGCCACCGTTATCGTGTGGCTGTTGGCGTAGATCGTCCCGTCAAGATTATAAAGGGTCCCGTCGATGTCGGCATTGCCCAGGACATTAAGGTCCGCCGCGCCCTCATGGGTCAGGTCATAGAATGCATCGGCCGTCACGGTGCCCGGCGTGATGTCCTGGGCCGCGGCCGCGGAAGTGAAGAACACATGCCCCGTGCCGGGGTCATAATAACCAATGCCCGTGACCGTCCAGTCGCCATTGAGGTGGATGCTGCCTGTCGTGGTCGCAATAACGCCGCCCACGACGACAGAGCCGGGCGTATCCAGTTCTACATGGAGTTCGCCGGAATTGACATTCAATCGGGAATTTTCAGGAACAGAAATACCGGACGCCCAGGCGGCAAAACATGTCAGCAATACCGCGGCCAGCGCAACAAAGGTGGTTTTGATGCCCTCGAAGATCTCGCGCAAATCTCCCCCGTCGGTGCTGCGTATGAATATTAATACTTAACGCTTGATGGATATTAAGACAATTTCATCTTAACAAATAGAAATGATCATGAAACCTGTTTTTGATATTTTTTACAATGCGGATCAGGCAAGAAGGGCGAGAAATGCGGCAACGGCGTTCTCAACACGAAGGATGCGCGGGCCAAGGCCGGCCGGCCGGCATCCGGCCTGACGGAAGGCCGCGATCTCATAAGGGATAAATCCGCCCTCGGGTCCGATCACAAGGACCTTGGGCCCGGCAGCGACCCGGCCTAGAGGTTCCGGGCATGGGTCCGCCAGGATCCCCTGGCGGCCTTTCACAAGAACAGGAAAAGCGTCCTCAACAAAAGGCTTGAACCTTGGATGCAGGGCCACTTCCGGCAGGACCGTATCGCGCGCCTGTTCAAGGCCCAGCACCAGCTGTTCTTTGATCTGATCAGGATGAAGCGCTGAACTTTGCCAGAAACTCTTTTCAACGCGGCGGGAATGGAACAGATGGATAGCCTCGACCCCCATGGCCGCGGCCGTCTGCAGGACGCGCTTAAGAACAGGAGGCCGCATGAGCGCAACGGCAAGGATGATCGGGGTTTTCGGCGGCGGCGGGATGGTAAAGGCCACTTCCATTTCAAGCTCCGCGGATGTCAGCCGCAGGACCCTGCCTTCGCCGATCATGCCGCCTTCCAGGCCGACAATGAGCGTATCCCCCGGCCGCGCCCGGTGCACCGACAGCACATGCTTCTGCCGGCGCCCCTTGAGAATGGCCCTTGATGTCCCGGGAACGATATCCTCGGGAAAAAGAAGTATTAAGTTCATTCGTCCATCTTGAAAAGCTTGCGCAGCTTCGAAGGCATCATGCGCGCAAGGGTGTGGCTCTTGACCTTTCTTTTCTGACGGTCAACGATCACCTCGACCTGACGGCGGGCCGCAATGAACGCGTCGCGCACGACCGCCGAAAGGTTGTCATGCACCTTATGGCCCGAATCCCGACGGACCACGATCTCGTGATGCGGCGGCATGCGCACATCGATGCGGACATGATAGGTATGCTTGGCATGCTGATGGGTCGGGTTCTGCTCGATAAAAACGCGGCAGCTGGTGATGTGATCGCACGCGTTCTCCAGCTTGGCGAGTTTCTCGTACACGACCGCCTCGACATCTTCCTTATGCTCGACATTCTTCATTACAAGTTCCAGGGGAAGTTGCATGGTGCCTCCATTGATTTTTTTGATTGACGCACATCCATTGTCGTCATATTAGCGGATTTTTCAATAGAAAAATCGCTCTTCGTCGATTAGAATGGGAACACTTATGAAATTCGCCGAAGCGCTTTCAAAATATAATTTTCCGGATGGCTATCAAAACATCCTGCTGGCAACAGGCATCACTACCCTGCATCCGCCGCAAGCCGATGCCGTGAACGCGGGCGCGCTCGATGGAAAGAATGTCGTTCTGGCTGTGCCGACGGCATCCGGTAAAACGCTGATCGCCGAGCTGGCCATGCTCAAGGCCATCTTTGAGAACAAGGGCCGCTGCCTGTACATCGCACCGCTCAAGGCATTGGCCAGCGAGAAATACCGCGAGTTCCAGAAAAAATATGACGCGCTCGGCATCAAGGTCGGCATTGCCATCGGCGACCTTGACTCCCCGTCGGCTTACCTGAAGAATTACCAGATCATCATCGCCACCGCGGAAAAAGCGGATTCGCTTTTGCGCGCGGGCGCAAGCTGGCTGGTCAACAGCCTGGCGGTGTGCGTCTTCGACGAGATCCATGTCATCAACGACCCCTCACGGGGGCCGACGCTCGAGATCCTGGCCACGCGCATCCGTCTGCTCAATCCGAACATGCAGACCCTGGCCCTGTCAGCCACCATTGCCAACGCAAAAGAAATGGCCGACTGGCTCGGGGCCAAGGCTGTTGTCAGCGCCTGGCGCCCCATTCCTTTGCACGAAGGCGTTTATTACAACGGACGGCTCACCTATGAAAGCGGCAGGGTCCGCGTCATCCAGGAAGAAGCGCCCGACGAGGTCCAGCAACTGGTCATGGATACTTTGCGCGGCAAAGGCCAGGTCCTGGTCTTTGTCAATTCACGGCGATCAACGCAAGCTGTGTCACGCGAGCTGTGCCGCTGGGTTGGAAAACTTTTGACACCCGAAGAGCGCGCCGCT
Organism: uncultured Planctomycetales bacterium; assembly: GCA_964643325.1. GTDB lineage: Bacteria > Omnitrophota > Gorgyraeia > Zapsychrales > Fredricksoniimonadaceae > Fredricksoniimonas. The sequence goes on from CAZXSE010000040.1 coordinate 3,920, forward strand.
TTGAAAGATATCGCGGATGATGTAGCACCCGCCCTGGATTCCACCAAGGTCTGCAAGAAACTCGCCGAGACCGTTGTCCACGGCGTTGCTTTTCATCACGCGGGACTCAAGCCCTCCCAGCGCGAAGCGATCGAAGAGAATTTTAAGAAGAACATCGTCAAGGTGATCTGCTGTACACCGACACTGGCCGCGGGCGTGAACCTTCCGGCGCGCCGCGCGGTCATCCGTGACGCCAAACGCTATGCCTCGGGCCTGGGCTCTGTCTTTATCCCTGCCTCGGAGTACAAGCAATGCGCGGGCCGCGCGGGCCGGCCGCAATACGATGAATACGGCGAAGCCGTGCTCATCGCAAAGTCCCTCTCCGACCAGGATGCGCTGTTTGAACGGTTCATCCTCGCCGGGCCGGAACCCGTGACCTCCAAACTTGCCGATGAGTCCGCGTTAAG
>CAZXSE010000041.1:0-3879 GCA_964643325.1 uncultured Planctomycetales bacterium
CGGATAATCCGCCGGATCATATTCCATATCCGCATCCTGAATGATCGCGATATCGCCGGTCATGGCCCCGACGGCCGTGCGCACGGACGCGCCTTTGCCGCGATTCTTCTCATGGATCAGAACAATGATTTCCCGAGAAAATTCCGCCGCCAGTGCCGTCAGAACCCGGCGCGTTGTATCGGTCGAACCATCGTCAACAATAATGATCTCGCGCCCTGAGACCCCGTCGACATGCTGGTCCCTGACGCGCCGAACGACCCGCTCAACGGTCCTGGCTTCATTATAAACCGGGATAATAATGGAAAGTTTCATGGCCCCTGTCAAAAAAGCTTTTTGTTCTTCCCGATCCACGCAACGACGCGCGCGACGCCTTCACGCACGGACACCTGCGGCGCCCATTGCAACAGGCGCCTGGCTTTCGCGATATCAGAAACATACACCTTCTGGTCAAACTTACGCCAGTCGTCAAAACCGACCTTGACCGAACGACCAGTGATATCCTTAAGGAGCGCGATCAATTCCAGAAGCGACAATGTATTCTCCGGGCCGCCGCCCATATTGAACACATTGGACGCCGCTTTGGACATAATGAACTTATCGAACGCATTCACCAGGTCCCCGACCCACAGGACATCGCGCGCCTGTTTCCCGTCGCCATAAATGGTCAACGGCCTGCCCTGCATAAAACGGATCGCAAACCAGGCGATCCAGCCCTGATCCTCAAAGCCGAACTGACGCGTACCGTAAATACAGCTCATGCGGAACACCCCCGTGCGCAAACCAAAGGACTGCGCAGCATCCTGGGCGTAAAGGTCGCCTGCCAGTTTAGACACGCCATACGGCGTGTGCCCGCAATGGTCGATCGAACAAAGCTCCGGGACCCCTTTGGCATGGCGAAAAGCATAACGGGCCTTCTTCTCAACAAGAGGATACTTGTTCACATTGTCGCCATAAACTTTATTGGTCGAACAATAGATCAGCGCGGCCTTGGGATTGACCTGGCGCAGCGCTTCAATGACATTCAATGACCCAACGGCGTTAATGGATGCGTCCTCGCAGGGATCGTTGAGGGAGAACCCGACGCCCGGCTGCCCCGCGGCATGGATCACAGCGTCGGGCTTGAATCTCCGGAAACACGCCTCAAGCGTTCTGCGGTCGCGGATGTCCGCCTTGAGGCGCTCAACATGTGCCACGCCCTTTAAATAATGCCAGTTGTACTCGACGGTCTTTTCGTCCGCGCCGAAGATCTTCGAGCGCATCAGGTCATCATAAACAAGGACGCGACATCCCTTGCCCGCGAAATGCTCTGCGCAATGAGAACCGATAAGCCCGGCGCCTCCCGTGATCAGGATCTTCATGCCAGCTCCTTGTGGCCGTTAGATAAAAAACCTTTTGTTATTTTAATACAAAAACTTTATATTAAACAGTATCTTATGCAAAACGATCTGAAAAAGTCAATGCCTGACACATACCGCTTCTTTACAAAACATTGCGCCACAGGGATCTTCCTTCTGTGGTGCGCTCTCATCCTCGGGGCCATTGGCATCATCCAGCCGGGCTGGGGGTTCATGGATGACCACAGCAACCTGATGATCTCCCGGGGATTTTGGGAACATGCCTCCTGGAAAGGGCTCAGCGATCTTTTTATACAGGACCTTGGCGTCGGGTGTTTCCGCCCCGTTTACAAGCTCTGGATCATCGGCGTTTACAAAGCCGCTGAACATGCTCCCGTGCTGATCTATTTCTTCACCACGCTCATCGGCCTGGCCCTCCTGCCGCTGTGGGGGCTGATCCTGGACAACGTCTACGATCAAAAGAAAAGGGATCCCTTCCTTATATGGGTCTACCCCTTGAGCTTTTTTATCTTTACGCCCTTCTGGAACGCTTTCATGTATATTTCCGTGCAGGAAAGGTTCATCTATCTGTTGGGCGCGCCGGCCATCTTTTTCTTTCTCAAGAGTTATGACGCAAAGAAATGGCAGCCGCTCCTTCTGTCTTATATGTTCGTGGCGCTGGCCATCATGGCCAAAGCCACGGGCATTGTCCTGATCATGGCGTTCATGGCATACGCGTTCTCTGACGCGGTCATTTTCAAGCGCCGGCCCAAGGCCTCGTGGCTGATCTGCGCGATCAATGCCGCTATGATCGCGGGCTATTATCTTTTTGTTCAGGCAACAGTGGCAAGTTATACAAAAAAATACGCGAGCAATGCCAATCTGCAGAGTATCGTCAACAATCTGCTGACATCGCCCTTATACATTAAACTGATCCTGCTTTTGTGCGTAACGATCATTGCCAGCGAACTCTTCAGGAAACTCGTGCGCAAGGACCTGGAAGAAACCGGCGTTACGCTCTTCGCCTGGCTGACGATCTTTTATATCATCATCCTGACCCCGTGGGGATTTTTGCCGTACCTTCTGGCACCGATGGCACCTTTCCTGATGGCCGCAGGATTATTCTTTTTCAGGCGAGGAGATCATATCTTATTTTACGAACGCGGCAAACGGGCCCTTCTGGTGATCATGCTCTTTTGCGTCGGGGCCTTCATCATCATCCCCCAGGTCCAGAAAATGGCTGACAAGCGGACCGTGATCACAGCCATCCGCGCGATCGCGCAGCACGACCCCGCCGCGGCCTTTTTTTATCCGCCGCCCTATCAGGAAACGTTGAACGCGCTGTCTTTTTTCTCGGAAAAGAAGATCATCTATCTGGCGGATAAAACCCTGGGACCGAACGATATCCCGGCGGGAACAACACCTTACTTGCTGGTCAATGATGAATGTTCTGCGGCACGGCTTTCCGGATTGTCCGTCGGGCATCAGGCCTATGCCAATAACACCTGGCATATTTACCCGCTCCAGCGATCCGCCGTGCCGGCAACTTCCTTCAAACCGGCCTTTACTCAAAACCTGATGCAAAAACTCAAGAAAGTGCTCAAAGACCTCTGAGCCTCGATCTTCCACTGCGGTCGATCACCGTCTGATAAACATCCAAAAGCTGCTGACAAACCGCTGCGGCCGTATACTTGCGCTCGTAAAGCGCGCGGCCCTGACGGCCCATAACATGCATTTCCCGCGGATGCGCCCAAGCCCATGCCGCTTTGCAGGCCAGATCGACCGGGTCCGCCGGCATGAAATGCAGCCCTGTGATGCCATCCTGAACATGCTCAGCGAGCACCCCGATACGCGACGCAACCACGGGCCGGCCGCAGGCATACGATTCAAACGCCACGAGCCCGAATGTTTCATAATATCCGTGCGAAGGCCACACCAGAAAGCGCGCCTGCCGCATCAGCTGGAAAAGCTCATTGCGAGAGATCCGGTCGATAAAAGATACATCCGTCAGCCCGTTCTCATCAATGACCGCCTGCATGGCCTCACGCAGCTGGCCGTCACCGCGGACCTTCAACGGACACGACACTCCTCGGGCCTTGAGCTCTTTCCACGCATGGATAAGGGTCATTGCTCCTTTTTCGGGATCAAGCCGGCCAATAAAAAGCGCATAAGCGCCATCCCCATCGCCCATGCCCTGATCCTGTGCCACCATATGAGGCTTGACAAAGATCTTGTCCACGGGCAAACCCTGACGGATAAAAAGTTCCTTATAAAATTCTGTCGACGCCATATAGCCATCAACTTTGTTCTTCCATGTCCCGGCCCAACAATGCCCCGCTGACAAAAGCGCAACAGCACATGTATAAAAGAACGACTTGCGATAACAATGATTGAGAATGCCCGGCCATGCAACAACCTTCCCTAAACACATCGTACACAGCTCTCCCTTGAGCGTGAAGTTCGATCCCGGGCACATCAGACGTTGATTATTCAATCCCCAAACGACAGGAACACCCGCGGCACGAGCCGCATCAAAAACCGACGG
>CAZXSE010000042.1:0-3274 GCA_964643325.1 uncultured Planctomycetales bacterium
ATGGTGCACATGCAATACTTGCCCACATTCATCGCCGTGATCATGTCACGCGCCTCAACACCCCTGACTTCGCCCACGATGACGCGTTCCGGGCGCATGCGCAGACTGTTGCGAACCAGATCCGCCAGTGAAAGATGTTCATCCGTCTCAAGGCGCGAGACCGTATCCAGGAGCATGGTGTTCAGTTCCAACGTATCCTCGATAATGACCACATGGTCCCTCTCGGGAAAGAAACTGAAAAGCGCATTGAGCAGTGTTGTCTTGCCCGTGCCCGGGCCGCCGGCCAGCATGATGTTCGCCGGACGCACCGAGAATCCATCGACATAAACCCACAACTGCGCAGCCACCTCATAGGTCATGGTGCCGCGCGCAACAAGATCGAGGATGCTGATCGGATCGACCTTGGCTTTGGTAATGGTCACCTGCGGGCCGAACGGCGATGTGATGATATTTGCCCTGCCGCCAAGATTGATCAGCTCAAGATCAACGATGCGATTGAGTGATTCGCGGTTGGAGAACACCAGGAGCTTCTTAATGAAGGTGTCCAGCTCGCGAATATGATCGAACTTCTTCCCCGTCGAGACAAAGCCCCTCTGGGCATGATGGATATAGATATCCTGAAGGCCGTGGATGACAACATCCTCAACGTCACTGTCGCAAAGAAGCTCTTCAATGACCCCGTAGGAAAGAAAATCCCTGATGAACCGCTCTTTGGCCTCCGGCGTCGTGAACTCCCCGGAGAACATGCGCGACTTGTCATTGGCCAGCACGCTTTCCAGCGCGGTCAATGCCAGCTCTTCACGCTCGCGGTCAGGCTGCAAGACCTGTAAACGGCCTTTGAGCTTGTCGAGCAAGTGATCTTCAAGGTCCAATCGTATATTCTTATTCATAACTAATTTTTAATTTTACTCTTAAAAGAGACTCTGTAAACCCTATTCTCCCGTCTTTTTACCTGACGGCCTTGTGATCACAACAGCCGCGCGGGACGTATCCAGATATTTCAACGCCGCGGCACGGACATCTTCCCTGCTCACAGCGTCGATACGCGCGGCATAATCATCGGCATTCCTGTACCCCAGGCCAAGGATCTCGTCCACCGCCCGGGCGCTGGCCTGGGCTCCCGCGCTCTCAAGGGATTTGGCCATGCTGCCGGTCAGATATGCCTTGGCATCCGCAAGTTCCCGTTCTGACACAAGAGCGGCCCTGACCTTTGCGAATTCTTCCTCAAGGACAGCGCGGACCTTGTCCGCTCCATCCGGCGATGTAAGGACCAGGAACGTGAACATGCCGGCGTCGACCCCCGGCAAAACACTGCCGCTCAGGCCATAAGCCTTGCCCAGCTCCTCGCGCACGCGCTGAAAAATGCGCCCGCCCAATGATGAACTAAGGATGTTCACGAGAACTTCACAGGCATAACGGTCCCCGTCCGTGATCAAAGGCCCGCGGAACCCGAACAGGACCGCGGTCTGCTCCTTGTCCATGAGCAATTCCTCGACGCGAGCCGTGTCAGGAACATCTTCCGAAAATATCTTTAACTCTGGCTTTCCCTGCTTTAATTTTGCAAAGCGCCGCTCCAGGTCCCGGCGAACGGCCTTTACGTCAATGTCGCCAAAGACCGCGATCACGCCATTACCCGAACGCACATAACGGTCAAATACAGCAATAATATCCCGGCGTTTGATGCGCTCAATGGTCTCTTCAGTGCCGGACCCGTCCTGACGGAAAGGATGCGTCGTAAACAACAGCTGCGTCAGCGCGTGCGCCGACTTTTGCACCACGCTGTCCTTGCGCGCCGCAAGTGCCGTGCGCATGCTTTCTTTATCCCGGTCGATCTCATCCTGCAACAAAGAAGGCCGCGTCATGAACTTTTCAAAAAGATCGAGCATGAGCGCCTTATCCTCGGACAGGAACGTCATCGTCAGAAGCAGGGTATTGCGCCCGGCCGACGCCGACACGCCTGCTCCGCGCGATTCGATATCCCTGCGGACATCCTCCGCTGTCATGCCGGCCACGCCCTTGGTCCATACAGAAGCCGCCAGCGTCGATAACCCCTGAAGATCGTCCGGATCCTGCCGCGTGCCGCCGCCAAAGACCGCGGTCAAAGAAACAAGAGGCAATGTGTGGTCTTCCTTAAGAAGCAGGACCAGTCCGTTAGGCATGACATAGCGCTCAATATCAGTTCTATCCGGGGCCTTCTTTACAACAACATCCTGGGCCTTCTTCTCCGGCGTAAGAACAACAATGCTAAGCCGCTCATCCTTCAAATACTGCCTTGCCACGCGCTTGATATCCTCATTGGTAACAGCACGTACACCCTCAAGATATCTCTCAGAGAAATCAGGGTCGCCGGTAAATGCTTCTTCTTCGACCGCCTTGCCTGCCATGCCCGCGGCTGTCTGACGGCTGTAAATATTATGGGCCATGACCTGACGCTTGACCTTCTCCAGCTCCCGGTCCCGGATCCCCTGTTCCCCGACCAGGGCGATCGCCCGCTTCACGGCCGCGATGACGCGTTCCACATCCTGATCCTTGATCAGGCACTCGATCTCGAAATAGCCGCGATCCTGTGGCGTATTATCCTGGGCCGTCACCGACTCAACGAAGCGTTGCTTCTTGTACAGATCCAGATAAAGACGTGAGCTCTGTCCCTGCCCCAATGCGCTGGCCAGAACATCCAGTGCATAAAGGTCCGCGTCCAAAAGCGGCACTCCCTGATATGCCATGCTCAAGCGGGTCAGGTCCGTGGCATACACTGCATTCACCCGGCGGGGAAATATTTGCTCGGGCTCCTGGGGAACGTTGCGCAACGGGAACGGCCTTGCGGGAATAGTTCCGAACTTATCCTTGACCACGGCGAGCGCTTCGGCGGCGCTTACCCCGCCCGCCACGGAAACGATCATGTTGTTGGGAACATACAAGGTCCGGTGATACTCCAGAAGATCCTCGCGCTTTAGCGAACGAAAAACATCCTCCCTGCCAATGATCGAGAACCTGTAAGGATGGACCTGATATTGCGTATTCTGAACGATCTCGTTGAATTTGCGCCCGGGGTTATCATTAAGCATGCTCATTTCTTTCAAGATCACCTCGCGCTCACGTTCAAGCTCCTGAGCGTCAAAAGCAGGGCCGGTCACCATGTCCGCCAAAAGGTCGGTCGCGCGGGCCATATTCTTCGCCGGAACATCCAGGACATAGACCGTGTGATCATATCCGGTAGAGGCATTGATGTACCCGCCCAGGGACCTGACCTCCTGCGGGATCATCCCGGCGGGGC
>CAZXSE010000043.1:0-3237 GCA_964643325.1 uncultured Planctomycetales bacterium
TTCTTCTGGCAGGGCTCATGGTCGGGGCGGTCCAGGCGCTGGGGTATTTTCTCGCTAATCCTGTTTTTTCTCTCAAGCATACGATCGATGGACTGGAGCCATTCTTTATCAATGGGCTCTTATCTGCGGCCGTTCTCTTGGCGACGCTTAAGGTTTTTGAACTTTTGTTCGGCGAACTGACCCATTTCAGTCTGTTGGAACTTTCCGATTCGCTGACCCAGCCTTTGCTCAAGCGTCTGGCCTTTGAGGCACCGGGCACTTACCATCACAGCCTGGTCGTGAGTAATCTGGCTGGTACGGCGGCTGACGCGATCGGCGCCAATGCGCTTCTGGTCAGGGTCGGGGCTTATTATCATGACATCGGCAAGCTCGTGAAGCCTGAGTATTTCACCGAGAACCAGATGATGCTCGAGAACAAGCACGACGACCTTGAACCGTCGATGAGCCGGTTGGTCATCCTGAATCACATCAATGAGGGCGTGGATATTGCGCGCGAACACAAACTTAACCAGAAGATCGTTGATTTTATCCAGGAACATCATGGCACGAGCCTGATCTATTATTTTTACCAGAAAGCCCTGGCCGGCGACGATTCGGAGTCGGTCGAGGAGGAGAATTACCGTTATCCTGGTCCCAAGCCCCAGAGCAAGGAGACCGCGATCGTGATGCTTGCGGATTCCGTCGAGGGGGCGATACGGGCCATGGAAGAACATACGCCCACCCGCATCAGCGAAACGGTGCGCAAGGTCATCAATAACAAGTTCATCGACGGGCAGCTCGATGAGTGCACGCTGACATTGCGCGAGATCGAGACGATCTCAAGCGTCTTTTCTCGCGAGTTGTCCGCGATGTACCATGTCCGCGTCCGTTATCCTGATGCCCAGAAAACAAATGGCGATCAGAGCCATTGACCTTTCCGGCTCAAAGCTTCCTGCTTCCCGTCAAGCGCTGACGCGCGCGGCGCGCATCTTCCTGAAGAATTCCGGCACCATAGGCGGTTCATTATCCATCGTCCTTCTGGACGGCAGGTCCATGCGCCGGCTTAACAAACGTTCTTTGGGCCATGACTTCACGACGGACGTGATCACTTTTGACCTTCGGGAAAAGGGAACGGGCGTGATGGACGCCGAGATCTTCCTTTGTCCCGCCGAGGCCAGGCGTAATGCGCGTATTTACAATGAACCCTGCGGCCGTGAACTTCTTCGTTATCTGGCGCATGGCATATTGCATCTTTCAGGGTATGATGATACGACGCTCCGGCAAAGAAGCGTGATGCGCCGGAAAGAGGATGAGATGCTCCTATGGCTATCATTACGACCGAAGCGGTAGTATTACGGTCTATTGACCATCGTGAGACGAGCAAGATCGCGTTCTTCTTCACGCGCTCGCACGGCAAGGTCATCGGCGTCCTTAAAGGCATTCGCAAGGACCCGCGCAAATTCCACACCAGCCTCGACAAGCTTTCCGTCAATGACATCGTGTTCTATCAATACCGCAACAGCGACATCCATCTGATCAGCCATTGCGACATGAAGGAATATTTCCCGGATGTGCATAAGGACCAAAAGCGCATCATGGCGGGCGAGTACGCGTGCGAGCTGGTCAACAAGATCATGCCGTTGGAACAGAAGAATGCGGCGGTCTATGACCTGCTCTTAGATTATGCGCGCGGGCTTGGAAAGTCGCGGGACGCGGGCCGGCTGGTCCATATGTTCCAGATCAAGGTGCTGGCGCTCTCGGGTTTTCAGCCGCACATTGATTCATGCGTGCAGTGCGGCAGTGCGGTTGCAGGCCGGGTTAAATTCAGCACACTCAAAGGCGGGCTGGTGTGCCCACGGTGCGAACGCAGGGAGATGGGCCTGATGACCGTCTCTGCCGGGGCTATCGGCTCGTTGTTGTATGTCGGCAAACATCCCTGGAAGGAATGCCTGAAACTTACCCTGACACCCTCCGTAAAGAGGGAATTAAGGCAGATCCTCAATAATTTCCTTATATATCATCTGGAAAAGAATATTAAATCAGCGAAGTATCTCGATTAATATAAATAGTTTACATCAATAGCGCTCGCCTTCAGGAAAACGCTTTCCTGTTTATCCTCCCGTTCTATTGTTTTCATATAATAAGTAGTCCATACTTTTATAGGTGGGGTTCGCCTATATTTGGAGAAAGAATGTTCAAACGGATCGTGGCGCTCATTGTTGCGGTGGCTTTCATAAGCACGGGGATCGTTCCTCCGGCGCTTGCGCAGGGAGTGTTATTGCCGCTCGCGGGAAATATCGTGACACTCAGCCCGAGCGTTCAGCCGTTCCTGTTGAAGGGGATGAAAGTCGATGCCAGGGACCCGCTGCGCATGGAATTCCTTTTTGATGAAGGTTCGCAGAGCATGATCAATGATGACTTTAATGCGGAGTCGTTGCGGCTTATCAAATATTTCCTGGCGTCGCTGACCATTCCCAACAAGGACTTGTGGGTGAACTTATCACCCTATGAAAGTCAGCGCATCGTGCAGGAAGACCTGGGGCGCACGGGCATGGGGAGGGATCTTTTGGCACAGGATTATATTTTGAAACAGCTGACCGCGGGACTCTTGCATCCCGACGGGGCCACGGGCAAGGCGTTCTGGGCTGAGATCTACCGCAGGTCATTTGAGATGTTCGGGACAACGGATATCCCGATCGATACGTTCAACAAGGTGTGGATCGTTCCGGGGAAGTCGGTTGTGTATCAGGCGCGCAGCCCGGACGGCACCAAGATGTCCGCGTTCGTCGAGAAACTTGAACTTAAGGTCATGCTCGAGAGCGATTATCTGGCTCGCGCGGCCGTTCAGGAAAATGCCGTTGTGGATAATGCAGCAGTTGCGATGGCAAAAGATGTGTTGCGCGAGGTTGTTATCCCGGTCCTTGAGAAAGAGGTGAATGAGGGCAGCAACTTCGCACAGCTGCGGCAGGTGTGTCATTCACTTATTCTTTCATCGTGGTTCAAGAAGAAACTTCTGGCCAGCGCCGAGCGCGCGGCTGTCGGTGAGACGGGCGGCAATGCCTTTGCGCAGGTCTTTGTGGACCAGCACAAGACCGCGGGCGTTGAGATCGATAATGCCAGGGTTGAGACAAGCCGCATTTATGACCGTTATGTCGAGGCGTTCAAGAAGGGCGCCTACAACCTGATCAAGGAAGAGGTTGATGTTTATTCCGAGGAACTTATCCCGCGCAAGTATTTCTCCGGCGGTTTCACGGCGGA
>CAZXSE010000044.1:0-3053 GCA_964643325.1 uncultured Planctomycetales bacterium
GGCCCTGGATGCCGGTGCATCCATCGTGAACCTGATCCAGGGGACGCCGGAAGGCGGGATCCCGGAAGCGATGTTAAAAGCGGTCAAGGGCGCGGGGGCGGGGCTTGTCGTGATGCATATGCGCGGGACCCCAAAGACAATGCAGTCGCTGGTCGTGTACCGCGACGTTGTCAGGGATGTTGCCGCGGCGCTCAGGAAAACATTGAACAATTGCACCGGATACGGTATAAACAAAGAGCATATCGTCGTTGATCCGGGTATCTGTTTTGCCAAGACCGTCGGGCAGAATCTTGTTCTTTTGCGCAGATTGCGCGAGTTCGCGGCGCTCGGGGTCCCTATGCTCGTCGGAACGTCGCGCAAGTCGTTCATCGGAAAGACGCTGGGCGCGGATACGGGCGACCGGCTGACGGCAACAGCGGCGACGGTGGCCCTGGCCGTTGCCTCCGGAGCGCATATTGTCCGGGTGCATGATGTCAGGGCCATGAAACAGGCGGCGCTCATGGCGGATGCCGTGAGCATGGCAAAATAAGAGGATAAGGGCATGGGTCTCATCGACATATTTTTAAAGGTCCGGGATGTCTGGTCCGTGGTCAAGCCCGGCGTGGAGATACTGGTATTGTGGTGGATCTTTTACCGCGCCCTTCTTTTCTTCCAGGGGACGCGCGCGTTCCAGGTGCTCAAGGGGATAACCTACCTGGCCATCCTGTTCCTGGTCGCCCAGAGCCTGAGGTTCGAGACGCTTAACTGGCTGCTCATGAAGTTCTTTGCCATCTCGATCCTTGCCATTGTCATCCTTTTCCAGCAGGAGCTGCGCCAGGGGTTGGCGCGCCTGGGGCGGGGGCGTCTTTTTAATATTTTCCTGGAAGAGTCCGAGGTAGTGGCTGTCATCGGGGAGCTTTCGGACGCGGTGTTCAAGCTCGCCGAGAACAAGACCGGCGCCATTGTGGCGATCGAGCGCGAGGCCAAACTGACCACGTATATCGAGAGCGGGGTCCAGATCGACGGGTTTGTCACGGCGGAGCTTATCCAGACCATCTTCAAGCATGAATCGCTGATCCATGACGGCGGGGTCGTGGTGCGGGGTCAGAGGATCGCGGCCGCGGCCTGCCTGTTCCCGCTGACGGACAACCAGAACCTGAGCAAGATCATCGGGACCCGCCACCGGGCGGCGCTGGGGCTCACCGAGCATACGGACGCGGTCGTTCTTCTGGTGTCCGAGGAGACCGGCGAGATCTCGGTCGCCTGCGACGGGAAATTCATTCCCGTGACCGGCCCCGAGCGTTTGCGCGACATCCTCAAGGACCTTCTGATCCAGACGACGAAAGGCAGGAAATGAGAGACTTCCTTACCAACAATATCCCGCTGAAGGTCATTGCCCTGGGGCTTGCCATCATCACATGGATCTACGTTAACGGCGAGATCCTAAGGTAACTTTCTATGCCGCTACTCGGTGTCAACATCGATCATGTGGCGACCGTCCGTCAGGCCCGCCGGGAATTTGATCCCGATCCGGTGAAGGCCGCCCTCATTTGCCAGAAAGCCGGTGCTGATTCCATCGTGGCCCATTTGCGCGAAGACCGGCGGCATATTAATGACAGTGACGTACTCCGCCTGAAAAAAGAACTTTCCATCCGGTTCAATCTTGAAATGTCCATTACACCCGGGATCGTCGATGTTGCCTGCCGATTGAGGCCGATGCAGGCGACCCTTGTGCCGGAACGCCGCCAGGAATTGACGACCGAGGGCGGCCTGGATGTGGCAGGGCAGTTCAGGCGCCTGAAGGTTGCCTGCGCGCGGATGCAGGATAAGGGCATTGACTTAAGCCTGTTCATAGCGCCTGACAAGAGGCAGATCGACAAGACCGTCGAGCTGGGTGTCGGCATCGTTGAGTTCCATACAGGTTGTTATGCTTTGGCAAAGACGCTGGCTGGTCAGGTCAAAGAGCTCGCAAAACTGAACGCGATGACAGCGTATGCGCGCCGTCTCGGGATCGTTGTCAATGCAGGGCATGGCCTTAAATATGACAATACCCGCGCGATCGCGCTGATCCCGGGCATGCATGAACTGAACATCGGCCATTCTATTATCGCGCGCGCGGTGTTCGTCGGACTGAAGAAGGCTGTCAGGGAAATGAAAGCCCTTGCCAAAGTGAGGGGCGCATGATCGTCGGGACAGGGGTTGATATTGTCGAGATCGCACGCATCCGTACGGCAGTGGCCAAATGGGGCGACAAGTTCCTGGCGCGCGTTTTGAACCCCAAGGAGATCGCTTACGCCAAGTCGCACACAGTCCCTTTCCAGCATTATGCGGGGCGTTTTGCGGCGAAAGAGGCGATCTATAAGGCGTTGGGCGACAAGACGCTGACCTGGAAAGACCTGACCATCACCAATGCGCCTGACGGCAAGCCCGTGTGCCGTATCAAGAGGCTTCCGGCGGGGCACGTGGTCCATCTGTCCATTTCCCACTCAAAATACTATGCGGTTGCCAGCGCTGTTGTTGAAACGAAAAAGTGACGCGCACAAGAATGATTTCGGCCATGTGCTTGTTGTGGCCGGATCGCCTTCCATGCTGGGCGCCGCCTGCCTGACATCTCTGGCGGCCATGCGCAGCGGCGCCGGGCTTGTGACGGCCGCTGTTCCCAAAGGCCTTAACCTTACCCTCCAGAAAAAAATATCCCATGTGGTGATGACGCGCCCTGTGGCACAGACAGAGGCGATGACATTTTCTTTTGCGGCCGTGAAAGAGCTTCTTCGGGGTATTGAAAAATATAAAGTTGTTGCGATCGGCCCTGGATTGTCGCGCGATCCGTCGACGGTAAAGTTCGCGCGGCAGATGGTGTTGGCTTGTCCTGTGCCCATGGTGGTCGATGCGGATGCGCTTAACGCATTGGCAGGGCATACGCAAATATTGTTAAAGGCCAAAGGCGCGCGGATCTTGACCCCGCATGAGGGCGAGATGGCGCGTCTTATGGGGGTGTCGGTGGGCGTTGTCAGGGCGGACCGTCTTGGATCGGCCAAGAGGTTTGCAAGGAAGTTCAACTGTGTCCTTGTCCT
>CAZXSE010000045.1:0-2842 GCA_964643325.1 uncultured Planctomycetales bacterium
ACCAGATGCCCCAGATGGAGCTTTCCCGTCGGACGCATCCCGCTGAAAACAGTTTTCATGGCTTTGCCTTCGCTCATGCCAGTTTCCTGGCGATCTCTTCGGTCGTGAACACCTCGATGATGTCGCCGACCTCGTAGGTATCGAACTTATCGACTGAAATGCCGCACTCGAACCCTTCACCAACCTCCTTAACATCATCCTTGAAGCGCTTGAGCGCGGAGATCTTGCTGGTGTGGATCGTCTCGCCATTGCGGATGACCTCAGCCTCCATCCTCGGCCGCATACGGCCCTTGAGCATGAAACAGCCGGCCACCGTGCCCGCCTTGGACAATTTAAAGACCTGCCGCACCTCGGCGCGCGCCACAAAATGGCGCTTGGTCTCGGGCTTCAAGAGCCCCTCAAGCGCGGCCTTGACGTCATTGACCGCGTCATAAATGATATTGTAACGGCGGATATCAACAGGCGTCTTTTCCATCTCGGTCGTGGCGTCCGCATTGATATTGACGCTGAACGCGATGATGATGGCCTTGGAAACATGCGCCAGGATCACGTCGGAGGCGTTCACATCGCCGACACCGCTATGGATGAACTTGACATTGACCTCTTTATTAGTGCTTGGCGCCTTCGCGATCGCCTCACGCAGCGCTTCGACAGATCCCTGCACGTCGCCTTTAACCACGAGATTAAGCTCCTGGACCTCGCCCGCCTCTTTCTGGGCCAGCAGGTCCTCAAGCGTGATCTTGTTGCCGCTCTTGAGACGGTCCGCCTTGACCTTCTCCATGCGCGTCTCGCAGATCTCGCGGGCAACCTTCTCGTTCTCCATGACAAAGAACTTCTCGCCAGCCTCCGGCACCGCCGAAAGGCCGAGGATCTCGACCGGCATCGACGGGCCTACCTGCTTGACAGAACGCTCATGATCATCGGCCAGCGCCTTTGCCTTGCCGTAATGAGGCCCGACCACAACAATATCACCCTCCTTGAGCGTGCCGCTCTGGACGATCAAGGTCGCAACAGCTCCTCGACCCGGGCTCAAGTGTGCTTCGACAACAATGCCCGCCGCCCTCTTGTCCGGGTTCGCCTTAAGTTCCAGGATCTCGGCCTCCAAAAGGATCATCTCCAAAAGATGATCGACGCCTTCTCCCGTGACCGCAGATACCGGCGCCACCACAGTCTTGCCGCCCCAGTCTTCCGGTAAAAGATCATGTTCACTGAGCTGTTTCTTGACCATGTCAGGATCAGCATCCTTGCGGTCGATCTTGTTGAGCGCGACAACAATGGAAACTCCGGCAGCTTTCGCATGATCAATGGCTTCTTCGGTCTGCGGCATAATGCCTTCATTGGCCGCGATCACAAGGACCACAATATCCGTTACATGGGCGCCGCGGGCACGCATGGCCGTGAACGCCGCATGGCCGGGCGTATCAAGAAAAGTAATGCTACCCTTATCCATTGGCACCGAATAGGCGCGGATGTGCTGGGTGATGCCGCCGTGCTCCGTATCCACGACCTTGGTCTTGCGGATGCAATCCATCAGGGAAGTTTTTCCGTGATCAACATGCCCCATAAAAGTCACGATCGGCGCGCGGGGCTTGAGCATGGAAGGATCATCACTGGCCTTCTCGTGAAGGTCAATGGCCTGTTCTTCCTGAGATTTTGCCTGGATCAAATTGTACCCGAGCGCTTCGCATATCTTGCGCGCGATCTCTTCGCCGAGGTTCTGGTTGATGTTGGCAAAAATGCCCATGCCCATCAATATCTTAAGGACCGTGTTAGCCTTTTCCTGGATGCGGAATGCGAGATCTCCCACCGTAATAGGAAGCTTGATCTCAATATCCCGAAGCGGCCCCTCGTATTTTGCAGGGGACGCAGGCGCCGCAGACACCTCGGCCTCCGATGCGTTATGCGCATTACGCGCAGCATGCAAGGCGGCCTGCTCTTCTTCACGGCGCTTGGCCAGGGGCTTGACAGAAATAAACTCCGGCTGTGCGGCGGCCTTCGGGGCAGCAGCAGGATCAGCATTGGCAACCGCCGGACGATCGAACTGCGCCAGCTCATTAGGGATCTCGTGGATCGGCCCCTCGACAGAACGCGCATCCGGAGCCCTGACCACAGGCTTGGGAGGTTCAACAGGCTTTGGCGGCGCCTTGGTAACAAAACGAACAGTGACAGGTTCCGGCGCGAGCGGCGCATCCTTCTCGTCCGAGAGCGCTGTCTTCTTCGGCTTGGCCGTTGTCTTTTTGACAGCAGGCGCTTTCTTCTTTGCCGCAGGAGCCGCTGCTTTCTTGACAGGAGCACGCTTTGCCGCCGGCTTCTTGGCCGCGGGCTTCTTGGGCGGCTCTTCTTCTTTCTCCTCGGGGATCAACCCGCGGGACTGAAGTTCGCCCTTAAGCAGCGCCAGGACCGCGGGGCTGAGCTCGTGCGCATCCCCCTTGGAGCGCAGTTTCAGCTCTTTGAGCATGGCAAGAAGCATGTCCTCGCCAAGATTGTATTTCGCGGCCAATTCCCTGACTAACATAAGCAATGATCTTTCCGGGCGCTTACGCCCTGTATCCCCTTATTCGGGCTTCTCATCCGCGGCCGGCGCATCCTGTGTCGGTTCGGGCTCATCAGCAGGTTTGGAACCGGCATCGGACGATTCCGGGGCCGTGCCTTCCTGCTGCTCTTTCAAATGCTCTTCCCACTGGGCCGCGGAAAAGATATCAAGCTCCCATCCCAACAGGCGGCCGGCCAGGCGGACATTCTGCCCGTAACGGCCAATGGCGATGGAAAGCTGATCGTCGGCAACAATGATATTCGCCTTCTTCTCGAGGCTCAACAGCTGCATCTGCGATATCTCCGCCGG
>CAZXSE010000046.1:0-2497 GCA_964643325.1 uncultured Planctomycetales bacterium
GCGCGAAGTCTGTAAAAGCCGCGGTGTCGAGGCGGCCGGCTTCGTTGTAACAGGGGATGATGATGAGGGTGCGCGGGTTCACGGGTTTTTCTTATTCCTTTCCGCGAACTTTCTGAAGAAAGGGTAGTGTTGATGCCAACGCTCCCGGGCCTCGGCGCAACTGTCGCCATGGTAACGCATCAGGTAATAACGGGATGTGAACATGTGCGGATGATAACGGTACATAAAATTCATCCAGTCATTGTCGGTCTTTGCGTTGCGGGCTTCCGCCAGCGACCAGTAACTGAACCAGCCCTGGCTGACTTTGGCATAATCGTTGAAGTATTGTTTCAGATAGACGGTCATGAAGATGACGGCGGCCGCAAGCAGGGGCCAGGCCAGCCATTCCCATTTTTCGGTCGATCGATGAAGGATGAATCCTGTGGCGAGCATGGCGAATGGCCAGGCGCCGATGGTGCGCAGTGCGTGCGGATTGTCGGTGAAAGTGAGCGTCGCTGGAAGAACGCCGATGATTATGGCGCCGATGAGGAATATCAGCAGGGTCCATGTTCGTTCGGTGGCGATGGACTGCTTGTTTTTCAAAGCATACAACATCCATGTGATGCCGAGGATGATGGCAATAACATCAAGCCAACCCATGATCCCTTGTAGGCCCGTCGTGAGAGTAAGATTGGCGGGGTTTCCCTTAAAGAACAGGAATGTTGGTGTCAGATGCATCATGAAATTTTCTATCACAATTGAAAACAATTCTGGCAATGATCCGGAACTGTTGATGCTTTTGAGAAAAGCAGGGTTAGTTATGGCAATATCTTTAAAGCGCGCAGCAAGCGCGGGGTTGCTCAGGTACATGAGGACTAGGGGCACGCTTGTTAGAAGAAAGGTTCCTCCAAGTGTAGTGATATGAGGTAAGCGCCATTTTAGTTGTGATATGCCGTACCATGTTAACAGTACTAGCAATAGAGGTATCTGCATTCGTCCTGTTGGGTAAGCATAAGCGGCGCATGAAAATAGAAATCCTGCGGTAAGAAAATGAAGGAGTTTCTTGCCATTGAAGCAGAAGAAGATCGCCCAGATCAGGAATGGCAGGATAAAAAGGGATTCCCAGGCGATGCGGGAAAGGATCCATGTCCAGGGTGATACGCTGCCCGCGAGCAGGACCCAGAGCCCGCAACGCAGGCCGGCCCAACGGCATCCGATGGCAAAGAGTCCCAGCAGGGCGATGATGAATGAAAAACCGGTGAGCGCGCGCATCGATGTTTGCGAAAAACCGAACGCCTTGACCCAGAGCATGCCGGGGTACATATAGGTTGGCGGGCTCGGCGTCGCAAAACTGTTCTCGCCGAAAAGCGGGTAGTGGCCGCTGCCCAACGGCGCGCTGCCATCCTGGGCTAGGCAGGCCAGCACCACGCCGGCAACCTGCTCATCAATGTGAAAACCGGCAGGCACATTTTCAAGGTTGATAAAACGAAATGCGTTGACCGCCAGGATCAGGATACAAAGAATAAAAGGCAGGAGATATTTTTTTAGCATAAGAAGTAAATTCATTATAAACACCCGCATTTTCGGCGCAAGGTGTTTCTTGGGGGTTATGATTTACAGTTGTTGTGAAGTTTGTTAAGATAATAATTATTCTTTTATGTGACATTTAAGTATATAAATAAAAATTTGTCCCCGTAGCTCAGCTGGATAGAGCAACAGCCTTCTAAGCTGTAGGTCGTGCGTTCGACTCGCGCCGGGGACGCCATTTTTTCAGGAGCATGGATGCGTACCAGTGCCAGGATCGCGATCATTGCCGGAGTTGTCCTTGCCAGCATGGCGATCGGGACGGCATCCTTGTATCTTTACATTAGCCGCAATGCCCGCCAGATCTTCAATGCCCAGGTGAGTTCCCTGACCCGCCGCCCCGTCGAGGCGCGCGCCGTATCGGCGGCGTTCCCCTTCGGGATCCTGATCGAAGGAGTAACGGCAGGGGATGTCTTCGCGTGTGAACGCGCGCGGGTGACCGTTGATCCGGTGTCATTATTCCACCGGCAGATCATGATCCGGAAGCTGGAATTGTATCGGCCGGTCATTGTCTGGCGGCGTTCAGCGCCTTCTGCAACGATGGAGGCCGTGCCGGGCGGCACGCATTCTGATGCGGGCGCGGCAACAGGCCGTTTGCCCGGAAGGTCATTGACCCTTGCGCACGTCGTTGTTCATGACGGTGTACTCAAGATCATCTTACAGGATGAAGCAGGCGCTTTACGGCCGCACACGCTGGAACAGATCCAGTTGCGCGCCCAGAATGTGCCGTTATCAGATACGCCGGCGCGTACAGAATTCTTTATGACCGCGCTGCTGACAAAGCTTGATATGCCGTTTGTCGGGCATTTCGTGAAGGCGAGCGGATGGCTGAATTGGGCCGCACGCGATATGGATGCAACGGCGCAGGCCATGGATGACGACGGCCGCATCGGGCTGGATGTCAAGCTGGCGTCACGGCAGAACGCCATGACGG
>CAZXSE010000047.1:0-2401 GCA_964643325.1 uncultured Planctomycetales bacterium
CGAGGCGCTCATCAAGGGAAAAGCGCTTCAGATCAATTGTCCCAAGTTTGCCAGGAAACAAAAACAACACACCAAAGGGGTAGAGACATGAAGATATGTATTCCGACAGAAACGAATAAGGGCAAAGAAGCCGTGGTCTATGGTCATTTCGGCAGTGCGCCGTTCTTCACGATCTATGACACGGATGACGCGACGGTCGAGGTTATTGTTAATGCCAATGAACATCACGCGCACGGGATGTGTCAGCCTATGGCGGCGCTCAGCGGCAAAGGCGTGAATGCCGTCGTGACGGGAGGCGCCGGCGCAGGAGCCATCCAAAAATTGAATCAGGGCGGGATCAAGGTTTATCGGGCTATTGCCGGGACTGTTGCGGATGTGGCGGCCCAGTTTATCAGCGGTAAGCTTGAAGAGATATCTGTCCAGAATGCCTGCGCGCATCACGATTGTCATTAACAGGAAGAAGGGCCATGAAGGTAAGGCTTATCGCTAACGGGTCGCGTCCATGGGAGCGCTGGATCAAGCGCTGGGGACTGTCACTTCTCGTAGATGATGACATCCTGTTCGATGCTTTTGGCGACGCGCGCGTGCTGATGGGCAATCTTCGCCGGCTTAATGTCGATATTGACAAGATCCGGAAAGTGGTCGTGTCTCATGAGCATTGGGACCATGTGGAAGGCCTTCGGCCGCTTTTGGCGCAGAGGCCGGGGCTTGCGATCTATGTGCCGCAGCATGCCGACGCTGTTCTTAAGAGCAAGATCCGCGCCTGGGGCGGTAATGTTATTGAGGTGAGCGAGCCGATCAAGCTTAAGAATGGTGTTCATAGTTCCGGGGAGATCATCGGTCGTTATGCCGACAAGGATATGCCGGAACAGGCTATGGTCCTTGAAACTGGAAAAGGCCTGGTCATTGTCGCCGGGTGCGCGCATCCGGGGATCATGATGATCGTTAATTCTGTAAAGAATGTTTTTCGCAAACCGGTTAACGGCGCGATCGGCGGCTTTCACTTTAAAGATTGCTCCGTCGAAGATATCGGCATTGAGGCAATGCGCCTAAAAGCCGCGGGTGTTGATACGGTCGTGCCACTTCATTGCACAGGAGGCGAGGCCGCAAAGGTCTTTAGGCAAGTTTTCGGGGTCAGCTGCTTTCTGATGCGTGAAGGACAGGAGATAGATCTGTGAGGTGTATATGACAGAGGGGATCGATAAACGCGATTTTGACAAGGAGGCCGTCGGGTGGGATACACCGCCCAGGGTCAAGCTTGCGGGTGATGTTGCGGCATCGATCCTTAAGCGCGTGGATCTGACGAGCGGAATGGATGTTCTGGATCTCGGTTGCGGAACGGGCCTTATTGCCCTGCAGCTTGCGCCGCATGTCCGTTCTGTTACAGGCGCTGACACTTCAAAGGGGATGCTCGATGTCTTTCAGAGCAAGGCGCAAGGGATGTCTTTGGGTAATATCAGGATCTCTCATTTGAAAGATACGGATGGTGGGGATGTTGCCGGGCCGTATCATTTGGTCACCAGCAGTATGACCTTGCATCATGTTCAGGACGTACCGAAACTTCTTGAACGGCTTCATCAAGCATTATTCCCGGGCGGGCAGATCGCCATTGCGGATCTGGACACGGAGGATGGCCGCTTTCATAGCCATAACGACGGTGTTTTTCATTTTGGCTTTGACCGGAAGAAGTTGGGGCAATTACTCGTAGAAGCGGGCTTCAAGGATCTTGTCTTCTCGACGGCGACACAAATCAAGAAGACGGGCCTTGATGGCCGGAAAAGAGCGTTCGACGTTTTCTTACTAACAGGGCAGAAGGCTTTTCCTTGTATTTCTTCCAGAGTGTAATATATTTACTAAATATCAGTAGCACAGGATATGATTTTTTAAGAATAAGGGGCGACCAGTGTGGTTGTTCATTAAACAAGGGGAATGAATATGGTGGACTGGAAAATATTTGCCGTTGGGTCAGCGGTGTTCGCCGGGTTGACGGCCGTGCTGGCAAAGGTTGGCGTTAAAGACATTCCTTCAAATCTGGCAACGCTGATCAGAACGATCGTCATCATTGCTTTTTTGTTCGTCCTGGTGGCGATGCGCCATGAATGGAAGAACCCGCTGCTCCTGAACCGGCGCTGTCTGATATTCCTGGTCCTGTCCGGGATCACGACGGGGCTGTCGTGGCTTTGTTATTACCGGGCGCTGCAGGGCGGGCCGGCTTCCGTTGTTGCGCCGATCGATAAATTGAGCCTGGCCATCGCGATCCTTTTGTCCGTCGTGTTCCTGGGCGAGCAATTGAACATGTATCAGTGGTTTGGCGCCGGGCTTATTGTTTCCGGAACCCTGGTCATGATCCTGAAATAGAACAGCACGCATTTTGCAAGGAGGGCTCATTGCCGGACATTAC
>CAZXSE010000048.1:0-2262 GCA_964643325.1 uncultured Planctomycetales bacterium
TGCGTCGACCATGAACGAGGAGGCCCTGGCGTATCGGCTCAAGCGCGGGCTTGACCAGAAGGACGAGCAGATGGCGCTGTTGGTCCAGCGGGTTTCCGGCGCCTACAAGCAGGATTATTTCTTTCCTGACGCCGCGGGCGTGGGTATTTCTTATAACACCTTCGTCTGGAAGGAAAAGATGGATCCCAGGGCCGGGATGTTGCGGCTCGTGGCGGGGCTCGGGACCAGGGCGGTCAATCGTGTCGACGGTGATTATCCGCGCATTGTCGCGCTGGATGAGCCGTTGTTGAAAGCGCAGTCGGCGGCGAAGGATGCCCAGCGTTTTTCCCAGCACGAGGTCGATGTGCTCAATGTCAAGGAGAACGCTTTTGAGGTGGTGCCTGTTCGTAAGCTGGTGGCCGGAGGTGTTGATCTGAAGCTTGACCTGATCGCGGTCCACGATGATGACGCGACGGAAAAATTGCGCGCCATGGGATCCGGGGAAGATGCCTGGATCGTCAACTTCGACCGGGCGCTTACCAGAACGAAGTTCGGCCAGACCATGCAGAAGATCCTGCATCTTCTGGAAGCGGGATATAAATATCCGGTGGACATCGAGTTCACGGTGAATTTCATCAAGGACGATGAGTTCAGGATCAACCTGTTGCAGTGCCGCCCGGTCCAGACCAAGGGTATCGGCTGTGATGTGGTGATGCCCAAAGAAGTGGCGAAGGACAGGACCGTCTTTAAGGCCCACGGGAATTTTCTCGGCGGGAGCGTTTCGCAGAAGATCGGCCGCGTTATTTATGTGGATCCGCAGGCATATAATGACCTTGCGTCACAGTCAGAGAAATACGATATCGCCCATTGTGTGGGCGCCCTTAACCGCAAGACCGGCAACAGGGAGCAAATGCCGCTCATGCTCTTGGGCCCCGGGCGCTGGGGCACCAGTACGCCGTCATTGGGCGTGCCGGTCGCGTTCGCGGATATCAACAATGTTGCCGTTCTGGGAGAGATCGCTTTCAGCGGCTGCAATGCCATGCCCGAGCCGTCGTTCGGGACGCATTTTTTCCAGGACCTTGTTGAGGCCGGGATCTTCTATGTGGCGCTGTTCCCTGATACTTCTGACGGCGGCGTGAACCAGGGCTTTTTTGACAGCATGCCCAACAGTCTTGCCGCCCTGGCGCCGGAATACAGCAAGTATGCGCATGTGGTGAAGGTTTTTGATGTTGAGGGTGAGGGCGTCAAGGTCATGGCGGACATCATGTCCCAGAAAGTGATCGCGTACTTACCGTAACAGAGAGGTCTTCAAATGGCAGAGCAGGCACTTCAGGTCAACGAGACGCTCCGGACGATCAAGAACCGCCGCAGTACCCGGATGTTCCTGGACAAGCTGGTCAGCGATGAGGATGTCCGCACGATCCTTCATGCCGCCAATCAGGCGCCGTCGGCGCACAACCAGCAGTCATGGCGTTTTATTGTTTTGACGGGAGAAAAGAAGGCCGGACTGGCGAACCTGATCTTGGAAAAAGCGGCGGATTTCCCGAAACCGTCATCAACACTGCTTCGCCTGGCGTCGCGCTCCATGCACTCGGCGCCGGTGGTCATCGCCATCGCCAATACGGGGGACCTGATCGCCCGCGGCGCGGACCTTTTCAATATCGATGATGCCGCGGCGGGCGACTTTTTCCGCATCATGGAGATCCAGAGTTCGGCCGCCGCCGTTGAGAACCTTTTGCTGGCGGCCACATCATTAGGCCTGGCGACCGTGTGGCTTGGCGTGCTTGTTCTGGTCAAGGATGATGTTCTGGAATTTCTAGGCGAGCCCCGTGGCGAGTTCATGGCCGTTATTCCCGTTGGCTATCCTGCCCAGTCTGCGAGTGGCCCCAAGAAAAAGTCGCTGGAGATGGTGATCAAGCACATCTGAGAGTCTGAGGCTCCTTATGCCCCTTGTTGAACCTGTGATCAGGCCTCCGGCGGAAGCGGACAGTTTCTTGTTGCAGGTGACCCTGGGTTGTTCGCAGGATGCCTGTAGTTTTTGCGGCGCTTATAAAAGCAAACGCTTCTGCGTCAAAGACCCTAAAGAGATCGCGTCGGATATCAGCACTCATGCCCGCAGGAACAAGGATGTGCGTCGCGTGTTTTTGATGGACGGCGATGCGCTGGTCCTGGCCAATCATCAACTGATCCCCGTGTTGCAACAGTTGCGTCAGGCCTTCCCGAAACTGGCCCGCGTCTCCAGTTACGCGAATGGATGTAATATCACACGCAAGAGCGATGCCG
>CAZXSE010000049.1:0-2232 GCA_964643325.1 uncultured Planctomycetales bacterium
TCACGCAAAGGTTCCTGTCTGTGCGTGAATTGCAATGGCTTGCCTTTGGCGCTTTCGCGCTGGCAGGAGCTTTTGTTCTCGTCGGGCTTTTTGCCGGATTTGCGCGCAAGAGGATATTCACGGGGACATTGCTGTTGGCGTGCGCGGCTGGATATTTGATCACGGCGTCCATCCTGCAGGCGGTAGGCAGGACGGAAGAAGCTGTTTGCATTGAACGGGCGGAAGCAAGGTTTGAGCCCAGTGACAAGGCTACGACACATTTCAAGGTCGCGGACGGCGCGGAAGTGAGGATTTTGCGTAAAAAAGAAGGGTGGCTCAAGATCGAACGTTCTGACGGGAAGATCGGATGGGTCCCTGCCGCCGTCGTGGAGAGGATATAGGCCTTATGCAGCAGTATCTTGCCGTGATGCTGTCGCTTGTCCATGACGCTGGGCGCATCGCGCTGCGATTGATGGACAATTCCCGTCCGGAATTAAAAGCGGATAATTCTGTCATTACCGCGGCAGACCGCGAGGTCTCAGCCCTGGCGCACCGCAGGCTCAAGCGCCTTCTTGCCACTGGCGAGCACGCGCTCGTCGATGAAGAGGATCCCCGTAAAGTCGAATACCTGGATGAACAATTCCTGGAGCGCACTCCGTATATCTGGTCGATCGACCCTGTTGACGGCACGCGCGTCTATGCCAATCATATGCCACATTACGGTGTTTCCATCGGCTTGATCAGGAACAGAAAGCCGTGGCTTGGCGCTGTTTATTTTCCGACGTTAAAAGAACTTTTTTATTGCGACGGCGACAATGCCTGGCGCGTCACGAACGCATTTTCTTTTGGCGCCAGGCGCGCCTTGATCAAGCCCGTGGACGAGGTCATTTCCGACCGGTCGATCTTTATTTCATCGGATGAGATCGGGACAGAGTTCTTCTGGAAGTCGAACGATTGCCGCCTGATGATCCTGGCCACGGCGGTGAGCGAGTTCTGTTGGGTCGCGGCGGGGCGTGCGTGCGGTTCTTTGTCCAGGACGCATTTATGGGACATTGCCGGATCGTGGCCCATTGCTGAGAAGGCGGGGTTGAAATTCCGCAATGCCAGGACGGGCGCGACACTTGATCGCGTTGAGGCGGATCTTTTTCATCGCACGGCCACGCCCTGGAAACTCAAAGAATATTATATCCTCTCGTCAGCTAGGAATTTTCCTTTGCTGCGCAAGAGGATCCTGTTCCCGGGAGAGGTGGCCGCATGATCCACGACAATATCATCAATCTTTCCCGTTATCATGTGCCCATGGCCGAGCAGATCCTGGGTTTTTTGAAGAATAACAAGGCGCTTGAGCTCGATCTCCCGGAGATCGAGATAGCGGGCAGGGATCTTTTTGTGCGACCGGCGTCCTACCAGACGCGCCCTGTGGAGGATGGCCGTTTTGAAGCGCATGCGGCGTACGTGGACCTTCAGTATGTGGTTCGCGGAGCCGAGATCATGCAGACAGCGCCTGCGGATGCTCTTGTTGTGCAGAAGGAGTACGACCCCAACAATGACATCGGGTTCTTTACCGCCGGGCGTGATATTACGAGCGTCGTGGTCAGGGCGGGTGAGTTCGCGGTGTTCTTTCCGGGCGAGGCCCATCGGCCCATGTGCCAGCGCGGCCGCGGGCCCGAGCAGGTCAAGAAACTTGTCTTCAAGATCAGGTTGGAGCGTCCTGCAGGGTCCATGGACCTTTCCAGGAGGCTGTCATGATCCCCGCGGATATCCTTATCGTCGGCGCCGGCCCTGCCGGGCTTGCGGCGGCCATTCGCCTGAAGCAGAAGAATAAAGGCATGAGCGTTCTTGTTATTGACAAGGCGCGCGAGTTTGGCGCCCATTCTCTTTCAGGGGCTGTGTTTGAATCAGCATGCCTTGATGAACTTGTGCCGGGCTGGCGCACCGAGAAGGGCTCTTTCTCTTCTGAGATGACGCCCGTAACCAAAGATGAGATGTATTTTCTTTTTGCCCGTTCGGCGGTGAAAGTGCCTGCCTTGCTGGTGCCTGGCGGAATGCATCATCAAGGGGATGATGTTATCTCTGTCGCGCGCCTTACGGCATGGCTGGGCGCTGTCGCGGCCAGGGAAGGCGTTGATGTTTATAACGGTGTTGCCGCAGCTTCCCTGATATGGGACAGAGGCGAGGTCAAGGGCGTGAAACTCGTCGATCAGGGGCTGGACAAGGACCGCAAGCCCATGAGTAACTTTCAAAAGGGCGATG
>CAZXSE010000050.1:0-2005 GCA_964643325.1 uncultured Planctomycetales bacterium
CCGTCCCACTGCCAACTGCGGACGATCCCGTCGGTGTCGATGATGAAGGTCGTGTCGCAGCGCATCTTCATATCATAGACCGGTTCCTGGCGCGGCACATAAACGGTCGATGTGCCGGTATACGCCTTGCCGTCAATGGTCCCCTGATGAACAACCGTCTCCGGCGTCGTGTAGGTGCCTCCGCCCATCAGGATGTTCTCGTTGCGGGTATATCCGAGCGAACGCTGGCCGTTGGTCATCTGGTACGAATGCGCCGGCGTGCCCCAGGCCGAGATCAGCGTCGATTCATCGCTACCGACCCACGACTGCAGGGCCGCCTCGTATTTCGCGGCCGTCGCGCATCCGGCCGCAACCAGGCATGCCAATACAACAAAAACCTTTTTCATGGCATTCTTCCCTTTTAAATATCCTTGAGCAATTTATTCGCCGGCGCGCGCCTACAGAGCTCGTCAAAAGACTTAAGCGCCTCGGCCAGTTTCAATAATTCTGCGCTTTCCGCAACAGGAACCTTGTCCGTACCCTTCTGATCCAATGCATCCAGCACGAACCGCACCGTAAGCTGATGGATGTCCCGCGCAGGCTGGTAGGCGGTTTCTTTATCCATCCCCCCGCGCATTTCCGCGAGGATCCCGACCTCGGTCAATTCAAACAGGATGCCCCGTGTCAAACGGATAGGGATGTCGAGATCGTCGGCGATCTGGCGCGCGGCCAAAGGGGCCTGTCCCAGCGCAAAACGCTTGATGACCTCACAGCTGATCCGCAGCGCCAGAAGCCTCTTGAATATATGGCTCACGTTCATGCAATCATGTTCAAACTCATACGTGTCCACATTCTGCTGGGCAAATGATATCTCGGCGCCAAAAAGAACAACGCGCCAGCTGATCTGCAGCCACAACAAAAACAGCGGCACCGCGGCAAAACTGCCGTAGATCACATTCGCACTCCCCGCACCGATCTGGAACTTGATATAAATGATCTGGACCAGCTGATACACGGTTCCGGCAATGATCCCGCCGATAAGGCCGGCCGGAAAGTTGACCTTGGTATTGGGCATGAAAATATAAACGAATGTGAACAGCGCCCACAATATGACATACGGCACAAATTGCACGGCGAACATAATGAGCGGCTCAAGCGGCCCCAGGAACGCCAGTTTCTGCATGATCATTGTGATCTGGCTTGTGACAAAGACCGTGATCCCGCCGGAAGAGATCAAAAAGAACGGGCAAATAAGCATGATCGAAAGATAATCGCTGACCTTGCGCCCCAGCGTGCGGCCTTTTTTCACGCCCCAAATATCATTGAAGGCGCCCTCGATGGAGTTCAGGACCTTGATCACGGTCCAGAACAGGACCATGACACCGACGCCGGCAATAACACCGCCGTTGGTGTTCTGCAAAAGATTGTTCGCAAAGCCGATGATCTGGCCCATGGTCTGTTCCTGTCCCGGGAATTTCTCCAGCAATTGCTGTTCAAGGGTCTTGTCGAGGCCAAACCCTTTCGCAATGCCGAACGCCATGGCCGCGATCGGCACGATCGAGATGAGCGTGTAAAAAGTCAGGGCGGAAGCGTTGAGCTGGCACTGATTACCACGGAACTCACGGACCGCCAGCAGGATAATGCGCAGTTGCTTGATCAGAAAAGACTGCCGGCGCGGCAATTTCTTCGTCGGGATGCGCCAGATGTCCTTGTCCAGGAAATCAACGAACTTCTTTACGAACTGTGCCATAGATCCTCCTTGAATACGCTCAATGTTCTAGCGGGGCAATGTCCGCGACGGCTTCGGGGGCTTTCCGGACGGCGCTGTCCCGCCTGCAAGAACAACATTGAAATTCACTTGTGTCTGCATGCCGTGACCAACTTTATCAAAGGCCTTAATGGTCAACACCTTCGGCCCCGCCTGCGCCACGCCGAACGATGCCTTGTAAATATCAGTTCCCGCGGACTTGTGCACGGCCGCGACGCCGACGCCATCCAGATAGAACTCCACCTTCTCGATCCCCGC
>CAZXSE010000051.1:0-1775 GCA_964643325.1 uncultured Planctomycetales bacterium
CTTGTTGAGACGATCCAGCGTGGACTGGTTGGCGGATTCCAACCCGAACAGGACGAGCCGGAACCCCGCCTTTTTCATCAGCGTGCAGAGTTCGCGGTCGAGACATCCGAAACGCATGTTGCAGTCGATCTTGACCTTTTTGTGAAGGCCGCGCCGGATCATCTCGTTGCAAAAGAGCTTCAGCCATTCGCCGGCGGGCAGGCAGCCGGTATCATCCATGATCTCTTTGACGCCGTAGTGGTTGACGAGGTGTTCGATCTCGTCGACGACCTCGTTGGCGGCGCGTGTGCGGAAGCTCGGATAGAGCGTGGTCCAGGAGCAGAACGTGCAGCGGCCATGCCAGCAGTCGCGGCCGGACATGATATACGTGCCGGGCAGGCGACGGTAATTGCCGTTCTTCTCGGCATAGAGCGTCCACTGGGTTAATTCGCGGTCGATCCACGGCAGGGTCTTGAGATCGTGATCCAGTCGGAAGGGGCCGCTGTTCTGGATGTTGCCTTGCGCATCGCGCCAGTAAATGCCCGGCTCAAAACGCGTGGTATCAGGTGCGTTGTTGGCGGCATCCCGCAGGACCGCGAGCAGGTTGATCAGCAGAAAATCATAATCGCCGCCGGTCAGCAGGTAGTCGATGGGGCAGTTGTTCATCGTCTCTTCGGGCAGCGCAGTCACATGGTCGCCGACCAGCACGAAGATGACCTGCGGAAATTTCGCCTTGAACTGCTTGATCAGCGCCCAGTGGCGCGTCACGACGGGCGTCTTGGTTTCGAGCATCACCACGTCGGGGGCAAAGCGCTGCATCTGCGCCTCGAATTCCTCTAGCGTCCACCCCGCGGCAATGCCGTCGAGCCAGGCGACTTCATGGCCTGCGGCTTTCGCCTGCGTCGCGGCCAGCGCCGGCACCACGGGATAAATGAAGGTGGGTTGGTTGAACCACTGGAATTGACGGTTCTGCGCGAGCAGGGGAACGCCCTTTTCCGAGGAAAGCGGTGGATATGCGATCGCAATTTTCATACTCAAAGTTCCATGTTAAACGCCGACGCGCTAATCCTTAAAGACATCAACGCGCGTGCCGTGTCCGCGGTCGTACGGCGGCGGGCTGACATAGGCCTGACCATCATCCGGGGGCGGCGTGCGCGTGGTGCGTCCGAAAAAGGGGAAGCCGAAGCGGGAAAAGGGATTTTTGTTGTCGTACCCCTCTTCCATCAGGACCATCTGGTATTCGCGTTCCGCCGATTGATAGATCGTGTAGGCGATCAGCAGACGGATCAGCATATACCCGCCGAATTTTCCAGTTAAAAACGAAAACACAACGCCGAGAACCATCAGGATCGCCACGCCGCGGCCAATGCGCGAAGCGACCCATGTGGCTTTGACGCGCGTCATAAAAAATTGTTGCAGAAAAGCGCGCAAAATGCGGCCGCCATCCATGGGGAACGCGGGAATCAGATTGAAAAAGAAGAGCGTCAGGTTCAGCGTCATGACCCACCAGCACATAAAGCCGATAAATCCGGTGTGGAACAGTGCGGGCCCGAAGGCAAACAGGCCCCAGCCCCCCATTCCGAGGAGGAGGCTCACAAGAGGGCCGGCAAAGGCCATGACAAATTCCTGCCAGGCCTTGCGCGGCATGGAGAGCATCGAGGCGCAGCCGCCGATCATCATCAGCGTGATATCGCGCACGCGGCAGCCGAAGGCCATGGCCGTCACGCTGTGTCCCAGTTCATGCAGCAGAACCGAAATCAGGAGCAGAAGACCTGCGCTCAGCCCGTAAAACGGAT